>NZ_NSGJ01000020.1 GCF_002286775.1 Myroides sp. N17-2
TTACTAGAAAAATATGTACTTTTACTCATCGTGTTTATTGTTTTGCAAGACTAAACTACGATAACTTTTTAGAAGTCAGCTTGCTGGCTTCTTTTTTTTTATCGGACAACAATGATTTAGTATAAAAAAAAGCTACCTTAACATCTATCAAAGTAGCTTTTTTTTATATTAATCGTGATTACCACACTAATGCCTTCTCCTCATTCTTCCAAACTAACAAACGGAAGTCCTCATAGATATCAGCATTTCCGATAGTATGTGTATCTCTAACCTTCTTATTTAATGTCAACTTATGTAATATTCCAGCGTGAGTTCCTACATATAGTGTTTTATTATCTTCTGACAAGGTCATTCCACTAATAGTAGAACCCAAATAATGTTGCCATAATTCCCCTCCTTCTGTACGAATAGCTCTTATATACCCATAAGCATCACCTAGAATATAATAATCCTCTAAAGCAACACCAGCATATACACGCATACCTTCGTCTAGTGTTATTGCGTCCTCATGCTCTTCCCATGCAGGAATATTTATTCCATTTAATTTGGCTGTTTCCACACCTATAGAAGCACCATTGTAGAAATGACATGTATTACTCAATAGTTGTTTATCATCACTAGAGAATAGACAATAATGTGGATAAGATGATTGCGCACCTATCACACCTATTTTTTCTCCTTCACTATTTAACACAGCATGGTCTCTACCTTGATCACCTACTACGATAGATTTATTATCATAAGATAAAGTAGCATTCTCCATATCAATACTTGTATCGAAATCTTCATCATTATCTTCATTTAAAGGATGAAGTAATTTCTCTTGCTCTTTACTTAATAAATAAATTCCTTCAGAAGAAATAAACAGTATTTTCTGCCCATCATTAAATGGTATAAGTCTTGTAATGCCAGTATCCTTTAATACATCTAATGCAAACTCGGCTATTATTTCTCCCTCCCATCCTTGGCGAGTTACTATCTTATCGGTATACGCTATTGCATAGACATTATTACGCATAGACTGCCCGATACTTCTAATCTCTTTATCTAAGCTAGTCAACTCTGTTCCCTTCGCTAAATAAGCCTGCCTATCTTCATATGAAGTCCCTTGCATAAAAGCAACTACATCATCTGAGATAGAACAGATATCTCCTATATATCCTCCCTTGTCATCTAACATTTCCGCCAATGGACTATGTGCAGGAGCAAACTCTTCTCTAAAAGCAGCGACAGTACCATTCGCATTAGCTTCTCTTAGTAGCTTAATAACTGCTTCTCCTATCTTACCTCTAGTATCCACAGCTTCCTCACCTTCCCAGTTATCCCATCCGTGTTCATTACCGAAAGCTACCATTTCATTAATATCCTTAGCGTATTTCGCTCCTTTTAAGCTCCACTCACGTTGTAACTCCTCTCTTGTTTTCATGTTTTATTCGTTTTATTAATGGCTAAAATACACTCTTAAGTTCATCTAATTAACACCTCTATTCCGCTATTTTACGTTCACCTAGATTCTCTATTAATCTCACTAAATACCCATCAGGATCTTGTACTAAGAACTGCTTTTGTCCAAACTCTACTTCTGGAGCTACTCTATACCAACGCTCTTCTAAAGAAATAAATACTTTATACTCTGCTTTGGCTAATCTTTCTAATATCTCTTCTACAGAGCCTACTTCTATCTGAAAGTTTATCCCTCTACCATAAGGCCTTTCCATTGTTGCAGTCTCCCACTCTCTGTCATTTGGATTATACTGTTCTAACATTATCTGTGCTTCGCCTAATCCTAAGTAAGCGAATTTCTCCTCCGGACGATCATACATCACCTCAAAACCAATTAATTTACACCAAAACTGTAAGCTTGCTGTAATATCTGACACCACCAACTCTGGCACTAAGGCTGACCACTTTATATCTTGACTTCGCATACATAATCTTTTGAGTAAAAATACGATTTATTAGATACAAAAAAAGCCATCTAAAAAGATGACTATTTATTACATAACTGCCTTACTACAAAGAAATCTCATTATAAGGTTCAACACTAAAACTAACCTTTAGATCTAATGCTTTAAACACTTTTAATATTGTGGTTAATCTAGCATCTGTTGTGCTATTTTCTATCTTCGATATCTGTGCTTTCTTAACCCCTACTAATTGACCTAACTCTTCTTGTGTTAGATTACGCTCTTGTCTAGCTTGTTTTATTGTTTGCCCAAGTAGGTCTAATCGCAACTCATTCTCAAATTCATCACGTTCGACCGTTCCTTCCTTACCGATATATAAATCTGTAAGTTCATCTAAACTATATGTTTTCATCTGACCTAAACTTTATTATTACAATGTTTTACAAATATCCTAGTTTCCTATAAAAGAAACAAGTACATTTAAATTGATTATAAAAGTAGTTACTAAAACATAGCTACAATAATAGAAATCAAACAATAATTACAAAAGTATATCACAAAAAAAAGCCATCTAACAAGATGACTCATATAGTTATTTCAATGTGACAAATACTATCCCAAAAAGACCTCCTCTAGCGCCATATAATGCTGTTATACTAGGTCCATTCTTATACTCTATAGATTTGACGTCGTCTCTTTTGATAGTTGCTAAATCTTTCGAATAACTAGGTTCAGTACTATACTTGCCTTCATTACTCACGATAATCACAAGATACTCTCCTGACTTAATAATTGGTAAAGCCCCATCATTATACCAAGCACTACTTAATTGATATAAACGTTCTACATACTCTTGTAAATTCAGTTTATTCTCCTCTTTTACCTCAGATGGAGCTTCTATTAGTAGTTTTGATATACTTCGACCTGGATGAGGAGGTCTCACTGTTAGCTCTTGGGCACTTACACTTATACCCGCTAAAAAACAAAAAACAATAATTACTTTCTTTATCATAATATAACTACTTCTATAAAATTACTTCTTAAAAACATCTACAAGATGTTTTCCTTACACTCTGTTCCGTGTCACACAATACATCCACAATATAACAAAAAGAAAAATCACAATATAACAGTAGAAACGATCACTACAAAATAAAAAAGAGAGATGATACCTCACCTCTCTTCATATATAAATAAAACAGTCTTTTTATTCTCCCTTCTTAGCTCTTCTTGATCTAGCTAATAAAGTGTTCTTTAATAACATTGCTATAGTCATTGGTCCTACACCACCAGGTACAGGAGTGATAAAAGCAGCTTTCTTACTAACCTCTTCGAAGTCAACATCTCCAGCGATAACATATCCTTTCGGATTAGAAGCATCTGGTACACGAGTGATACCGACATCTACTACCGTTACACCATCCTTCACCATATCTCCTTTTAAGAAGTAAGGTACTCCTAGTGCAGAGATAATGATATCTGCTTCACGAGTAATCTCAGCAATATTCTTCGTGCGACTATGAGTAAGAGTTACAGTAGCATCACCAGGATATCCTTTGCGACTTAACAAGATACTCATCGGACGTCCCACGATGTGAGAGCGACCTATAACGACCACGTTCTTACCTGCTGTTTCTACTTTATAACGCTCAAATAATTCCATGATACCATAAGGAGTAGCTGGTAAGAAGGTTTCCATCTCTAACGCCATACGACCAAAGTTAGTCGGGTGAAATCCATCTACATCTTTATCCGCATCGATAGCTAATAAGATCTTTTGCTCATCGATGTGTTTAGGAAGAGGTAACTGAACAATATATCCATCAATAGCTGGGTTCTCATTCAACTCTTTTACTTTAGCCAAAAGTTCTTCTTCTGTAGTGTCTTCTGGTAAAGAAACTAAGGTAGATTCAAAACCTACTTTCTCGCAAGACTTAACTTTACTTCCTACGTAAGTTAAACTTGCTCCATTACTTCCAACAATAACTGCTGCTAAGTGAGGTACTTTCTCTCCACGAGCCTTCATCTGTTGAACCTCAACAGCGATCTCTTCTTTGATATCTTCCGATACCTTTTTTCCGTCTAGTAGTTGCATTAAATAATAATATGTGTGTGTTGTATAAATAAAGAAGGTTTAAACCTCATAACGAACCTTAAACCTTCTCTTGTGTCTTATTGCATTCCTTTCATTTGCCCCATCATTCTCATCAAATTCTTTCCTTTAGCTCCTTGCATCATCTTCATCATTTTGCTCATTTGATCGAACTGCTTAAGCAATTGATTAACTTGTTGAATATCCGTACCCGAACCTTTAGCGATACGCGTTTTGCGTTTCACATCTATAATCGCAGGCTTAGAACGCTCAGCAGGAGTCATCGAGTGGATAATCGCTTCGATGTGTTTAAACGCATCGTCTTCGATCTCTACATCTTTCATTGCTTTTCCTACTCCTGGTATCATCCCCATCAAGTCTTTCATGCTACCCATGTTTTTAACTTGTTGGATTTGAGTTAAGAAGTCATCAAAACCAAACTCATTCTTCGCGATTTTCTTTTGGATCTTACGAGCTTCCTCTTCGTCATATTGAGCTTGTGCACGCTCTACTAACGAGATTACGTCTCCCATCCCTAAGATACGGTCAGCCATACGATCTGGATAGAACACATCGATTGCATCCATCTTCTCACCAGTACCGATAAACTTAATCGGTTTATTTACTACTGATTTAATAGAGATAGCAGCCCCTCCACGTGTATCCCCGTCTAACTTAGTAAGGATAACTCCGTCGAAGTTTAATCTATCATTAAATGCTTTTGCTGTATTTACTGCATCTTGTCCAGTCATAGAGTCCACTACGAATAAGGTCTCATGTGGAGCAATAGCTTTATGGATATTAGCGATCTCTGTCATCATCTCTTCATCTACAGCTAGACGACCAGCCGTATCGACGATTACTACGTTAAATCCATTTGCTTTAGCATGTTTAACTGCGTTCTCCGCGATCAGTACAGGATTGTTATTCCCTTCTTCTGAATATACTTCTATACCTAATTGATCACCTACTACATGTAGCTGATTAATAGCTGCTGGACGATAAACGTCACACGCCACCAATAAAGGCTTCTTATTTTTCTTTGTCTTTAAGAAGTTTGCTAATTTACCAGAGAACGTTGTTTTCCCTGATCCTTGCAAACCTGACATTAAAATAACCGAAGGATTACCAGATAAGTTAATACCTGCAGCCTCACCACCCATTAATTGAGTCAACTCGTCTTTAACGATCTTGATCATCAATTGTCCTGGTTGTAACGTAGTAAGTACTTCTTCTCCTAAGGCTTTTTCTTTTACTATATTAGTAAAATCTTTAGCAATCTTAAAGTTAACGTCGGCATCTAATAAAGCTCTACGAACCTCTTTTAGAGTATCTGCTACATTGACTTCTGTAATCTTGCCGTGTCCCTTAAGGATATGAAAGGCTTTATCTAATTTATCACTTAAATTATCGAACATATCGGTATTATTTTAATACTTTGAGTCGCCAAAGATACTATATAACTCGTTAAGTCACAAAAAGCAAAAGCAACAAAACATACTTTTTTTGAAAATACTATGCTTTCTCCGGGTTATAAAAGATTCCCAATAGCTAAACACCCCCTATTGAGAGTCGTAAATAAGGTTTTTATACACTAAAAATCTGCTTCATACCCATGACCATTCTTACCATAAAATATTAACCACTTTGCAACTGCATAGAGGATATGAAGTTTAGCTTCCATAGTATCCTCGTCCACATCAGGTATTTCTCTCTGTGTCTTTAGATATCCTAGATTATGTTCTTGAGCTAGTTTATCAGCTACTTCCATTAGTCTATTGCCATAGTCTAAAGTTGCATCAGCTCTCTTCGTTTCCCATGCATCATAAACCAAATCTTCATCTATGATAGATAAACAGTCATTTAAAAACTGCCCTCTTAATACATTTTCATCTTGTCCAAAAGAACAATATAACGGTACTCCATCTAGCTCTTCTGCTAAATCTATAACATAATACCCTTCATGTTCTTTCTCAAATTCCTCATAAGACATAGATTTTTCATCTAATACTTCATATCTTGAACTCAACCACTGATTAGCCTGTTCATCTCGTCCTACCATAGGAGCTTTAATCGTCTCATAAGTAGGTATAAGATTAGCGAACCATTCTGTCAATAGTTCCTCTCTATTAGGAGCTTTCTTTCCCTTTAGTTTATCCCAAATACTAAGCTCTTGTTTTTTTCCATTATCGATATCACTTACAAGATCCATAATCTCATAATACCTTTGCTCAAAACCAGGCTTTGCCTTACCCATAGGGCGCATATCTAATCCCATATTATGCTAATTCAAATTGTACAATATTTCTTCTAACCCTTTCTATGCAGTCTATTCCTACAACATCAGATCCCTCTTGTATCAGATTATTACTTCTATTATTAATAACTAAAGATAAAAAAAAACACAATCATAATCTTATACAAATCAAACTAGTAACCTTAATGACAAATTTAATCAGCTAACTTAGTACACTTATAAACCACCCTATGAAGAAACTTTTTATACTAATAATATTATTTAGTACTCTTTCTTGTAAAAACAAAGAACAAGAGGAACAACTTGATCAAAACAGAGAAGCTATTGTTAATCTATTCAATACATTAGAAATGAATGAAAAGATTGATCTAATAGAAATGATCCTCTCTGACAAAGATACTCCTGCTCAAGTAATAGAAGAGTATTCAAAAGATTCTACACTTATCAATATCAAAGAAGGTAATATAAAAGGTAACATAATCAATAGCCCAAATGTTACACCTGCTATATTACAGGAAATGCATTCACTTTTACAATCAGATGATCGTTACGTTCGTATAATAGCTCTAAATACAAAACTACCTGAAAACTTATTTGAAAAATTAGCCTTAGCAAAAGACTATACTACGAGAATGTCTATTGCAGAAAACGAAAATACATCTATTACACTATTACGTCATCTAGCTAATGATTCTATTAGTGAAGTACGTGCTGAAATTGCTATTAACAAAAACACACCTGTAGATATTCTTGAACGATTGGCTATTGATGAAAATGCAGATGTCAGATACAACGTTGCAGGTCACCCTAAACTTCCTATTAACCTTTTAGAACAACTAGCACAAGACACAACAACAGTACAATTAGATTTTAACACTTATTCTGCTGTTAGAGGAAATGTAGCTAGCAATCCAAACACTCCTATTCCCATATTGATAAGTATTTTTAACACATCTACAGGTACAGACGATGTAAGCATCATGATTAGAGAATCATTGGCATTAAATCCAAATCTTCCGCTTACGTTGATAGAGAAGCTTTCTCATGATGACATTTACTTGGTACGTATTTCTATTGGTAAAAATAGTAGCACACCACTTTCTATATTAAATAAACTCGCTGATGATAAAACCGAGGTTGTAAGAGTGGCCGTTGCAAGTAATCAAAGTATATCACAAAAATTATTAGAAAAATTAGCTCAAGACAACTATTCTTATACTCTCAAAGCAATAGCTAACAATACTAAAACACCAATTTGTATTTTAGAAAAACTAGCAAATGATAATAGTCAAGATAGAATTCTCTTAAAAGAAATAAAAAACAACCCTAATATGACTAAACCTTTAAAACTATCTATCTTAAACAAAAAAGAACAAATACTTCAACTACTCCCTCTTCTTGATCCCAAAATATATAGTGAACTTTTGGTAGGCTTTAGAGAATTTTAAAACATTCCCCTCCTCCATCTCTCATTTATCCTTAATTTTGCGCTTTAAATATTCAGAATAAATGTCTCAGCCTAAAGCGATCTTCAGAAAGTTCTCTACAGATGTGCAGTCTATCGAACTGCCAACTAAGTTTACTTTCCCTTTTTATTACGAACCACACCCACTGACTGTCATAGCAGTAGAGGAGCTACAGCAGGAGTTAAGCTCTCACCCGCTTATCGCTCCTTTATTTGATACAGCACACGCAGACTGTCTGCCTACAGGGAAGATGTTCGGAGTATTAATCGTAAAGAATGCAGAGGGAGAACTAGGATATTTAGCTGCTTTCTCAGGGAAGTTAGGCAGTCATACTGACTTAGAAGGCTATGTTCCTTTAATATGCGACCTGTGGAATGAAGATGGTTTCTTTGCTAAAGAGGGAGAGGAAGTAACCGCTATTAATACGATCAATGCTAGAATAGAACTTCTAGAGTCTGATCCTACCTATACCTCCGCTAAAACGCTACTGAAACAACAACTAGCAGATGAAAAGCAAGCGATAGAACAGAGAAAAGCTGAACACAAAACACTTAAGAACGAACGCAAGGCTATCCGCAAGGCACAAGAACCTCTCTTGTCAGAAGAAGAATTTAAACTGCTTAATGACGACTTAGTCAGACAGAGCTTAAGAGATAAATATGAGCTCCGTGTATTGACAGAATATTGGCAAGAGCAAGTGAGTACTACTAAAGCCATCACTGATAGCGTAGAACAAGAATTAAATACACTAAAGGAAGAACGCAAGAACAAGTCAAATGGCTTACAACACAAGCTATTTGCTTCTTACAAATTCCTAAACTATAAAGGTGAACAACAGAGTTTACTAGACATATTTGCCAAGACTGTAGTACAGCAGCCACCAGCGGCAGCAGGAGATTGTGCAGCTCCTAAGTTGATACAGTATGCGTATGAACACGGATATATGCCTCTTGCATTAGGGGAATTTTGGTGGGGTGAATCTCCGAAGTCTGAGATACGCAAGCACCAGCATTTCTACCCTTCTTGTCGTGGTAAGTGTGAACCTATCTTAGGGCATATGTTAGAGGGGCTAGAGGTAGAGGATAATCCTCTGTTAGTTAATCCCGCACTTAACAGACCTATCGATGTAGTCTATGAAGATGAGTACTTCGCTATCGTAAATAAACCTGAGGATTTCTTATCTGTGCCAGGTATCTATATTTTTGACTCTGTATATGAGCGTATGAGATTGCGCTATCCTGATGCGACAGGCCCCCTAATCGTACACCGATTAGATATGCCTACATCAGGTATATTGATTATTGCTAAAGACAAGGATTCCCATAAAGTAATACAAAGTCAGTTTATCAAAAAAACACTTGAGAAGCGATATGTAGCTGTGCTAGATGGGATTATTACAGAAGATGAAGGGATAATCGAACTACCGTTACGAATAGACTTTGACGACAGACCGAGACAAATGGTTTGCTATGAATATGGTAAATATGCGAAGACACGCTATGAAGTAATCGAACGCAAAGATGGCAAAACGAAAGTGTACTTCTACCCTATTACAGGGCGTACCCATCAGTTGCGTATGCACGCCTCACATCCTAATGGGTTAAACACACCTATCGTTGGTGATGACCTATACGGTACGAAGGCAGATAGACTATATCTACACGCTGAAAGCATCACTTTCAAACATCCGAAAACACACGAATTAATGACTTTTACTATAAAAGAGAGCTTTTAAGCTCTCTTTTTTCATTATATTAGCTATTAACAAACACTATATCTTCTAAAATGCTTACTTAAGTTAACTTATAAACACAATTACTCTTGCGAAGCCTTAACGGCCTTAACGTAAAAGCGAGTGTCAATAGGTGCAAATTATGCAAAACTAGACAGTGTTTGAGCGATAGCGAGTTTGTCTAGTTTCAGAATTTGAACCGTAATTGACCGCTTTGTAGTTAGAGCCTTGACCTTTTTTGTTACTTTTTGGGGTCAAGCCAAAAAAGTAAAGAAATAAACAAATAGCCAATTATCTTTAAACACCT
Organism: Myroides sp. N17-2; assembly: GCF_002286775.1. Lineage (GTDB taxonomy): Bacteria > Bacteroidota > Bacteroidia > Flavobacteriales > Flavobacteriaceae > Flavobacterium. The sequence goes on from NZ_NSGJ01000020.1 coordinate 9,762, forward strand.
AAGCACACATTGCTATGACCGAAAAGAAAAAACAATTACAACAACATAAACGCATCGCTACAGGTCTATTTATCCTAATGGCACTAGTCTATATTATTATGGTCTATGCCATCAGACATACTCCTGCAGCTTGGATGGGATATGTCAAAGCGTTCTCAGAGGCAGCTATGGTAGGGGCTTTGGCGGATTGGTTTGCAGTGACTGCTTTATTTAGACATCCGATGGGTATGTCTATCCCGCACACAAACCTTATCGTTAATAGCAAAAATAAAATAGGTGATAACCTCGGCGACTTCGTGACAGATAACTTCTTGACTTCTGAGAATATCCGCCCTTATGTAGAGAAAGTAGACTTAGCGAATATGATTTCTTCTTGGTTAAACAAACCTGCTAACCAAACGATATTAGAAAATGAACTAGCTACTCTAACCAAGAGAATATTAACAGAACTAGAGGACAAAACTATTGTCAATCTAATGATGGCAAAAGCGAAAGATGGTATCGCAGCTATTAATATACAGAGCTTCGTTTCTAAAGGAGTATCCTATGCTATCGACCAAAATGAACACAATAAACTGCTTGATATCATCCTGCCTAAAGCGCAAATCTATGTAGAAGAACACCGTCAGGAAATCTATGATAATGTGGTAGAGAAAAAGCCTATACTAGGACTTATCGGTGGTAAAGCAGTGACGAATCAATTAATAAATGGTATCAACACTTTCTTAGAAGATATCGCTCGCGATCCGAATCACAAAATCAGAAAGGAGATTACACTTCGCTTAGAAATGTTAGCGGTAGATATAGAGGCTTCTCCATCGTGGAAAGCAAAGTTTGACGAAATACTAAATCAATTTATCACAGATGAGAAGATCAATATGTATATGTCTGACCTGTGGCAATCTACCAAAACAAGTTTACTTGCACAGCTTGAAGATAAACGGTCTACTCTGCGCACCTATATCACTAAGAGCATCGCTCGTGTAGCAGATGATCTAGAAAACAACGAAGAGAACAAAGCTAAAATAAACAAGTGGATACAGCATACCATTTATAAAGTAGCGCTTAAAAATACCAAAGAAGTAGGGCAACTAATCCGCAACACTGTAGATAGTTGGGATGGTCAGGAGCTAAGCGACAAGCTAGAACTAGAGGTAGGTAAAGACTTACAGTACATCCGTATCAACGGAACTATCGTAGGAGGTCTAGTAGGACTATTGATCTACATTATCACTTCATATCTTTAATGAGAAACCAAAACAATCTCAACTAAATACTACACCCTCTATGTAAGGTATATTTATTTTCTTAAATTTGCATTATACTTTGATTATAAACAAAGTATCAAAAATTAAGGCATCAGATTTTAGAATAATACTAAAACCGTAAATCTGCAACTACCATTTACTGCGTATAAATTCTACTTCACATAGCTTCACTTTGCTCTAAAACCACACTACAGTGTGTTCTTATCGCTAATCTTGCTCTGTTTTGTATAATTCATTCTCGTTTAAACGTTATTTGCAGATTTGAGGTAAACAAATAATCAAAAAAAAGACAGATTATCTCAATCAATAGGTAATCTGTCTTTTTTTGTATCTTGTTTTGTATCTTGTTTTGGGTGAGTCCATAGTGACTCCATAATGAGTCCATAGTGACTCCATTAAAAGGACTGTTTTAATGGAGTCACTATGTACCCACGATGCTATCAATATCTAATCATTGAAAATCAGATAGCAACTATAACCACAAAAGGGCTGTAACGCATACGTTACAGCCCTTTTGTGATTACTCTTATTTAAATTTTACAGCTACTAATTATCAGATAATCCAGTTAGATTTCTTTCCTTACCTTCACTGTCCTTAATGATGATAACCACCTCATGACGTACAGTAGATTCAGGATTATCCATTAAGATAGTAATAGTCTCTTGTGTCTTTCTATCTTTAAACTCAAGCACTCTATTAGCCATTGTCCCTTGTATATCTTCAGTTCCCTCTAATACTTGATCAGGTGCTTCTGCCATCGTTTTACCATCAATCCAAATCACTAGACGCATCACGTCTTTGTTTTTTCTATCTACACGCCAGATATCTTGACCTACTTTTATAACAGCATACGGAGCTAAGAACTTATTTACACTGCGGTGTATTCTTTTTTTATCCGCTTGAATTAGCGAATTTCTTAGATCTTTCTCTGCTTCTGTCTGATCATTAATGCGGAAAATATCTCCATCCTCTGTCAGCCACATTCTTCCAAGATCAAACATAATTCCTCTCCACCTCATTGGGCTATATTCTGCGATAACAGAGTGCGCTATCTTAGCAGAAAACTCAGGTATAAATAACTGTTCAAAGCGACTCACAAATTCGAACTCTGTAGTAATCTCAGGTATTGGGTATTCTCTCTTTAAAGGATAAACCACACGCTTAGCAATTCCCTCTCTATCTTCATTCTCAAACAAAGACATTAAAGACTCAATCTTCATTACAGTAGTTGGAGCGATAGTGCTCTCTTGACTAACCCCCTTAAATCCTATTAAAAGGAACAATATAGCTAACGCTTTTTTCATATTTATGCTTTGTTTTTTAACTCTTCTAAACGATTGCGCATGTGTTCTGATAACATCTTCTGTACCTCAGTATCTAACTCTGTTTCCTTTAGATAATCGAAGTAAACAATCAATTCTTCTAATCGTTCTGTACTTAAATTTATTCTTGCTGTACTTAAGAATGTATCAAATGAGATATGAGCCGCACATAGATAATCATATAAGTATTCTGTCCCTCCACGTTCTAATAAAGTTTCTGCTAATAAATGAAACTTGTTATAGACCGAAAAGTTTAGTTTAGTAACCATTCCCAAGTTGATAAATAACTCTCTTAACAACACCAAATCAACTGTATCTAACTGTTCGCAAACTAACTCTGCTATTTGTATTCTAAACAGGTAATTGTCATCTTTAAACTTACCACCGTACTTTCCGTTCCATTCCACAGCGATCCACTCACTATCAGACGGGGAATAATTATCTATAAAACTTTGAAAATCATCACTAATCACTTGCATACCTCCTTACTTTTTTATTTCTACTTCGAGAAGCAAAAATACAATTAAAAACAAGACGTTTTTCATTACTTATCTACAAAAAAAAGAGAAGTAACAACTATATTAGCTATTACTTCTCTTCGTTTAATTGTAGACCTTAAATCCGCAAATAACGTTTAAACGAGAATAAATAATACAAAACAGAGCAAGATTAGTGATTAAAGCACACTCTAGTGTGGTTTAAGAATTAATTAAAGCTATGTAAAGTAGAACTTATTCGTAGTAAATGGTAGTTGCTGATCTAAGGTTGTATAAATGTAAGTGTACTCCTTAATCTACTTTCAGATTAATCACAGTACGGCGTGGCTGTGAACTCGCAAACTGTTTTTGACATAGCCATTTGCTTCCTGCTTCTAGTCCTTCTATCGTATGTCCATCTTCTATTACATCTCCTGCCTCCATTAGATAGTAAGCGTAGTCCCATAGGCGACTTGCTACATCATTAAGAATAGCTTCATCATCATAGAAGAATTGGAAATCTGAGACACCTAAAGCGTGAAGCCCTACTGTATCCATCAATAAACTTCCGTGTTCCGGTTCCTCCACATTATATAAACGCACGTTAATCATTAAATCAAGACCAACATAGTTAGGATCTAAACAGTCAGCCATAAACACTTCCGGATTGATTAACTTCTCTCCATGCTCTGAAACGATAACGGTTGGTTTAGACACCTTTGCCATTGCAAATAACATCTGTTGCATCAAGACGATTCTCACTCGTGGCTCAAGGCTACGACTTAAAAAGTCTGTCACTAATATCTCATAGTTACACTTCGCTAATGCATCTGCACCTTCTTCCCAATGCCAATTCTGCTCTGTATACTTGCCGTCTATCTTTTTGATACTATCATCTTCAGCGTGCATAACCACACACTGCGCAGGTACAATTCCTTCTTCAAACTCTACTTCACAGTCAGGAAAAGTAAACACATTTGCCTCTTCAGCTAATGTCACATTAGGAAACACCTTGTGCAATTCTGTTAATACTGCTTGCAAATCTATGGATGGTTTAGTTTCGAATAATAATCTAAACATCATCATCTTTGGGTTGTTGCCTAATTTTTTACTTGCCATATCTATTTTAGTTTGTTTTATACTTTTCTTTAATAAAGTTTAAAATTACGAAATTACAAGGACTAAAAGCTGAGTAATGTCACCTTATTCAAAAAAACGAAATACAACGTACCTATACCTTATTTTGTAGTAGTAACTTCTGTATATCATACCCCAATTCTACTAATAGTTGCAGGCCATCTAATGTTAGTGAAGCATTCTCGGGATTCCACCCTTGACTTAATCCATAATCTAACGCCTGACGAATAAACAGAGGGCGATTTAAATTGACCACTATCTCTTTCTGAAGCATTTTATTATAAAGTAAAGCTCCGTGATTTAATGGATTACCAACATAATAATCATCTAACGTCCTAAAGTGAACTAGCAACGCATACTTACTCTTCTTATCTATAAAAATGCGCATCGTGAAGATACTCTCTTCCGTCTCTGACAAATAAGTGGCACCTGTACTATATAAGTATACGGTTTCATTAACCGTTAATGTTCTTAGTTTCTTCTTCATAGATATAAAAAAAGGTATGTGAAGTTACTCACATACCTTATATTAATCAAGCTTAATGCTTCTTTATTTTAGTTTCTCTATTAGCTCTTCTAGCGATAATACAGCCTGTTCACCTGAAGCTAAATCCTTTAGTGTATATTTCTGATCAGCCATTTCTTGTGATCCTACTAATACAGCAAATGGAATTGCTTTCTTATCAGCGAATTGGAATTGCTTACCTACTTTCGCTTTATCAGGGTATATTTCTGTACGGATACCTGCATCTCTAAGTTTCATTACTGCTTGCATTCCGTAGCTCATTTCTTCTTCACCCATATTAAGGAACATCGCTTTAGAAGATGTACTCACTGTCTCAGGGAACAAGTTAAGCTCTTCCATCACTAGATAGATACGATCTAATCCGAATGAGATACCTACTCCGCTCATATCTTTTAATCCGAAGATACCTGTAAGGTCATCATAACGACCACCTCCACCGATAGAACCAAGCTGTACTGTCTCAGGTGCTCCGATCTCGAATATCGCTCCTGTGTAATAGTTAAGCCCACGAGCTAAAGTTACATCTAGGTTTAGCTTCGCTGTCTGTAGCCCGATAAGCGCTACTTCTTTTCCTACGAATGCTAACTCTTCCACACCTTTAAGTCCTACTTCTGATGAAGCTAACATAATGCGTAGTTTATCTAGTTTCTCTTCGAATGTACCTGTGAAGTTAAATAATGCTTTTACTTTATCGATAGCCTCTTCAGAGATACCCTTTTCAGTCATCTCTTTTCTCACTCCTTCTTCACCGATTTTATCTAGTTTATCAAGAGCGACAGTGAAGTCGATTAGTTTATCACTTGCATCGATCACCTCAGCGATACCTGCTAATATCTTTCTATTGTTTAATTTAATTGTTACTCCGTGTACTCCCAACGCTGTAAATACTCTATCGTATAACGTCACGAACTCCACTTCTTGCCATAATGATGTAGATCCGATCACGTCAGCGTCACACTGATAGAACTCTCTATATCTCCCTTTTTGAGGGCGGTCAGCACGCCATACAGGTTGCATTTGGTAACGTTTAAAAGGGAAGTCTAACTCATTTTGGTGCATTACTACGTAACGAGCGAAAGGAACAGTCAAGTCATAACGCAATGCTTTCTCAGAGATTTGGTTAGTTAGTTTAAGACTATTCTTACTCTCTAACGCAGCGTCATCTACTTTACTCAAATAATCACCTGAGTTTAATATCTTAAAAATTAAGCGATCACCTTCTTCACCATACTTACCTAATAGCGTATCAAGGTTCTCAAAAGAAGGAGTCTCGATGGGATGGAAACCAAATTTCTCAAATCCATGTCGGATAGTTTGCATGATGTATTGTCTTCTTGCTACTTCTGTTGGAGAAAAGTCTCTTGTACCTTTTGGTATTCCAGGTTTCTTTGCCATCTCTGTTTAATTTTTATGTATTATTAATACACAAAATTACTACTTTTTTTAAAATCAACCTATTCAAACTATAGCCTAAAAGAAGGATTTGTGACATAATTTAAGAATTACAGACAAGGAAGTATTTTAAACTTTTTTGTGTATTTTTACTATATCAGTAATTTACGTGCCATTATGTTTAAACTCAGTATCGAAAATATGAGAATCGCCCTTACAAGTATCAGGAGTCAGATCCTACGTACTTGTATCACAGTGTTTATCATCGCTATCGGTATTTGGGCATTAGTGGGGATATTAGCTGTAGTCTCTGCACTGCGCAACACTATACTAAATGACTTCGCCTCTATGGGAGCCAATACATTCACGATATTACAGTATGATGTATCAGGTAGAATGGCAAAGAATAAATCTGTGCAGCAGGTCAATCCTGTTATCACTTACGCACAAGCACAGGAGTTTAAAAAAGAGTATTCTTTCCCTTTGACTAGTGTATCTATCTCATTTAATGCCGCTAATAATATAGAGGTAAAGAATGATTATATGAAGACAGATCCAGAAGTGCCTATCATCGGCTGTGATGAGAACTACTTAGCAAATAGTGGATTATTAGTACAGCAAGGGCGTAACTTTAGTTATACTGATATTGTCAATGATCACTTCGTCTGTGTAGTGGGATCTGATTTCTCTAAAAAAATGTTTAAGAATCAATCTCCTGTTAACCAAACGATTTCTATCAGAGGATATAAATTCAAGATTATAGGAATGCTAAAAGAACAAGGGAGTACATTCGGTAAGAATGAAGATCAACGAATCTTTATTCCTATCCAAATCGCCCGTTCTATATTTAATGCTGCTAATGTAAACTATGATATAAAAGTAGGGTTAATGCAAGACAACCTACTTAATCAAGCAGTAGATCAAGCTACACTAGACTTTAGAAACATAAGAAGACTTACTCCTGCACATCATTCCAACTTTGGGATAGAACGCAGTGATGATCTAATACGCTCTATGATGACGCAGGTCAATATGCTAAATGTAGCAGCTTGGGTAATCGGGCTAATTACAGTACTCGGATCTTCTATAGCCTTAATGAATATTATGCTAGTATCTGTAACCGAGAGAACGAGAGAAATAGGAGTGCGAAAAGCACTAGGTGCCAAGAGAAAGACTATCGCTGTTCAATTCTTTACAGAGACTATTATCATTGGTCAATTAGGAGGATTACTAGGTACAATGCTAGGAATTCTAACCGCTTATGCCTTAGCACAGGTTATGCATTTTAACTTTACTATTCCGTGGACTGCTATTATAGCGGCATTCACTACTACATTTATTGTGGCTATTATTTCAGGTTTATATCCTGCTGTGAAGGCAGCTAAGTTAGACCCTGTGGAAGCACTGAGGTATGAGTGATTTTGGTTGTTTTTTTGTGATGTTGTGATGTTGTTTTTTTGTTATGGTGTGATGGATTATATCTCGCTGAAAAACCTCCTGACTTTGAACTACCTGATTAAATATTACTACTTTATGAAAAAGGATTGGGTGAGACACAAAGTATTGACGCCTCTACAAACCAATTAACTTAAACTATCACCATGCATTCCTCACACGCTAGGTACAAACTGTGAACCGTTAACTGATAACTGTAAACCTAATAATACTGTTCTAGGTCGAATCCTAATACAGCATTATACTTGCGATACTGATCATCGATAGTCGCTCTAAGTTCTATTATTTCTTTAGTAATAGGGTGTGTGAACTTTAGTTCAAGAGCGTGCAATAACATTGCTCCTAATCCATGTGTATCTAACCATAGCTTATTCTGCTTATTACAGCCATGTGGGCGGCTACCTAATATCGGATGAAAGATATGTTTAAAGTGTTTGCGCAGTTGGTGTTGACGTCCTGTCTCAGGATGCGCCTCTACTAGTGAGTAACGCGAAGTCAAGTGATTGCCAAAAGGCATATCTACTTCTACTTGTTGTAGGGTTTTATAATAAGTCTTTGCTTCTTGTACTTGCCCATTGTCATTTGTCAAGGCGTAGTCTATTGTTTCCTCTTCTATGGTATATCCTCTTACGATAGCGATATACTTCTTCTCTACACTGCGAGTGGCAAAGTCATCATTTAGTACTTTTAAAACTTCCTTATCAAGAGCAAATAACAATACCCCTGAAGTCTTTCTATCTAAGCGATGTACCGGATAGACATACTGCCCTATTTGATCTCTTAAGATCTGAATGGCATACTCCTGAATATCACTTGCTATAAAAGATTTGTGCACTAATAAGTCACGTGGTTTATTAATGGCTACAATATATTCGTCTTGGTAAAGAATCTCTAACATAGTGGCAAAGATAAAAAAGCTAGTAACACTATCTACTAAAAACAGTCTGTGAAAATCGTTTTTAAATCTCTCACATCAATATTATGCTAAATTACATCAAAAACTTTTCCGCATAAAAATACTATCAAAACAACATGTGTTAATATTTTACATATATTTACTTTAAAATACAAAAACTATGTTAGAAGAAAAAGAAACAGAGGTTACGAATAAAGTACAATCTGATAATACAAACAAACCGCACTTGCAGTCTAATAACCAAAACTTAGACAGATTTAAGCCTTCGGCTATTTACGTATCAGTAGCGTGGTTAGCACTAGGAATAGGAGTTACAACATTTCTTATTGGATTATGGAATGCAGAGATACTATTAAGTGAAAAAGGATTCTATTTTACACTTCTATTATTTGGTCTATTCGCTGTAGTAGCATTACAAAAAAGTGTACGTGATAAGATAGAGGGAGTTCCTGTGACACCTATATTTTATACTATCGGATGGATAGGTACATTAGCAAGTGTTACCTTATTGATTATCGGACTAATCAATGCCGAAATGCTATTAAGTGAAAAAGGATTCTATGCAATCTCTTATTTACTTTCTCTATTCGCAGCAGTGAGTGTGCAAAAGAACGTAAGGGACTTAGAGAACTTTAGTAAGTAAAACAAGACTCTATTATATAAAAGTCTATAAAAGTAAACCTCCTACTCATTAGTGAATAGGAGGTTTTATATTTTTACTTACTCATTAATCTGCCTAGTTAAACCCAGAATCAGCGATAGACATATAAACGAAAAGTAATTATACAAGATAACTCTAAACTTATGAAAAAAGCATACAATAGTATGGTTTTAGAAGAAGTGAAAGAGGTATGAAGTAGAATTTCTTTGTAGTATTTGGCTAATGCTGATTCTGGGTTAAAACATTCTTTATGTATTAGGTTTTCGCTACGCGGTTGATTATTTACTTTTTTTACTTGATTAAAAAAAGTAACAAAAAAAATCAAGGCTGTAACTCCTAAGCGGTCAATTAAGGTACTAATTCTGTAACAAAATGAACTCGCTAGCGCTCAAACAGAATTTTGTTCCTAAGAATTTGCACCTATTGACGTTCGCATATCCGTTAAGACCATTAAGGCTTCGCAAGATTAAATACTTTAATATAGATTATTTATTCAGTCATTTCACAAAAGAACTTTAGTAAGTAAACAAGACTATATTATATAAGAGTCTATAAAAGTAAACCTCCTACTCATTAGTGAATAGGAGGTTTTATATTGATTAAAAATTAAATCGCACAGAAAACAAGAACTGTGACGGTCTAAGTTTAAACTGAGTCGTAGAAGTCTGTATGCTATTAATCACTACTTGCTCATACTCTCTAGTATTTAGTATATTCTTCCACTCGAAGTCAAAGTCTATCTTCTTCTTATTCCACTTAAAGCGGTACATCACATCCATAAATCTATTAGTGAACTTCTGTTGGCTAAATACATTCTCCTGATAGTCTAACTTCCAAACAAAGCTATGTGATTTAAAAGGGATCAAATCTATACGTACATTATGTGAGTTGCCATACGAATAAGTAGATTGCTTGATATCTTTGCGTTCATCTTCTGTATACGTGAAGTCATACGTAAAGTTCATCCAGTCAAAGTAATTATTAGTTACCTGTATTCCATATATATAATTATAAGTAGTGACGTCTCTTAAAGATTGATTAAGCAATATCTCTGACTTATTCTTATTTAAAGAAAAACTCCCCTTTAGATTAGAACTATACTCACTAAAGAACTTACCGAAGTTTAAGTTCATCATCTGTACCGTAAACGTATTATCTCTATCAATCAGTTCTATTACACCCTGACCATTCTCATCTATGGTCTGTGATAACATTGTTTTTTTCTTCGTATAATTATGAAAAGCATTTCCATTCATAAATAAACCATTGAAAGGATTCTTAAACTCAAACCTCGCATTTGTACTGACTGTTCTTGAGTCTTCTATCTTTCCTTTGTTTGCTGTAAAGTTTAAACCACTGAATATATACTGACTGTACAACTGACTTATATTAGTATAACTTTTAGAGATATTACTTCCTCCTCTAAATGTCCACATATTACTCGCTTTATAAGCCAAGTAGACAGAAGGCAAAAAGTCTACAGCATTCTTCGTGTCTTTAGTATCCAAGATATTATCATCTAGTCTAATACTATTCCATACCACCGGTAGGCTAAAGGTCATATCCCACGACGTCCCTTTAAAGCTAGCGCTTGAGTTTAAACGATTAGTGAACTGATTATATGTTAGATCATTCTGATACTCCTTACCAAGCCAAGTAGTCTGATTAGTTTGCCCATACAAATCTGTTTCAAAACGCTTATTCTCATACAATAAGCTATACTCTTCTGTGAATGTCCACTTTCTATACTTCCACGATAGTGAGACCGCATTCTGCGTGTAGAAAGTATTATCTACAAAAGACTGACTTAATACATCATACTGTTTTAAGTCTGTATTAGGAAAGTTAACATTGCCATTACTTCTTACATCATAGTCTTGCTTATCACGGGTAAAGTCAATCATAGACTTAAAGTTGGCAAACTTGTTCTTTCCTACAGGTATTAATGTACTCAGCGAGTTCTGCAATGTAAAAGTTGGAGACAGCACACTTTGTTGTATTGGGTCATTATTCTGCAACAACAAACCACGTTGTTTATCTCTACTAATATTAAACGTCACATAATCTTTCAGATAGTTATCTTTTGTATTCTTCGTAATCGTAAACTTCGAATTAAACGATTCGGTGAAGTACATACTGTTATTCTTTCTGCTATATTGGATTATATTCGTTGGATTCCCATTAGCGTCAAGGTTCTTGATTTCAGTAGACTCTTCCCCTGTGCGCTCTATCTCATTATTAGTATAAACTATATTTGTATTCATCTCTACCTTATCTGTAAACTTTGTCAAGAAGTTAGCAGAACCTAGATGTGTCTTATTAAATAAATATCTCGACTTATCTATACTTGGCAAGGCTGTAGTCACCATACTTAATGTCTGTCCTGTACTTTTCTTATAGTTATAGACATCAAAAGATCCCATACTACCAAATGCCCTAAACTTATTAACGACATCCTCGCCAGAGTTATTCGTGTCATAACTCACTAGATATTGTAAGCCCTTGCTAAAGAACATCGGAGATACCGTACTGTTCCACAATAGAGGATCTGCTCCTATCCCGATCTTAGCACTTCCACTCAGACTGATCTTATTCTTCAATCGTATATTTATGGCAGGGCTCTCTGAAGGGACTACGCCCTCAAGCATTTTAATAGGTTGGTGATTCTCTATCACTTCTAATTTACTCACGTGCAGATTAGGAAGAGCTTTAGTAATGGCGCCGTAGCTTCCTTGCATTAGGTCTTTTCCCTCTACATAAAACTTGTTAAGAGGCTTGCCTTGATATTCTATCTCGCCGCTACTCTTCACTTCCATACCAGGCATCTTCTTAATCACATCCTCTAATACCCTGTCATTCTTTCCGGCAAATTTGCTAAGATCAAATACTAATGTATCATTATGCTGCGTAATCGCTGATGCCTTCACAAAAATCTCTTGTAACTCAGTAAACTCATCCACTAGTTGTACCTGAACATCCTGAGATTTATTCTCTATCGTTTTCTCAAATACACTATAGTTGACTGCTGATGCTTTTATCTTAAGTTGAGTTAGTGTGGTCTTAACAGGTATATGGAATGCTCCTTTATCATCAGACATCTCATAAGCGATCACAGCATTAGTCTCTAGATTAAGCACTGAGACGATCACATTAGCTACACCTGCCTTGTGTTCATTACTTACTTTTCCTTTAATAACGACCTGTGCTTGTACAGATACACTTATCAAAAGAAGTATATATAAATAGTATTTCATCGTTAATAAGGTGGTTTAATTGTTGTTACCTGAAATCTACAACTACCATTTACTGTGAATTAAGTCAACTTTACATAGCCCCAATTAGCTCTGTTTGGTACAATTCATTCTCGTTTAAATGTTATTCTCGGATTTAAGGTATTAATAAAACTCTATCGGTTTATCCTCTTTCCCCATCTTCTTTTTCGTCATATCATCTGTGATATCCTTTCCCTTTTCATCCACCATCTTAAACGTAGCTGTTCCTCCCCTTTCATTCATTAGTTGAGAAAAACTCTTATTTGCATTGACAGTTCTAATCTTATCCCATTGTTTTTTATCTACATTCATTGCTTTCTCATGTCTACCTGACAACCAATATGCAGTAGTAGCCTTTTCACTCTTTAGGAACTCAAATTTATAATCTCCTGTACTGTCCTCTGCTTTTACTACGAAACCCGGTAGATTCTTAAACTTATAAGGTCCATCTATTAAAGGAATCTCTTGTGTAAACCATACCGTCCAGGTACGTCCACTAAGTTCTCCAATAGCCTTTTGCACCTTCATACCGTTATAATCTTCTATCTCATTAGAGATATTCCACTTCACTAGATTATTGGTTTCTCCCAAATTATAAGCTTCAATCCCTGAGTTTCCATAAGTATTAAGTTGAGAGCCGTTCTTATAAACTAGCCATTTCACTCTACTTCTGTATTGGCTTAAAGCCTGCATACGCACACTGAAGTCTGCGTCTTTCTTAGCTCCCGTAGAGAATTCTAGTAAAGTTTCCTCTCGCTTAAGATTTCCTTCACTACCACATCTAGACTCAGTTCCTTTAATATCTAAGTAGATAATCTCTGTACTACTCTGAAGTGACTCTTCATCCCCTGTAGCACTTGTAGAAGGAGAAGTTAACTGATATTCATACCTCATCACATCTATCTTTTCTTGGGCGTTAGCGATAATTGCACTACATAATAAGGTGGCTGATATACACAATACTTTAATCATAATTTATAATGGTTTTAGTTATTTGGTTTTCTATTTACTCACAACACATATTTATTAACAATTAAAGTTTTCGCAGTTACAACACAATAACCAATATACTACAAAAACAAAAACTTTTATAAAGATATATTATCATTTTAATCCTAATAATAGAATATATTCACTAATAATCGTTACACCAAACTAACAACTATTTATTTAGTTTTACAACTAAATAAATAGTTGTAATAGAAATATTCACACACCTCATACTTAAATAACTAATAAACAAACACTTAAAACATTCATTTCTTTTAAAAATATTTACCCCTTAAATACCATTCATATAAAAAAAGGAGAGATGCAAATCATAACTACCTAAAAAAACTATCTTTGAATCCTTAAATTACTTATGACAATTCATTACCCATGTCGACAACAACTCAAACATCAAAAACCTCTATACTTGCTCTTATCAAACAATCATTCTCTAGCGAGAATTTTGATCTGATGAATATGTCTATTAATAAAGCTGTATTCTTACTTGCTATCCCTATGATGTTTGAGATGCTGATGGAATCTGTATTTGCATTAGTGGATTTATACTTTGTAGGACATCTTAAAGAGAGTGCGTATGCCATACAGAGTGTCGGTCTGACAGAGTCTCTACTCTCTATTATCTATGCCATCTGTATTGGGATTAGTATGGCGGCTACAGCTATTGTCGCTAGGCGTATCGGAGAAAAAGATAAAGAAAAAGCCGCACAGAATGCTGCTCAAGCCATCACACTATCCATTATCATCACCATTATACTAAGTATCTTAGGCTTTATATTTGCTAAAGACTGGTTACTATGGATGGGAGCCTCAGAAGAATCGGCAGAATATGGATACGGTTATACCAGAATATTACTAGTAAGCTGTGTGTCTATTATGTTATTATTCTTAATCAACGGAATCTTTAGAGGTGCAGGTAATGCTGCTATCGCTATGAAGAGTCTTGGTTTTGGTAATATTATCAACATCATCCTATGCCCTATTATGGTTAGAGGTTGGTGGATATTCCCAGAGATGGGATTAGAGGGAGCTGCTTATTCTACAGCGATTGGTAGAAGTATGGGAGTGGTTTATCAACTATACTATCTGTCTAAAAAAGACTCTTTAATACAACTTAGACTTCACTACTTTAAGATACAGTGGGAGATGACGTGGAATATCATTAAGATAGCCGTACCAGGGATGGTTCAGTATATGATCCCTACTTGTAGTTGGGTGATACTAGCGAGAATAGTAGCACAGAGTGGAGGTGAGATAGGCTCTTCTGGTTTCCTTACCTGTCTACGTCTATTAGTATTCTTTATATTACCTGCTTGGGGGCTAAGTAATGCAGCTTCTACTCTAGTGGGGCAAAACCTAGGAAACAACAATCCTGACAGAGCATATAAATCTGTTATTGCTACCCTTAAATACAATGTTCTTTATATGGCGATCGTTACGATTATCTTCTTTACTATGGCGCAGATACTAGCCTCATTCTTTACTACGGATCCTGCCATTAAAGCTGTTGCTATTCAGGCGATATATATTGGGGCTATAGGGTTCGTAGCTTATGGAGCAGGGATGACCTTAATGAATGCCTTTAACGGAGCAGGAGATACGATTACCCCGACGATAATCAACGTTGTAGGTTTTTGGTTATTCCAAATACCTTTTGCTTACCTCTTGACATATTACTTTGATCTAGGACCTAAAGGAGCTTTTATAGCTATACCTTCAGCGGAAGTTCTAATCGCTATACTTGCTTTCATCTTGTTTAAACAAGGAAAGTGGAAACTAAAGAAAGTATAATAGCTATATAACAAAGGGCAATAGCTAACCACTATTGCCCTTTGTTTTTATAATTTTGTCCAGTAGTGTTTAGCTTCTCTAATCATATCTACATGAGGAATACCATCTTCCAAATACTCTTCTGATGACGGTTCGAATCCAAAAGAACCATAGAACTTCTTCAAGTAGCCCTGTGCTCCTATCTGTATAGCTTGTTCTCCGAATTCTTCTGCTATTTTATCTATCGCATGTTGCATTAATACACGTCCGTATCCATCTTTTCTAAAATCTGCATGTACAGCGACTCTACCAATAGATATCTCAGGATAACTAACTCCAGGAGGCACTATACGTGCGCATGCTACTACTTGATCTAGCTTAGTCGCAAAGATGTGCAGACACTTCTTATCCTTGCCATCTAACTCAGGATAAGGGCAATTCTGTTCTACTACGAACACATCTGTACGCAAACGCATTATATCATATAACTCATTCACTGTTAACTCATCAAATACCTTCGTATGCCAATGTATACTATTCATAACTCCACGATTTATATTATACTACCAAAGATAATTATTCAAAATTAAGTTGTCTTATTTTTTATTCAAAACTCATTAATCATACACTGTTAAATTATCAAATGTCAAAATACCCTCCTAAATACATAACTGCTGTTATAGCAGAATTATGTAATATATGAAAGAATACTCCATACCAAAATCCTAAGCGCACTCTGACATATCCCATTCCCAATCCTGTTATTAATTGTGGCAATACGATAAGTGGTGATAACAACAATATACGCGTATTAACCTCCTCAAAATTAGCAATATGTACATACCCAAATACAACAGCTAAACCATAGAATATATAGGGGTAATACTTAATATAAAATGACTGACTCTTATCACCTTTCTGACTAATAAAATAATTCAATAATAAGAACAATACTGTAAACAAGATAGTTAAACCTATAGTTACTGAATCACTTATTTTACTTATACTTCCAACAATATAAAAAGCAATAAACACAAACGAAATAATAAGATAGGAAGGCTTATACCTCAACGGCAAACGAAAGGTAATCTCTTCAAATAGTGGTCCAAAAATAGTGACAAACAACACAAATAATGGCACCCCTAATTCCTTTAATTTAATATCAAACAAATCTGGAGTAGGGACATCTATCATCTGATCTATCACAACTCCTAATAGAACAATAGTAAACAAACTTATTAGCCATAACCTAAAGACCAAAACGATCTTCTCAGTCTTAGTAGCAACTATACAAGCTAAATCAGGCTTCTTTAAATACTGTATAAAGTCTTTTACTATATTACTTATATTCATCTTTATTCTAACTTAATTATCCATACAAGATAACAAAAAAAGCAGCAACCTCATCACTGAGATTACTGCTCTTACAACAACTTATTAAATGATATACTCTTCTTGTTCAAATATGCTAACTAACCAATTATAATTAAAAGAAATATCTAAATTTACCTACGAAGCTTCTTCCTGGTTTTTGTAAACTAAAGTTGTCATATACTACTTTATCAAACATATTACGTGCTTCAAAAGTGAACTGATACTTTGTGTCTTTTCCAAAACTATACGTTACTAATAAGTCATGAGATACCTGATCTGGCACATCAAACTTTCCATCAGCCCTTGATCCTAAAGATGGCCAATACAAATAAAATGACTTGATGTACATCACTGAATATCCTAATGTCAGATTGTCATCCTTAAATACTTTATCAAAAGTATAATTAACATCAGCATTTCCATACATATAAGGAATATTAGGCATTTTGTCTTTATAAATTGGACTTTCTAATCCTCCCACATACTTATTTGTATTAATCATATTTTGATACGTACCATTCACACCAATATTGAAGTTTCGCTTATAGAAATACCTAATCTCTCCTTCTATACCTGTATTTTTTATAGAAGCAACGTTCTCAAAACCTAATTTATCTTTAGTTGCTCCTATCAATTTTTGATGAATAAAATCCTTTGAATCTCTAAAGAAACCATTGACATCAATATTAAACGAATGATATTTACCGATATGTGGTTGATAATTTACTCCAAGATTATAATTATAACTCTTCTCTGGTCTAAGGGTTCCTACCCCAACAGTATTCACATTATCTCCAAAAAGCTCATTAGAAGAAGGTAATCTTATACTCTTCTCAAACGAAGTTTTTAATTGTAAATTATCTAAAACAAATACAGATCCTGTAATACCATATCCAAATTCATTATTGTCTTTTTTGTATTCTCTATAAGCATAGTCTCCCCATTGACCTGATGGATTATAAGATTCTGTGTACTTTATATGTTGATTATAGTACTTCCCAAAAGCAGTCACACCCCACACTGTACTTGGTGTATATTGGTAACTTAACCCACTAATATTCTTAGTTGTCTCAGATGGTTTATTTTTTAATATATCATTTGGATACAACTCATCTTCACCTTTGCGTTTAAAGAAGTTAATCGTATTACTCAAAGAGAAGTTGTGCTTACTACCTAACTTGTAATTAACAATAGTATTCACCATACCATTATTATTCTTATACTTATACAAGGTACGATTACGTTCACCTCCTTTTTTACCATACATATCTTCATAGTCTACATAATCTCCTAAAAGATTATATCTTCTATAGACTGTATCAATCACTTGGTCACTTCCAAGGTTGTAATTAGCATTAATACTTACATCTAGCCCTTCAGTGAATAAATTGTTCTTTTTATATACGAAAGTAGGCATAACTATGTCCCCTCGCTGATGTAACTTTCCAAAGACAGTCTGTATTCTAGCTCCTGTTTGTACCTCTTTATAACTCTGTCCTAGATTAATACCAATAGCAATACGATCAGCAAAAGACTTATTAACTAATCCTATCTGTCCTACGAAGTTCTCATTGTGATATTTATCGTGGAAGCGTTTTACTTTTACATTTTGACCAATGATAACACCTGAATTAATGTCATTAACATCAGCACGTACTTTATAATCATTATCAGAGTAATTCTGATATGCATTTAATTGCGTAAAGAAACCTGACTTTTTATCTACGAATACGAAGTTCACATTTGTACGATGCGTATTAAATGAACCATACGAATAAGACATATCTAATGAGGTCTTGTCATAGGTATTCGTGATAATATTAATAGCTCCTCCTAATGCATCAGATCCAAGACCAACAGGTACTACTCCTTTATATATCTCTATTCGATTAGCAAGGTTAATCGGAATATTATTCATCTGAAAAGCAGAACCAAAATTATCCATAGGTATCCCATCGATAAAGAATTTTATCTGATTACCACTATATCCATTTAAAGAAATATTCATATTAGATCCCACTCCTCCATCTTCTCTTACACGGATACCACTTACCTTATCTAGAGCATGCCCTATATCCATAGCTCTACTGTGAAGCTTCACAGCATCTACTACTGCTACATTATATGCTTTCTCTTTAACTAACTGTACTTTACTTTTCGCTTGTATATTAATCTCCGACAAATTATAGTTATCAGGCTTCAGCGTAATATTAAATGTCTTATCCCCAGTTAATGTCAACTGCTGTGAGAAAAAAGTATAACCGATATAGCTTACCTCTACAGTGTATTGCTTATTAGATTGTAATTTAGGAATTATATACTTCCCATTTGAATCAGTCTGTCCGAACTTATTGTTCTCCTTTATTACTACAGTTGCCCCAATGACAGTCTCTCCTAAATTGTCTTTAACCACTCCTTGAAGATTAACTAATTCTTGTGCGTATCCTAGATGAATCGTACCCAAGAAGACAACTATAAAGTATTTTATAAAACTTCTCATGTGTATTATTATAATATTGATGTAAGAAAAAGACAACCTTGTAATTAGGTTGTCTTTAATCCGTTTTATAAACTATAGTATTATTTTGAAGCTACTTTAGTAATAGCAGTAATAGTACCACCTTCTACTTTCACACCTCTAGTTGCAGTCGCTGTTTCAGCATCCATTTTATAGATAAAACTTCCCTCTTTAGTAGTAATACCAACATAAACTGTCTTACCATCCATAGCAGAATAGTTTCCTTTATCAGCAAAACCTAAGTCTTTAATACCTGAAGGTAATCCATCTACCCATTTGAATGTTTTGTTATATACATTAAGAGTTGCATAACGTACATCTCCTTCTTCTAACTTATTATTCTCAAGTCTAGCGATGAAGTTTCCTTTACCTGCATAGATAAAGTTGTTCACGAAATATCCGTTAGTCGCTTTTTCTATATCCCAGAAGTAAGTATTGTCAAACTCTAATGTTTTACCATCTATTTTTAAGATCCCTGATGGGTTCTTAGTAAGCACTTTACCTTTATCTGTTACATTAGCACTAGAGAATGCATATCCGTCTCCTTTTTCATCTTGTACTAGACCATTTTTAAAGTAACCACCGATATAAGAACTCTTATCACTTTTGATTACTTTTTCTAACTTCATACTTGGGTATTCATATACTGCAGCCCATGCTGTATTAGGAAATGACGTTCCCCATACATCACCTTCTATACCTCTCATAGAGAAATAAGGAGCTACTAATTTATTCCCCATCTGAGTCAATCCACTGAAGTGTGCTCTTTCTCCGTTGTTAGCAAGCTCAACTGTATTAATAACTCCTTGCTTAACGATAGCATCAGAATCTGTATTCACAATGTACCAAGGTGCAATTTCTACTCCTGAACGTGGTATTTTCCACATTACGAAGTCATTATCTATAGCTCCATATACTTGTACTGTCTCAGTCACGAAGTTATTAGTCTTCTGTAACTTTCCATTCTTGTTTAAAGCATAAGCTGTCACAGCTCCAGGACTACCTTGTCCATATAATAAACTGTAAAATTTATTCTTAGCTGTTAAATAATAACGGTAAGCACCATCTTGCTCAATACCATTATTCTTAAGAGTAACTACCCCTTTATCGATATCTTCTACTGTAAGTAAGTAATCTGCAATACCTGTATGCTCTAATGAAGAAGCAGCGATAATAAATCTCTCTGCTTTCTGATTCTCTCCTCCCTCGTTTGTTTCATCCTTTGGAGTACTGTTATCATCACTACTACAAGAAGCGATACTTGCTACTAAACCTAACACTAAAAGTGATCGTAAATATTTTTTCATAATTTAAACTTATTTAGACTTATTTTATATAACAGCAAATATAAAGCATAACTTAACATAAAATCAAGTTTTGAGAACTTTTGTTTTTACTTAATCTAAATAAACTAAAAAGGCGACTATCTAATTACTAGATAATCGCCTTTTATTCAATATGGTACGTCGGTTAAAACAATCCTTTTAATTTATCGATTGCTCCACCTAATCCTTCTTTTCCTCCTAATAAAGACCCAAGTAAGTCTTGAGCTCCTCCTCCACCTAGTCCACTTAAGATACTAGAAAGGTCAAATCCTGACTCTCCTCCTTGTATCTTAGCTACTATAGCAGAGATTACTTGTGGTACTACACCACTTGCAAAACTATCTGCTACGCTCTCAGGCAATCCTAACTTAGCGATTAAGCTTGTAGCTAAGTTACCTACCATATCACTAACGATAGGGTTAGACGCGATATTAGATGCTTGACCAGTTAATAAACTTGTTAATCCGCTGATGTCTCCAGAAGATACACTGTCTTTTAATCCGTTGATAATACTGTCTCCAGTTTCTTTCGTTACTGCGCTTGTAAGGTCAGAAGTGATTCCCCCTTTAGCTACTTCAGAAGAACTAATTTGTTCTACTAATTTTGTAATTTGCTCTAACATAGTTTTATTTTTTTGAGTGATAAAACTACTATATTATTTTCGCAATACTTGAACTTTTTCAAATATTTCATCCCAAATTAACATTTTGCTTTCATCCGTCGCTCCATTGATATTAGGAGATAAGGAGAACGCAGGTTGCATCAGTACTTGTATTGCAGGATGAGGCTCTTCTTCAAAGCGATCTATCCCAGCAAACAAGATAGTTTCGGCGTTAATAAGGTCTACTAAATCCACTTCATTTACCGCCTCTGCATACGCACAATTAATCACTCCGATCAAGTTATGAGCATGACTAAAAGCCTCTTTATCTAAGATATATTTCTGATAATGCTTCGTATGAATAGTGATAAAATGCGAATCATGTAGCAATCTATGCATATCAGTAGATTCTAGATTTACAGGGAAGTGTATACCATTAGGTAAGACGAACTCCGCTTTCAGACTAGGCACTGTACTATCTGTATACAATACATTCATTCCTAAAGCTAATGCCTTCTGTGCTACCTTTTCTCCTGCTGCATTCAGACCTATAATACCAAGTGTTTTACCTGCTAATTCTATCCCACTACTATACGACTGTTGTAGTGATTTAAAACTAGCATCACCCTCTAAAGGCATATTTCTATTTGCCTCTTGTAATAATCTAGCTCCTGAGAATAAATGAGCAAACACCAACTCTGCTGTAGCATTAGACAAAGCCTCTTCTGCCCAAATTACTTTAATCCCACATCCTTTGATGTAATCTATTATATCTAAATCTATCTGTGTACCCGCAAAAACAATAGCCTTCAAGAAAGACAACTCATCGATCATCGTCTTATTAAGTAACGTCCCTTGCTGTAACAGAAGTATTTCTATCTCATTTTTACTAGTGTAATTCACTAATTGCTCGTGAGCTACCCTTACTTCCTTTACTTCAAAACCTAATCCCTCCAAGTCAATCTTTATTTCCTCAGGGATACCATCATTAGCTAATATTCTCATCTACTCTTATTAAATCTTTGTTTTCATTGCGTGAAGCACTTCTACTAGTGCATCCACACTTTGTTGTTTTAAGGCATTATAAAGTGAGGCTCTATATCCACCAGCCACTCTATGCCCTTTTATATTTAAGATACTCGCCTCCTTACACAGGGTATCGAATATCTCTTTCATACGTTCTTCTTTAAAGTCAAAAGTGACATTCATCTTAGATCGATACTCCACATCCGCTAATCCCACGACATAATCTAACTCATCAATAGCACTATATAAAGTAGCTGCCTTCTGATTGTTTATCTTCTCTATAGCTTGTACGCCACCTAGATTACGTAACCATCTTAGATTTAATAAACAAGTATAGATACCAAAGACATTAGCTGTATGATATAGACTCCCTTTATCTATATGCTCCGCATAATCCATCATTTGAGGAATGCTACGACCTGTCTTACCAAAAATACTATCTCTAACCAACACTACACTTAATCCCGCAGGACCAATGTTCTTTTGTGCTCCCGCATAAATCAAGTCGATCTGCTCACAGTCATACACTCTCGAGTAGATATCCGAACTCATATCACATACTATAGGACAGTCAGCTTGAGGTATATCTTGCCACTGCGTACCATAGATTGTATTATTAGAAGTATAGTGTACATAATCTAAACCTGAAGGTATATTTATCTGCTGAGGAATATAACTATAGTTGCGATCCTCAGATGATGCTAATACACTAACTTCCCCAAAAGCTGTAGCCTGAGCCATCGCCTTAGAAGACCAGTTACCCGTATTGATATACCCAGCTTTAGATTTCATCAGATTATAAGGTACGCGTAAGAATTCCATACTTGCCCCTCCTTGTAAGAACAGAGCTGAATACCCCTTGCCTTCTAATCCCAACAGAGACAGAGCCAACTGCTGTGCCTCTTCTAACACCGCCATAAACTCCTTACTGCGATGTGAGATAGACAATAGTGAAAGTCCACTCCCATTAAAATCCAAAACAGCTTCCGCAGCTCCCTTATATACCTCATCTGGCAATAAACAAGGACCTGCACAGAAATTATGCACTTGAATCATCTTTTTATGTTTTTTCGTGATTTTGTATTTTTGTGATGTTGTTTTTTGGTGATGGGGTGATTCTGTAAACCATTAACTGTGACACGCAAAGTATTGCGTCTCTACTAACGCTGGCGCGGATTTGCAATCCGTGCCATGTATAACCACTATAACCCCAACAAAAACTCCATTGTATCTACATTATCAGCATAATCCCACAATTGTGGTTCCTGCGTTTGTCCGAATGCGATACTTCCCTCTACTAAATTATTAGACACCATACACTGTATCTTATCTGCGTCCTCCCCTAAGCGAGTTCTTACCTCATTAATGTCCGTATAGTACTCATAAAAAATAGATGAGATCGGAGAAGCATATCCATTATCTTGCTTAACAGTCAAGAATCCATTGTCTAAAATCTTAAACTCACTCATTAAAAATACAGCCTTATTATAATCATAATTATTAGCATAACGCTCATACATTATAACATCTCTGTACTCATACATCCCTTGATAGAAACTGTCAAATACATACCCCTCAGGCACGAATATTTTAGAGACATTGCGGCATCCTAATCCGTAATAGGTAAATACATCTTTACCTAATGCTACTAAGTCTTCATGACTCTCCGTACCGTCAAGTACAGCAACAGAATTTCTATTTTTACGTATGATATTAGGAACACTATTAAAGTAGTAATCAAAATAGCGAGCTGTATTATTACTACCTGTAGCGATTACAGCATCGAATCCCTCCATTTTTCCTTCTATAAATTCATAACGATCAGCAAAACCAGGTTCCACCGCTACTATATACTTTACTAAGAAAGGTAGTAACTTCTGATCATTAGAAGACATCTTTATTACAGCGACATTACCAGAAATTAAAACACTGATAAAATCGTGAAAACCTACTAAGGGAATATTACCTGCCAAAATCAATCCAATGCGCTTATTTGGCTCAGTTGAAAAATCGTATTTTGAAGTCCATTTATCTAAATTCTCAGGTGTCAACGCACTTGCCCAAGAGTTGATCGAGGCAACTACTTGCTCTAATGTGAACCATCCATTATAGTGAACTGAGCTGTGAATCAGTTCAGAAAATGTTGTGAAAAATTCATCATTATGACATACATCATTGTTTTTTACAAATTCATTTGTAGTAAATTGAGCTAAAAATTGACCTAACTTAACAAATGTATTTTTTTTAACATCTAAATTCATATTGACTTGTTTGTGAATTGTTTTGGGTGTAAATTTGCATACAAAGTTAATACATATAAAACAAAATATAAGCTATGGCAATCATTATAACAGACGAATGCATAAATTGTGGAGCTTGCGAACCTGAATGTCCGAATACAGCGATATACGAAGGGGCAGATGACTGGAGATATAAAGACGGTACAGCACTGACTGGTAAGGTAGTACTACCTGACGGAACAGAAGTAGATGCTGATGCTGCTCAAGAACCAGTTTCTGACGAATTCTATTTTATCGTACCATCTAAATGTACGGAGTGTAAAGGATTTCACGAAGAACCGCAATGTGCTGCTGTATGCCCTGTAGATTGTTGTATTCCTGACGACAACCATGTCGAAAGCGAAGAAACACTTCTACAAAGACAAGCATTCTTACACAAGCATTAAGACACATACAAAGCTACTCTATACGAGTGGCTTTTTTTTTGCTACTTAGTCCATAGCACACCACATATCTAAAACAGTAAAACCTCAGGTAACAGTAATATGCTACTTGAAGTTTTGTTTTTCTATCCCCTCGAAAAATCTTTAATACACCTTTTACATTCACAAAATAATACTCTAAACTAAACACTTGTTTTCATAAATAGATTAACTTTAGAGCTAATTAACACAAAAACAATCAACTATGACTAAATCAAATTTATTTTGGACACTAGCTTTAGCGATGACTACTACTATGACATTTGCAGGAGGGCCATCTATCCAGCTATGGGGAGGAGGACTAACCATTGGTTCTATTGTCGCTGTATATCTATCTTGGACAAGAAACCAATCCATATTATGGGCAATAATCCATTTCTTTCTAGGATGGTTCTATGTAATCTATAATGTCTTAACTAAAAAATAAAACTCACTGATTATAACACTGCTCTGAATCACTTGATTCAGAGCATTTTTTTTACTACCTACTTAACTCCCCAAGTACCTACAATCCTATCTTTCTCTCTACGACTCATACCTCTTCCTAGAGTAAAGTTCTAATTAATTTTAGTTTTCATTTTTTTATATTTCCTCCTCTTTCAAGCAAAAAACTATTTTCAGGTCACCCCAAAATACCTCTCTTTTTCCACTACCTACTCTAGAAGCGTTCTAGAGAACTTCCAATTTCATTTTTTTTCTATTTTTTTTTATAGCATAAGACAACAAAATACTATGAACCAATTCATTAACCTAAATTAATAACTATTCACTTATTTCTACAACACCCTCTCACCTCAACAAACACAGGTACCTATAGCGCATCCTTGGACAATTATAGGAGAATGATAGGACAATAATTGGATATTAAGGCTAATTACCCAAGAATTCAGCTTTCATTCTACTCTTATTCTTCTCTAATGCAACATCTAATTTGAATCTGATTTTCAACTGAACAAGGTGAAATCTGACTAAAAAAGAAAATATTTCACTCGTTTTGAACACCTATTTAATTCACATTCAGCCATCAAGTTAGAGCTACAAAGGGCTGAACAGCCTATGAATTTTTCTTACTACTTATGTACTAGGTATGCTGATTTTTTTATATTACAAATACGAAAAACAACCATCTCGTATACAAGAACATACATTAGATAGCAGTGAATTAAAACAAAATCACAAAAAACCAAAAACACAAAAAACATAAGTTATGGCAGAAATCAAACAGGGTATACTAGGTCCAGTAAATGGCAAAGTAGGAACAGTAGTTGGAGCAACATGGAGAGGAATAAATTACATCCGTGCTAAACCTCGTAAGTCAAGAAAAAAACCATCCATGAAGCAATTGCTCCAATGGGATAAGATGAGTCTAGTATCAACATTTGCTAGTAAATTCAGAGACTTTGTCAATGCGAATTGCCCACCTGTGGTGAAGGGTAAAAAATGGATCGCTGGGAAGGAACAGATGATCTCTAGACTCATGACGCAAGGTATTGGGCTAAGCAATGGAGAACAACACATCAAAGTAGAAGAAGCCTTGCTATCTATCGGAAACCTTGCTCCTGCTGTAATCAAAAAGATCAATCGCCTAAAGACAGGTAAGTTTAAAGTACAATGGGAAAATGGGTTAGTTAATGCGCTTACACTTAATACAGATCAACTGACGATGATGCTGTATAACGAAACCTTAGACCAATTTACAGCAATATCTAATGTAGGAAATCGCGTTGATAAATACGCTCATTTTAGCATACCTACCGATTGGGATAAGGGTACTGTTTACTTTTGGAGTATGTGGAAAGCGGCTGATGGTAGTGTCAATAGCACAAGTTGTTTTCATGGAATCATAGAGCTAGAGAGCGGGGAGCAGGAAACAGGAAAAGAGGAACTAGAAACAGAAAACGGAGAAAAGATAGCAGGAAACGGGACACAGGGAGCTGAGAACACAATATCACACAATCTAAATAAGGTAGATACACAACACTTTACGGATCATACAAGACAAGAAAACGAGAATCCACAAGCAGAGAAAGAGAATCTACAAATGGCAGAGGTTATCCCAATCGAACAAGCACGAGAAATAGCTCTAAACCAACATCTAGAAGAAGAAAACACCCCGACTTTAAAGCAGAATAACAAAGAAGGGGCATTAAAAAAGTGGACTCCGCCTGGCTATATTCGAAAAGTAAATAAAGAGATTATCAAACAAGCTAAAGCTTCAGAAAATGAACTTCTCACTGATCAAATGAGCGAAAAGCTAAGTAATGAACCACGCTCTATTTTAGAATTTAACTCTATCACTGAAGAGCAGAGAGAATGAGATAACTGATGTGTTAGATCTTTTATTTTGCTTATTTAATTTTATTATAGACTCCACTGAACTATCACTATTAGAAAGTTCAGCGCATACTTATGTACCAAAGTAATGCAATACAGCACACTCTTATATCCAAAAAAAAGATACTGCTAAAGGCAATATCTTTTCTATTTTATCTCACGATGATATATTACTATTTACTGATTCTGTCCTATTATAAGGTTAGTTATAACTACCATTAACAAAGAAGATGTTATCATAATAGTTCCCATTGATATCCTTGTTAAAATAGATTTCATCTACTTTTTTATCCTTAAAAGCTTTCTCTACAGCTGTCTTTATATTTTCATACATTGGATTACTTTTATCAAAATCAGCAGGAAAAACCTGATATACTTTCCACGACTTAGTGTCATAGTCAGCCACTAGATTAGTCAATTTATACTTCGGTAACATACCTTTTTTACGAGTAGCTTTACGAGCAGCATCCGTTGCTATCACTTGTAAACTTGTTATCTCTTTTTTATCTTGTGGAGCGATAGTATATCTAAGACATCCTGTATCATTAAGAACTTTTCCTTCTTTATCTATACATTTTGCCTTTTTCTCTTTATTTTGATAAACTACCTCCTCTACTAAACCATCTAATAAATACATCTTACTCTCTGTCTTGATGTTTTTAACGTCTTTAATAGTATAAGTATCACGCCATTCTTTACGCAGTTTTAGCTCATCTTGACTCGTTCCCTTTACATAATTAGCACTGTTAAATATATAGCGGTTTTCAGACTCTTTATATCCTTTATACTTAATTTTATTTGTCCAAGCATCTGTTGGTTCTACTTGAAAATTACCAATAAAATACCTTACAAAGGTAGTATCTCTCTGCTGTTCTGCTAACGTACGCGCTTGGTCATATCCCATATAGGTATTTCTACTTTGCTTTCTAGCTTCAGAGATAATATTACTCTGTGCATAAGATGAAATACCTCCTGTAAGAACAAGAGCGCCTAATAGTAGTTGTTTCAAATTAATCATTTCTTGTGTTATTTGTAATTATGTTTCTACCAAATATACTTCTTAAAATTAGGTGCTCCAAGACACAAATAGACATAACCATCTTATTATTTGATTATTATAACTATTTATAATAATACATAGAGTAACTTTTATGAACTATATCAAAGTAAAAAAGCTCAAATACGAGAACGCATTTGAGCTTTTATTATTTCCTTTTTAAGATCTAAAGTTAATAGGGAGATTTAAAAAATGGTTGTAATAGTTACCATTTATATCCTTGTTAAAATGGAAGTCTTGAATCTTCTCATTGTTTAACACTACCATTATCGCAGTGACTAGCTCTGTGTACATCTTACTATCGATATCATAGCTTTTAGGGAAGTCTAGTGATAAGAACCATGATTTAGTCTTATAGTCTGACTCTATATTTACTAAGATATATTTAGGCACTAATCCTTTATTTTTCTTAACCGTTTTAAATATCTGATTCTGTAGATTAGTGGTTAACTTGGCTAATTTCTCTTTTGGGTATTTATCAGTAGTGTAAAGCATACACCCTTTTTCGTTGAGTAGTTGCCCTGATTTATCGAAGCATTTGACTGCTCTATCATCACCATTATAGGTGATTTGTTCTACTAAACCATCTACTAAGAACTGCTTAGTTACTAAGATTGATTTTTTAGCACTCTTATCTGCATAAGTAGTAGTGCGTTCCATATCTAAAGCCAGACCATCAGTTGTCAAATCTCTTTTATATCTACTAGAGCTAATTTGATACTTGTTATCCTCTAATCCTCTACCTGTATAGTCTATCTTCTCACGCCATGTACGAGTTGCATCCACTTCAAATCCTCCACTGTAGTATCTTGTGAATGTGGTATCAGTGCGTTGTTCTACTAGTTCTTTCGCTACATCGGTACCTGAATATTTAGCTCTACTTAATTTGGCCGCGTTACTTGCTGCACTGTTCTGACTGTAAGTAGTCATTGCTAGTAAGCACAGAGATATACTTAGTACAACTTTACTTAATTTAACCATTGGTTGTGTTATTATTACGTTTATAAGTGTAGTCAAATATACTTTGTATAAGTCAAGAAACATAGTCACATTATGGCGCTAATATTATATTAGTGTTAAAAGATTATTCGTAAAAAAATGGGGATAGACACTAACCTGTCTATCCCCCTACCAAAAACTAAAAAATGTAAGATGCTTACAAAATTTACTTGTATAAAACCTAATCTAATATAGATATCGGTTTGAAATTATCATCTAATGCTACGAGGGTGAATACACCTGTCACTACCTGTATGCGCTCATCTTCCTTCATCTTCTCTCTGTACACATTAACACGGATGCGAATACTCGTATTACCTATAAACTCTACCTCTCCTACCATCTCAACTAGTGAGCCTGCTGGTATAGGTTGTCTAAAGTCTATCTTGTCACTACTAACGATCACAAAACTCTTACGGCAGAAACGAGTTGCGGTCATAAAAGCAGTCTCCGTCATCATCATGATTACTCGACCTCCGAACATCGTGTTATGGTGATTAGTTGTATCAGGAAATACTACTTTAAACACGCTGGTCACTGCTTTTAATTTGCGTTCTTCTATATCTGCTTCTAATAACATCATTATGCTTGTTAGTCCTACAGTATTATAACAATAATATAGACCTGATAATGAATTATCTGCGTGCTATTCGATAAAATGGTTTGGATTAAAATGAAAAGATACAATGTGCTTATCCCTGATTATACTAGATATAACCTTAGGATGTATGAATTAACACATTCCAACTTGACATGAAGCTCTAAACCGCGAAAGCATAGTCTATAAAACAGAATAAGGCAGGTCTCCTGACTTGTAACAGCTTTTATCGTCCTTCCCATTATCTTAAATCATAACAGTGGATCACTAGGATAAAAACTAGCATGTTACTTACAGTTGCGCGACAGTTCGTGATTCTCACACGATTCCCTTTTCATATACAACTAAGTATAACCTATTCTCTGGAATTAAATACTGTATTATTACTCTAATACAGTGGCGAAGATAGTAATTCTTTTGATACAAGCAAGCCTTTTTTAACAAACAAAGCCACAACAACTTCACAGTATGTGTGGCTTTTTATTTTATTTAATGTGATATTACCTTGTTAACTTAGTTTCCTTTTAGCCCAATTTAGCACATCGATATACAGGATACTACGGATATAAAACTTATTGTCATACAGCAGTTCCATTTTATCTACAAAACCCTTTAAAACAACAACTTGCTCTTTAGACGATGCCCCTAAAAGTCCCTCAAACAACTTCATAAAAGTGTCGTGTATCTCAGTCTTGTTCTTCATCTTTTTCATCAAGTTTCTATTGGCTTTAATAAAGTCTTCATAGTGTTGATCTTGTCCTGATTCGAACTGTGCCATTAATGATAAAATACGAGTATGAAATAGCAAATCTTCCTGTACGGTATAGTCAGTATTTGCTAAAATACGGGCTGTATAGGCTAAGGAATCTTCGTATTTTTTATACCCAAAATACAGTGACGCCACTTTAAAATAGAGAATATGAAAGTGGTGTTCATCTATCATATTACTATATTCATTAATCCCTCGTTGTAATTGTTTTACGAAGATTGTACTTCCATTGTATGTCTGTTGTATAAATTCGATGTTCAGTTTATTGCTAAACTGTAATAAAAATGCCTGCGAATTAATATTCTCTGATTGTGGGAAGTTCTCGCTAGTCAATTGCTCTTCTAATCTATTGTTCCAATAAATATATTTGTCTACTGACTTAAATAATAGCAATATCTTAAATAGATAAGAATTCCCCTTGAGGTACCATATTGGGTGGCTTAATATCATCTTTGGGTGATCATAAAATAACGCTACCCATAACTTAGCATATTTATAAGCATTGCGATAATCTTGTATCAAGAAACACAACCATACATGCGCTTTAAAATACCACAACTTCTCTCTAAAGTTAAGTAACTCAATATTAATATCTAATAGCTGATCACTAAACCTTGTGATTAGCTCTTGTTTTTCGTCCTCACTTTTTGCATATCCTGAAGTAAGCATCTCATTATAAAACTTAAGCGATAAGTTAGATAACTTCGTCGCATAATAATTCTGAATAATAAGATCATTAGATTGGGCAATCAGTTCATCCGCACGCCCAGTGATACTACGTGTGATATACTGTGATTCGATAACCTTCTCTAACTCTATAATTTCTAAAGCAAGGCTCTTCTCCTCTACGTCTAATGCGATTTGTTTCGCCTTATCTAATATTTTCAACCCCTGTTTATGCAGCCCTTTTTGATATAGAATAGTAGCGAAGTCAAGTTGTTCACGGATTTGTATCCTTACATTTTTTCTACTAGGATTCATACGCAGACTCGCTAAGATAGCCTTGTATAGATTCGCTTTTAGATTAGATAATTGCTGTTTGCTTGTGATTTTTTGTTTGAGAATATACTGTTCGTCATACTCCTCCATTTTATCCATAGCATTAAATAACGAGATGAATTTAGCATCTGCATTGTTCTGCAATCTGTTTACATATAATGTGAATTGACGTTTCTCTGACCTTGTCAGTGATTTTATCAATACAAATAACCAGTCTTTTCCCCAATTTGACATTGTAACAAAAAATACTTTAAATAATTAAAAAACAACAACTTATAATACAAAAACCACATTTTAACATTGTAGTTTTTAACTTTTCTTTAAAGATAGTGAAAAGCTTTTATACACTTTTGTTTAAAGTTATTTAAAACACTAAAAATATGAAAACTGAAAAAATTGAGATTTTTGACACCACATTAAGAGATGGAGAACAAGTACCTGGTTGTAAGTTAGATAAAAAACAAAAACTAGAGATTGCTTACCAACTCGATGAGCTAGGTGTTGATGTTATCGAGGCAGGCTTTCCTATTTCTAGTCCAGGTGACTTTGAAGCTGTACAAGCCATCAGTAAGATAGTAAAGAATGCTAAGATATGTGCATTAACTCGTGCCAATACTAAAGATATAGACTCAGCTGCTAGAGCATTAGAATACGCTCATAAACCTAGAATACATACAGGTATAGGTACTTCTGATTCGCATATTAAATACAAGTTTAACTCTACACAAGAGGAAATAATAGGTAGAGCTAGTGAAGCTGTAGCCTATGCTAAAAAATATGTGCAGGATATAGAATTCTATGCTGAAGATGCAGGAAGAACAGATAATGCGTATCTAGCTAAAGTTTGTGAAGCAGTAATACAAGCAGGAGCTACAGTTATCAATATCCCTGACACGACAGGATACTGCTTACCTACTGACTATGGTAACAAGATTAAATATCTAAAAGAACATGTCAAGGGAATAGATAATGTAATCTTATCATGTCACTGTCACAATGATTTAGGAATGGCAACAGCCAACTCTATAGCAGGTATTATGAATGGAGCTAGGCAAATAGAGTGTACCATCAATGGTATCGGCGAGCGAGCAGGTAATACAGCACTAGAAGAAGTAGTGATGATCTTAAAACAACATCAGCGTTTAGGGTTTCACACAGATATCAATACCACGATGTTAAATAGATTAAGTCAGTTGACCTCTAACACGATGGGAATGGTCGTGCAGCCAAATAAAGCTATTGTAGGGGCTAATGCATTTGCTCACAGTTCAGGCATTCATCAAGATGGAGTGATTAAACGCCGTGATACATATGAGATTATTGATCCTAAAGAAGTCGGTGTTGATGCTTCATCTATTATTCTTACAGCGCGAAGTGGTAGATCTGCATTAGCTTATAGATTTAAAAACATTGGATTTGATGTGACTAAAATAGAATTAGACACACTATATGAATACTTCTTAGGAGTAGCTGATACTAAAAAAGAAGTAACTGAGGTAGACTTACATGCTATTATGACTATGTACACTCAAAACCAAATGATTAAACACGCTTAAACCAAAAACTAATGACTCATAAACCAAAAACATTATTTGATAAAGTATGGGACGCTCACGTAATAGAGAGTATAGAGAATGGCCCAGATATATTATATATAGACAAACATCTAATTCATGAGGTAACAAGTCCACAGGCATTTGATGAACTTAAGAAAAGAGGTATCTCTGTTTTTAGACCGCAACAAATAGTAGCTACTGTAGATCACAATGTACCCACTCTAAATCAAGAACAACCAATAAAAGATCCGTTATCAAAACAACAAGTAGATCAATTAGCAATAAACTGTAAAGACAATAACATTACCTATTATGATCTAGGACATGAATATCAAGGAATAGTACACATTATAGCACCTGAGCTTGGTATTACTCAACCGGGGATGAGTATGGTCTGTGGAGATAGCCATACGTCTACACATGGTGCCTTTGGTACAATTGCTTTTGGAATCGGAACAAGTCAAGTAGCCCAAGTATTCGCTAGTCAGTGTACCTTAATGAATAAGCCTAAGACAATGCGTATCACTGTTGAAGGTCATCTAAATAGTCATGTTCAACCAAAAGATGTTATCCTATATATCATCTCTAAAGTAGGAACTGATGCAGGTACAGGGTATTTCTGTGAGTATGCAGGTAATGTATTTGAACAGATGACTATGGAAGGCAGAATGACTGTCTGTAATATGAGTATAGAGATGGGGGCACGTGGAGGAATGATTGCTCCTGACCAAACTACATTTGATTATGTAAAAGGAAAGCCCTTTGCTCCTAAAGGAGAAGAGTGGGATAAAAAAGTAGCATATTGGAAAACATTACCTACAGATAAAGAAGCGAAATTCGACTGTGAATATCACTTTAAAGCTGAAGATATAAAACCAATGATTACGTATGGAACTAATCCTAGTATGGGGATAAACATTGATACATTTATTCCTCTAAACAAAACAGATTCAGAAGAAAAGGCGCTTAGTTACATGGGATTATTACCTGGTCAGGCTATAGATACCATCCCTGTAAAACACGTTTTTATTGGAAGTTGTACTAATGCTAGAATAGAAGATTTTAGAGTGGCAGCATCCTATATTAAAGGAAAGAGAATATCTCAAGACATTAATGCCTTAATAGTTCCAGGTTCACAACAAGTGGTGGCTCAAATAAAAGAAGAAGGCTTAGATGCCGTATTCCAAGAAGCGGGATTTGTGATTAGACAGCCCGGATGCTCTGCTTGCCTTGCGATGAATGAGGATAAGATTCCATCAGGAGAATTTTGTGTATCTACTTCGAACAGAAACTTCGAAGGTAGACAAGGACAAGGATCTCGTACATTATTAGCAAGCCCTCTAACAGCTGCGATAGTAGCGATAGAAGGCAAGATTACTTACTCTAAAATGAATGAATATGCAAGCGTTAACTAAGATAACATCAACAGCAACTCCTCTAGCAATAGAGAACATAGATACAGATCAGATTATCCCTGCTAGATTCTTAAAGAGTATTAACAGAGAGGGCTTCGGAGATAATCTATTTAGAGATTGGCGATCTAATAATGACGGCAGTCCTAAACAAGATTTTCCACTTAACAACCCCAAGTACTCAGGTGAAATATTAATCGCGGGGAATAACTTTGGTTGTGGGAGTAGTAGAGAACACGCTGCGTGGGCGTTGTCTGATTATGGCTTTAAAGTTATCGTAAGTAGTTTCTTCGCTGATATCTTTAAAAGTAATGCATTAAATAATGGCGTATTACCCGTTATGGTCAGCAAAGAAT
Organism: Myroides sp. N17-2; assembly: GCF_002286775.1. Lineage (GTDB taxonomy): Bacteria > Bacteroidota > Bacteroidia > Flavobacteriales > Flavobacteriaceae > Flavobacterium. Next base: position 44,612 of record NZ_NSGJ01000020.1, read on the forward strand.
ACCTCGCTTACCTATTTAATGAAATAGAGAATAACCCAAAAACACAGATAACTGTAGATGTAGAACATCAATCTATAGTAATAAACAATAGAGAAGAACACTTTGAATTAGACCCATATAAAAAGATCTGTCTACTTAATGGGTATGATGATATAGACTATTTAATTGCTAAAAAAGAGGCTATCGCAGCCTTTGAGTTAACCACTAATACCTACTAATATGATGAACAAATATGATATCGCTGTATTACCAGGAGATGGTATAGGCCCAGAAGTAATCAACGAAACGATTAAAGTACTTAATGCAGCTGCTCAGACGTACGTCTTCCAGTTGCAATATCACGAAGCATTAGTAGGTGCAATAGCTATTGATCAAACAAATAATCCACTACCCGCAGATACCTTAGCGAAATGTAAAGCTTCTGATGCAGTCTTATTTGGTGCGATTGGAGATCCTAAGTATGATAATGATCCTACTGCTAAAGTACGTCCTGAACAAGGGTTATTAGCGCTTAGAAAAGCCTTAGGATTATATGCTAACGTACGTCCTGTGAAGGCTTACAAGAAGTTAATCGATAAGAGTCCTTTAAAAGAGAGCATTATTCAGGGTACTGATATGGTTATTTACAGAGAGTTAATCAGTGGTATTTACTTTGGCGAAAAGAGTACATCTGCTGATGGCAAATCAGCTACTGATATCTGTACTTATCATCAAGAGGAAATCGAAAACATTACTCGTAGAGCCTTTAAAGCAGCTACACAGAGACGTAATAAAGTTACCTTAATCGACAAAGCTAATGTGTTAGAAACGTCAAGATTATGGAGAAAAGTAGTAAAGAGGATTGCAACTGAGTTTCCACAAGTAGAACTAGACTTTATGTTCGTAGACAATGCAGCTATGCAGTTAATACTTAATCCAAAACAGTTTGACGTCATCTTGACAGAAAATATGTTTGGTGATATTATTTCTGACGAAGCAAGTGTAATCGGAGGTTCTATCGGTTTATTGCCATCAGCTTCTATCGGGGATGAGCATGCTTTATTTGAACCGATCCACGGTTCTTATCCACAAGCTAAAGGCCTAGGTATTGCTAACCCTATCGCTTCTATTTTAAGTGGAGCGATGATGTTAGAGCACTTAGGAGAACACGATGCCGCAGATGCTATTCAAGACGCTGTGATACATTGTATTAATGCAGGCGTATTGACCCCTGACTTAGATACATCTTCTAAATTCAACACTACTGATATAGGAGATTATATCAGTAATCATGTGCGATATAGAACAGGATATAGATATCAAGATATAGTTCCTTATAACAAATCGACTATTATATAATCTTAAATAATAAAAGCTCCTTTATATAGGAGCTTTTATTGTTTTACTAATCCTTATTCTGTTGATGGCGCTGTATATCTTGATAAATTTTAATGGTGTGCATTGTAGTGAATGTTTTCATTTTATCTAACATATACTGACCATGCTCCCCTATCTCAGGTTGCACTAATAACTTTCGTTTATTCTTTCCTGCCCAAGTATAATAGTATACTTTATCATTTTCAATCGCTATAGCTCCTATGGAATCAGCCATAAAATTATAATCATTAATAGCAAATCTATATTTCTTCTTTTTATCAAATAAATCATCTCCAGTATAAATATACTTTGCATTTGATAAACTCAAATTAAATATAGTTGGAAAAATATCTTTATGAGCAGCCATGATATTTGCATCAAAGAAAGCAGGTTTATACTTCTCCGGTATATAGAACAAGATAGGAACACTTCTTTTCATAAAGCCATCTTCAGGTGTATATTCAAATACTTGTCTAATATTATGATCTCCAGAAGCAACTATAATTGTATTTTCGCCATAAGGAGATTCTTTTATTGTCTTGATTAATCTTGCTAATTCTGAGGCAGCGTATTGGTGAGAATAAAAATTAGCATATGCTATATCCTCTTTTACTCTAATACTCTTCTTTACCTCTGCAGGCATTTTTATCGGTTTAGTTTTAAAACTAGTTGGAACCTCAAAAGGTGTATGATTACTAATGGTAAGACCAAAGATAAACTTCGGTTTGCCATCCTCTTTCTTTAAAGTATTAAATATATAATCAAATAAATAACCATCATGTACTCCCCAAGCGAATTGCTCTGCATTAGGATTAAACTCAAGTATATCATTGTTCCCTTTTAAATAATCAAAATGCTGACGTTCTAGCATCTTATCAATATTTCTCCAAGACAAATTAGCTCCTGTTAAAAAATACGTATCATATCCCTTTGATTTAAATGGCAAAGCAATAGAAGTAGAAAAAGGAGTATCAAAATAAACAGATTGAGATATAATTGTCTTAGGTGTACCTATGATAAAGTTCTCTAACGTTTGAATGGTTCCATTAAATGCTGATGTACCATTCTTAAAATAATATAGGTTAGGTAACTCTTCTTTTAGATCTCCAATTAAATTAAACTCATCCGTATTTAGTTCAAAATAATGATTACTCATGCTTTCCATCTGAAGAAAGATCACATTAGGAGGATTCTTCTCTAAGAACTCATTATAAGCAGTTTTAGTTGACAAATCATTATCAAAAAAAGGCGACTCACTACCTAAGTATTCCTTTTGAATATCTACTATAGATTTATAGTTAGAACTAGCTATCTCCTTATCAATATCAGGAACTATCATATTCTCCTTTCGTTCTGAATTAGCGAACTTAAGACTATAAATAGCATTATATCCCAAGGAATTAACAAACTCATTAGTAGATACATTAGTATGCTCACGACGAAGGGTAAACTCACCTAAGCTACCACGCATTCCAATAAAAAATAGAAGAACAACAAGAGTTAGTAAATAGTCTTTCTTTTTAAAAGTAACTGAGATATTAGTTTCAACTAGATTCTTCTTAATAGATCGACTAAGAAAAATAAAAGATAAAACAGCAATTAGATAAACACTAACAATCTTCAAAATAGGGTAATCCGTCCAAACTGAATCTAATACAGCTGATGTGTCATCATAAAAAATTCCAAAGAAAAGTAGGTTAATATGAGATTGAAAAAACTGATAAAAGAAATAATCTATGATAATTAAAGATAAAAACAACAACAATACAATCATTAATATAATAGATATTGCAGTATAATATATTTTTAAAAACCTCAAAGAAAAACGCTGAGGAATAAACATAGAGACTAACCAAAATAATACTAATGGTAAAAAACCATAGCATATAGCAGAAATATCAAATCGTGCACCTGAAATAAGGGCTTTAACAATCCCAACCTTAACTTCATTTAATTCTTCTACATTGCCATAGCTAAATAAGAAGAAGAATCTACTAATTAAAAAAATAAAGAAGAAAAAAACAAAGTACACACACGTTATTTTCAGCACTCTTTTATATAAACCTATGTTCATGAACTTAACTTTAACACTTTTAAAACAGCAAAAATAATAAATATGATTACAAATCCTTAACAATGTCTTTATTATTTAGTAATATTGCATTTATATAGTAAGAGATCAGCAAAACAGAAAGAATAAAAATATTTTTCAAAAACGTTTTGTAAGAGTAAAAAGACTTTTATATATTTGCACTCGGTTTTTAAGCAACAGCTAATTCAAAGAAACCAGTTAGATTAGTAAAATTAAGATTTAAAGATAAAAGCAATGAGCAAAAGAACGTTTCAACCATCGAATAGAAAAAGAAGAAACAAACATGGTTTCATGGATAGAATGTCTACTCCTAACGGTAGAAAAGTATTAGCTGCTAGAAGAGCTAAAGGAAGACATAAATTGACTGTTTCTTGTGAAACAAGACATAAAAAATAATGTTTGAGTCAAACATAGCTAAAGGTGTTACTATTATTTGTAACGCCTTTTTTTATACTTTGTCGTAAAGAACACCATCTATCACACACAACAACACTAAACTTACTTCACTCACAACGAAGTATTTAACATAACAACACAGACTAAAATGCCAAAAGACAATTCTATCAAAACTGTATTAATCATTGGTTCAGGACCAATCATTATCGGACAGGCTTGTGAATTTGATTACTCTGGTTCACAATCAGCAAGATCTTTAAGAGAAGAAGGAATTAAAGTTATCTTAATTAACTCTAACCCTGCTACAATTATGACTGACCCTTCAATGGCAGATCATATTTACTTAAAACCTTTGACTGCAAGATCTATTATCGAGATCTTAGTAGCTCATCCTGAGATTGACGCTGTTCTACCTACTATGGGAGGTCAAACAGCACTAAACTTATGTTTAGAATGCGATGAGAAAGGTATTTGGGCTGACTTTGGGGTACGCCTAATTGGTGTTGACATCAACGCTATTAACATCACTGAAGACCGTGAACAGTTCAAACAACTTTTAGAAAGAATAGATGTACCTGCAGCACCTGCAAAAACAGCTACTTCATTCTTAGAAGGAAAAGAAATTGCACAAGAATTCGGTTTCCCATTAGTTATCCGCCCTTCATTTACACTTGGAGGTACAGGAGCAGCTTTCGTACACAAAGCAGAAGACTTTGACGATTTGCTAACTTATGGTTTAGAAGCTTCTCCTATCCACGAAGTTTTAATAGATAAAGCTTTACTTGGATGGAAAGAGTACGAATTAGAATTATTACGTGACAAAAACGACAACGTAGTAATCATCTGTACTATCGAAAATATGGACCCTATGGGTATCCACACTGGAGATAGTATTACAGTAGCACCTGCTATGACATTATCTGATAGAACATTCCAAAGAATGCGTGACCTATCAATCAAGATGATGCGTAGTATTGGTAACTTCGCTGGAGGATGTAACGTACAGTTCGCTGTATCACCAGACGAAAAAGAAGATATTGTAGCTATTGAGATTAACCCACGTGTATCTCGTTCTTCTGCATTAGCATCTAAAGCTACAGGTTACCCTATCGCTAAGATTGCAACTAAACTTGCATTAGGATATACATTAGATGAGTTACAAAACCAAATTACTAAATCTACTTCTGCTTTATTCGAGCCGACTTTAGATTATGTAATTGTAAAAATACCACGTTGGAACTTTGATAAGTTTGAAGGAGCAGATAGAACATTAGGTCTTCAAATGAAATCAGTAGGAGAAGTAATGGGTATCGGGCGTTCATTCCAAGAAGCGTTACACAAAGCAACACAATCATTAGAGATTAAACGAAATGGTTTAGGAGCTGACGGTAAAGGATACACAAATTACGATCAGATTATCGACAAACTTACTCACGCAAGTTGGGATAGAGTTTTCGTAATCTACGACGCAATCCAACACGGTATTCCATTAAGTAGAATACACGAAATCACTAAAATTGATATGTGGTTCTTAAAACAATATGAAGAACTATATACCCTAGAAAAAGAGATTTCTAAATATACGTTAGAGACTTTACCTAAGGATTTAATGCTTGAAGCAAAACAAAAAGGTTTTGCAGATAGACAAATCGCTCACATGTTAAACACTGTGGAAAGTAAAGTACACACACTACGTGATGATATGAATATCAACCGTGTATTTAAATTAGTAGATACATGTGCAGCTGAGTTTCCAGCTAAAACACCTTACTACTACTCTACTTTCGAAGCTGAAATTCAGAGACCTGATGGAACGCGTTATGTGTCTAACGAAAGTATCGTAACAGATAAGAAAAAAGTAGTAGTATTAGGATCAGGACCTAACCGTATCGGTCAAGGGATTGAGTTTGACTACTCTTGTGTACACGGAGTATTAGCAGCAGAAGAGTGTGGATACGAAACGATAATGATTAACTGTAACCCAGAGACAGTATCTACTGACTTTGATACAGCGAATAAATTATACTTCGAACCAGTATTTTGGGAGCATATCTATGACATCATCAGACACGAGAAACCAGAAGGTGTAATCGTACAGTTAGGTGGTCAGACAGCTCTTAAACTAGCTGAAAAACTAGAGAAAAATGGTATCAAGATATTAGGTACTAGCTTTGACGCATTAGACTTAGCTGAAGATAGAGGTCGTTTCTCTGAATTATTAGAGCAATTAGACATCCCATTCCCTCAGTTTGGTGTTGCTAAAACAGCAGAACAAGCAAACAAATTAGCAGACGAATTAGACTTCCCTCTATTAGTGAGACCTTCTTATGTATTAGGAGGACAAGGAATGAAGATTGTTATCAATAAAAAGGAATTAGAAGATCACGTAATCGAATTACTAAACTCTATTCCTGGTAACTCATTATTACTTGACCACTATCTAGCAGGAGCTATAGAAGCTGAAGCAGATGCTATCTGTGATGGAGAGAATGTACACATCATCGGTATTATGGAGCATATAGAGCCATGTGGAGTTCACTCTGGTGATAGCCACGCGATGTTACCTCCATTTAACTTAGGTGAATTTGTTTTAAACCAAATTAAAGACCACACAAGAAAGATTGCTGTAGCTTTAAAAACAGTTGGTTTAATCAACATTCAGTTTGCTATCAAAGACGATGTCGTATATATTATCGAAGCTAACCCTAGAGCATCTAGAACAGTTCCTTTCATCGCTAAAGCGTATGGAGAGCCTTATGTAAACTACGCTACGAAAGTAATGTTAGGTCACAACAAGGTAACTGACTTTGAATTTAATCCACAGTTAAACGGATACGCGATCAAAACACCTGTATTCTCTTTCAACAAGTTCAAAAATGTAAATAAAGCATTAGGACCTGAAATGAAATCTACAGGAGAAAGCATCTTGTTTATCGAGAACTTAAGAGACGATCAGTTCTATGAAATCTATTCTCGTAGAAAAATGTACTTAAGTAGATAATACTAAAAAAGCCCACTTGGATCAAGTGGGCTTTTTCTTTTTATTATTTAATTATTTGTTCCTTGTGTAGCCATTCTGCCTATTACTATAATATTTATAGTAGATTCCTCCTGCACAGACTTCATACTCTCCAAAATCAAAACTACCAGAACTCGATATCACAAAGATTGCATTAGGCAAAACATTGCGATCTTTCATAATAAACTCTTTAAGGTCTTTCATACTCCAATAACCTTGAACAACGTGCCCATCAGCTATAGCCTTTTCTTCATCAAGTTTAGTAAAGTTACAAGCGATATATCCATCCATTTTCACAAGCTTATCACTTATATCTCTCTTCTTTTTACTATTAACTTTAGTATTCTCAGCAACTGTTACTTCTTCTTTATCCTGTGCAAAAGAGAAAGTAAAAGTAAACATCAACATAACTAAACATAAAATATTTTTCATAGGCTGTAAATATTAATTAATCACTATTACTAAATTAATAAAAAAACAACTTAATTATTTATACTTCTATAAATAAACAACTTACAAACAACAAATACCTTTTGCTATAAACCATAGCAATCCAAACACTCCTAATATACACAATATTTAGTACTTTTGATTATTAAACTTTAGTAAACATATTATGTCTCAAGAACTATTAATTGCACTATTAGCTATCTTAATTATCATTGCTTTTTTTATTGGTAAATACGGTAAGAAAGAAACCACCTCATCTAGTGATCTGATAAGACTAGAAGCAGATAATGACTATAAAAGCAAGCAAATAGAACAATTAAAAACAGAGAAGAAAAACATAGAAGATAACCTAGAGTTTATAAGACAAGACAACCAAGAATTAATAGCTCGTATTTCTATACGCGACACTGAATATGCTAATCTTCAAGAGAAATTAGATACACAACAACAAGAAACAGCTAACCTACAAGAGAAATTCACAAAAGAGTTTGAGAACCTTGCTAATCGAATACTAGAAGAGAAGAGTGATAAGTTTACTAAACAGAATAAAGCTAGCTTAGAGACTCTCCTAACTCCTCTACAAGAAAAGATAGTACACTTCGAACAAAAAGTAGAACAGACACATAAAGAAAGTATTGACCACCATGCATCACTACGCCAACAGATATTTGGGTTACAACAGCTCAACCAAAAGATGAGTCAAGAAACACTTAACCTTACCAAAGCTCTAAAAGGCGATAATAAAATGCAAGGAAACTGGGGTGAGATGATCTTAGAAAGTGTACTAGAAAAATCTGGTCTAGAGAAAGGGCGTGAATACGAAACACAACAAAGTTATACCTCTGATGCAGGTAATAGATTACAGCCTGATGTAGTTATTCACCTACCTGACAATAGACATATGGTAGTCGACTCAAAAGTATCCTTAGTTGCTTATGAACAATATATCAATACTGTCGATACAGAAGAACAGAACCATTACTTACAAGAGCATTTATACTCTCTAAAAAGACATATAGATGGGCTGTCAGAGAAGAATTACTTTGAATTATATAAAGGTACTAGTCCAGACTTTGTACTCTTATTCATTCCTATTGAAACTGCTTTTTCTATTGCCATTAATACTGACAACACCTTGTATACAAAGGCATTCGAAAAAAACATTGTGATAGTTACCCCTTCTACCCTATTAGCTACACTACGTACCATAGAATCAATGTGGAGCCAGCGCAAGCAACAAGAGAATGCTTATGAAATAGCGAGACAAGCTGGTTTACTATATGACAAATTTGTAGGTCTTGTAACCGATTTACAAAAAGTTGGTAAAAGAATAGATGAGACAAGAAGCGAGTACGACAGTGCCTTTAACAAACTAAGTGAAGGAAAAGGAAATTTAATTACCTCTGTACAAAAACTAAAAGATATGGGAGCCAAAGCAAAGAAAAGCTTAGATTCACAAACTATAGATAATGCTATAGACAACCAATAGCTTAAATACATAAAATATTATCAGAAGTTTAGAGCCTGTTTAAAATACATAGACGTATTTTAAACAGACTCTAATTTTATTAAAAAATCATTAGAAATTTTAAAGTACACCAAGTAAAGATTACCTTTGCTCTGTTTTTAAGAAAATATTGTACTAACACCTTAATAAACTTCGATCTATGACTTTTAAAGATATGCACCCAGCGGATATTGCTGAAGCTATTACAGAGATGAAAAAAACTGAAAGAAACCTTGCGTTTCTAAAGCTTTCACCTGACTTAAAAGTTGAAGTATTCTCCTTCTTAGACATTAATATTCAAGAAGAAATAGTACGCAGTATGACTCAAGAAGATTATGCTGACGTACTAAACAACCTTGAACCTGATGACCGTACAGAGCTTTTAGAGGACTTCCCAGATGAGCTAATCAAATATTCTATCAACCTACTTAATGATAAAGAGAAACAAATAGCTCTTAACTTAATAGGCTATAAAGAAGATAGTATTGCTAGGCTAATGACACCTTTATATATCCAAACCAAGGCTAACAGAACAGTTAGACAAGTCTTAGATCATATAAAAGTCTATGGTAAGAAAGCTGAAACATTAAACTATATCTATGTAGTTGATGATCACAATAGATTAATTGACGACTTAAAATTAGGAGAACTTGTATTAGCTGATGAGAATACACTGATCTCTGACTTAATAGACAATACATTTACATCTATCACGAGTACTACTAAGACAGAAGATGCCTTTGATATATTCGAGAAGTATGACCGTTCTGCACTGCCTATTATCACAGAAAGTGGTGTATTAGTAGGTATTGTAACCTTCGATGATATCTTAGATGCGATTAAAGATAGAGATACTGAAGATATCCAGAAGTTCGGGGGGATGGAAGAATTAGACTTATCATATACTCAGACACCTTTATTTGAATTAGTGCGCAAAAGAGCAGGTTGGTTAATTATCCTATTCTTAGGAGAGATGCTTACTGCTTCTGCGATGGGACACTATGAAGGAGAAATAGAAAAAGCAGTGGTACTAGCGCTATTTGTTCCATTAATTATCTCTAGTGGTGGTAACTCAGGATCACAAGCGGCATCACTTATCATCCGTGCAATGGCACTAGGTGAATTAAAAATAAGCGATTGGTGGTATGTAATGCGTAAAGAATTAGCTTCAGGAGTAATGCTTGGAAGTATTCTTGGTATCATCGGTTTTATACGAATCTTTATCTGGCAAGAAGCAGGAATATACGATTATGGAATACACTGGGTAGAAGTAGGATTAAGCGTTTCTGTATCTTTACTATTCATTGTACTCTGGGGGACCTTATCTGGATCGTTAATCCCATTTATCTTGAGAAAGTTCGGTATGGACCCTGCTACAGCATCAGCACCATTTGTAGCTACTTTAGTAGACGTTTCTGGATTGATTATCTACTTCTCAATTGCAGCAATGTTCTTATCAGGAAAACTACTCTAATAAAAAAAATATATAACAAAGGGCGTAAGTACTGTATACTTATGCCCTTTGTTATATATTACTTACTCTTGAGTCGCCGTTTTAGTAGTTTTTAATAAAGTGCCATCATTCTTCACAATAGGACTATTATGATTATTGTAAATCTGAGGGCTTACACTTTTATTATATTCAGCTAGAGACTTTTGATATTCGTTCTTGAATTCACTAGAGTTTTCAGCTAATTTAGTAGAACTACTACATGAACCAAATACTACTCCAAGGGCAATAACAGTAATAAACATTTTCATAATGTAACTTTTAAGAGTTTGATATGTTTAAAGATACATACTTTTTTATTTCTAATACTACTCTTCTTCTCTAAACTTAACTTTCTTCATATTAGGTAAGAATGCAGCTATAATACCGATTAATGGTAGATAAGCACAGATCACATAGATATTCTCAATAGAAGTGCGATCTGCCCACCAACCTAATACAGCAGAACCTAATCCCCCCATACCGAAGGCAAAACCATAGAATAGCCCAGATACCATTCCTATCTTACGAGGTAATAACTCTTGCGCATATACTAATATAGATGGGAAGGCAGATGATAAGATTAATCCTATGATAACTATTAGTATTCCTGTCCATTCTAAAGAAGCATAAGGCAACATTAATGTGAACGGAGCCACTCCTAACACAGAAAACCAGATAATATACTTACGGCCAACTTTGTCTCCAAAGAAGCCTCCTATTAATGTTCCTGCAGCAACAGCTAATAAGAAATAGAACAAATATACTTGTGCCTGTACTTCACTTAATCCAAACTTCTCCATTGTATAAAATTGGAAATAACTAGAAATACTAGCAACATAGAAGTACTTAGAAAAAATCAATAATAGCAGAACAAAGATAGACGTCCACACTCTGAACTTAGATAGCTCAGGTATACGGATAGCTTTTTTCATTTTATTAGCTTGATGTTTTAAAACATCTTTATACCATCCACCGATAAAGGCATAAACAAACTGAGCGATAATAGACACTACTACAAACCACAGTAACTGTTGTTGGCCTTTAGGCAATACTATCCACGCAACTAATAATGGCGCTAATGCCGTTCCTGTATTTCCTCCTATTTGAAAAATAGACTGAGCTAAACTTCGTTTTCCCCCTGAGGCAACATAAGATACTCTAGATGATTCTGGATGAAAGATAGATGATCCGATACCTATCAATACTACTGCACAGAGTACCATCGCATAACTAGGAGCATAACTCAAAAGAATAACTCCTAACATAGAGCATAGCATTCCTATCATTTGAGAATAAGGTTTAGGATGCTTATCTGTATAAGTTCCTACTAGAGGCTGTAATAAAGAAGATGAAATCTGAAAACAGAATGTAATAATACCAATCTGTGCAAAACTTAAATTATAATTCGTCTTTAACATTGGATAAATAGCAGGTACTATGGCCTGTAACAAATCATTACATAAATGTCCAAAACTAATTGCTAACAGTATTGGATAGACTGTTTTATGGTTTAGTGTTAGCTCATTTATCTTGTCTACTATTTTTTTAGGATAAAGTAATTTACTATTCATTAGGTTATTTTTCGTTAAGCCCAAATATAAGTGCTACACTGCATACCCTCCTAACCTTTCAAATAAATTTCGAAATATGCCTATTTTTAGTACATTTACCTTTTATCATTGTTACCATCTATTTAGATTCTAGAAAATGTTACAGCATAATCATAATAAATCAGCGTTAACTGAAAACCAAGGTATAGAGCAGCCGAATACTACGGATAAAAGCGCTATTGCTAAGTTTCAAGAGAGACGCAGACAAAAAATATCGACGGCTGAAATCATCAAAAGAATAATAAACAATGATAAAGTAGCACTAAGCCAAGGTATTACCCTTATAGAGAGTTTAAATCCAGAACACCATGCCCAAGCTGAAGAAATAGTACAAGGATGTCTACCTTATGCTAATAAATCTATCCGCATAGGTATCACTGGAGTACCTGGAGTAGGGAAAAGTACCTTTATAGAAGCTTTTGGGCTTCTACTTACTAAACTAGGAAAGAAAGTAGCAGTATTAGCTATTGACCCTAGTAGTAGTATTACGAAGGGAAGTATTCTAGGTGATAAAACACGTATGGAAGAATTAGTACGATTAGAAGAAGCTTTTATACGTCCATCGGCATCAGGAGATAGTTTAGGAGGTGTAGCTAGAAAAACGAGAGAGAGTATTATCTTATGTGAAGCCTGTGGTTTTGATACCATACTAGTAGAGACAGTAGGTGTTGGTCAGAGTGAGACTGCCGTGCAGAGTATGGTTGACTTCTTTCTGCTATTAGGTCTAGCGGGTGCAGGTGATGAGCTACAAGGAATCAAAAGAGGAATAATGGAAATGGCCGATGCTGTGATTATCAATAAAGCGGATGGAGAGAATATCAAAAAAGCACATATGGCTAAGGTAGATTATAACAGAGCCTTACATTTGTTCCCAAGAAAACCATCAGACTGGAGCCCTAAAGTAAGTACCTGTAGTGCTATAGAGAATACTGGTATCCAAGAAATATGGGATATCATTACACAATACATTGAATTAACAAAAGACAATGGATATTTTGATTCACATCGTAAAGAACAGAATCAATATTGGATGATGGAAACAATCAATGAGAATATATTAATGAACTTCTATAACCATCCTGAAGTAAAAGCAATGCTAGTAGAAAACAAAAAAGCAGTGCAAAATAGTGAGTTATCACCTTTTGCAGCTGCTCATAAAATATTGGATCTATATTTCAAATCAGACGATTCTAATCAATAACATAGAATCGGCAAGTCTAAAATAAGAATATTAGTCTTCTTCGTCTAATTCTTCATCGTCTACATAGCGCTCCATTTCTCTTTCGTAAAACGCTCCTGCTTTAACGATTAGTCCTTCCATTTCTACTTCTATCTCCTCTTCTTCAGACTCTTCTATCGTTTCTAAGAATTCTACCTCATCAGTATTTAAGTTGATGATAAATCTAGGAAAGTCTAAATGTATAATAAAGATATCCTCTGGATATTCTGTATTATCTGCTAGTACGAACTTTGGTAATTCCATATTATTTCTAATTATTATTTATTAATTTATTTGACAGCTTATGAAAACGCCAATAAAGACATACGGCTGCCATTGTCAATCCTGCTAATAGCCCTATCCATATTCCTGCTGCGCCTACACTAGTGTATAGTCCTAAATATATAGACACAGGGAAACCTATAATCCAATACGATATAAACGTAATAATCATCGGCATATTTACATCTTGAAGACCTCTTAATGCGCCTAATGTCACTACTTGAATACAATCTGATATTTGGAATACAGCTGCTACTAATAGTAATTTGCCTGCTAATTTAATCACTTCTTGATTCATTACAGCACTTTCGATGTTTTTATTATCTAAAAACAACATTGGAATATAGTTGTGGAATAAGACAAAGAGTAGCGCAAAAACCGTATAGATTAATACTGCCATCAAAATAATAGAACGAGCTACTACCCTTAACTGCACATAATCTTTTAACCCTCTCTGATTTCCAACTCTAATCATTGCTGCTACACTTAATCCACTGGCAAACATAAATGTCATAGATGACATACTCAACGCTATTTGATTTGCTGCCTGAGCTTCTGTCCCTATCATTCCTGATAACCACACAGCCCCAACGAATAAAGCAACTTCAAAGAAACTCATCATTCCTGATGGAATACCAATCTTAGTAATCCTAGTCACCATAGCTTTCTTTATCTCACTAAACTTTATATCGCTCATAAAAGGCTTAAATATATCCTGTTTATGTAAAGCAAAATGCATATATACTAACATAACTATACGCGCAATAAGTGTACCATAAGCAGCACCTATCATCCCCATTTTGGGGAATAACCACACACCGTGTATCAACGAATAACTCAATACAAGATTTGTTATATTAGTAATTAGGGTAGCATACATTGCATTTTTAGTCTTTGACTTACCATCTGCAAACTGCTTATACGCTTGATACATTACCAATGGAATTAAGGATAATGCGACTATATCTAAGAATGGTCTAGCTAGTGTAACTACCTCTTCTGGCTGTCCCATATAAATTAATAGTGGCTTGCAAAAATAGATTAGAGCAAACAATATTAATCCAACAGTAGTACATAAAAACAACCCATTGACAAATACAGAACGGCCTTCATTAACATCTTTTGCAGCATCACTATGTGCCACTAGAGGTGTTAAAGCTGTTGAAAATCCGACTCCTAAAGAAATACCTATAAAGACAAAACTATTGGCTAAAGACGCTGCCGCTAATTCTGTCGCACCTATTTTCCCTACTAATATATTATCAATTACCCCCACTACGGTGTGACCTAACATTGCTAATATAATAGGGTATGCTAATCGTATGTTATATCCGAATTCTTTATAATATACTGATAAATTCATTTACTTAATTTTTGTGCAAATATACTGAGTGTAGATTAAACTAGCTTCCCTTATTACGCGAATCAACAAAAACAAATTCTCAAACGGCAAGTTTATTGCAGTGCATTTAGTACAAACAACAAATAAAAACACAAAACTTATGTTCAAGCTCACTAAGAAAGTAGCCTTAGCTTCTATTGCTATTGCTACATTAGCGGCATTACCTGTAACAGCACAAAAAAAAGACAAACCCTATTACCCTAAAGGGTTTAGAGTTGGTTTCGGATTAAATGGTGGCCTACCACTGAACTCTGAATATAATGTAGCCGCAGGTATTGACGCAAGAATACAATATGATGTAAGCCAAAAAACATCATTTACACTTACCTCTGGTTATACTCATTTATTTGATGGAGATAATGGAGACTTAGGTTTAGTACCTGTTAAAGCAGGTTTTAAACAATTCTTAAACAAGAATATCTATGCGATGGGAGAGCTAGGAGCTGGTATAGGTACACATAAAGGTATGGGAAATACTTTTATATGGTCACCTGCTATAGGGTATGCTAATCGCTACGTAGATGTAAGTCTTCGCTACGAAAACTTTAATGATTATAATACAGACCAACTTGCTGTCCGTGTAGCCTACGGATTCTCTTTAAAAAAGAACAGCAAAAAGAAATAGCACATAACTGAACTATAAAGCCAATTCTACTACTAGAATTGGCTTTGTTATTTTAATTTAAATCTGTAGATAACATTTAAACGAGAATGAATTGTATAAAACAGAGCAAGATTAGTGATTAAAACACCCTGTAATGTGGTTTTAGAGCTATGTAAAGCTATGTAAAGTAGAATTTATTTATCGTAAATGGTAGTTGCCGATTTAAGGTAATACTTACTCTTCATTCTTTAATGTCTCGATATACATATCTAAATCTTTCTGAATCTCAGGAGCTAGTTTGGGCAACTTGATATCATCATATTTACTAAACACCTCTTCTAATATCTTAGCAAAAGTAAATCTACAGTATGCCTTATCATCCGCTGGTATCACATACCAAGGGCACTGATCAGTAGACGTTCTATTAATCGCTTCTTCATAATACTTTTGATAATCATCCCAATACTCTCTTTCTTTTACATCGCTTGGTTCGAACTTCCAATTGTGTTTCTCCTTTTCAAGTCGACGCAATATTCTCTTTTTCTGCTCTTTTTTACTTAGGTGCAAAAAGAACTTCAATACGATAACCCCATTATTAGCGATATGCTGTTCGAAGTTATTAATCTCCTCATAACGTTTATCCCAGAACTCTTCTGTTAGATCCGTTGGTTTCTCTATACCAGGTATCATCTCGTTCATTACCACTTGTGAATGCACACGTGAGATTAGTACATTCTCATAATGACTACGGTTAAACACAGTGAACTTCCCTCTCTCTGGCAGATTCACATAATGTCTCCATAGATAGTCGTGCTCTAATTCATACGAAGTTGGTTTTTTAAAACTCTGTACGACTACTCCTCTAGCATTAAATGATTTAAAAACTTCTCGTATTAAACTATCCTTACCTGCGGTATCCATTCCCTGAATACAGATTAGTACACTATAGCGATTATGCGCATACATGATATCTTGAAACTTACCTAAGTTGCGACTTAGCTTGTCTACTTTTCGAAAAGCTTTAGTCATAGAAAAGTTTAAATCGGGAACTGTAGAAAGTTCATCTAATTTCACTTTGCTATTGCCTACTCTATATTTTTCTTCTAAATTCATTTCATCACAATTAAAAGTTTAAATTACTACTTTATTTTAAAACAAACATTTATCTCATGAAACAAATTGCTTTAGAATTACTTTTTCATCTATTAGGTATAGGTGCTGCCTCAGGTCTGGTATATGAAGATAATCAGGTACATATTATCTCTGACAATTCTACTTACTTTTATCACTATAACTTAGAACAACAACATTTATACAAAACTTCATTATCTAGTGATAACTTAAGTGAAGAGAATATCTATAAAGCTGCTAAACCTGACTACGAATCTATTACGACAGATGGTGTCAACTACTATATTTTTGGTTCGGGGTCTAAACCCAACCGTATAAAATTAGTAGAAGTAAATAGATTGACTAATGAAGTGTTATCAGAGAATGAACTTGATATTCTTTATGATTCTATGAAGAGCTTTGCTAATCTAAGTGATGAGGACTTTAATATAGAGGGAGTAATCTATGATAACGACTTATGGTATTTCTTTAATAGAGGTAATGGTCCTAAAGGAGCTAATGGAATATTCGTGGTGAAGGGAAACAACATCTTAAATGACTTTCAAATCACCTATACTCCTATCAAACTACCGAAGCTTAATAAAGTACAAACAAGCTTTACTGATGCTATAAAAGTAGAGGATAAAATATACTTCCTTGCTGCTGCAGAAGATGGTAAATCAACTTATGCTGATGGAGAAATAAAAGGAACTATACTAGGAAGAATAAACACTTCAAAACTGAAAATAGAGAAAACACTAACCATTAGTAACACACACAAATTCGAAGGAATAACATTATATAGCCAAGAAGGTAACAACTTAGAGTTTTTACTATGTGAAGATCCTGATAATGATGAGAATAAATCAGGCATATACAAATTATCCATAAAGAATTAAAAACAAATCCCAATAAACAATACAAAATATCAATAAATTAAAAATAAAAGTCAATAATATTAATTTTTATAACTAATTTTAACCTTTATTAACATCTAAGTAATTTAATTAAACTACTAGAGAATAAACACTAAAATTTATAAAACATTAATATATGAATCCATTATTAATTGCTGCTATTGTAGTAGTATTTGGAGGTAGCTATGTGTACATATTTATGCTTCAAAAAAAGAATAAACAAGTAGCTAAAGAATATGAAGCTCCTGGTATGATAGCACAGAGTCAAGAATTTCAAGATGAACTGCTTCAACGAATGTTTAACCCGTTAGCACAACGCTTTACTAGTCAAGAAATAGATGCCTTCACTGAATGCGCTTACATTACAGACTTAACATCTAAAACGAAGAGTACATTATTAACAGGACTGAAAGTAATTGGTTATAGTTTAATTGGTGTTAGAGCTACTTACACACAGGCTGCTAATGCTGCATATTTAGTATTGATAGGTGAAGATCTACATTACATCCTTTTTCAAGAAGGAGAGCTTACAGATTTTTTCACAATGACTAGAAGTCAATTACAGAAAGCTAAAATAATAGATCTAAGCGCTGTTGACAAGACTACTAGAGTATATTCTACAATAGGAGATAAAGTTAGCAAAAAGCTTATCTTAGATAACAATGGTAAAACAACGGAAATTATATTCTTTGACCGAGTTTCTAAAGGTACACAAGGAATACCATTATCTGATTCTACTACTAATATTAAAGATATATTAGGTAAATGTAGAGTAATGGGAATACGCTTTCAAGATAAACTAAAAGAGCAGTACCCTCATCTAAAACATTAAACCCAGAATCAACATTAGCCATAGAACAAAAAAAGCAGAAGTATCACTACCTCTGCTTTTCTTTTGCTCTAATAATAAAGCTATATTGAATTATTTGTTTTCTCTTCTAAATCTTCTGTTTGTCCAGACTGCAAATATAAAATAAAAAAGACAAAGCCCCCACATTTTAATAAATACATCATTAATTTCAGACAACGATGCGCCGAACTGTGTTAATGACACGAATCCTTTCACCCCCAATGTACTTGGAGCCAAAACAGATACTGTCTTTATCCAAGCTGGAAAAGCGATAGTAGGCCAAGAAGTTCCACTTATCATCAGTGCTGGAATAGAAAATACAGTAATACTCATAATAGCATCTTCTCTGCGTTTAAAGAAGTTTACTAATCCCATTCCTAAGAAAGTGATGGATAATATAACAGGTATTAAGAATACTATTATCTCTATTAACTTTCCTCTCTGAGGTAGATTATAAACATGCATCACTATTAATATCTCTATTAATAATAGTACCATAGAGATGACTAAGTATGCTAATCCTCTCCCAAAAGTCAAAAATACATTACTAAATCTTCTTTTCTCTGCATAAGCGAATACTTGCGCAAATCTTCCACCTTCACGCAACGTTCCACCCATTATTCCCATAGCCGTTAACTGTAATGTCTGTAAAGCTATAATGAATACAACAGGCATTAAGAATGTAGCATATCCTACATTAATATTATATAATGGTACCGCAGTAACATTAAATGGTCGTCTTGTGGCTACAGCCTGATCCATAGGAGTACTTTGATTCATGGCTTTATTTACCTCTACCTGGGCATTAAATGTCCCCATCGATACCATTACAGCTCCTAATGTCTGTTTATAATACAGCATATACGAAGCATCAGCATACACTGATATAGCAGGTACCTCCCCTTTTTGCATATCCTTAGTAAAATCTTTTGGAATCATAATAATACCTCTAACTTCACCTTTATCATATATCTCTTTTGCAGCATCAAAATCAGTAGTTCTATAAACCACTTTTATCTGATGGGTGGCATCTATCATTCTACCTACTTGCTGCCCTAACTTTGCTTGATCATTATCTACAATGGCAACTGGTAAATCATCAAATGTCTCATGTGAATACACGTAAGAATAGAAAAAACCTACTAACATCACAGATAGCATATAAGACATCACTACAGCCGAATCCGAAAAGATAAGCTTAAACTCTCGCCTACAGGCTTCTATTATTAAAGCACAGTTATTTATCAATCCTCTCAACATTATACCCTCCTTTCTTCAATTTTTTATAATAAACAGGAATACACAATGCTCCTAAACATACGAATACAGCCATTGTTATAACATAATTCTGTTGAATGCTATTATATTGAATACCACGAATCGCATAATCTACTGTAAAGCGCATATACGAATGGAAGGGAAATATATAATTAAGCCCACGAGTGAATGCGCTCATCCCCTCTGGTGGAAATGTATAGCCAGCAAAAGAGAATGCTAATGCTGCATAAGACCCTCCAATAGTTAAGGCTGTACGCAAACTTGATAAAAGAGTGGCTACAAAGAAAGCCATACTCTGACACACAACCACGAACGAACAAAAGAACAAATTCAACACAAAGAAATTTCCTCTAAAAGGAACTCCAATCTTATAATACAACAGTGAATTCATTAATAACCCTAGTAAACAGAAGACTAAAGTATATGGTAATATTCGAGCTATAATAGCGACAAATATATTATCATTACTTCGCTCTAATAATTCTTTACCTCGATTATACCTAAGCACTGAACCAAATGCATAAATAGAGATTACCATAATAATAATCTGAAAAGACATCGGCATAAAAGCTACATTAAGATAATAACCATAACTTGTATATGGGTTATATAACACGTGGCTATTAGTGCCCGAAGGCACTACTGTAGCAACCGCTTGATCAGCCATTAACCCACTCTGTTCTAAGCTCATTATCTTTGCTCCTGCTGCAAAACTACCAGCTGTCAACTGAAAGTCTCTTTGGATTAAACCAGCAGGCAATAGATACTGTCCATTATAGTAACATACTACATTAGTATAGATGCTCTTCTGTATATTCTTCTGAAAGTCCTTAGGAATTATAATTAGTGCATAAGAGTCTCCTCTACGGATAGTCTTTTGACCTTCTAATTCATCAGCTACTTCATACGCTATATCCATACTCGCAGTAGCATCTATCATACGGCCCAACTGACGAGACAACTTACTTTTGTCTAGATCCAATAGCGTAACTGGCAAATCTCTCGAAATACCTTTACTCAATAAGGAAAAGTAAAAATAGAATAGCATCACAGGCACTCCTATCATTAAGACTAATAGTCTAGGTGAAGAGAATATCCGAACACACTCATCTTTAAATATAGATAAAAAACCTTTTTTCGTCATTAAAACATCTATTTCAAACTACTTTCTAATACTAATGCGCTCATACCTGGTCTAAGTCCCTCTACTTTCTTAGTAGGGTAGGCTTTAATCTGAAATGTCTTCATATCAAAATCACCTTTAGTCTTAGTTGCTGTCCACGTTGCATAATCTCCCTGAGCAGCGATATACTTCACTTCTAATTCTACTAATTCATCACCTAAAGCAGGGAATCTAGCCATAAACTTACCATTCATCTTAAACTTTGGCATTAGATCTTCTTTTATATTAAAATAAACCCATACATCTGACAAGTCTACTAGATTAACTACTGGATACCCAGAGTTAACGATCTCTCCTTTATTAGGCATAATACTAAGTACTTCTCCATTTTGAGGAGCTTTAACATCTCCTTCTCCTTTTAGGGATAATACCTCATTTACTGCTCCTTGTGCTTGTCCCACCATCGCTAATGCAGCTGCTTTATCTTCTACACGAGCACCTTTTTGTACCATTTGGTACTTAGCATAAGCTGCTTTCTCTACTTCTTGAGAAGCTTTGTATTGCGTATAAGCTTCATCTCTTTTTTGAGCAGGAACTACCTTTTCATTAAATAAATTATCTACTCGCTTATACGTTTTTTCTGCTAATTCAGATCCAGCCTTAGCTTGTTGCCACATATTATAAGTAGCAGATATCTCTTCTCCTCTTGCCCCTTTATTCGCTTTGTCATCCATAGCTTGAGCTGCCTTTCTAGCAGACTCTGCTTGTAATAACTTAGCATCTATCTCAGGAGTACTTATCTTTAATAATAAATCACCAGCTTTAACCTGTTGTCCCTCTTTTACTAAAATATCCTCTACACGTCCAGGTATTTTTGAAGCTACATTAATCTGTGTAGCATCTACCTGTCCTTGTAAATAAGTCTCTGTAGGAGCACTCATATACCATAGTGAGATTATTAAAATCAAAAGTACTATTACGATTGCAACGATTGCACTTACAACTTTATTCTTCATTTCTTAAAGCTTATATTAGTTTGTGTATTGTAAAAAATCATGACTTAATCCAGCTACTTCGAATAGCGATGCCACTCCTACTGCATAATTATAATTAGCCTGTAGCTTCATTAGTCTTACTCCTGACAGATTCATCTCTGCATCTACTACTTCTGTAGAAGTAGCAAAACCTTCTGAGAAAGCCTTGTTTCGAACGCGAAGATACTCTATAGCCAACTTCTCTTGTACATTAAGATTCTTTATCTGATCCTCTTGTTTCTGTATATCTTGATACAACTTTGCCACTAGCATTTTCACATCACTCTTAGCTTTAGCCTCGAATAATTCAACACTTTCTCTAGTTGCTTTAGCTGCTCTAATTTCATTTCTATTCTTAAACCCTTCAAATAAGGTATAGGTAACTCCTACCCCTACTACCCAAGGTTTATTGTCTTTTTCTCCTACTAAAATAGGATTGTTATGAGCTAAAATAGTTTGACCGAATCCGAATACTGTTGGGTAATTAGCAGACTGTTTTACTTTAACTCCTTGATCAGCTAATTCTTTTTGCAATACTAATTTCTGCAAATCTGGATAATTATCATTTGCTGACTCCTGAAAGAAACTTACATTCTCTAATTGTGGAATAGAAAAGAAATCACTGCCTAGATTAGCAGTCACTTCATCCATTTCTAATGTATTCGCTAGAGCTAATCTAGCTAACTGTGCATCTTTTAGAGCACCATCTAATTGTCTATTTGCTTCTGATACTGCCACGTCCGCACTCATCTTCTCTACAGTAGCGATCATACCATGCTCCTCTAACTTTGTTGCATCGTGTAAATGCTTGTTCATTCCCTCTAGCACTGCTTTACGCACTATAACTGCTTCTTCTGCTAACTTTACAGAATAATAACGCTGAGCTAACTCGGTAATCAACTTATTCTTTGTCTTCTCAAGATCTTTTTCTCCCATTTTGCTCTGAATCTCATGCGCTTTTATTGCTGCATTGATCTTCCCTCCTGTATATAAAGGCCAGGTCGCCATAAATCCTCCGAATGCCATATCTCGCTTATTAAACGACATAGACCAATTCCCTAATATATCAGGATTAGGCAAGTGAACAAAATCACCTATTCCATTTTTCAATCCATTCAAATCTACACCTATTGACCGCCCTACATATAATCCTCCTCCAAAAGCACGAACTGATGGGTAACGCAATCCCTTCGTTGCTTCCCATTCATAATGATGTATCTCTTCTTGTTTTTCTACTGCTTTAATAAGACTATTATCTTGATACATCTTATTATACGCCTCAGTGAATGTCATACCTTCTTGAGCATACACTGAACTAGACATACTAAAACAGAATAAAACTCCTCCTATAACTGAAAGATAATTCTTAAAATCTAATCGCTTCATTAACATACCTTCTATTTATATACTTGCAAATATAAAGACTATACTTCAATTATTATATTTTACCTAAAATTACCAATAAATTTAAACTTTTTTAGCATAAACCAACATTAACTTTTGTCATTTTTTATCATTTACTGCTAGATTACCTTTAAAACACAACTACACCTACTTCCCTATCGATAAAAACCAATCTAATCACAACGAACTAATCACAAAAGATATGCCACGTTACACTTATAACGACATACTTCAAACTAGTATATAAAAAAACCTCAATAAGTAAATAACTTATTGAGGCATAACTACAATCGAACTGATTGTCATCTATTACCTTAAATCTGTAACCACCATTTACTGCGAATAAATTCTACTTTACATAGCTTCAATTAGCTCTAAAACCACACTAAAGTGTGCTTTCGTCACTAATTTTACTCTGTTTTGTATAATTTATTCTCGTTTAAATGTTATCTGCAGATTTAAGGTATTATTTTTTCTCGATCTCTCTAAGACTTTCCATCTTTTTCAATTCTAAGAATCCTTTGATATCTTCGAAGTGTTCTACCACTCGTTTATTTCCAAACTCAAATACTTTCTCTGCTAATCCATCTAAGAAATCACGGTCGTGAGATACTAAGATCACTGTTCCCTCAAATTCCTTCAAAGCATCCTTGATAATATCCTTCGTCTTCATGTCTAAGTGGTTCGTTGGCTCATCCAGAATCAATACATTATAAGGTTCTAACAATAGTTTTACCATCGCTAAACGAGTCTTCTCTCCTCCAGACAATACCTTTACTTTCTTTTGAATATCATCTCCAGAGAACATAAATGCCCCTAAGATATTCTTAATCTGTGTTCTGATATCTCCCTCTGCAATTCTATCTACCGTTTCAAATATCGTTTGATTCTCATCTAATAATGAAGCTTGATTCTGTGCGAAATATCCCACCTGAACATTATGACCTAACTCTAAACTTCCTTCGAAGTCTATTTCTTTCATAATTGCCTTAATCATAGTAGATTTACCCTCACCATTCTTTCCTACGAAAGATACTTTCTGTCCACGCTCTACTACTATACTTGCATCCTTAAACACTACGTGATCACCATACTTCTTAGAAAGCTCTTTCACTACGATAGGATACTGTCCTGAACGTGCAGCTGGTGGAAATTTTAATCTCAATGCTGAGTTATCTACTTCATCTACTTCGATAATATCTAACTTTTCTAACATCTTAACACGTGACTGTACTTGCAACGTTTTAGAATATGTTCCTTTAAATCGCTCGATGAACTCCGTATTTTCAGCAATCATCTTTTGTTGCTCCTCATACGCTTTTAACTGGTGAGCACGTCTATCTTGACGCAATACTAAATAATCAGAATATTTAGCTTTGTAATCATAGATTTTACCCATCGTTACTTCTATCGTACGATTAGTAATATTATCAACGAATGCACGGTCATGCGAAATAACCATAACAGCCTTAGCCGAATTAATCAAGAAATCTTCTAACCACTGAATACTCTCGATATCCATGTGGTTCGTAGGTTCATCCAATAAAATCAAATCTGGCTTAAGCAATAATATTTTTGCTAATTCGATACGCATTCTCCATCCTCCACTAAATTCAGAAGTAGGGCGTGAAAAATCTTCTCTTGTAAACCCTAATCCTTTAAGAATCTTCTCTACCTCTGCCTCATAATTCACTTCTTCGATAGAATAGAACTTCTCACTTAACTCAGATACTCTCTCGATCAACTTCATATAAGCATCACTCTCATAATCTGTACGGACAGTCAGTTCTTCATTAAGCTCATCTATCTCTTTTTTCATTGAGAATACCTCAGAGAACGCTTTAGAAGTTTCCTCCATTACTGTACAGTTATCAGCAGTCAGTAAGTGCTGTGGTAAGTATGCTATAACAGCATCCTTAGGTGCAGATATAGCTCCAGATGAAGGCTTATTTTCCCCTGCTACTATCTTTAATAAAGTAGATTTTCCTGCTCCATTTTTTCCCATTAGAGCAATCTTGTCGTTTTCATTGATTGAAAAATTGACACCACTAAATAAAGTAGTACCTCCGAACTGAACTGAAATATCGTTAACTGTAATCATGTAACTGCGTGTATCTGTTTTGAATTAAGTTGCAAATATAGTATTTGTTAAAGACCAACCACTACATTTAGAACATAAAAAAAGCTCTGTAAAATTAAATTTCACAGAGCTCGTTTATATATTATTTAGAATTTCTATTCTGCTTGTACTCCTGTTTTCTTACCACTCATAAATAACAAGATATATCCTATAATACCACCAAGACCTGATGCCATAAGAATACCTAACTTAGCCTGATCTGGGAAGTCTGGATGAAGATTAACATCAAAAGCTAATTCAGTAACGAATAATGACATCGTAAATCCAATAGCTGCTAAGAATCCTAATCCTAATAAATTAGTATACGTCATTCCCTTAGGCATAGGAACTACTTTTAGCTTGATCAATAGACCTGTTAGACCAGCTACTCCGATAACTTTACCTACTAATAGTCCGAAAGCTACCCCTAATGTCACAGCACTTAATCCTCCATCACCTAAATGAATAGGAATAGCCGCATTCGCTAATGCGAAAACTGGCATTACAAAGAATGATACAAAAGTATGCATATTGTGCTCTAATCGAATAGATGGCGGTAGTGCACTAGCAGATAACTCTTTTAAATCCTGTACACATTCCATTTGTTCTCCTGTCAAATGAGGAATCTTATCATCTGGATCTATCTTATTAAAACGCTCTTTTAACTTATTTAATTTAGCTACGAAATATGACTCGTGTACTTTAGCTTTACTTGGAATAGCAAAAGCTACTAACACAGAAGCAATAGTAGCATGTACTCCTGATAATAAGAAACATAACCACACTCCACCGATACCGATAACAGCGTAGTATACTGTATTTCTAACTCCGATAAAGTTACTTAATAACAACAAACCAAAGAACCCTAATCCCATACCTAAATGAAGCATAGATAACTCATTCGTATAGAATACTGCGATAACTAATACAGCTCCTAAATCATCTGCTATAGCTAATGCTGTTAAGAACACTTTTAATGAAGTAGGTACCTTATCTCCTAATAAGAATAATACCCCTAATGCAAAAGCAATATCAGTTGCCATCGGGATTCCCCATCCATGAGCAGCATCTGTACCTGCATTAAAGAATGTATATACTAAAGCTGGTACTACCATCCCTCCTATTGCTGCGATGATAGGTAACATCGCTTTCTTAGGTGAAGATAGCTCTCCAGTAGTTAATTCACGTTTAAGTTCTAACCCCACTACAAAGAAGAAGATAGCCATAAGACCGTCATTTACCCATAGTTTAAGTGAGTGGTTTAAAACCATATCATTTAACGAAAAGCCTATATGAGTATCATCCCAAAAACTTACATACGCATCAGCCCACTGTGAGTTGGCCATAAAAATAGCAAACATCGCTGCTACGAATAATACCATTCCCCCTGATGTAGACTTGCTCATGAAGCGACTCATCGGATTTGAAATCCACTTATCTGCTGGGGTTACCTTAATTTGATCTTCCATTATGTTGTTTAATAAATAATAGCGAATATATATTTTCTCTACTGTTTACACAAGTATATACCGTATTTTTTACAAATATCTAAATTAATAACAGTAAAGAACTTCTTCTTTTAAACATTTCACAGTTATACACTAAACACTCCTAAACGCCTAACTCACTATATTAACCTCACTAAACATTCGTTTTTTTTATCATTCTAGAAAATTTATTCCCCTTTTTAAATGAAGTACATAAATCCTATAGTAACATTACATCACAATCGCTCTAATTAGTTCATTGATAATTTACTAAATCTCGTTAAAGAAAAAACATCTACTAGCTTAAACCAAACAATCTCTAGTTCATCTCCCTTCTAATCAAAATCTAGTCCCTCCCAAAACATGCTCCTAGCACAGAAAACTAGACATTCATAAAAAGCAATTGAGAGCAAAAAAACTTTTAGGGTAATTATAAAATATAACAACCCCTTGCTGATATCTCCCGAATAAGTGCAGTTTCACTGCCCTATTCCTGCTCAGAAGGTCTGATTCAGCAAGCGTACCTCACTAGTACCTCACGCATTGCTCAACGAAAGAATATCCCAAATAACGGAAATAAACCTCTCCTTAAATTTGATTGTGATTATAAAACCTAATTTGCTGGCGCAGATTTTAATCTGTGCCTCCTCCTCTTTCAAGACACTTGCAAAGGTCAGTATAGTAAAACTAGGATTTTTAGCAGAGGGAAGAAAACGCCACTTTTGACCACTTTTTGCCTAATTTTACCTATGCTGTCTTAAACTGCCCGTAATTATACATAATCGTCAATCCCTTATATACAAAGGGCTGAAGATAGCATATTGGAGGGTTTGTTCGGGAAGAGTTGTAGAAGGCTTTTGTAGTTGTTCGGAAAACAGGCCCTCTTTCCGAACGATTGCTGGATTCTTCCACAGCCCTTCCGAAGAAAAGGGTATTTCAAACTAAACAAACAACTACTAATCAATATATTAAATTTTAAAAAGTGGCTTTTTTAGGCAAAAAGTGGTCATTTTTGGTCTTTTTTGCCTAAAAGTTCCTTAGCGCATCAAAAAGATTCTTGACAATTGTACTTTTGTCATGTAGTTAAATATACACAATAATTTGTTTTTTATCTCCTCTACTTCCAATTTTTAACTCAATTGTTAATTTTGATTTTAGGATGCTTTTTACAGATTTAAGACGATAAAAGTCTTAAGAATAAGTATATTTGTACTTTCATAAAATGATACTATGGATACAATCTTAGACACCAATATAGAACCTAAAGCTAAACCAAAATGGCTACGTGTGAAGCTTCCTACAGGGAAGAAGTACACTGAACTTAGAGGTTTAGTAGATAAATATAAACTTAACACAATCTGTACTTCAGGTAGTTGTCCTAATATGGGAGAATGCTGGGGAGAGGGAACGGCTACATTTATGATATTAGGAAATATCTGTACGCGTTCTTGTGGATTCTGTGGAGTAAAAACAGGACGTCCTGAGACAGTGGATTGGGATGAACCAGAGAAAGTAGCTCGTTCGATCAAATTAATGTCTATCAAACACGCTGTTATCACTAGTGTGGATAGAGATGACCTTAAAGACGGTGGATCTATTATCTGGGCAGAAACTGTGCAAGCAGTGAGAAGAATCAGTCCTGGTACAACAATGGAAACATTGATACCTGACTTCCAAGGAATAGAGAGAAATATAGATCGTATCATCGAAGTCAATCCTGAGATCGTATCTCACAATATGGAAACGGTAAGAAGACTGACGCGTGAAGTACGTATACAGGCTAAATACGATAGAAGTTTAGAAGTACTTAGATATCTAAAAGAAAAAGGTATCAACAGAACGAAGTCTGGTATCATGCTAGGTCTAGGAGAAACTGAAGAAGAGGTAATCCAAACAATGCATGACCTTAGAGCAGTAAACTTAGATGTATTAACCATCGGTCAATACTTACAACCAAGTAAGAAACACCTTCCTGTAAAAGAGTTTATCACTCCTGAGCAGTTTGAGAAATACGAGAAAATAGGACTAGAATTAGGCTTTAGACACGTAGAGAGTGGTGCTTTAGTTCGCTCTTCTTACAGAGCTCAAAAACACCTACTTTAGTATAATTAAGGTCGCGTTCTACGCGACCTTCTTCTTTTAAAAGTTATGACTAAAATAAAAATAGCTATAAATGGTTTCGGACGTATAGGACGCAACCTTTTTAAACTTCTCCTAGATCATCCTACGATACAAGTAGTCGCTATAAATGATCTAGCGGATGCACAGACGATGGCGCATCTACTTAAATACGATAGTATACACGGTATTCTCAAAAAAGAAGTTTCTTTTGACGAAAACCACATTATCGTAGAGAATACTAAAATACCATTCTTCAGAGAAAGTGAGATTACAGGATTAGACTGGACATCTCTAGATATAGACTATGTAGTAGAAGCGACTGGTCGTAGAAAAACACATAGCTTACTAGAACAACATATTCAACAAGGTGCTAAACGTGTCATCCTATCTGTACCACCAGAGGATAACGCCATAAAGACTATCGTACTAGGAGTTAATCACGATATCCTAACAGGAGAAGAACTAATCATCTCTAACGCGAGCTGTACTACTAATAATGCTGCTCCGATGGTCAAGGTGATTAAAGAGCTATGTGGTATAGAGCATGCGTACATTACTACTGTACACTCTTATACAACTGATCAAAGTTTACATGATCAGCCACATAAAGATCTGCGAAGAGCTAGAGGCGCTGCTCAGTCTATAGTCCCTACTACAACTGGTGCTGCGAAGGCATTGTCTAAGATATTCCCTGAATATGAAGGCAAAATCGGTGGTGGTGGTATCCGTGTACCTGTACCTGATGGATCACTAACTGACATTACGTGTATTGTCAAAAGAAAAGTAGAAATAGAGGAAATAAATGAAGCATTCAGAAAAGCTGCTGAAGGAGAACTAAAAGGCATCTTAGCCTATACTTCTGATCCTATCGTCTCTGTAGATATCATAGGTAACACGAACTCGTGTTTATATGATTCACAACTGACTTCAGTATTAGATAAGATGGTAAAGGTAGTAGGATGGTATGATAATGAGATAGGATATTCGTCTCGATTAATAGACCTAATTACTTACTTCGAGAAGATTAAAAAGTAAAAGCATAAAAAAACCACCTTCAATGAAGGTGGTTTTTTTATATATAAGCTAACCTTAAATCTACAACTACCATATACTGTGAATTAATTCTACTTTACATAGCTTCAATTAACTCTAAAACCACACTAGAGTGTGCTTTAATCGCTAATCTTGCTCTGTTTTGTACAATTTCATTCTCGTTTAAATGTTATCTACAGATTTAAGGTGCTAATTACTTTTTCTCATTCATTTTTTGGCTCATTTCCATAGAGATTGCAGAACGCTCCATAAGTAATTTACCAGCCATTGTTTCGATAACAACTGTAGTATCGTTTAATTCATTGATTCTACCGTGAATTCCAGACTTAGTAACAATACGATCACCTACTTTGATAGCAGCTTCATAAGCTTTCTCTTGTTTCATTTTCTTTTGTTGTGGGCGAATCATTAAAAAGTAGATTACCACAAACATTAAAATTATAGGCAAAAATTGTTGAATGTTTTCCATTTGGTTTAATTTATAAATTATTAATTACTACGAAGTCCTACGTTAGCTTTAATTGTAAGTATTTCTTCTGCTTTTTCTGTATTAGTTACCAAAGTTACAGTTTTTTGCTGTTGTCCTTCAGCACCTGTTTGAAACTTAACAGTTAATTTAGAAGTTTCTCCAGGTTTAATAGGTGTCTTTTGATATTCAGGAACAGTACATCCACAAGAAGCACTAGCATTGATAATAATTAAATCCGCTTTACCTGTATTCGTTATTTCGAACTCAGTAGTTACTGCTTCATTATTAAGAATATTTCCGAAATCATGTGTAGTTCTATCAAACTTGATTACAGGAAATTCACCATTAGCATTAGCTCCAGCTACAGCCGCTACATTGTCTTGATTTATCTGACTCGAAGCATTGTTATCTTTACAAGAAACAACTGCAAACGCTAAACCTAGTGTTAATAAAATAATTTTTTTCATAATTCTTAGTTTGGTTTAAGTCAAGGTTATAGTAATCCTTTTCCTATTTTATTTAATCTATCCTCTGATGTATATGCTTTTGAGATATTATCAAGTACACCGTTGATAAAAATACTACTTTTATCAGTAGAATATTCTTTAACGATCTCTAAATATTCGTTAATAGTAACTTTTACAGGAATAGAGTTAAACTTAAGGAATTCACAGATAGCCATTCTTAAGACAATAGTATCTAACTCTGCGATACGCTCTGGATCCCAGTTAGGAGTTTTATCTTCGAACTCTTTCGTTAATTCATTAAAGTTTAAGATTGTTTTTCTATATAAATTGATAGCGAAGTCTTGATCTTCAGAATCTTTATATAACTTAGGTACGATAAACTGTACATCGCGTTCTTTAAGCTGGCGAAGTTGTTTTTGGATCATTGTATTCACTACAGGAACATCATCTAACCAAGTAAGTTTACTATCTTCTAAGAATTCGTATACTTTCTCATTAGGAGCGATAACTTCAGTAAAAATATCACATACGAACTGACGGTCATCATCAAATGTCACTTCACTCTTAGCCATATACGCTTTAAAGAAAGTACTTTCTTTAACTTCGTCTAATAACATTTGGATATAGTGATCGTGTACTTGCCAAGTAGTAATTCCTTTCTCTTCTAATTTATTAGAAATAGATGTAGAATTCTCTAACAAGTCTAAGACTCTATTCTCGATAAAACGCTTGCTTGGGTTTCGTTCTGCTGCTGTAGCTAAATGTTTCTTTTGTGCTAGGGAGATATACTCGACTTCCTTTCTTCTAATCTCGATTAATGTAGAAATCATTAATAAGTATAGATCTTGTAGATTTTCTATACTGTTGATTAGAAACTTTTCTCCTGACTGAATTTGTTCAGAATTACTTTGTTGCATTGCATAAAGCGTTTGCATAACCTTTATACGAATGTGTCTTCTGTTTAACATGCTGCTTAAGAACTTTTAAATATGTGATTGTTGTTTGTATAACTGCACAAAGGTATAAAAATATCGTTTTAATCAAATTAGAATTTTACTAGAACTGCATATTTTAACTTGAATTTTAAGAATTTATTTAAAATCACACAATTTAGGATCCCTAATAAACCTTTATATTTGCAACTCTTAGCGGGTGTTATGACCTGAAATCAACGAATTAAAAAAAAGTGCTATTTATTTAGCATTATATCTAAATATGAGTGCATTAAGCCAATTAAATAAGTACTTTTTTAAGTACAAGTACCGTTTCTTAGTGGGGGTAACCATCACGATAGCGGCACAGATATTCACTTTATATACGCCTAAACTAGTCGGTGACTCTATCCGTACCCTAGAACAAATGACTGTATTCGATAAAGGAGAAGTTACTTCTATCTTATTAAATAATATCATTTGGATTCTTATCACTACTCTAGTAGCTGGGTTCTTAACTTTCTTAATGAGACAGACACTTATCGTGATGTCACGTCATATAGAATTTGACCTTAAGAATGATGTGTTTAAGCACTATGAAGTATTATCACAAAACTTTTATAAGCGCAATAGAACAGGTGATTTAATGAACCGAATCAGTGAAGATGTCGGTAAAGTAAGACAGTATGTAGGGCCTGCTGTAATGTATTCTATTAATACACTAATAAGATTTGCGGTAGTGTTAACACAGATGTACTTAATCTCGCCTCAGCTTACCTTCTACTCTTTATTACCCCTACCGTTATTAGGATATTATATCTTTAAACTAAGTAGACAGATTAATGAGAGAAGTTCTATATTCCAAGCAAACTTATCAAAGTTAACGACATTCACACAAGAGATGTTCTCAGGTATCCGAGTGATCAAGGCCTACTCTATCGAGCAAGATAAACAAAATGAGTTTAGAGAACTGACACAAGAAAGTAAAGATAAGTACTTAAAACTAGCCAAAACAAGCGCGTTAATCGCTCCACTGATGATATTCTTAATCGGGTTAAGTAACCTAGTGGTTATCGCAGTTGGCGCGCTAATGTTCTTTAATGGGCAGATACCTGATATCGGTATTATCGCACAGTTTATCTTATACATTAATATGTTGACTTGGCCAGTGGCATCACTTGGATGGGTATCTACCATGATCCAAGAGGCTGAGGCTTCTCAGAAGCGTATTAACGAGTTCTTAAATGAGAAACCCGAAATCTATAATACTAATCCTAATGAAACTGTTGTAAACGGGAAAATAGTATTTGACAATGTATCTTATACGTATGAAGATACAGGTATTAAAGCCTTACAGGGTGTCTCATTCACTCTAGAGAGAGGCAAAACACTTGCTATATTAGGTAAAACAGGGTCTGGTAAATCTACATTATTAACGCTAATAAGCAGGATGTATGATGTAGGACAGGGTACTATCTATATAGATGATACACCTATCAAAGACTGCAATCTTAAAAATCTTAGACAAGCAGTAGCTGTAGTCCCACAAGACGCATTCTTATTCTCTGATAGTATCAGTAACAATATCCGCTTCGGTAAAGAAAACGCTACAGAAGAAGAAATAATAGAAGTAGCGAAGAAAGCTGTAGTACACGAAAACATTGTACAATTTAATGAGGGGTATAACACAATATTAGGAGAAAGAGGATTAACACTATCTGGAGGTCAAAAACAACGTGTTTCTATCGCTAGAGCACTAATCAAAGATGCTCCTATCTTAATATTAGACGATGCTTTATCAGCTGTGGACACAGAAACTGAAGAGAAAATACTTCAAAATCTAGAAAAGCACAGTAAGGATATTACCACCCTAATCGTAACACATAGAGTATCTTCTGCTAAAAATGCGGACCAAATTATAGTACTGGATAATGGCAAAATAGTAGAACAAGGAACACATGACGAACTTATAAACACAGCAGGGTACTACAGTGAGTTATACCAAAAACAATTAAATGAAAAAGAATTGTTATAATTAGTTGGTTTATTAGGTTTTTTTTTAGACTTTTGAATGCTATATGAACAAATCAATTAATTGATAAGAAGGAATTATGAGAGATAACGAAATGTTAGAAAAAGAAGAAATTTTTTCAAAAGTACTTAGAGCAGGAAGAAGAACATATTTCTTTGATGTTAGATCTACAAAGGCAGATGACTATTACATAACAATTACTGAGAGTAAAAAGTTCACAGAAGATGATGGATCTTTTCACTTTAAAAAACACAAAATCTACTTATACAAAGAAGATTTCGGAGCGTTTAGAGAGATCTTAGATGAGATGACTCAGTTCGTAGTAGATCACAAGGGAGAAGAAGTTATCTCTGAAAGACACCAAAAAGATTTCAAAAAAGAATATTCGTCAGAAGATGAAGTAAGTTCATTTACTGATGTTGATTTTGACGATATTTAATAGATTACAAAATAAAACGAGTCCAAGTTATTTAGCTTGGACTTTTTTTATACCTTTGTTTTACGCTATTATGATTTACAGCATACTAGCACATACATTATAGGCAATGATGTCTGCCTCGAACCGCTTCTTTATTGAATGCTGATGACGTCTACCATAAATAGTAATTTACTAAATGATAGACTATGCAATTTAATTACAACAACTTCAAAGAAGCTTTTACCACAGAACACTCTTTACGCACCTTATTATCACTATTTATAAGATGGGGATTTATCGCTATACTTGTAGGTACAGCCATAGGTAGTGTATCTGCCCTATTCCTTTATTTATTAGAATTAGTAACAGAGATCAGAATAGATCATTCTTACCTATTATACGGCTTACCAATCGGAGGACTTGGCATCGGTCTACTTTATCACTACTATGGAGGAGATGCTAATAAAGGCAATAATCTTATCATAGAAGAATACCATACACCAGAGAAAACTATACCTTTTAAGATGTTTCCGTTAGTCCTTATTGGTACACTAACCACTCACCTATTTGGAGGATCTGCAGGAAGAGAAGGTACCGCTGTACAAATGGGAGGTACTATAGCTGATCAATTCACTAAATTGTTTAAACTAGACCCACAGGATAGAAATATACTACTACTAATGGGAGTTAGTGCTGGTTTTGCATCAGTATTCGGCACTCCGATAGCCGGTATATTCTTTGCATTCGAACTAATGTTGTTCAAAAAATTCAATACTAAAGCTATTCTACCTGTAGTCGTCACAGCGTATGTCAGCCACTATATATGCTTATCTTGGGGAGTAAATCACACTATTTATACAGTAGATGCATTACCGTCATATAGTTTAACTACACTAGCAAGTATCGCTTTTGCAGGTATCCTCTTTGGGCTAACAGCTTATCTATTCATACATAGTACTAAACTTTGGAATAAGCTATTTACTAATTTTATCATCTACCCACCCCTAAGACCATTTATAGGGGCAATCATCTTTATAATCCTAATATTATGGATAGGCAGTACAGATTACCTAGGATTAGGAGTACCTGTAATCGTTAATTCCTTTACACACCAGATGGGATGGAGTGTCTTCTTATTAAAAGTATTATTCACAAGTTTAACACTAGGGGCAGGCTTTAAAGGAGGAGAAGTAACTCCCCTATTCTTTATAGGTGCTACATTAGGTAGTTTCATATCTGTTTACTTAGGTTTACCAGTAAGTTTAATGGCTGCACTAGGATTTGTAGCAGTGTTTGCAGGAGCGACTAAAACACCTATTGCTTGTACATTTATGGGAATAGAGCTTTTTGGCATAGAATATGCTATTTTACTTGCGCTAGCATGTTTTATAGCCTACATCGTATCAGGAAAACAAAGTGTGTATAGTTCACAGCATAAAAACAATACTAAAACAAGTGTTGTAAAACTGAATTAAACATAGATTATCAAAGGATAAATAACATATTATCAAAGCACTATTATCAAAAGAGTATATAATTATCAATTTGACATTTTGATGGCTTTATATTCCGAAAATTATAATTGCAAAAATGAGGTAAATTCAAAATCTTTGCTACCTTTGCTCCGTAAATTTCATAAGATATTGATTGATTTGAGACTAACAAAACACTAGACTTAAACCAATAAACATCTATTGATTTAGAACAAAAATTAAACAGACAAATCTATTACAAACTAAACAACAAAAGATTGCATTAAAATTCTATTTTATGTTTCACAAAAAATTTTTAAACCGGTTTACATTTGGACAATTAACGGTTGCTATCGTTTTTCTTTACCTTATTTGCTCTATTGCTGCGTTCATTTTCTGTAACCAATCGATTTCAAGTATCGTAAATATCATTATTTCAGGTTTTCTTGTAACACTTGCTGTAGTAGATAAATTACAAAATAAACATACAATCCGTAAAAACTACCCAATTTTCGCAAGATTCAGATACATGTTTGAAGCTATCAGACCTGAGATGCGTCAGTACTTCTGGGAAGGTGAATTAGACGGAAAACCATTTAATAGACGTGAGCGTTCTATCGTTTACCAAAGAGCAAAAAACGAGAAACAAACTGTTTCTTTCGGTATGCAAGATGACCCTAACCGTATCGGTTACGAATGGGCTTCTCACTCAGTATACCCTAAACATATATCAGATACAAATTTTAGAACTACTATCGGTAGTGACTTATGTAGTCAACCATACAGTGCAAGTGTTTATAACATTAGTGCAATGAGTTATGGTGCTTTAAGTAAAAAAGCAATTACTGCTTTAAACGAAGGAGCTAAGATAGGTGGTTTCGCACACAATACAGGAGAAGGTGGAATTAGTCAATACCACCGTTCAGGAGGAGATATCATTTGGCAAGTAGGTACAGGATACTTCGGATGTCGTAATGAGAAAGGTTTCTTTGACGATACTTTATTCGAAGAGCGTTCTAACTATCCAGAAGTTAAGATGATTGAGCTTAAATTATCTCAAGGGGCTAAACCTGGTCACGGAGGTCTTTTACCAGCTGAGAAGAATACTGTAGAGATTTCTAAAATCCGTAGTATTACACCTCACACTACTGTACACTCTCCATCTAGTCACTCTGCATTCTCTAATCCTACAGAATTAGTACACTTCATCGCTAAGTTGAGAAAGTTATCTAATGGTAAACCTATCGGTTTTAAAATCTGTATTGGTAAAAAGGATGAGTTTATAGATATCGTTAAAGCGATGGTGGAAACAAATATCTATCCTGACTTTATCACTATTGATGGTGCTGAAGGAGGAACAGGTGCTGCTCCATTAGAGTTTATTGATTATATGGGTATGGCATTAAATGATGCCTTAGTATTCGCCAATAAAGCATTAATCGAAAACGGACTAAGAGATAAAGTTAAATTACTTGCTTCAGGACGTATTATTTCTGCTTTCGACATCGCTAAAACAATGGCTTTAGGAGCTGATGCTTGTTACAGTGCGCGTGGTATGATGTTCGCTTTAGGATGTATCCAAGCTCTACAATGTGATAGTGGTCACTGTCCAGTAGGTATTGCTACTCAAGACGAAACTTTATACAAAGGATTAGACGTTACTGATAAGAGAATGCGTGTAGCTAACTTCCATAAAAACACAATGAAAGCTTTAGGAGAATTTATCGCAGCTTGTGGATATGAAAACACACAAGAAGTTAACCCTAACACATTCTACAAACGTATCGATCACGGTGTGATTAAAAGTTTCCAAGATATGTACTTCGGTAACTTAGATACTAGAAAAGTAAAATAGTAGCTATAACAAGCTCCATTCATATAAAAGACCACAATAACTTGTGGTCTTTTTTTATATTTGCCCTTTAATACCCATATCTTGAAACTAAAACCTAAACATTGGATTACACTTGTTGTACTCTCACTAATCTGGGGATCATCATTTATCTTGATCAAACGAGGTCTTGAGTACTTCACACCTATTCAAGTAGGTGCTCTTCGAATAACATTCGCTGGGCTATTCTTACTCCCTATCTCGTTAAAGCACATTGGCAAACTTCCTAAGAAAACATTTCACTGGTTATTCTTAACAGCTGTAGTAGGTAGCTTTATACCCATGTTTTTATTTCCCATAGCAGAAGTACATCTAGATAGTTCTATCGCAGGGATACTCAACGCTTTAATGTCCATTTTCGTAATTGTACTTGGAGTCTTATTCTTTAAATATAAAACACATTTAGGCGAAGTAACAGGAGTCATCCTCTCTTTTATAGGAGTTATATTATTATTACAGTCACCTGATTCAGGCAGTATGATATCTAGTGATTGGTTCTATCACCTATTATTAGTGATCGCCTCCCTAATGTATGCATACAGTGGTCTATTAACTCAAAAATACATGGGAAATATACCTCCATTAGTTTGGACTGCATTTATTGAATTAGTACTTCTTATACCAGCATTAATAGTATTAATCTCTTCTGGTTTTTTTCAAACTATCGGCGAACATCCTGAAGCATTGAAGGGATTGGGCTTTGTCTTTTTACTAGCCTTATTTGGAAGTGCATTAGCCAACATTTACTACTATAAACTAATACACGAGACCAATGCAAGCTTTGCTTCATCTGTCTCTTTACTTATGCCCTTAGTAGCATTCTGTTGGGGGTTATTTGATGGAGAAGTACTTGGTTACATACAGATAATAGGAGGAATACTAATCGTTGCGGGATTATACTTTGGTAGAAAAAACATCAAGATACCCACATTCAAAAAGAAAGCAACACAGCATAAAATATAAGTTCTGCATTACCTAATACACAAAAAACAAAAAGGGTGTCCATCTAGTGACACCCTTATTTTATTCAAAAGGAAGATTATTTAAATCTACATTACCTCCTGATAATATAATACCGACTTTCTTACCTGCGAAAGATGGTCTCTCTTTTATCAATACAGCAAGAGCTACTGCACTACTCGGTTCTACGATAATCTTCATACGTTCCCATATCAATCTCATAGAACTTACTATTTCATTCTCACGTACTCTAATGATAGAAGATACATTATCCTTTATAATCGGGAAAGTAATATCACCTAACTGTGTACGCAGACCATCAGCTATCGTATCCGTAGTTTCATTACACTCTATTTGTCCACTTTGCATTGAACGATAAGCATCATCAGCTTCCAGTGGTTCACCTCCGATAACTTCAATCGTTGGTTTTCCAAATGCTTTAGCTGCTAATGCAGTACCAGAGATAAGTCCACCTCCACCTACAGGAGTGATAATAATATCTAAATCAGGTTGTTTCTCTAAAAGTTCCATTGTAGCAGTTCCCTGTCCCATAATAACATTTAGATCATTAGATGGATGTATAAATGTTGCTCCAGTCTCTTCAATGATCTGATTACATACACGTTGTCTAGAGTCTAATGTAGGAGCACATTCTATGATCTCCCCACCATACACTATCACAGCATTACGCTTCACAGCAGGCGCATCGTGCGGCATTACTATATAACACTTCACACCGATATACTTAGCCGCTAAAGCTAATGCTTGGGCGAAATTACCTGAAGAATGTGTTACAACTCCTTTTTCTTTTTGCGCATCAGTTAACTGTAGAATAGCATTCACAGCTCCCCTCATCTTAAAAGCTCCCGCACGCTGAAAGTTCTCACACTTAAAATATAAATCACTACCTAAAAAGTTCTCTATATGACCAGACTCCATAATAGGAGTATAATGAGTAAAAGGTCTAATACGGTCTAAACAAGCTAAGAAATCCTCTTTCATATAAATGCAATATTTGACAAACAAAAAAACTCTCAGCGATTAAACTGAGAGTTTTATATAATTATTATTTTACGTCCATTAATTCTACGTCGAATACTAATACTGCATTAGGAGGAATAACTCCACCTGCACCAGACTCACCGTATCCTAAGTAAGAAGGAATAACAAATCTTGCTTTGTCACCCACTTTTAATAAAGCGATACCTTCATCCCATCCTTCGATTACATGCCCCATACCTAAAGGGAACTCGATTGGTTTCTTTCTTTTGTATGAACTATCGAACTCAGTTCCGTTAGCTAAAGCACCTTTATAGTGTACAGATACTGTTTTACCTTTCTCTGCTTGTTTACCAGTACCGTTAACGATCATTTGATATCTTAATCCACTTGCAGTTTCTTCAAACCCAGCAGCTAATTTTTCTACTTCAGCTAAAGCAGCTTTTTTCGCTTCTGCTTCTCTTTTTGTTCTTGAACCTTCGAAAGTTCTGAATGCCTCTACAGCATTCCATTTCTCAGCTGCATCACCTACTCTGATAATTTCTACTGCATCTAAAATATCTTCTTGAGCGATAGCATCTACGATATCTTGTCCTTCTACAACTTTACCAAAAACAGTGTGTTTACCGTCTAACCAAGGTGTAGCTACGTGCGTAATAAAGAATTGAGATCCGTTAGTACCAGGACCTGCATTAGCCATAGATAATACTCCAGGACCATCATGTCTTAACGCTGGGTGAAACTCATCATCAAATTTATAACCTGGACCACCAGAACCTTGACCTAATGGACAACCTCCTTGAATCATAAAGTCAGGAATAACTCTGTGAAATTTAAGACCATCATAGTAAGGTTTACCTTGTGGGCGTGAATCATTTTCTAGATTACCTTCTGCTAAAGCTACGAAGTTTCCTACTGTACCAGGAGTTAATTCCTCAGTAAGCTTAACTAAAATAGCTCCTTTTGATGTGTTGAACTTAGCGTAAATACCGTTTTCCATTGTTCTATTATTTTATCGTTTTTGAATAACTTCACTTAGCCTGTTGTGGCTAATTATACTTTTCTGATTTTTTCTCAGCAGCGAGATATACTATAAAAGAAAGCAATGCTAAACACGCTCCCCCTATACATACTCCACTCCATCCAAAAAACTTCCACAAATATAATCCAAAAGCCGAGCCAAAAGCTGTTCCTAAGAAACTAAATGACATATAGACAGTATTTAGTCTGTTACGTGCCTCTGGTAATAAGGAGTAAATACGAGTCTGATTAGACACGTGAATATTCTGTAACCCCAAATCAATCAACACAATACCTATAATCAAACCAACTACTGACGTAGCCGAAAAGTAAAAAACGACAAAACTAAGTAGTGTCATAACTATGCCATAAAGTATCAACTTACGCGAACCACTAGATCCGCCAAACTTACCTACTAATGGTGCGGCAAAAGCACCACACGCTCCTATCAAACCAAATGACCCTATCAATGCAGAATCATATTCGAAAGGTTTATTGTGTAATAACAATACCATCGTAGTCCAGAACGTACCGAACTGAGCGAATGCCAATGCTGTGATACCTGTTGATTCTCTAAGTATAGGTTGTTCCTTTATTAATACAAATAAAGATTTATACAGGTCTATCACCTTACCATTAAACGTTGGTTTATTATAAGGAAGTCTCCATTGAATCATCAAAACCAAGATGACACTAACTCCTGTTGCTATCCAGAACATTCCTCTCCAACCTAACCATACGCCAACAAATCCACTGACTGTACGAGAAAACAGGATTCCGATTAACAATCCACTGACTACAGTACCTATCACCTTACCCCGCTGTTCATCAGAAGATAAACTTGCCGCTAATGGCAATACTAACTGTGGAACGATAGAGGTTGCTCCTAATACGAAACTGATAATCTGAAGCCAAAAGAAATCCTTAACTACTGCTGTCAATGCTAAAGCTATAGTAGCAAATATAGTAGTGATGATAATTTGCTTCTTACGCTCTAACATATCTCCTAATGGAATCATTAGAAACATTCCTACTGCATAACCAGCTTGTGTCAAATAAGTCAAAGTACCTGCTGAAGACTCTGACACCCCAAACTCCTCTGATATCAAAGGAATAAGGGGCTGACAATAATATAAATTAGCAACGATTAATCCCGTAACCGCTGCCATAAATAAAACATTTGATTTTGATAAACTCATAGGTGCAAATTTATACCAATTCAAAACCATAAATATTAAGCTAGCGTAATAAATTATAATATTTACAACAAATATAGAAGATTTACAATGGAAATAATTAGTCTATAAAAAAGGAAAACGGTAAACGAACGTTGTTCCTCTTACTATAAATTACTATTCATTTAATTTTTGAAGAAACAACAGCTAATGCACTACAAAAAATAGTATAACAAACAATTAAGTCACGTTTTTACTAAGTAAAAGCTGACCCGTCCTGAAAAAACTGTACAGTTTTAAATACCCATAAGAAATGGAAAAGTCAATAGAAAAAAAAGTAAAACAGCGCTATCATCAGGAATTCATTAAAAAGGTAGTGAAGGAAG
>NZ_NSGJ01000021.1 GCF_002286775.1 Myroides sp. N17-2
TGGAGAAGGTATAATCCTTTGAAAAAAAAGTATAACATCACTCAAAAAGAAAGTGATAAAGGGGCTAATTTTAAAGAATTACAAGTAGTAATTCACCAACTTAAATCCTGGATTAGGACTGTACCTTCATATATCAATAAGAAATACATCCAAGCTTACTTTAATGAGTTCGTATATAGATTAAATAGATCCTTATTTAAGGAAACTATTTTTCATAACACAATTGTAAAGATGGTTAAAGCGAAACCAACTAC
>NZ_NSGJ01000022.1 GCF_002286775.1 Myroides sp. N17-2
ACAATTGTAAAGATGGTTAAAGCGAAACCAACTACCTTAAAGATGATTAACGGAAACTAAACAGATAACTCAAATCTTTTATAAGTTTTTGTTAATCAATACTGTAGTCTTGTATGTATTTAAAAACGCCCTACTAAAACCTAGCAAGGCGTTTTTAAATATATACTATAAACGATTAGTATTATCTTAATTGAGCGCTTAGAACATTCTCTAATTGATACTGTATTTTGCTCATAATTTTGTCAACTTGACTATCAGTAAGTGTCTTCGTATTATCTTCCATTAAGATAGAGATAGCATAAGATTTCTTACCGTCTTCGATTTTATCACCTTGGTAAACGTCAAATAGCGTAACGTCTTTAATGATCGCTTTGTCTACTTGTTTTACTAAGTTATAGATCTCTTCGAAAGTAACTGATTCATTGATTAATAAAGCATAATCACGTTTCACAGAAGGGAACTTGTTAATCTCAGCTATTTTGATTTTAGCAGAAACTGTTTTAAGAACATTATCCCAGTTAAACTCAGCATAACATACCTCTTGTTTGATGTCGAAGTGCTTAGTTACTGATTTCTTAAGAATACCGAACTCTACGATTAACTCTTTTCCTACATAGTAAGCGATACCTTCAGAGAATAAATCAGACTCTACAGGTTGGCTAGTGATTTTAGCAAAACCTAGACGAGTGATAATTCCGTTGATATATCCTTTAAAGTCAAAGAAGCTAATAGGTTTCTGTACAGAATTCCAACTTGCTTTAGTGATGTTACCAGTTGCTAATACAGCGAAGCGTTTATACTCTTCGTAGTTATTAAGCATTTTGTGGTAAGTCTTACCGAATTCAAAGAATTTTAAATCACCACGCTTTCTATTGATATTGTAAGCGATAGACTCTAAACCTCCAAATAATAATGACTGTCTCATCACTGATAGGTCAAAACTTAGTGGGTTTAAGATATCTACTTGGTAACTTGCTTTTATGTTCTCGCTTAGTTCACTGTAAGCAGGCGTAGTTAATGAGTTATTCATAATCTCATTAAATCCTTGTGCTACTAATTGATTAGCGATGATGTTTTGTACTTTGTGATCTTCTGTTCTAGAGCTATTAGCGATAGTAGCATTTAGTTTAGAAGAGAAAGTAATGTTATTAAATCCGTATACTCTTAGGATCTCT
Source organism: Myroides sp. N17-2 (assembly GCF_002286775.1). Lineage (GTDB taxonomy): Bacteria > Bacteroidota > Bacteroidia > Flavobacteriales > Flavobacteriaceae > Flavobacterium. The sequence goes on from NZ_NSGJ01000022.1 coordinate 1,176, forward strand.
TCGATAACGTCGATCTCTCTAGTTACATCAGCACGGTAAGCAGGTACCGTAATACCGATACCGATATCAGACATACTGTGTACTTTAATGTCTAGTGAAACTAATATTTTCTTGATTGTCTCTTTTGAGATTTCTTCTCCTAATAATCTAGTGATATTATCGAAATTTAAGAATACAGAATGTTCTTCTACTTTCTTAGGGTATAAGTCGATGATATCAGAAGTGATCTCTCCACCAGCTACTTTTTGGATAAGTAGGGCAGCGTGTTTAAGCGCATATTCAGTGATAGCAGGGTCTACACCTCTCTCAAAACGGAAAGAAGAGTCTGTATTTAATCCATGTCTTTTAGCAGCTTTTCTAACTGTTACAGGGTTAAAGTAAGCACTTTCTAGGAATATAGTAGTTGTATTCTCAGATACAGCAGATTTAAGTCCACCGAATACCCCAGCGATACACATCGGTCCATTCTCATCACAGATCATTAAATCATCTTCATTAAGAATGCGCTCTACTCCGTCAAGAGTAACGAATTTAGTACCTGCATCTACAGTCTTAACGTGTACTTTACCACCTTTAATCTTCGCAGCATCAAAAGCGTGTAGAGGTTGTCCTAAATCGTGTAACACGTAGTTAGTAACGTCTACGATATTGTTCTTAGGAGCAATACCGATTGCTTTTAATCTATCTTGTAACCAGTCAGGAGAAGCTTTAACTTCTACTCCAGAGATAGTCACACCACAGTAGCGAGGCGCTTTTTTATAGTCATCAACGACAACATCAATCTTAAGTGTTCTTCTTTCAACTTTAAATTTGCTGACAGAAGGAGTGATTAATTCTTTGTGTTGAGTTTCTTCTTTTGAGTTTTGTAATAGACTAGCTCTAAGATCACGAGCTACACCCCAGTGACTCATTGCATCTGAGCGGTTAGGGGTAAGACCGATTTCAAAAACCTCGTCTGTTGTGATATTGAATAGAGTAGCGGCAGGCGTACCCGGTTCCCACTTGTCCTCTAAGACTAATATACCACTACCATCTGTACCTATACCAAGTTCTACTTCAGAACAAATCATACCAAAGCTTTCTTCTCCGCGAATCTTGCCTTTTTTGATTTGGAATGCATTTCCTTCTGCGTCGAACAATTCTGTACCAATAGTAGCAACCGGTACTTTTTGCCCCGCAGCAACGTTAGGCGCACCACATACGATCTGTACTGGCTCACCTGTTCCTAAATCAACTTTTGTTACGTTTAATTTGTCTGCATTTGGATGTTTTGTACAAGATAATACGTGTCCAACAACAACTCCTCTTAGACCACCTTTAAGACTCTCGTATTGAGTGATTCCTTCTACCTCAAGACCTAAGTCTGTTAAGATTTCTGAAGTTTCTTCTGATGTTATGTCTAATTTAATGAATTGTTTTAACCAATTGTATGAAATATGCATTCGAGAATATTTTTTTATAAGTACGCAAATATAAGCATTGCCTAAGTTTAATAGAAATTATTTATGATTAAAAAATCACAAATTAGCGTTAAGTGACCAAATCAAAGAAATTTCTGTTTAATATCCTCACTAGGAATCATACAGCTCTCCTTTTTTCCGTACCATTTGTATCTGTTTTTAGCGATGTAATCATATAAGGGATCAGTCAATCCTTTTGGTAAAAAAGAAAAAACACCTATTAATGAATACATTCCTCCAAGTGTAGATGCGATTTGAAAAGCCGCCTTTGACTTTATGTAATACGCTATCCCAGGTTCGTATAATACGATACTGTCTATCTTCGCTCTATCTATTCCGATATAGTTTAGAATCTCCTTGCCCTTGTCAGAGTCAAGAGAGACAAATCTAAACTGATCGTCTTTATCAGCAGTAATGATCTTATTAACGGCAGTATCACATAGGTTGCAAACTCCGTCAAATAAGACTATCTTTTTATCACGTGGTATGTCTAACATTATTTTTTGCGTTGCACCATTTCTAATTGATCTATACTCACTTTAGAAGTAAAGATACCATAGTTAACAGTGGCTTTGTTTTTTTCGATCACATCTATTGTTCCCACAGAACGACCATCTATCATTCTAACTCTATCACCTACTTTAAGCGGGAAGTTAGTCTTGTTCTGAGTATCTTGTAGTTGTTTCTTCGCTTTTTCTTCTTTTTTCTCTTTGCGGATAACCTCTACTTTTTGTTCTACCTCTTTGATCAATTCTTTTTGGACTACCTCTTTCTCTTTCTTTTCTTTAACCGTAATAGGCTTGCGTTTAGAGTTTTCGATTTCCACTACTTTAAGGACTTCTCCGAACAGGGTTTTCTTGCTCTTGTTATTAAAGTATTTCTCAGATAGATCATCTAGACGTTGACCTAAAGCTACTAGGCGTTGATTAGAGTCAAATAACTCTTGGTAACGCTCCAGTTTTTCTTGGATCTTAGCATTGATGCTCTCCATCTTCTTACCTTCATCTCTAGCCTTTGTTTCCTCTTCTTTAAGATTCTGAGATGTGCGTTCTAGCTTGTGTCTTTCTTTCTGTAGATTAGCGATAGTCTTATCAAAGCGAACTTTATCACCCTCTACCTTCTTCTTAGCTCTGTTGATTAAGCTAAATGGAATACCATTCTTCTGTGCTACCTCAAAAGTGAACGAACTACCTGCCTGACCTACGTTTAGTTTATACATTGGCTCTAGAGACTTCTCGTCAAAAAGCATATTTGCATTGATGGCATTAGGCAACTCATTCGCTAGTATCTTCAGATTAGTATAGTGCGTAGTAATGATTCCATAAGCCTCTCTGTCATACAGTTCCTCTAAGAATACCTCTGCTAATGCACCTCCTAGTTCAGGATCAGATCCTGTACCGAACTCATCTATTAAGAACAGTGTATTCGCATTACATTTCTTTAAGAAATAATTCATATTCTTAAGTCTGTAACTATATGTACTCAAGTGGTTTTCGATAGACTGATTATCACCGATATCTGTCAGTATTCTGTCAAATAAGAAAGTCTTGCTTCGTTCGTGTACCGGAATTAGCAGTCCTGATTGTAACATCAGTTGTAATAATCCAATAGTCTTTAGGGTAATACTCTTACCACCAGCGTTAGGACCAGAGATAACAATGATACGGCTGTCCTGCTCTAAGCTTATCGTCTGTGGATAAACGGGCTTATTCTTAGCGCGGTTATTCAACAATAGGATAGGGTGGAAGGCTTCTCTAAAGTACATCTCACGTTCCTTGCTAATCTCAGGAAGTAGTCCATTAATCTTATTAGCATACTTCGCTTTACCAGCTGTAACGTCTATATAAGTAAGGAAACTCTGATATTCTGATAGCAAGTCTCTAAATGGACGAATCACATCAGTCAGATGCTTTAAGATACGCACAATCTCTTCGCGCTCCTCATACTCTAGATTGTTTAATTCTCTCGAATATCTGAGCGTTGCTTCAGGTTCGATATAGACAATGCTTCCTGTCTTAGAAGTACCTAATACACTCCCTTTAACCTTGCGTCTGTGCATAGCGATAACGGCTAGTACACGTCTGTTCTCTACCACAGTCTCTCTAATATCATCTAGATATCCAGAGCTGTTATATTGACTAAGTGCACTTCCGAAACTCTGATTAATCTTCCCTCTAACTAGATTGATATTCTTGCGAATATTCATTAAATCTACGGAAGCATTATCCTTAATCTCTCCGTATTTATCCAGTACATTATCGATCTCTTTAAGAATCGACTTCTCTAGTGGCGTTTGTTCCGCCTCAAAGTATAAGTTAGGATAGTACTCCTCGAACTTCTTAAGAAATGCGATAAGTGTAATCGTAGTCTCTGCAAGGGTAGCAATCTTCTTAAAGCTACTCACTTCTAAGAAACTGTTCTCGATACCTAAGAACTTTAATTCGTAATCTATACTATCAAAATAGTGATTCGGGATGATGTTATTATTCGTGTAAGAAGAAACGTATTCAGAAGTCTGTCTCAATGCTCTCATAGTCCCCGCTTCAGTTTTGAAGGGGCATATCTCCATAGCAGCTTCTTTACCAGCCTCTGTCGTACAAAGTGCTGATATTGTTTCTAATACTGTGTTGAACTCTAAGTCTTGTAATGTTTTTGTATTTATTGATGTCATTTTAATAAAATGAGAATAAGTACAAAAATAACATTATTTGGCTGAATTACCTGTATTTAATTCAGTTGAGCTGTTTTTTTATGTGAATGGCGGGGGTGGTGTGAGAAATAGGTAGTATATTCTAACATACTTTGTTTTACGAGCAACATTAATCAGTATAAGGTGGCGTTAAAAAAGGATTGTCATCTATAAACTCATAGTTAATGAGGTCTTCTGTAGATAATTTTAATAGTGATACAAGATAACTAGGCAAACGATCTCCATATCTATCATCATATGCTAGTGTTGTATCTACTTTAATGTCATCAATCTCGATAGTTTTTAGATAACTATTATCGTATATGATGCTAACGGATTGCAATTCGCCTTGTTCATCAAACTCTTTAGAAATACCTAACTGATGATTATCCCTATATTCACATATCTGTTCTATGATGTCTGTTTCCTCATAGAATGTATATTCAGTTCCATTCTGTAGCCCATCTTTAACTGAAAAAATCCAATAAGGTTTATCTCCAATAGTGTCATAAACTATACCATTAAACTTCTCATCTTTATAATAAAAGGTACCCCAAGAACCATCATTACAATGATTGATTCTTTCTAAATCTGCAAAATGTACTTTCATATACTTGCTAGTTAAGTACGACATAAAATGATTATTATTTCTCTAACTCTTGACGAACGCGCATTAGAGCTTTTCCTAATAGATTAAGCCCTTTCCAGCGTTCAGGATAAAAATGGATGACTTGTTACATAAAAAAAAAATAATAGTCTTCTTCTCTTTTCATTTTATCTATTTGTTTTCTTAGTATTTCTTGATAGGAATCAAGTGCTTCTATTTATCTTGTAGTTTTCAACTTTTCAAATAAGCTCTGTGCAGGTAGATGATATCTTTTTGCAAAGTCATAAGCAGACTCACCATCTCTATCTTTCACATTTATATCTGCTCCATAAGCTAATAACAATTCAATAACTTCTGTCGAATCCTCTAGTGCATTAGTATTGTTTTTACAAACTTCTACTGCTACATCTATAGCTAAGTTCAATGGTAGTGTATATACTAGCTTAGAATCAGGGTTAGGGGTAGCATCGTGATCTAACAAATACCTAATCATTTCTATATTATTGTTTCCTATCGCAACTAAAAGAGGAGTCCTCATCCTGTCATCAATAGAATTAATATCTTCTCCCATACCTAATAACTCATTTATCTTATCATAATCTGAATTAAAAACGGCTTTAAACATTTCTCTATTACTCATTCTTCTATTTTCTTATTCAATCTATAATTATCAGATTCAAGTTTGAAAAGATGTTTCATCTTATACTCCATAATCTCATTGTTTTGATATGCTTGATCTAATTCATTATCTCTTTCTCTCCAAAAAGCTAAGGGCTTCTCGAAGTTTAGGTTTTCATTCTTACTTAAGGAATCAATGATGTAGTCATATAATGAAAAAACACTAGAGAAGATCACATCCACATCATTTAATCTCTTCTTAGTTTTAGAATAAGCTATAAAATGATTACCCTGCGTATCTCTTAATTGTCCTAAAAAGCCTATTAGTGAACTATCATCTGTCATAAATGAGTAAAAGCCTGCTAATATCTCATTCTTATGATTAGTAATCCATCCTCTACAGAAATCATCATAAGCAAACTTCTTTTGATTATAATAATTATTATAAGGCACTATGTAATAATTTATTAGATCCACTCCATTAGTGTAATTATACAATTCTCCTAACCAACCTGTCATATAGATATTTAGCTCATCAACCCAAAACAGTCGTTTTAAAAATCTATCATATGCTTTAGCTTTATTATCAACATTAACGTAAGTATGTACTAATTCGTTTTCTTCTGAGAAGTGTGTTACCTTGTCTATAAAGTCGCTTGTATTCATTGCTCTATATATGATGTCTTATTTGATTTATATCCTTAAAGGTATCAATTATTTAAATAATTAAAGCAATAATATTATTGTTTATCCCTTAGTCCATTCTATTCCAATGTAACTAAATATTATTTCTACCATACATTGATGGTGGTTCTGTTAATTCTAATTCAGGAAGTACTAAGAGTCAGTACCCTAATATTGTCTATGCTCTCTGAATTTCCAGAGAAGTCTCTTTATTTTATGTGATTTAAACTTTAGTTATGTCACAAATTTTGATTAAATTTGTGACATAACTAAAGTTTTTGATAAATGTTACCTATTAGTAATCAGATAGAAAGGAAGATTGTGAAGTCTAAGCGTGGAGATATTTTTTTCGCTGATGATTTTGTGAAATATGGTACGGCAGATAATATTCGTCAAGTACTTTCACGTTTGGAAAAAGAGAGATTAATAGAGCGAATAGCACAAGGTATTTATACAAAACCTAAGCAAGATTCTTTAATAGGAACGATTTATCCTACTACAGAAGAAATAGTAAAGGAGATAGCTAGAAGAGATAAAGTACGTATAGCACCAACAGGTGTATTAGCCTTATATTTATTAGGGTTAACAACTCAAATACCGCTAAAAATAGTTTATTTAACGGATGGGTCTCAAAGAGAAATTAAGATAGGTAAGAGGACAATTAAATTTAAAAGAACTGTGCCTAAAAATCTTATGGTAAAGGATGAATTATTGCATTTAGTAATACAAGCTTTTAAAGAGAAAGGACAAAAAGAAGTTACAGATTCTTTTTTAAATACAATAAAACTATCGATTAGTAAAATAGATGAAGATGTCATAAATGCTCAGTTGAAATATGCTCCTGTTTGGATTCAAAAGCAAATTACTAAACTTTATTATTTGAATGAATATGTGGATTAGTTTAGGAAAAGAACAAAGAGTTCAGGTGCTGAATCAGGTTGCAGCTGCTTATGGATTGCCTGCATTTGTGGTTGAGAAAGATTGGTGGGTTTGTATTCTTTTAAAGGCGATATTTCAATCTAAATATAGTGAATCTATTATTTTTAAAGGAGGTACTTCTTTAAGTAAAGCTTATCATCTGATAGAACGCTTTTCTGAAGATATAGATTTAATTATTGATCGACGGTTATTAGGCTTCGATGATCTATCCTCTAATACTCAAATTAAAAAACTAAGAAAGACTTCAGGAGGATTTATTATTAATGAATTTAGAGAAGAATTAATTAATCAGTTAACCCAATTAGGAGTTTCTTCCAATGTTTATGAAATTAAATATAACGGTAAAGTTGATGACACAAGTGATCCAAATACTTTAGAAGTTTATTATCAATCAGATGTTCCAGCTACGAATGAATATATTCAGCAACGAGTTTTACTAGAAATGGGAGCGAGGTCATTAACAGAACCAGCGGAGCCAAAGTCTATAATTTCTTTTATTGATGAGAAGTTTTCAGAATTAGCTTTTGCAGTGCCTGCCTTTAATGTACAAGTAGTAATTCCCACTCGGACATTTATTGAGAAAGTGTTGTTATTGCACGAAGAGTTTTCAAAGCCCATAGAGAAAATAAGAACAGAGAGGTTGACTAGACATTTTTATGATTTGAATAAAATTATGGACTCAGAGTTTGGTGTGCAAGCTATATCAGATGATGAGTTGTTTATTCGTATTGTTGAGCATCGTAAAAAAATAACTCCTTTAAGAGGAATCGATTATTCTAATCATATAAAAGGTGAATTGAACATCTTACCTCCACTAGAGGTGTTAGTAGAATGGGAGACGGATTATAAAACGATGCAAGAGTATATGATTATTGGTGAAAGTTTAGATTGGAATGATTTACTTAATGTCTTAAAGGATATTGAAAATAAATTTAATAGAATTATTTAGATAAAATCACCATTTTTTGTTCTTTAAATCAATTCCAAAGAAAAGCTTTATCCACTTTTGTGAATTATATATTTCAGTCAAAATGATTGTTATTTCAAACAAATAGGTGGTATTTGTCTGAAATAGCAATCATTTACTCCTAATAGAGAGAGTAGTAACATATGCTCCAAGAACTTGTATCTGTCAGAAAAATAATATTATAACTGATTTTATTTTACGCAGTATTTACCCCAAATATCTCGTGCTTCACTTCCCTTCCAGTCAGATTCCACTCTCGTTCCCAAAACAGGCCTTCGTTTGGAACAAACAGGCAATCTTGGGAAGAACTTGGGAACAAATGAATTGTTACTAAAGGAATGTTTTATCTTCGTCAAAATTAAAGGAAGTTATGCAAAGCAATGAATTCGTATCACGATTATTACAGGATTTGGAACCTAAGGTGTTGCATAGAGTAATGAAGAAAGGGGAGGAGATACTGAGCCTTGGTGAGGTATGTGATTATGTAGGGTTAGTGCGTACAGGTAGTTTGCGTATGTATTATATAGATGCAGAGGGTAGAGATGTGTCTTTCTCATTCTATCTTAGTGATGATGTGTTTACGAATTATGAGGGGCTTCTTACTAATACGCCTTCTCAGTTAATCATTGTGGCGGTGGAGGAGACGGAGGTGGAGTTGATTAGAAAGGTTGATTTGTTTGAGTATTACGAACGTTCTTTAGAAGGGCAACGATTAGGTAGATTAATGGCAGACCAAATCTTCTTAGAAGCGAAAAAACGTATTGATTTTCTCTTGTTTCTAACACCTGAACAACGCTACCTACAGTTGGCAAATACTTCTCCACAGGTATTTAATCATATTCCACAGAAGCATATTGCTAGTTATATCGGGGTGAAACCTCAGTCTCTATCTCGTATTCGCAAGAGGTTAATTGAGAAGTAATGTTAACTTAAGTGAATGTTTTTCTCTTTTTAGTAAGGTAATTTTACTTCATTAAAATACATTAGCATTATGAGTTTAGAGGTAATTATTAAGATAGTGAATGTTCTTATTTTTTCATTTCTATCAGGGATACATATTTATTGGGCATTCGGAGGGATGGGGTTAAAAGCAGGAACGCTACCAACTAAAGATGGAGAGCTTAAACTTCATCCTAGACCTATAGGTACACTTGTAGTGGCAAGTGGATTAGGAATATTTGCATTCTTTAGTGGCATTGCTGTTGTAGGGTATCATTGGGTATATTTAGTGATGGGAGGTTTGTTTGCCTTGCGAGCGATAGGAGACTTTAGATATGCAGGTTTGTTTAAAAAAGTGAAAGACAGTGTATTTGCTAAAAATGATACGGGAATCTTCATTCCTCTTTGTATTTATTTGGCACTTAGTAATGCATTTTTATATTTCTGCTAAAAATCGCGATAACGCAGTGTTTACTGATATAAATCAGTTGAATACTGTTGGAAAATTACGTAATTTGGAACTGTTATTAATAGAAAAGGCACCCTAGGTGTTTAGTCATTTCCAAATACTTTAAATATGAGATATGTATCAGCTGCAGAAGCTGCAAAAGTGGTAAAATCGGGAGACCGTATTTATGTACATGCAGCAGCTGCCACTCCTAATATATTAACTAAAGCGATTAGCGATAGAGCAGAAGAACTGCGCAACGTAGAGTTCTGTCACATCCATACTGAGGGAGCTGCTCCTTATGCAGACCCTGCTTTAGCGGGTAGTTTTCACGTTAACTCTTTCTTTATTGGTAAGAATGTTCGCCATACTATAGCGGCGGGTAACGGGTCGTATACACCTGTATTCTTAAGTGAAGTGCCTAATCTATTTAGAAAAGGAGCGGTTAAAGTAAATGTGGTTCTTATTCAAGTATCACCTCCTGATGAGCATGGATTCTGTTCTTTGGGAACTTCTGTAGAAGCGACTGTAGCTGCTATGGAGTGCGCTCAGATAACTATTGCACAGATTAATAACTTTATGCCTCGTACTTTTGGGGATAGTGTATTACATATTTCTAAAATAGATATGGCGGTAGAACATCACTGTCCTATTTATGCTCAGAAGCAAGTAGAGATATCAGCTACAGAAGCGAAGATAGGAGATTATGTAGCTAATCTAATAGAGGATGAGAGTACATTACAGATGGGAATAGGTTCTATACCAAATGCAGTGCTATCAAGACTTCAAAATCATAAAAACTTAGGATTGCACACGGAGATGTTCTCTGATGGGGTGATTGATTTGATAGAGAGTGGAGTGATTAACTGCTCTAAGAAAACTATAGCAAAGGGGAGAGCGTTAGCAACATTCTTAATCGGATCTGAGCGTCTGTATAAGTTCGTGGATAACAACCCGTTTATTGTAATGAAAGAGTCAAGTTATGTAAACGATACTTCTATTATCCGTCAGAATCCTAAGGTAGTTGCCATTAACTCAGCGTTAGAAGTAGACTTGACAGGGCAGATATGTGCAGATTCACTAGGAGTACACATGTATTCAGGTGTGGGTGGACAAATGGACTTCGTACGTGGGGCTTCATTAAGTAAAGGAGGTAAGGCGATTATCGCGTTATCATCTACTAGTAATAAAGGACATAACCGTATCGTTCCATTCTTAAAACAAGGAGCAGGAGTAGTGACTACACGTGCTCACGCGCAGTATATCGTCACAGAGTATGGGGTAGCAGACTTATATGGTAAAACGCTAAAACAACGTACTGAAGCATTGGTAGGTATTGCACATCCTGATTTTAGAGAAGAAATACTAAAAACATATCACGACAGTATTAAGTAGTTATTTATAGGAGAGTGTCTTTTGTGGGAGACTCTTTGTTTATCTAGTTTGATCAGATTAATAACTACTTAATTTGTGAGAATAAATAGGAATGAAAAAGCCATTGATCACTCAATGGCTTTTTTACTTTATATTGTAAAAGACTTTTACTTGTTTTTATATCCGAATAACTGTTTCTCTTTAATGATTTTAGAGATACCTGCAGGAAGTTGTTCTTCCCATCCTTCTTTATTTTGTTGAAGAAGTTTAAGTACATCTCTTGAGAATATAGATAAGTGTTCTTCTTTATAATCTTCGATATCGATGATTTGGTTGTTCTTTTTAAAGAATTTATAAAGTTCTTTAATGTGTAAATCTACTTTTAGATTTGTTGAGTCTACGATTTGTCCTTCTGTACCAAACATTGGGTATAGATAAATCTTCATCGTATTTCTAAATAATTTACCTAGACCTTCTAAGATACCACCTGTTAGATTAGTGTAGTATTTCTCTTCGAATATGTTAAGTAAGCTACTTACTCCCATTGCTAAGGCTATTTTCTGATCAGTGTACTTAGAGAAGTATTCTGTCAGTTTATAGTACTCTTGGTAGTTAGAGATCATCACTGTCTGTCCTAGAGAGCATAATAAATCTGCTCTTTCTAAGAAGTCTGCTTCGTCCAGTTCTCCCTCTGCTAATAAGTTAGATAGCGTAATCTCAAATACTACAGTAGTATTCTCCTTAGCTAAGTTATTATTGGTCATAAACTTCTCTAATGACTTCTGGTACATATCCATATTAACGATAGTAACAGGTCTGAAGCTACCTCTTAATGCAAGGATATTCTGCTTGTATAATTCGTTAGCAGCTAATTCACAACGTCCATTAGGATTGAACATTACTGCGTCTGTCATTCCGTTTTTAACCAACTGTAAACTCATTAATCTGTTGTCTACTTTATCAAAGATAGGCCCAGAGAAGTTGATACTGTCGATTTCTATTTGATCTTTATCTAAGTGATCATATAAGCTATATATCAGTTTTTTAGGATCGTTATGTTGGTAGAATGCACCATAGATAAGGTTAACCCCTAATATACCTAGTGTCTCCTGTTGCAACTTAGAATCCGTTTCTTTAAACTGTATATGTAGTACTATTTTATTATAAGGTTGACCTGATTCAGCTTGGAACATAATTCCTACCCATCCGTGTCCTTTATTCTTTTTGGCATAATCAATAGTAGCCACTGTATTAGCGTAACTAAAGAATGTCTTGTTAGGATTCTCAGCGCGGATTAGACGTTCTTCTATCTTTTTTGTCTCATAATCAAGCATCTTGATCAGACGACTTTCTGTTACATAACGCCCATCTTCTTCTACAGAATAAATCGCATCACTAAATACTTTGTCATAAGCAGACATCGCTTTAGCAACAGTTCTAGAAGAACCACCAGCTCTAAAAAAATGACGTACTGTTTCTTGACCAGCACCTATCTCAGCGAAGGTTCCGTAAATGTCGTTATTAAGATTGATTTTAAGGGCTTTATCTGATATTGCAGGTTGGTGTTCTATGAATCTGTCACCATCTAATTTTAAGTCTTCCGCAAAGTTTTTCATTAGTTACTATTTTAAACAAACGTAACAAATATCGTGCAACAAAAAAAGATAAACCGTACTTTTGTGGAAAAATTAAGTCATTTTGGAAGTTTATTTTTTAGGCACAGGTACTTCTCAGGGAATTCCTATTATAGGTATAGATCATCCAGTCGCTCATAGTGAAGATCAACGCGACAAGAGACTGAGAACATCGATCTTGGTTAAGTGGGACGACAGCACATTCATAGTTGATTGTGGTCCTGATTTTCGTCAGCAGATGTTAGCAGTAGGTTGTACTAAGTTGGATGCGGTATTATACACCCATGAGCATGCAGATCACATCGCAGGATTAGATGAGATACGTCCCTTGACATTTTTGCATGGTCCGATGCCATTATATGCTTCAGATCGAGTGATGGCAGCGTTGGAGAAGAGGTTTGATTACATCTTCACTAAGGAGGATAGATATCCTGGAGCGCCAAGTGTAGTGGAGCATATTGTCACTTCTGACACGAATATCGTCATTAATGATAAAACGATCGTTCCATTGGATATTATGCATGGGCCACTGCCTATATTTGGATATCGCTTTGGAGATTTGGTTTACATTACTGATGCCAAATATATTTCGGACAAAGAGATAGAAAAGATAAAAGGTTGTAAGGTTTTAATCGTAAATGCGCTGAGAATTAAAGAACATCCTACTCATTTTAGCTTAGATGAAGCACTTGCTTTTATCGAGCAAATAAAACCAGAGAAAACCTATCTAACGCATATAGCACAAGACTTAGGTTTTCATAAAGAGGTGCAGGAAATACTGCCAAAAGATGTATATTTGGCGTTTGACAATTTAAAAATCACTATTTAATTTATACTCATAATTATGAAACATAAAGCTTTCTTTTACTTATTCCTTTTTTCATCAGTACTATTGGTATTGTTTTATGCCAATAATAATAATATGTATAAGATGGAAGAGAAGAAGATAGATATAGCTCATAAGCGTATTGACATTGTTCGAGATTCATTAAAACAGGTTACTAAGGAGTTTAACGAGTCTAATTACTTCTCTATCGAATATAATAATGATGCTCAAGAATATTTTAACTATAAAAATATTGACAAATCATTAGCGTTAATTAAAGAAGAAGTATTAGCTTTAAATCACCAAGAGAATGGTAATCCTTTAGTTCCTTATGGAGTAATGAATGGAGACAAATGTGTGATTAATAAAGTAAAAATACTTAATCACAGATGGATAATTGCTGATTTTTATGCAGGTTCATTACATGGGGAAGTATTGATAAAATATTTTTATAAAGAGGGAACTCCTACTGATTTTAAAACAATAGATACCGTGTTGTATACAACAACGGAATAATATATAACCTTGCTTACACATTCCCTTGGGGAAACAATAGAATGCAGAAGTAGGGCGTAACTTTAAAATAGTTAAATATGAAAATATCAACAAGTTTGTTTGTTTTGTTGCTTTTGGTGTTTACTTCTTGTGATTTTATCTTGAAAGATAGAAAGGGGAGTACCGATAAAGAAATGGTGGTGACAGATGGAAGTAAAGAGATAGTAGCATTAGAAGATGATGATGAAAGTAATGGATGTGCTTACTCTGCAGGATATAGATGGAGTGAATTAGAAGATGACTGTATTCGTATCTTTGAGAAAGGATTTAGATTAAATCCAGTAGGTGTAGTGGGGGATGATGTAGAAGAGAACGAGATGGAAGATAATGATGTTAGTTGCTTCGTTATTTTCTCTAAAGATAAAAAGAAAGCAGAGATCTATTTGCCTAACCAAAAGAAAGGGGTAGTACTAGAACAATCTAAAGACAAAAGTGCTTATATCAACGATGGATGGGAATTATCTAAAGAAGGTATGGTGCTAAAGAAAAAAGGAGAAGTGGCATTCACTGCTGCTAAAACCATTGAACTAAAGGTAATCAACAGTGATCAACCGATAGAAGAAGAGGGTACTAATGAATAGAAATCAAACAGATAATAAAAAACGGCTAGTAGATATCTACTAGCCGTTTTTTTATGCTAAAAAGGTTAAGATTACTCTTCTAAAAGAAAATCTTTAAAGTCTTTAAAGTTTAAAGGATGTACTCCGTGTCCTACAGGGTATTCTTTATACGTATGAGTGATATTAAGACTGTTTAATACAACAGGTGTTCTTCTAGCCCAATCAATAGGAATAACCTGATCTACCGTCCCGTGAGAAGCAAAGAATTTAAGCTTACTTAAGTTGTTCTCTTTGTAATTCTCAGCAATGATGTTTTCATTAAAGTAACCGCTCAGTGCTACTACTTTATTTACCTTCTCGGGATAAGATAGCGCGATTGCGTAACTAAGGATCGCTCCTTGACTAAATCCTACTAAGTTAACGTTATTAGCATCTATAGGGTATTTAGCGATAAGTTCATCTATAAATCGAACAATCAAATCTCTAGATTCGATAGCTTGGTTATCATCAGAGAATTTGTTTGCATCAGCGTCAAAAGTGATAGCATACCATGCATATCCGTAAGGAGGTACAGTGAATGGAGCACGCGCTGAGATCACATAGTAATCTTCAGGTAACTCAGGAGCAAAAGAGAACAAGTCCTCCTCATTACTACCATATCCATGTAATAAAATGATAACAGGGTTACTGTCTTTTATAACTTTAGGTTCTTGAACCAAATATGAAATAGAAAGTGATGTATCCATAATTTATGCAGATAATTTGTCAAACCATTTTTGAAAATACACACCTACCTTAGGTAAGGGTTTAATTTCTTTGCTTACAGCTCCTATAAAGCTATAAGCCCAAATAATGATGAAGCAGAAGTAAAAAGGTCCTGAAACAGCCCATGAATTAAAGTTCCCAACTGTATAGGCTAAGGCATAAAAGAATAACCATATCCCAAAAGATTGTTTGATGTAAAAACCTGAGAATCTATTCTTAGGGTCTAGGTTCATAAATATAGCGACAAGGCAACCTATTATTGTTAGGTGTGCTATTACAGCCATTGTTCTACCTGTTTCTATTTCCTTTTCGTTAAAAGTCTTCAGCATTATGTTTGATTAATTAATTTATTTTAATGTTTTTCTGTCTCCGTTTATTACTCCGTATACTTCACCATTCATCGCGTGGTTTAAGAAAGCAGAGTTTTTAGATTTAGACAGGATATTTTCTTTGGTAAAGATATACTCTTTTTTAGGATTGAATAGTGTTAAGTTCACTTTGTTACCTACTGCTATAGGTTGTTCTTCTATCTTGAAGATTGTTCTAGCAGCTGTAAGTTTAGCGATTACTACTTCGATAGGAAGCACTGTGTTTAAAGCGGCAAATGCTGATTCTAAACCAATAGTTCCGTTAGAAGCACTGTTAAATTCTAGTTTCTTGTGCTCTATATCTAGAGGATTGTGTTCAGATGTGATACAGTCGATCGTTCCATCTAATACACCGTTGATTAACGCTTGTCTATTCGCTTCATCTCTAAGTGGAGGTAATACTTTAAATCGGGTATCAAAGTCGTTAAGCTTCTCGTCAGTCATCGTTAATAAATGAACGGCTGTGCTACACGTTACATTTAATCCTTTTAGTTTAGCTTCTTTGATTAACTCTACTGACTTAGCGGTAGAGATAGTAGGGAAGTGTATTTTACCTCCTGTATATTCTAGTAAGAATAAGTTACGAGCTATTTGTACTTCTTCTGCAAGAGTAGGGATGCCTTTTAAGCCTAGTTTTGTGCTTTCTACGCCTTCATTAGCGACACCTTTACCTTTGATGCTATTATCTTGAGAAAATGCGATTACAAGTCCATCAAAGTCTTGTACATACTGAAGTGCAATCTTAAGGACATTGGCATTTTGGATTGACTTTTTATAATCTCCAAAAGCGATAGCTCCTGCATTTTTCATATCGAATAACTCAGCTAAGTCGTTACCCTCAGATTTCATCGTTAAGGCCCCGATAGGGAATAACTCTGTTGTCTGACCGAATGCTTTTTGTTTAATAAAGCTCACGATACTTTGAGAGTCAACGATAGGGTGGGTGTTCGGTTCTACAGCTACTTGAGTAAATCCACTTTTAGCAGCCACTTCTAATCCGTGTGCGATGTTTTCTCTTTCTTCGAAACCTGGCTCACCTAGACAAACTGAACTGTCAAACCAACCTTGAGAGATGTGCAGGTTGTCATACTTTACTTGTTCAAATTCGTTATTGTCGATTTGATTAGCAATATTAGTAATTACCCCATTCTCTATTTGAATGTCAACAGTTTGGTTGTGAAATGGGCTAGCAGGATCAATTACTTTTGCAGTTTTTAAAATGATATTCATTTTCTGTGAAGTAGTTTATATTAGTGATGTGTTGTTATTGGTACAAAAATAGGTTTTATTTCTATTTTATCATATTTACAATTAGTGAAAATAGAGCAAAAAAAATACATCCATTAATTGGATGTATTTCGTTTTTTTGTTGCTAGTACTTTAGAGTTGTCATAGCAGTCGTTTAATGCTTGGTAAATCTGGAAGTCTGTAGCTGTATAGATAAATCTATCACTATAGTTACAGTTCTGTAAAGACTTAACGATGTCTTCTCTAGTTATCTCTAGAAGACCACAAACAATCTCTCTGTCATATCTAGTTTGCATTAAAGCGATCATATTTTGATCTTCTTTAATAGCTTCTAACTTCTTAAGTTTTTTGTCTTTTCCTTTGAATAGGTTATAGACCACATCTACAGGACTAAAGAAAGTACCCATAGCTGTACCATAGTAAGGAGTTTGATTTCTTCTGTAAAAGTCAAATTGCATTTTATCATTTAGTTCGATAAGCTTAGTATCTACCTCTAGATACCCAGTTAATTCAAACTTCTTGATGACGATCTCGTCTAATACAATTGTCTGTTCAGTGAAGTATATTTTAAGATTTTCGTTATTTAACCAGTCATTGGTTACCTTTAATTTGATAGGTATGTAGCCTGGATAAGATAGGTGTATCGAGTCATTAAGATTGGCTTCTATACTAAAAGAGCCATCTCGCTTGCTGATTGTACCTTTAACTTTAGTAGTATTGATAACGTTAACGTCATCTACGGGTAAAAATGATTTGTCATTTAAAATAGTTCCCTTTACTGTGTTGCTTTTTTGCGCTAGAGCAGTAAAAGACGAAAGTATTATAAATAATAAAACTGTAAAATTTCTCATAGTTTTTAAGATTGCCTAAAAATAAAAGATATTTTACAGTTTTATGTACTATTTGGTAAAAATTAACAATTTAGTCTCTTCTAGTTCTTCTAGATGAGTCACCATCGCTACTTCTTCTTGATCCACGTTCGTTACGAGGAGCTCTGTCAGATGATCTATCAGAAGAAGATCTATCAGATGAAGAAGATCTTCTCTCTCCACCTCTAAATCCTCCACCTTCAGATGATGATCTTCTGTCGTTACTACGACCTCCAGATCTATCAGATGATGAAGATCTTCTTTCTCCACCTC
This sequence comes from Myroides sp. N17-2, assembly GCF_002286775.1. GTDB lineage: Bacteria > Bacteroidota > Bacteroidia > Flavobacteriales > Flavobacteriaceae > Flavobacterium. Next base: position 18,999 of record NZ_NSGJ01000022.1, read on the forward strand.
TAAATCCACCTTCAGATCTTCTTTCTCCACCTCTGAATCCTCCACCACTTCTACCACCTCCGCGGTTGTTGTGATCACGACGTCCACCACTACGGCCACCGTCATTATTAGAGATTTCAACATTCACACGACGTCCTTTGTACTCAAGACCGTTTAAGATCTCCATAACTTTGTCAGCGTGTTCAGCTTCAGTGTTGAAGAATGAGAACCCGTCCTTAACGTCAACTTTGAATAAGTCATCACGACCTAACTCTAAAGTATCACGTAAGAAATCTTTTAATGTCATCCAGTCTAAATCATCTTTAGCACCTAAGTTAACGAAGAAACGAACTGCACCATCAGTAGGTATTTCTTTCGAATTGTTTCTTCCGGCAGCTACGCTAGCCATTGTGTTAGAAGCTTTTTGGTAGTATTCTAAGAATCTGTTGAACTCTACAGAAACTACTTTTTTAATGATTTCTTCTTTGTCAAAGTCTTGTAATAATTCAGTGATAGCTGGTAAATAAGCTTCAATTTCATTATTAATTTCAACTTCTTTGATTTTGTTAGCTAAGTGGAATAATTGAATTTCACAGATCTCAATTCCAGATGGAACAGGCTTCTCTTCAAATTTGTTTTTGATGATACGCTCGATTTGTTGAATTTTTCTTAATTCACTCTTAGTAACGATAACCATAGATGTTCCAGATTTACCAGCACGTCCAGTACGTCCACTACGGTGAGTGTAAGTCTCGATTTCGTCAGGTAATTGGTAGTTTACTACGTGAGTAATATCATCTACGTCGATTCCACGTGCAGCAACGTCAGTTGCAACAAGCATTTGAATTTGTTTACCACGGAATGATTTCATTACAGCATCACGTTGAGCTTGTGATAAGTCACCGTGTAATGCAGCTGCGTTGTATCCATCCTCGATAAGTTTTTCAGCCACTGACTGAGTATCTCTTTTTGTTCTACAGAACACTACAGAGAAAATATCTGGATTTGCATCTGCTAAACGTTTAAGCGCTGGGTAGCGATCTCTAGCAGATACTAAATAGTATTCATGGCTTACATTTACGTTACCTTGGTTTTTGTGACCAACAGTAATCTCTTCTGGAGTTTTCATGAATTCTCTTGCGATACGCGCAACTTCTTGCGGCATTGTAGCAGAGAATAACCATGTGCTTTTTTCTTTTGGAGTATCAGATAAAATAGATGTGATATCCTCATAGAATCCCATGTTAAGCATTTCATCAGCCTCATCTAATATACAATATTGGATGTTTTTGATGTTAACCATACCGCGGTTAATCATGTCTTGCATTCTACCCGGTGTAGCTACAATGATTTGAGCTCCACGTTTTACGTCTTTAGCCTGTTCTGTTATGCTAGCACCCCCGTAAACAGCTACTGAGTGAAGTCCTTTTACATACTTCGAGTACTGTTTAATTTCGTTTGCGATTTGCAAACATAACTCTCTAGTCGGCGATAAGATAAGACCTTGTGTGTTCTTATTAGAAACGTCTATCTTTTGAATCAAAGGAAAACCAAAAGCTGCGGTTTTCCCAGTCCCCGTTTGGGCTAACGCAACAATGTCGGTATCTTTCTCTAATAGTAATGGAATAGCTTTCTGCTGGATCTCTGATGGATTTTCAAACCCCATATCCTTGATCGCAGATAAAAGAGATTCATTTAATCCTAATTGTTCGAAATTGTTCATATAAATATTAAAATAGCCGCAAATATACTACTATTCAGCTTACGATTGTAGTTATTGCATGTTTATTATTCAAAAATAATTTAAACCGTAATTTTAATCATTTTCCTTGAAGTATGTGTAATTGAGTTCTACCCTTGTAAATAGTAGTTTTGTAACTTGTATTGCTGATTATTAGGTAGTTCTTCTTCATTTTTAAGTAATGAAGTGACTTGTGAATACTATTTTTATTTAACACTATAAAAATATACCATATCCAACTAGTTCAGTCTTTTTAGAGAAAATATTCTCCTTTTTTTGTCATCTTGTGACTTTAAAACAGCGAAAAGCGTGCCGAAAAGGAAATGTCAGGTAAAATAATGTGTTTTTTTATAAAAAAAGAGCTGATTTGTAAAGTGAAGAGCAGTATTGAAGTTGATTACTGCTCTTATATATAGTTAGAGTTGTTATCCTTCTAATAAAAAGTCAACTAACTGACGTACTGCTTTTCCTCTATGGCTGATTGCATTCTTTGCGTCCATATCGATCTCTGCAAAAGACTTGTCCATACCGTCAGCAACAAAGATAGGGTCATAACCAAATCCTCCTGTACCTTGGCGTTCTTTTAAAATCTGTCCATCAATGATACCTGTGAAGAAGTGTGTCTCTGTATGTAGATTCAGACAAATCACAGTTTTGAAGTTTGCCTTTCTATTTTCTTCCTCTTTTAAAGTGTCTAGTAACTTGTCGATATTAGCATCATCACTTTTTTCTTCGCCTGCATATCTCGCAGAGTATACTCCAGGGGCTCCATCTAAAGCATCCACTTCTAAGCCTGAGTCATCAGCGAAACAGTCGTATCCATAGTGTCTCTTGATAAAGTCAGCTTTTAACTTTGCGTTTCCCTCTATTGTGTCAGCTGTCTCCGGAATGTCTATATTACATCCGATATCTTCTAGACTCAATATCTCTATGGTATCAGGTAGCTGATTTTTGATTTCTTTAATCTTGTTTTTATTATTTGATGCAAAGACTAATTTCATACGTGTTGTGTGTTAGCTTATATAGTTCCAAATAGTTGTTGAGCTATTCAGAAGGTTTAATTTGTTTTTGATTCTTTGGTTTTCAGGATCTTCTAGTGTAGGGTCTTCTTTTAATAGCTGTACAGCATTGTGCCTCGCATAGACCATAATATCTTGATCCTTGACGATATCTGCTATTTTTAGAGGAAGCGTACCACTCTGTTGTTTTCCCATAATGTCACCAGGACCGCGAAGCTTTAGATCGACTTCCGAAATCTCAAATCCATCATTAGTACGACACATGGTCTCCATTCTAATCTTAGAGTCATTACTTAGTTTGTCTCCTGTCATCAGGATACAGTAGCTCTGCTCTGCACCACGACCGACACGTCCTCTAAGCTGATGTAGCTGTGACAGCCCGAAGCGCTCTGCACTTTCGATAATCATCACAGAAGCATTCGGTACATTTACCCCAACCTCAATTACCGTAGTCGCGACCATAATATTAGTCTCGCCCTTGATGAATCGCTCCATCTCTCTGTCTTTCTCAGCGGGAGTCATCTGTCCGTGTACGATACTAACACTGTACTCAGGTAATGGGAAATCTCTAGAAATCCCCTCATAACCCTCCATTAGGTTTTTATAATCTAAGGTTTCGCTTTCGTCGATCAGAGGGTAGACGATATATACTTGTCTCCCTTTAGCTATTTCGGTCTTCAGGAAGTGCCATACGGCTAATCGCTTTCCTTCAAAATAGTGGTTGGTCTGTATCGGCTTACGCCCTGGAGGAAGCTCGTCGATCACAGAGATGTCCAAATCTCCGTATAAACTCATCGCAAGGGTACGCGGTATAGGCGTAGCAGTCATTACTAACACGTGCGGAGGTAGGGCATTCTTAAGCCAAAGCTTAGATCGCTGTTCTACTCCGAATCGGTGTTGCTCATCGATGATAGCCAATCCAAGGTTTTTAAAGATTACTTTATCTTCAAATAAGGCGTGTGTACCTATTAATATATGTAGTTCTCCCGACGCCAACTCTTCGTGCAGCACACGGCGGTCGGCAGTCTTGGTAGATCCTGTTAGTAGTTTGATATTTAAGCCTAGCGGTTTAGCTAGTTCTTGAATTCCAACAAAATGTTGGGTAGCTAAGATCTCAGTAGGAGCAACGATACAGGCTTGGAAGCCATTATCAAGAGCCAAAAGACACGTCATAAACGCAACAATCGTCTTACCTGATCCCACATCTCCCTGTAGTAGTCTGTTCATCTGAGCAGGAGCTCCCACATCGTTTCTGATCTCTTTTATTACTCTTTTTTGAGCACCCGTAAGCGGGAAGGGTAGGTGTTCCTTATAAAATGTATTGAAGTAATCACCAACATTTTCGAAAGGGTATCCTTTGATTTTATCTTTGCGAGCGATGTTCTTAATCAGCAATTGTAGCTGTACGTAGAACAATTCCTCAAACTTTAGTCTGAACTGTGCTTTGCCTAACATATCCGCACTCTTAGGAAAGTGGATATTGATTAGAGCTTCCTGCATAGAGATTAAGTTGAGTTTTCGCTTGAAGTCGTCTGATAAGGTATCTATAAATAAGGAGTGCGTCTCATTAATGAGTTGCATCATCATCTTGATAATCGCCTTATTTGATATCCTAGCACCAAATTTCTCAGTAGAAGGGTAGACCGCTTGCATAGATGTAGCGATGTTCTTCTGGTGATCTTCTAGTAAGTCTAGCTCGGGATGGGGCATCGAGAACGTATTGCTAAAACTATTTATCTTCCCGAAGGCAACATAAGGCGTGTTTAATTTTAGATTTTCTTGTATCCACTTATATCCCTGAAACCACACTAGCTCTACCTGTCCTGTGCCATCAGAGAAAGTAGCGACTAGGCGCTTGCCTCGTTTCTGTTCTACGGTCTTGATATGGATAATCTTCCCGATTATCTGCACCTCGCTGTTATTATTATAAAGTTCATTGATCTTATAATATTGCGTTCTGTCGATATATCGGTTAGGGTATAGGTGTAGTAGGTCTCTATAGGTGAATATACCTAGCTCACGCTTAAATATGTCAGCACGCTGTGGGCCAACTCCTTTAAGGTATTCGATAGGTGTATCAAGTAGATTCTTAGACATATTGTTTAAATAAATACGTGGCTAAGATACGAATTAGATGTCCTTTGGGCAATTAGGAAGTGTAAAATCAGGGTGATTTGCTATAGATTATAGCTTAAGTATGCTAAATCAGTATAGCTAGATTCAAAGTTGCTTCGCAATAAGGGTAAAAAAAGCGAGCCGAAGCTCGCTTAATTACTATTTTTTAGTTTTTGAAATCTCTTTTACTAAGATGTACTTGATAGACGATGCATCAGCAGGTACATTCTCAAGTTTCTCACGTTTGATCTCAACTACATATTCGTAACCTTCTTCGTAAGTAAATCCTTCGATACCAGTGTACATATTAGTCCACTCGTCAGAACCTTCTTCTTTAACTTGCATACATTTCATAGGTGCTACTCCTGTGCAGTCTACTAATTTAGAAGCGATAGTTAATGTTTGGTTTCCTAGAACTTCCTCAGGTGTTGCCTCAGTTGATTCTGTAGGAGTTGTTGTTTGTTCAGTTGTTTCTGCCACTGGAGTTTCAGTTTCTCCATCTTTCTTACAAGATGTAAATGCGAACCCTACTACTGCAGCTAATAATAAAATCTTTTTCATGATAATTGTGTTTTATTTAAACAAATATACGTAAAATATTGATTTAATGGTTGATAAATGTGAATTTAATTAGTATTTGGCGAATCCTGATTTTGGGTTTATGATTTCAAAGAGCGTAGGGGTAATGTTTTTTAGTTTAGTGTGTTAGGTTTTTTTAGATACTTGATCGTTGTTGTGCTAGTTGGTTTGTTAATAGGATTGATTAGTTTATACGATTGTAATTCACTGCAAATGTAGGGGGGATAAAAATGTTATTCTGAACAAAGGGAAATAAACGCCACTTTTTGCCTAAAAATGCCCAAAAAGACCTTTTTTTACCACTTTTAATTTATTTAATATGTTGATTATTAGTGTTTTGAGTGGTGTGAATTATGCTTTTGTTCGGAACGCCTGCGGAAGAGTTCAGTATTTCTTCGGAAAGAGCCCCCTTTTTCCGAAGAACTCCCGAAGCGTTCTACAACTCTTCCCGAACAAACCCTATCTTAAGGTGTTCTCAGGTCAGTGATAGCAAGGGATTAGAGAGGATCTATAAAAATTCAAATAAAACGGAAGGTTGTTATACTTGATATTAATTTTTAAAGTAGATAATCATCGTAAATGATGTTGTGCAAAGATAATAAATTTTGAGTTATCTTTATGAAGGTTAATAGGTTGTTTAAAAATAGTTGATAGATCAGAATTTATATGCTTTTACTGCATCAATAATATCTTCTTTAATAAATTCCCAATACTTTCCTCTTAGACAAATTGGATCAAAATCATCATCGGCAAGCTCGAAATTAGTTAGATTTTCCAAGATAATTTTTTCATTATGAGTATATGGATAACGCTGGAGATGTAGAGAAATCATAGTTGAAAGGTCATATAATGGAAGTAATTCATGTAAATCCCAAAAATCTTTTTTGCGACCTATACGTTGTACTACATCAATTTTCATTGCAATAATTTCTTCAATAGTTGCCATTATTATTTTATCTTTTATCAAAGGAGATTGTATAAAACTGTCAGTATAATATACATCTATTTTGACAACATTATCTTTATTCATACCTACACTGTATGATTTTCCTATAGCTGGATCAATATTTGAAAAATGCTGATGGTATGGAAATGTTTTTTCAATAAAGTTATCAATAGCTTTAAAATCAATAGATCCATAAGCTGCATCACTGAAAAGATCAATATCTACAGATAAGCGATGTCCCAATTGGAGACTTAATGCTGTACCACCAACCAAACGAAAAGATTCAAATACAGAAGATTCCATCAGAGTAGCTAGTGTACTTTTTAGTAGATGATTGACAGTGTTATAATACATCATAATTAGGACTCAGTTTGATGTAAATCGTTTATTGTATATGGCTTTCTTAGATTTGATTCTTGGAGAGCTTGCTCTATTTTATCAGTGCCATAAAAGCGAATAATTTCGTTTTTATCTTTTTCGTTTCCGCGTTCAAAAACACGTTGAATTACAGCTCTATATTGTCGGTTCCAATTTATATGTTGGATATCTGTGTCCCAAAATAATGCTTTACTCAGAATATTCAGATTAGGAGTATCTTGGCTTTCTTTTTCTTTGATTCTTTGAATATCATAATATGCCTGTAGTAGCACTAGCGTGCCTTCTTCTAACCCAAGCTCCCTCTCGATCTTCAATGCTAATGCAGTGCCAATACTTCTTTTTCCTTTGGTAATGGCATTAAGTGTTTGAGGGTGCTCTTCTAAAGATAAGGCAAAGGGGCGTTGCTTGATAGAACGTTTTTTTAATTCTCTATCAAGTACAATTCCAGGATGGATACCTTTATATTTTTCAAACTGCTTAATCATAATACAAATGTAAGCTTTTTTGTTTATATTTTTAGTGTTAAATCATTGTTGTTTAGTAAGTTGTTTTTTATGGATATAAAGTAGATATAGAAGTAAAGGTGATTTATAAAAATAAATTATTTATGGTTATCTTTATGAAACTTAAAAGTGAAGAGTTAGATTATGAGAACATTATACGATATCATTGTAGGGGAGTTAGGGATGACTGAGGATGATTATGATTATTTGGTAGAGCAGTGTGAGGTGTTGATGTTAGAGGATAAGTCAGTTGTTTTAGAGGAGGGGGGAGTATGTGAATTTATTGATTTTGTGGAGGAAGGAGTTTTGAGAATTTATCGTGAGAAAGATGGAGAGCAACTTATTAGTGATTTTCATACGGCGGGTTCGTTCTCTACTTCTTATCGAAGTTTTATCTCTAAAGAACCTAGTTTAGCGTCTATTCAAGTGTTGAAAAAATGTAAGGTGATGAGATTGTCTAAAGTAGCTTATGACAGATTATTAAACGAATTTCCGATATGGTACAAATTGGCTAAGTATATAGCTGATGAATTGTTTATCAAAAAGTGTGTAAAGGAAAATTCGCTCTTAATGGATTCAGCTTATGACCGCTATAAACTGCTACTAAAAACATATCCTATGATAGGTTTGTTTGTTGCACAATATCATATAGCGTCCTATTTAGGGATAAAACCAGAATCTCTTAGCCGTATTAAAAGTCTTAACATAGGTCAAGGAAATTAATGAATGCCTAAATTATATTTGTCTGTATAATTAGTAATATAACAATGAAGACAGATAATTTAGAGGATAAAAAGGGGACAGTATGTGCCCTGTCAGGTATCAAGACCAATAAAGGGGAATTAAATAGAGCGATAGTCTCTTCACATTATGTGGTGGGAGAGGTGAGTATTGCCACTGTAGATGATGCAAATGAAGAAGTACATACTTCGGAAGTGTTTTTTGAGGCAGGGAGTAGGACACATTGGCATAGTCATCCGGCTACGCAGATAGTGATAGGAAAAGAAGGTAAGGGGTACATTCAGAGTCGTGGGGATCTTCCTATCATGGTTTTACCTGGTGACGTTGTAGTTATTCCACCTAATGAGATTCACTGCCACATAGCAGGAGCTCATTCCGTTTTTACGCATATTGCGATACAGATAGAAGATGATTTGGGCAATGTAGAAAGAGCATTAACTCAAGCAGAGTATGATTTGATAATTAAAATTGACTAGATATGCCATTAGTTAGAATTAGTTTGAGAAAAGATCTTCCTGATTGTACTAAGAGTACAGTGTCTGAGATTATCCATCGTGCGTTGATTAAAGAATTTAGAATTCCTGAGAACGACTACTTTCATATCATAGAAGAGTTAGAACCTCGACAACTGATATATCCTAAAGAATATCTTGGGATTGTGCACAGTGATCAGCTTGTTTTCATTCAAATAATAGCAGGATTAGGACGTACTGTAACTCAAAAACGAGCTTTGTATGCCGAAGTTGCGAAAGGTATATCTGAGGAAACGATTATAAGAAGTGAGGATGTAATCATCACATTAATTGAGAATGATGGATATGCTAATTGGTCCTTTGGCAATGGAGAATCACAGAAACCTACGCATATTTAGAGACAATGTTAGTTTTGTAATATATATTTAAGAATGGGAAAAACATATACAAAGGGAGGAGAGGTTGTAGCTATTCCTTTATATAAGATAGGTTATGTACTTTATGGGAATTATGAGGGTAAAGACTCAGTTGTAAGGATAACTAATTTATATGAGGGTGTTTGTAAATATTAAAATGTGTGTTTGTGGTATTATTATATGGATGTTGTATAAATAGAATTATTAAGACTATTTATAAGAGAGAATAAGCTTAATTAATTTATGGAATAAACATGATAGATTTAGTTGAAATTTTAAATGATTATCACAAGGATCAATTGGAATACTTTGTTGAAAGTGGTATTATAAATGCTTTGTTGTTAATACGTGAATGGGATGTAATGAATGATGAGGATAAAGTAAAAAAGCGTATCGAATTATTGATATATTATAAGATGCATTTTAATTCTACTGAGAGAGAAATTAAGGAAAGAAAATATGAAGAATCAGTAATTAATTTATCTAAATTAATTATTAAATTTTTAAATAAGCTAGATAAATGTTCAAATGAAATTCATAGAATTGGAGTTATGCTTTATTGTGAGTTGCAAAGTTTAAATAATAATTATTCTTATAGAATAATTAATCATGTACCTTTTTCTATTTTAGAGGATTTAAAAGGAAAGTTAACTAATCTAGATGAATTTAATAATCATATGTTAGATGAATTGTTTTCTTGTTATAAAGAGATGTATAAGTTATTTCTCCAAAAACCTTATGATGTCAAGGAATGAATAAAATAGTTGTCTATAAAATTCTTTAAGTTCTTTAAAAGAGAATCACTACAAGACATAAAAAAAGCTTCACTTATAAGTGAAGCTTTAAAAATAGTGGGCGATGAGGGATTCGAACCCCCGACCCTCTCGGTGTAAACGAGATGCTCTGAACCAACTGAGCTAATCGCCCTAAACAGGAGTGCAAATATAAAACGGTTTTTTAATAATTGCAATACTTGCCTAGATTATTTTTGAACTTTTTCTATATCGTAGATTTGGATTCTCTCAGGGTAGTTGATTACCTTGATTAGAATGTTTTCGTTTTTAGCATTTCTACCTAGGATCACATATAGTTTTCCTTTTTCGAAGTCGATATTACTTTCAGAGAAATTAACGTCTCCGTATTTAAAAGATTTGTGGACATCATCATTAGTCACCCATCCTTCTTGGAATTTGGCTTCTACTGTCTTAGAGAAAGTAACTGGCTTGCTTCTCAAGTCTTTTAGTACTCTACAGTTAGGTAAATAACAGAACTCTGTCTTCTTCTCTCCAAAGAAGAAAAATAAGAATAATCCACCAATTAATAGTCCGAATAAATAATATGCTAAACGCTGTGAAAACTTCATTTTGTAAAATATTTACGCAAAAATAGCAATTCGAGATTGTAAAACTAAAGTTTTATCAAAACTTTAAATCTACGACAAGGCTATTGTCTTTGTGAAGTTAAAAAGTGAACAAGTGTATGTCTTTAAAGTCAAGGTCAAACCACTCGGCTACATTTCGATTCGTCACAAGTCCTTTATAGCTGTATATTCCTGATTTGATGACGCTTTCGCAGTTGACAGTTCCATCTAGATCTCCGCTATCTGTATATTCTAATAGGAGAGGAGTGATGATATTACTCAATGCCATAGATGCTGTGCGGCTATATCTAGAAGTAATATTAGGTACGCAGTAGTGTACGACCCCATTCTTTATAAAAGTAGGATGATCATGTGTGGTTAGTTCTGAAGTCTCAAAACATCCCCCAGTATCAATAGACACGTCAATAATAACAGCCCCTTTTTTCATATTCTCAACCATCGTGTCACTGACTACGATAGGTGCTCTGTTCTTTCCTCTAATCGCACCGATAGCAACATCACATCTCATTAGGGCTTTTAGTAGAATTTTCTCTTGTATAGTAGAAGTAGAGATGCGCTGAGGCAAGTTATTCTGTAGTCTGCGTAGTTTTTGGATAGAGTTGTCAAATACTCTGACGTTAGCTCCCATTCCCATAGCTGTACGTGCGGCATTCTCAGCGACTAGACCTGCTCCAAGGATAACTACTTCTGTAGGAGTAACCCCTGTAATATTACCAAATAATAAACCTTTACCATTATTAGTAGTAGTCATTAGTTCGGACGCGATTAAGATAGAGGCAGTACCTGCTATCTCGCTTAATGCGCTCACTGCAGGATAGGTACCGTGCTCATCGTGGATAAAGTCAAAGCCGATGGCAGATATCTTCTTTTTAGACAAGGTCTCGAAGTACTTTCTAGTCAGTGTTTTTAGTTGGACAGTAGACCATACTACGGTATAAGGAGCCATTAGTTTAATCTCCTCAAGAGTAGGTGGAGCTACCTTCACGATAACAGGACAGCTAAATATCTTCTTGGTATCCGTGGTTATTTCTGCACCTGCTTTACTGTAATCTAAGTCAGAATAACTAGCAGCTTCACCCGCTCCTTTTTCAATCAATATCCTGTGTCCATAAGTACTAAGTGTCTGTACCGCCTCAGGGGTAATACAGATTCTCTTCTCGATAAGAATATTCTCTTTAGGAACACCTATAAAAAGATCACTTCTCTTGCGTTCTACCATTAGACATTCCTCTTGAGGAATAAGGTCTTTCATTGAAAAAGGAGTTAGTGTCGCCATGCTGTTATTATTTATTGTTTAACGTAAGTTTTCTGTCGCCGTTCTCTAGGATTTTGATCTCTATAATAGCGTGCTCATCAGGGATGATATTAGGTGTCTTCTCAGGCCACTCTATAAAGCACCATTGATCTGAGTATAGGTATTCATCCATCCCCATGTCATAAGCTTCCTCCTCGTGATTTAATCTATATAAATCGAAGTGGTACACCTTATCTTTAGATAGGGTAGAGTGGTACTCGTTAACAATAGAAAAAGTAGGGCTACTAGTCATATCCTCTACACCTAGTTGTTTACTAATTTCTTTAATAAGTGTGGTTTTTCCTGCACCCATTTCGGCATTAAACAAGACAATACGGTGTTTTAACTTGCTTAATACTTCAGAAGCTACTTCATTTATCTGATTTAGAGAAAAAACTATTTCAGTCATTTTTATACTTTGGGGTTTAATATTATAAATGGTACGATCATTTCTTCTAACGAAATACCACCGTGCTGATAGGTATTTCTAAAATACGCAGCATAATAGTTGAAATTATTTTGGTAGGCTAAGAAGAAATCACTTTTTGCAAAAATATAAGAACTACTTACATTAATATTAGGTAGCTGTACTTTTTTTGGTTCTTTAACATAGTACACATCTTTTGGCTCAAAAGTCAAACTCTTACCTGTTTTATATCTTAGGTTTAAACTTGTGTTTTTATCTCCGATAACTTTAGACGGGTTCTTACAATTAATAGTACCGTGATCTGTCGTGATGATTAGCTTATATCCTAGTGCCTGTGCCTGCTGAATGATTTCAAACAAAGGCGAGTTTTTAAACCAACTCACTGTCAGAGAGCGGTAAGCCTTATCATTAGAAGCAAGTTCTTTAATAACCTCCATCTCAGTCTTCGCATGCGATAACATATCTACGAAGTTATAAACTAGTGTGATTAATTTGTTGTCTTTTAGAGATTTAAAATTGTCTGCTAGTTTTCTACCTTCTCTTAGGTTCGTTATTTTAAAGTATTCATTCTTGATATTTAGACGCAATCTCTGAAGTTGGTGTTGTAAGAACTCATTTTCAAACAAGTTTTTACCTCCTTCATCCGTGTCGTTCTTCCAATACTGAGGCAGCTGTTCTGACATCTCAAGAGGTGTCATTCCTGAGAAAATAGCGTTACGAGCGTACTGTGTAGCTGTAGGTAAGATAGAGAAGAAGCTGTTCTCTGCTTCTACTTTATAGTGATTAGTCACGATAGATTCAAAGGCTCTCCATTGGTCATATCTCAAGTTATCAATCACAACAAACAGTATCTTAGAATCCTCTTTCTTTAGTTCAGGAGCAACCCATTTTCTGAATATTTGGTGAGAGAATACAGGACTATCTTCAGGATTGTTAATCCAAGATTCGTAATTCTTCTCTACGAACTTCCCAAATAGGCTGTTGGCTTCTGTCTTTTGGGAATCAAGGATGTTAAATAGGTTTTGATCCTCTATGTTTTCAAGGTTCTGTTCCCAGTATAATAATTTTCTATAAATAGAGATCCAGTCCTCATAATCTCTCGCTTGCATAAGATCCATAGAGATGTTTCTAAACTCTTTTTGGTAACTAAGAGAAGATTTCTCAGAGATTAGACGCGAATCATCTAGGTTCTTCTTAAGTGACAGCAAGATTTGGTTAGGATTAACAGGCTTGATTAGATAATCTGATATTTTAGCACCGATAGCCTCCTCCATAATATATTCTTCTTCACTTTTAGTGATCATTATAATAGGAGTGTTGCTCTTAATGGCTTTAATTTCGTTTAGCGTCTCTAAACCAGAAAGACCAGGCATATTCTCATCAAGGAAAACAATGTCGTATTGGTTCTCTTTAAATTGTTCGATAGCATCCTGCCCATTGGTACAAGTGCTCACGATATAGTCTTTTTTTTCTAGAAATAAGATGTGTGGTTTTAATAAATCCACTTCATCATCTACCCAAAGTATATGAATTTTGTTCATTTTAGTTGTTTTAGTTGTACCCTTTATTGATAGAAATGTTCAAAAAGAGTTATTCGTTTAAAATAGTATTGATAAATATAGGAATGAATTTCCGTATTACAATAGTTAACGATATTTTTGTGATTGTATTATAAAAAATTATAAATGTATTTTTCGTTTATCATTCCTGTTTACAATCGCCCTGATGAGGTGGATGAATTGCTAGAGAGTTTATCAAAGCAAACGTATAAGCAGGATTTCGAAGTTGTAATAGTAGAAGATGGTTCTAAAGAAGATTCGCGTGCTATCGTGAGTAAATACGAAGACCGATTACAAGTGTCCTATTATTATAAGAGTAATTCTGGTCCTGGTGCATCGCGTAACTATGGTATGGAGCGCGCTAAGGGAGATTACTTTATTATCTTAGATTCTGACTGTATCATTCCTCCAGACTATCTGACTATCGTCGATCAGTATTTAACGAAAGAGTATGTGGACTGCTTCGGTGGGCCTGATGCGGCGTTAGCTAGCTTTAGCGATGTGCAGAAGGCGATAAACTATGCGATGACATCTGTGTTAACGACAGGAGGGATTAGGGGGGCTAGTGAACGCATCGGTAAGTTTCAACCGAGAAGTTTCAATATGGGGCTATCTAAGAAAGCATTCCTAGCAAGTGGAGGATATGGCAAGGTGCATCCTGGTGAAGATCCTGACTTAACAATCAGACTGTGGAATCTAGGATACGACACCCAATTATTTAGTAAAGCATATGTCTATCACAAAAGAAGGATAGACTGGAGTAAGTTTCGCACACAAGTGAATAAGTTTGGCAAGGCGCGTCCGATCTTGAATCAACGATATCCAGAAACTGCCAAGTTGACTTATTGGTTTCCAACAGTATTTATGGCAGGCTTATTGTGTAGTGTTTTATTGACATATTATACATTTGGTTTTATTTTATGTTATTTACTTTATTTTTTATTGGTTTTTATAGGATGTTTTATAAAAGAGCGTAATTTTAAGATAAGTTTATTAGCAGTTGTGGCAATTTTTATTCAATTTTACGGCTATGGTACGGGGTTCTTAAAATCGAACTATATTCTATTCGTAAAAAAACAAAAAGCAGAAGAGGGTATGCCCGAGATGTTTTTTAAATAATAAAGAGATATGGCACTAATCGTAGGATTAACTGGGGGTATCGGCAGTGGGAAGACTACTGTGGCTAAGATGTTTGAAGAGAGTGGGATACCTATTTATATCGCTGATGATAGAGCTAGGCAGATTATGGATCGCAAAGATGTTGTTAACGCTGTGCAATCTATCTTTAAAGAAGACGTTAAAATAGGAGAGGTATTAGATCGAAAGAAAATCAGAGAAATAGTCTTTGATAATAAGGATCTTTTAACGCAATTAAATAACATCGTTCATCCTGAAGTTAAGAAGGATTTTGAAGAGTGGAAGGTGGCAAATGACGCTTCGCCATTCGTTATTAAGGAAAGTGCAGTCCTTTTTGAGAACAAATTGCATACACAGTGTGATTTGGTTATCTTAGTGACAGCGCCAGAAGAAATACGTATAAAACGAGTGATGGAGCGGGATAAGGTGTCTTATGATAATGTAAAAAGTATTATAAGTAACCAAATGCAGGATTCTGACAAAATACCACTAAGTGATTATGTTATTATTAATATTAATAAACATTTGGTAAATAAAGAGGTGAAAATGATAATTAATGATATAATATTCAAAATTTAAACATTTATCATCGTTAATTTTATGTTAATCGCCGTGTAGAGTATTTTTTTTAATGTTAATTTTGAAAAAATAATGAGTAAGGTCAATTTTCGACTTTTAGTAGGAATAATGAGTTTTTCTCTTATAGGGATAATCGTTGTTCAGATGTACTGGATTGTAAGCTCTTATAGAAATAATGAAGAGCAGTTTAAATACCACGTACAGCAGGTATTAGGAAATATCGGTAGTGGACTTCAACAGAATGAAGCTACGGAGTTCTATCGTATGTATAATCAACTTAAGGATAGTATAGGTACGCCACCTAAACAGAGCGAGTTGAAACAGTACTATATAGTAGAGCGAAACCCTACTACTAATGAGCAAATCGTTTATTCGAATATTCTAGTCTTAGAAGACTATAATATAAAGAGTTCGTTCTTTGATAAGAAAGCAGATAGCTTGAAAGTCAAAAGTTTCGTGTCAAAACGAAAAACAGAGATTTATAAAGGAGATGATTTTGATAGAAATAATCTTAAACAAAACTATCCTGATGAAGTAATAGAACAGTCTGGTAATCTAGATGTCTTAGATAAAGCGCAGTTTGATATTTATTTTAAAGATATCGTAGCGTTAAGAAGTATAGATGAAAGGGTTTCTAAAACTAAGTTAAGGGAGTTGTTAGAACAAGAGCTTAAACTATATGGTGTAAATGCTAAGTTTGAGTTTGGGATCTACAACAAGGGGTTGTCAACAAAAATAAAGTCTGAGGATTTTATCTATGAAGAAGGGTCTACTTATGGTGTGCCTATCTTCACAGATAATGAGAATAGAAGTAAGTATCAGCTATACATTACTTTTCCAGAGAAGAGTAAGTATTTATTCTCTTCTTTGATCGGGATAACATTGTTATCAGTGTTATTTACGATTGTTATTATCGCTGCTTATTTGAATGCAATTAATCAGTTGATAAAACAGAAGCAAATCTCAGAGATCAAGACGGATTTTATTAATAATATGACGCATGAGTTTAAGACACCTATAGCTACTATTAATTTAGCTTTAGATGCTATTAAAAATCCAAAAGTTATAAATGACCCTGAGAAGGTAGAACGATATCTAAGGATGATTCGCGAGGAAAATAAGAGGATGCATGCGCAGGTCGAAAATGTGTTGCAAATCTCAAAGTTAGAAAGACGTGAGTTTAATGTAGATAAGTCTACGATGGATGTGCATGAGATTATTGAGAATGCAGTAGACCACGTAGGATTAATCGTTCAAGATCGAGGGGGAGAAATAAATTTACATCTAGATGCTCGCAGAAGTGATGTCTTAGGAAACGATTTTCATTTCACGAGTGTTATAGTAAATATCTTAGATAATGCTGTAAAGTATTCGATAGATGTTCCTATTATAGATGTGTACACTGAGAATGTGAAGGATTTTATATTAATTAAGATTCAGGATCACGGGGTGGGAATGAGTAAACAAGCTCAAAAAAGAATCTTTGACAAGTTTTACAGAGAACACACTGGTGATTTACACAATGTAAAGGGGCATGGCTTGGGGCTAGCTTACGTACAGCAGATCGTAGAAGTACACAATTCGCAAGTGTATGTAGAAAGCGAAAAGGGGAAGGGTAGTACCTTCATTATTAAAATGCCATTAATAAATTAAACAATATGGAAACAACAAACAACAAAAAGATTTTATTAGTAGAAGATGATCCAAATTTCGGAGCAATCTTAAAAGACTATTTAGCCATCAATGATTTCGAAGTTACTTTAGCTAAAAACGGAATGGAAGGATTCGAAAAATTCAAAAGGGATACTTTTGATTTATGTATCCTAGATGTTATGATGCCTTATAAAGATGGATTTACTCTAGCCAAGGAGATCCGCGATAAAAACAAAGAGGTGCCTATCATTTTCCTTACAGCCAAGTCAATGAAAGAGGATGTCCTAAAAGGATACAAAGTAGGAGCAGATGACTACTTAAATAAGCCATTCGATTCTGAAGTATTATTAATGAAAATCAAAGCGATTATTCACAGAAAATCGTCAGAGGTTAAAACTGATAACACGAAGTTCGAATTCCAAATTGGTAAATTCCATTTAAACTCTAAGTTAAGATTCTTAACTTTCGGTAATGATGAGCCAATAAAACTTTCTCCAAAAGAAAATGAATTGTTAAAAATGTTAGCGATTTATGAGAATGATTTAATGCCAAGAGAAGTTGCATTAACTAAGATTTGGAGAGATGATAACTATTTCACTTCACGTAGTATGGATGTTTACATCGCTAAATTAAGAAAGTATCTTAAATTAGATGAGAATGTAGAAATCTTAAACATTCACGGAGAAGGATTTAGACTTGTAGTGAAAGAAAAAGAAGAAAATAATTAAGATTATTAGCCAAGAAAAAGGGAAGCATTTGCTTCCCTTTTTTTATATCTATAATTTAGATTATCCTTTTTTAGGACTAATTATTTTGACATCTTGAAAAGCTATTGCTCCTCTTACGATACTTAAAATAACGTCATATAAGGCGTTTATTATCTGAAGTTTTAGTTCGTTATCTGTGTAGATTAAACTTATCTCACGAGCCGGTTTCGGATCTGCAAACTGCAGTAAGTTCTTCTTGTCATCCGCACTTAGAGAAAGTGTGTGTAGGTAAGGTAATAGCGTATATCCTAAGCCTTCTTTTGAAAGGTTAATCAACGTCTCAAAACTACCACTTTGCAACTTAAAGTTCTTGTTTTCACTCGCTAGCTTATTGTTGCAAATATTGATTATTCCATCTCTAAAACAATGTCCATCCTGAAGAAGTAATAACTTTCTCAAATCAAGATCATCTTGCTTTAATTCTGCTCCCATATCTTGTCTGAACATAGGTGGTATGTATCCTACGAAAGGCTCATAGAATAGAACTCTCTCTTTGATATCTGATTCATGAAGTGGAGTAGCTACTATAGCAGCGTCTAAATAACCATTGCGAAGTTTCTGTATAATCTCCTCTGTAGTGTATTCTTCTATGATTAGGTTAACCTTACTGTGTTTGTTTAAGAAAGTCTTTAAAAACATAGGTAACAGGGTAGGAGCGATGGTAGGGATCATCCCTAGCTTAAACTCTCCACCAATAAACCCTTTTTCTAAATCAATTAGATCCTTGATTCTGTCAGATTCGTTTACTATTTTCTTCGCTTGCTGGATAATGACCTGTCCTATTGTCGTTGGCTGAATAGGTTTGGTACTACGATCAAATATCTGTACATCTAGTTCATCTTCAAGCTTTTGAATTTGCATACTCAGCGTAGGCTGTGTCACGAAAGTCTTCTCTGCTGCAAGAGTGAAGTTCTTATGCTCTGCAACAGCTAATACATATATTAATTGTGTAATCGTCATTTGTATTCGATATTTTGTCTAAGTTAGGCAAAATAACGCATATACTTTTTATTCGTAATCTATTTTTTCAAGCTCCTTGTAGTTTTTCATTAGTTTCTTAATCAAGAATCCATAAACTACCTTGTAGTATAACCATAATAATCCTAAGAATACAACGCAAATAACGATGACTACTCCAATGCTAATTAGTGCAGTACCAAGTGTTAGTTTGTCATTTACCGTTAAAATATCAATTAGCATAATGATAAATGCAATGATAAAAACGGTAAGATTAGTATAGATATAATAGTTGACAGCCTTCTTCGTTCTTAATATTCTTGTCATCAACGTATGTGTAGAGGAAGCAACACTTATCTTTCTGTAGTTAAGATAGAAGATGATGATAAATATAATAGAAATACCAAATGACAACCAATCTAGGTTCTCAATCATAAATCTATATACAGGCCCTCCATTTTCTTTTGAGTCATCTGAAATAAAGAAGTAACTAAAACAGTTTAATACTAAGAATTCTATAATACTGATTATAAAGATCCACATCACAATAGAAGAGGACTTCTTGTGAATCATTTTATGGATTTCTTCTGTTGAAATCTTCGGAAACTGCTGGTCGTTATTCCAGTGTTTTTTTAATAAATCTAACTCCTTCATGATCTTATGCGTCTATGGATTTAATATTTTCTTTAGTTTGGTCTTAATTCTATTCATTTTTACTCTGGCGTTGACCTCGCTAATCCCTAATGTCTCAGCTATTTCTTCGTAGTCCTTGTCTTCTAAATACATAAATACTAATGCTTTTTCTATGTCATTTAGTTGTTGTAATGCCTTGTACATTAGTTTTAACTGTTCTTCTTCCTGGTAGTTATATTCTGTATATTCAAATTTACAAAATGAGCTATCATAAGGAATAGTATTCACCTCACGTGTTTTTTTGCGGTAAAGGGATATAGCAGTGTTTAGGCCGATTCGATAAGCCCAAGTGGAGAATTTAGAATCTCCTCTAAACTTGGGATAAGCATGCCAAAGCTGAATAGATATCTCTTGAAACAAGTCTTTATGCGCAGCCTCGTCTATCGCATATAAGCGACATACCTTATGGATAAGATTTTGATTCTTATCTAAAAGTGCTACGAATTCTTGTTCAAGATGTTTATTCATACCTATAGGTAGTCAAAAAGTATTATTTGTTACAACCATTGTGAAAATAATTATAACAAATAATACTTGAGTGGTAAATAAGCTGTTATTTACTTAATTGCTGTTTGATTAATTCTTGTAGATTATTATCTAGATGATTAATGTTTATCACAGTGCCTTCTTGGTCTAAGACGAATACTGTAGGGATATTTTTCACTCCGTACTTCTGTTGTATCTCATAGACATTAGCGATGTGTAGCCAGTCTAGTTTTTCCTTTTTGATAGATTCTGTCCATTCTTCATTTTCTTCATCTAAAGCAATACTAAAGATAGCAAGACCTTGATCTTTAAACTCTTCGTGTAATGCTTTAATTACAGGAAGCGTCTCATGACAAGATGGACACCATGGAGCCCAAAAGTGAACTAAAGTTACTTTACCTAAGTTTCTGTAAAGTGTAAGTAATCTACCATCTGGATCTTCACCCATCACATCGATCGCTTTGTCACCTACTTTGACTAAAGTATCCATGTCAGGAGCTACAGCTGATGTTTCGATTAACTTCTTAATAGCAAGTCCAATATTAGAATACTTAACATCATCTTTATATCGATTATAATATGTCTTAGCTTCTTTAATATCTATGTTTTTGTTGTCTAATCGTTGGTATAAGATAACAGCTGAAGTATAAGTATCGCTATAATCTCTTAACTGATTAGTGATGATATCATTGATTTGACTAATATATACTTTAAATTCAGAAGAAAGTCTCTCTAGTACCTCCTGATCATTATCTGTAATAGCTTTAGTCAGAACCTCTTGATTCGCATCTCTGTATTGATTAGCCTCTTTTTGTACCTTTTTTATACTGTTATGAAAGGCATTTAATTGATTGTTGTTTTTCGTACCAGTAGCAGATGTACCTAGTTCATTATCATAATCGTAAGTAAAACTAATCACTCCATCTTCTAGTACTACTAGCTCAGTGACATCTTTAGATAGTTCTAATAAAGCGTAAGTAGGGTAGAGTGTATTCCCTTTAAACTCGAAGTTATTATTCTTTAATTTAGTAGAGTCTATCGCAGTAAAACCACCTGTATTAGGGTCTAATACTTTAAGATAGATCATATCACCTTGTGGAATATTTTTTGTATTTCCTTTTAGAACGAAGCCCTTCTCTTTTACAGTGAAATTCATTAGTAACAGGGCAAGTATCAGTAAAGGCAGTGTTCTCATTATCGGTTAATTTATTGAAATTTTCAGAAAATAAATATAGTGAATTATGTTTGTTTAAAAGTATAGAATTTAGAATAAAAAAAAGGGTTATAGATGACTCTATAACCCTTTAGGATAAAATTAATTATCTATATTATTTCAATAACTCAGCTACTTTAGCTTCAAGTTTCTTAC
Source organism: Myroides sp. N17-2 (assembly GCF_002286775.1). Classification (GTDB taxonomy): domain Bacteria; phylum Bacteroidota; class Bacteroidia; order Flavobacteriales; family Flavobacteriaceae; genus Flavobacterium. The sequence continues at coordinate 40,191 of NZ_NSGJ01000022.1, forward strand.
CTCTTAAGTTTTTAGCGATTACCACACCATTAGCATCTAGAAGATAAGTAGCAGGTATAGCGCGTACTTCATACATCTGAGCGATAGGCTCTTCCCAGAACTTTAAGTTAGAGATATGGTTCCAAGTCAAATTGTCTTTTGCAATTGCCTCTACCCATTTGTCTTTATCTTTATCTAGAGAAACACCGATGATGTTTAATCCTTTGTCATGATATTTAGCGTATAATGCTACTACATTAGGATTCTCAGCTCTACATGGTCCACACCATGAAGCCCAGAAGTCAATGATTGTTAACTTACCTAAACTTTCTTTTAGAGAAATCTCTTTTCCTTCAGGAGAATTAGCAGCGAAGTCTGGAGCTTTATCTCCGATCTTTACTTTAGCATCTGGGATAGCGTCTATAGCTGTTTTGAATGCTTTACCTACTGAAGTTTGTTTTAATGCTTCGTCGAACTTAGCGTATTTTTCTTGTAATTCTTCTTTGATGTATTGATTTGTATTTCCAGCTACATAAGTAAGTGTAGTGAAGCTACTAGGGTTTTTATCAAGGAATCCTTCTACATACTCATCATATTTCTCAGCTAAAGCCATATATCCACCGATGATAGCATCTTTCTTAGCTTGATCTTTATTCTCATTAGCTGTTTTGTATGCTTCTTGATTATCTCCTTGGTATTGGTAGATTGCTTTTTCTAATTCAGCTACTTTCTTAGTGAATGTAGTGTATTCATCGTTGTTTTTTGTTCCTGTTACAGCGCTATTTTCTGCTTTTGCAACATCATATTGAACGACGATATTTCCATTCTCTAAAACGAAAGGAAGTCTTCCCTCTTGTTTAGCGAAGCTAATAAAGTTTTGATCTAACTGAGGAGCTTCTCCTTTGAATGTAAATGCGTTCCCTTTAATCTCTGTAGAATCAATAGCAACAGGTGTTCCTGTAGCGATATCTATCTTCTCGATATATACTTTAGTTCCATCTGCAAGACCTTTAGTCTCACCTGTGATAGTGTAGCCTGTAGCTTCCTTGTTACATGATGCTAAGATAGCAACAGCTCCAAGTACTGTTAAGAATTTTTTCATTTATGGTTTTTATTTATGGTTTTATAATGTTTGTTGTCTAAGATGATGTAAACAAATATACTTAAAAAAGGATATAAAATTAAAATCCTGTGAAAAATGCTATAAGACTTTAAACTCTTAGGAAGTATTTAAGGCTATAGTTTAATGAATTGGATTAAAAGCATTATCCATCCTATAACCATACACAATCCACCAAGTGGTGTAATCGGTCCTAGTACTTTAATCTTTTTCTTAAATGTAGCACTTAGTACTAATCCATAGATACTAAATGAGAATAAGAACACACCTATAATGATGATATTAATAGCATTTTTGATATGTAGTTCTGCAGGCATTATTCCTAATACAAGAAGAACGATAGCGTGATACATTTGATATTTTACACCTACTTCGAAACTTTCTAATCGCTCAGTAGTCATGTGTTTTTTTAAGGCGTGAGCACCAAAGGCTCCAAATATGATGGCAAGCGAACCGTAGATAGTTCCTGCTATTAGCGCTGTAGTATTTACTATTTCCATGTTGTTAATTAAATGTGAGTTGTCCTAGTATTTCTTCTGACATAAACGGACCTCCAGGATATCGGGCAGTATAATCTAGATTTAACCATATCTGTCCACGTTCGTCTATGTGATAATGTATCTCTTTTCCTCTACTTTCTTCTACGAAGAGCACTTCTTTTATCAAGTAGATTACTTGCTCTAAGTCTCCTTTATTTGGGATAAGCATCTCCGGATACATATGTTCTTTCGTATGTATTAAGCGAGGTGTACCACCTATCGCTCTGATTAATCCCGCCATTAAGACAGAGTAGTCATCACAGTCACCCGAGAAGTGCTGTAGTGATTCTGAAGCAGTAGCAATATACTCTCGACCCTTAGGATCATTGACATAATTCCACTTTGTACGTACTTCTTTAAATATAGCTAACGATTGGATGATTTGTCTATACTGATGTGCATTAGGTACATTAGTAAAATACTTACGTGTAGTCGCTAATGCATAATTTCTCACGATAGGCTTATCATATTCTATAGCAGTGATAATCTTATTTTTATTGGGAAATGGCAGTAGCTTAGAGATAATAATATCTTGTGGTTTTGGGTCTTCTGCCATGGCGTATATCATCACTCGATAGTCGTCGATTACAGCCTCATAGCCATACCCACCGAATATAGTTCCCCCTACCAAGACTAATAAGTAGGTAGCTATAAGGATATTAAGCACAAGTTTCATCTTCTGTAATAGAAACTGTAGAATACCCACGATAGATAAGAATAGAATGATACGATCTAGCTGATATGGCCAGTTCGGATCATCTATATTCTGATGAATAATGATAAATATTGGGATGGTAATAAGTATGTTAAGTATAAGCACGATAATGTTATCCCAAGGTTTTGGGACTCTTAAATACTTAAGCCATTTTTTATCAGCAGGTTTTTTAGCTAATTCGGGAGTGCTATTCATCTCAGTTTATACTCAAAACTATATTATAAAACGATGTCATGGTAACTAATAGTATTCGAGATGATACTTAAATCTATTAATTGTTTTTGTACTTTAGTAAAGTGTCTTTCAGATAGTTGTCTTTGAGACCATTGCGTCATTCCTATCCATTCTCTGATGTCTTCTATCTCTATGTCAAACTTAGTAGCTAAAGTACGATCTATAGAAGGTATCATCTTGAATTCCTCCGTTGTTGTATTGATACACTCTAATAAGTTTGTTATTAATCCTTTATGCTTAGCTAAGAACTCATTATTCGCTACTATCACAAATGATGGCCATGGAGTAGGGCAGTCCCCTAATCTTCTAAAGACACCTTTATCTACGATAGGTTTAGTCATAAAATGCTCCCACATAAAGTAGTCTGCTTCTCCCTCAGTAAGTGATTTTACAGCATTATCAAGTGTATTGACGATCACAAATTCTAGTTTAGTGATGTCCCAATTCATCTTCTGGGCATGTACGATAGCCATCAGGTGAGAGCCTGAACCATATCTGCTAATCGCGATGCGCTTACCCTCTAGATCTTCTACTTTAGTGAATGGAGAATGATGTGCTACGTGGATTCCCCATTGTAGAGGAGAGGCTACATATTCTTGTATAATAGTGGAAGGGTTACCTTCAGAGATGTCTTTTATGATCCCTTCAGTTAGGATTACAGCTAAGTCAGTTTCCTTATCTCTTAGCATTTGACACATCTTACCAGTTCCTTCTGGAATATCAGTCCATTGCAAATTAATGCCAATTTCCTCAAATTCACCATTTTCGATGCACATCTGCCATGGAAAGTTAAAGTGCTCTGGTACCCCTATTATATTTACGTTTGCCATTTTAAATCTTGCTACATTTTTGTGCTAAGATAATAAAATGAGCCTTGAATTATACATTAAAATAAGAGTAAAGCAAAAAAAAACTCTACATCAAAAAGAGTAGAGTTTTTCAGTTATATTATGGTTTCATCGAACCTTTTTCTTGGAAGCGAATATGGAATTTGAAAGCTTCTTCTAAGAGGTGAGGAGTATGTCCTTGTCTCTCTTTAGCTCTTTCGTAATAGTCTCTTAATTCTGCTTTATATTCTGGGTGTACACAGTTCTCTATGATCACTTCAGCACGCTCTCTAGGAGATAATCCTCTTAGATCGGCAAGTCCTTGATCAGTCACTAAGATATCTACATCGTGCTCTGTATGATCTACGTGAGATACCATCGGAAGTACGTGAGAAATGTTGTTTTCTTTAGAAGCTGCCTGCGTTACGAATACACTTAAGTAAGCATTACGAGCGAAATCTCCTGATCCACCGATACCGTTCATCATTTTACTTCCACCGATATGCGTAGAGTTTACGTTACCATAGATGTCAAATTCGATAGCTGTATTGATAGCGATAATTCCTAATCTACGGATTACCTCAGGTGCGTTACTGATATTCTGTGGACGCAATACTAGTTTGTCTTTATATTGACCAAAGTTGTTGATAATCTTAGAATAACAATCTTCTGTCACTGTAATAGAAGAACCAGAAGCGAACGTCATTTTACCTGAATCAATAAGGTCAAATGTACTGTCCTGAAGTACTTCTGAGTACATCGTTAGATCGTGGAACGGTCCGTCGATAAACCCTGTAAGTACAGCATTAGCCACTTTACCAATACCTGCCTGTAGAGGAAGTAATGAGTGTGTTAGCTTTCCTTTTCTTACCTCTTCTTCGAAGAATTTAAGTAAGTGTCCAGAGATAGCAGATGTTTTCTCGTCTGGCTCAGGTAACTGCGCAGGCGTATCTTCTATACTAGAATACACTACCGCGATAACGTCATCAGGATTTAATCTAATAAATGTTTCACCTACTCTGTCTTTTACAGTATGAATAGGGATAATCTCTCTACGAGGTTGTTTTTTAGGCACACTATTATCGTGTACACCTTCTATTTCTAATGGAATAGCAGTGTTAACCTCTATTATTATTTTACGAGCTACACTAGCGAAGTATGCAGAGTTACCGATCGATGTGGTAGGTATGATAAATCCTTCTTCGTTAATATAAGTCGCCTCGATAATAGCGATATCTACTTGAGGAATGTGTTTTTCCTGAAGTTGTTCGATCGTCTCACTTAAGTGTTGATCGATATATTTGACTTGACCACTATTGATTGTTTTTCTCAATACTGAATCGGCTTGAAAAGGCAATCTGCGGATTAAAGCATTATTAGTAGCAAGGTCAGCATCGGTAGTCTGTCCTAGAGATGCTCCTGTAATTAAAGTGATAGCCACATTCTCTTTAGCAGCTCTTAAGGCAAATGCAGGTAATACAGACTTACTGTCTCCTGCTTTAGTGAATCCACTAGCCCCTACTACTGCTTGATCATGTATTAGGAGAGCAGCTTCTTCAGCTGAAACTATACGCTCTCTAAACGGTGCGTATTTTATCCTCTCTAATTTCGAGTCTTCTTTCGTCATTTCAAATAAAAATTTTAAGCTCCTTAAAATAACCATATTTATTTGGAACAATCAAATAAAATAAATGGATATAAGTAAATATACGAAAATGTGAGTCGTTATTGTTAAGATATTGTGGTTATATTTATAAAATTAAGATATAAAAACGGAAGTGTTACCTAGCGAAAAATTAACTGACTTTTCTTTGGCAGGTTTTAAATCGACAAACTACTTTTTTGCCTTTTTTTCTTATCAAATCCTCAAAAAAAGAAGAAAAACTACTAGATATTGCGTTTCAGCACCAAAAATAACTTTATACTTATTATGAGAATACGCAGAAGAGAAGATGATTTTTAGCGAACTTTTGAATAGTAGCGAAGTTCTTTAATGTAGAGAAATAAAATGATACTGTACACGATATTCTAACTTGTTTTGGATAAATGTGGTAGAATGATGGGTTTGTTCGGGAAGGGTTGTAGCACGATTCGGCCGTTCTTCGGAAAACGACCCCTCCGTCCGAACAAGTACTGAACTCTTCCGAACGCGTTCCGAATAAAAGGCTGTTTTTAGTGTTTTATATTATTGAAAATCAATTATTTATGTTTTTAGAAAATGGCGAAAAATGGTCTTTTTTGACAAAAAGTGGTTAAAAATGGCTTTTTTCGGCAATAAATGGACTTTATTTCCCTTGAACCGAAATGTTATTTTAAACGTCCTTATTTTTGCAGATAATTAGAATGAAGTCTTGATAGATATGTTGTATAAGAGTATGGATAGTTGTCAAATAATAAATATTTTAAACTAACTGTAACTAAATTGTCAATCTGTCGTCTTATTCTATAAATCAATCCAAAAAATCAAAAGCCAAACCAATGAAAACACTACTATTATGCTTAATGACGTCTTTCTTTGTAGGGATAAGTCCTAGTCAAGCACAGAAGAAAAAGAATGCTCAAATAGATGAGGAATTCTTTATTCCTGTGGAGAAGTCTAATCTATATGCTAATGCAATAGGAAATGCGGACAAACCGATCATTATCACGCTACATGGTGGTCCAGGAGCATTCTCTGTGGATCATGCGTTCCTTAAAGATGTCTTTGAGAAAGATTATTTGGTGGTGTATTTTGACCAACGAGGAGGAGGAAAGTCAGATGAGTGTACAGACAAGGCAATGTTGACAACAGATCAGTTCGTACAAGATTTAGACAATGTAGTCGATTTTATCAAAGCTAAATATCCAAATAAGAAAATCAATCTGTTAGGTACATCTTGGGGTGGGCTTTATGGATTTTTATATCTGATCAAACACCAAGAGAAGATTAACTCATATATCAGTAGTTCTGGGTTTGCGGATAGTCCACAGCGAAACTTTGCGTTGATTAACCATGAACGAAAATTGGCAACTGACCTACTTAAAACAACTACTGATCCTGCTAAAAAGAAGATATATCAAGATATTCTGACTCAACTTAACGAGATCGAGGGCAAAGGATTTAAAGACTTCTTTAAAGATATGAATCTAGTAAGATACGAGTTTCCTAAAGAGTTGGGCTTTGATGTGTACTGGGCTAATCCTGCGAATAAGGCGAAAAAGGACAAAGTACTAGCTGATCCTGATTTTTTCAAAAATGTGAAATACACACCGGAACTTGTCGAGAAGGCGATGGCAAGACTTGAATATATCAATGAGGTATTTATGAACACAGAATCATATAATAATCTGAATATTATAGAGGAGCTAGCAGTGATTAAAACACCTGTACTCGTTATCCAAGGAGAATTTGACTATGCGATAGGAGTGGATCAAGGTAGAACGATATTTAAAGGGCTTAAGAATGTTCCAGAGAAAGATAAGGAACTAGTTTATCTAAAGAACGCTTCACATAATACCCCATTTGAAGCACCTGAGATGTATTACGGATCAATGAAAGCTTTTTATAAGAAGCACAATTAAGAAAACACAATGTATAGATACAAAAAAAGCTACCTGATATAGGTAGCTTTTCTTGTTATAAGTAATCTTACTATTTAGCAAGTTTATCTAATGTGTAGATGATTAACTTATCTACAGCAGCATATGGATCTTCAGAGAAGGTACCATTAGCTCTGTTAGCGATAATCGTGTTAAGAGATACAGCGTGGTGACCTAATAATTTACATAGACCATAGATAGCAGAAGTCTCCATCTCGAAGTTAGTGATACGGTATTCACCGAAACTAAAGTTATCGATCTTGTGGTTTAATTCAGGATCTTGGATACCTAGACGAAGTACACGTCCTTGAGGCCCGTAGAATCCACCTGCAGTACCTGTGATACCTTTGAATGTTAGTTCACTTTCTAATTTAGCTTCTAGTTCAGAACTGTTTTTGATAAAGTAAGGACGTCCTTTTCTTAAATCCCAATTCGTATGCTTAATAAATGCATCTTCTAAAGGCACATCAGTTACTTCTTCGATTAGGTAAGAACGCATAACGTTGTCAAGTCCTAGTCCATATTGCGATAATACGAAACTGTTTACAGGAATATCAGCTTGTAATGAACCAGAAGTTCCGATTCTCACGATATTTACAGAAGTAAGTTCTTTCTTAATCTCTCTTGTTTCTAAGTCAATATTGAATAAAGCGTCGATTTCATTCACCGCGATATCAATATTGTCAGGTCCGATACCTGTAGAGATTACAGTCATACGCTTACCTTTATACGTTCCTGTAGTAGTTTTAAACTCTCTTTTTTGTGTTGAGAATTCAATAGACTCAAAGTGTTTAGTGATTCTATCAACACGGTTTTGATCCCCTACGAATATGATGTCTTTAGCAACATGTTCAGGTCTTAAGTTTAGATGGTAAATACTACCATCAGGGTTTAGAATTAATTCAGATGATTTAATCTTCATAATATTAAATTTTTAATTATCCGCCTACACGTTTTACCTTGTAGCCTTCTTTTATTAAATAATCCATTATTTTGTCGCGAAAGTTACCTTGTATGATAATCTCGCTGTCCTTTGTACTTCCTCCTACACCACATAGTGTTTTTAGTTTTTTAGCTAGGTCTTTTAAGTCATCTTCAGTTCCTACGAATCCCTTAATAATAGTAGCTACTTTACCGCCTCTATTCTTTTTGTCAAGATGAGCTTCTAATCGCTGTTGGTTCGGAGCTAATGTATCTAGAGATTCTTCTTGTTCGAACTCAAAATCTTTATTTGTAGAGAATACAAATCCTCCTAAGGCATCTAAACTATTTATCTTTTTACTCATATAAGTATTAAATGTGGTGCTTTTATAAAATAATAATACCCCTATAGATAAGATAGATAATAGTGATCTAGAGCCTATTTATTGTGGGTATATGTAAAGGTACGAAAAGTGTTAAAATTTATTCGTGTTTATTCGTAAAAAAAATGACTTTATAAAATCTATTTTTTTCAATAAATAAAAAAGAGGGAGTTATTTGCTCCCTCTTTTAATAGTATTGTGATTATGGATGATTATTTAATCAAACCTAATTCTACTAATCTTTGGTATAAGAAGTCTCCTGAAGTAATATCTTCATATAACTTAGGATTATTCTCGTCGATACAGTTTTCTAAACAGTTTAGCGGCATCGTGCTTACAGGATGCATAAAGAATGGAATAGAGTATCTAGATGTTCCCCATAATTCACGAGGAGGGTTTACCACTTGGTGTATAGTAGATTTTAATCTATTATTAGAGTGGCGAGATAGCATATCACCTACATTGATCACTAGTTCGTCATCAGCTGCGATAGCATCGATCCACTGTCCATCGTGGTTTTGTACCTGTAGACCTTTACCTTGAGCACCCATAAGTAGTGTAATCAAGTTAATGTCCCCGTGAGCAGCTGCTCTTACAGCGTTCTTAGGTTCATCTTTGATAGGTGGGTAGTGGATAGGGCGTAAGATACTGTTTCCGTTTTTAACGAATTTGTCAAAGTAGAACTCATCTAAATCTAAGAATAAAGCAAGAGCACGTAGTACGTATACCCCTGTTTTTTCTAACATTTGGTAAGTTTCTTTTCCTACAGCGTTAAATTGAGGTAATTCTTTTACTTCTACATTAGCAGGGTAAGATGCTTCTAGAGCAGGATCGTTATCAACGTATTGACCGAAGTGCCAAAACTCTTTTAAGTCACCTTCTGTTCTCCCTTTTGCATGTTCTTTACCAAAAGAAACATATCCTCTCTGACCACCAATACCTGGTACTTCATAAGAATCTTTAGTTTCTAAAGGAAGATTAAAGAAGTTGCGGACTTCAGTGTATAGATTCTCAACTAATTGATCATCTAAAAAGTGTCCTTTAAGTGCTACGAATCCAATTTCTTCGTAGGCTTGGCCGATTTCATTTACAAACTTTTGTTTACGTACCGGGTCATCCGATAGGAAATCACGTAAGTCAACACTAGGAATGTTTTGCATTTACTTAGTTGTTATATATGCTTACTTGAGTTATTTGACGCAAATGTAAATTTTTTTTCCACAAAATACGGTTGATAACTACAATTTATCTTTTTATTAGGTCTAATTTATTCGAGAAATGAGATTTAAGCATTGTGTATTTCGGAAGAATGATGAGAAAATAGGATTGTGATTTTTTTAAGAAATGTAAAAAAGTAATGATTTTTTTTATAAATTGCCGTAATAACTATTAAAAAAGAAAACTATGAAATTACCTATCGAATTAAAAAATAATGAGTTTGTAGTCTTAGTGGCAGTTGACGTTGACCCTAAATACAAGTTGTCTAATATGGATGAGTTCTATGCTACTTTGCCAAAGAGCTTTAAACCAATCTTTAAGAAATTAGTTGGATCTTCATTAAATATTTATTGCGTGTCAGATAAGCAAGATGACTTTATGTTTTGCTTAAGACAGACAGGTTATAAGACAACATTATTATAAATTTGCACTTAAATTATTAAGTACGATTAAATCAAAATGAGTAAAAAAGTAGCCAAAACGAATGCATTGCGTATACTAGATAGCAAAAAGACAAGTTATGAAATGCATGAGTATGACATCAGTGACGAATTAATAGATGGAAAGTCTGTGTGTGAAAAACTTGGTATAGGAGAGGAAGTCTCTCTAAAAACACTTGTAGCGCATGGTAAAGGTAGTGCTGTCTATGTATTCGTGGTCGCTATCAATAGTGAGTTAGATCTAAAAAAAGCGGCGCATGTATGCGGTGAGAAGAAGATAGAGATGCTAGCAGTTAAAGATTTGTTAGCCACAACAGGTTATATCCGTGGAGGCTGTTCACCAATCGGAATGAAGAAGGTGTACCCAACGTTTATAGATGAACAAGTAAGAGGGTTTGATATGATTTATGTTAGCGGTGGACGCAAAGGATTAAGTGTAGGGATTCGTCCATCTGATTTAGTAGATGTAATCGGAGGAAACTTTGTAGATATTGTTAAAAAGGATTGAAAACAAGTTGATTAAGTGTTTGGTTTTTGCCTTATTCTGAAAAAACTGATAGTACATTTTGCGTATGTTTATTAATGTTTTGTTATAATTATGACAATCCTTGTCGGATCAAAATGTTGATTAGTTAATGTTGTTGTATCTTTGCAGGGACAAATTAGATAAAAGTTTAATAAATGGGGTGTTTTGGAGTTAAATTAATACTAAAATAGGTTAGAGAATTCTTTTAGCAAGTAAGTTGGATTTATCTTTGTACACTGTAAATTTGAAAATATGATATTGGCATTAACTGTTTCATTGTTTCCTTCATGTGGAGTAGATCAAGTGAAAGAAAAGGGCTTTAGAGAAGCAAGTAATAAACAAATTGATTTATTGAGTAAAAATGATTTGGATGGTACTTTCTTTAAGGCTGTGGCTCAGGATTCACCACAAGTTGTTTCTGTAGGGAAAAAGGGAATTGTTTATTCTAGCACTAAACCGAATCAGAAGATTATCTTTCCTTTCGTAGAACCATTAGTAGATGGTGAGTGCAGAATTTATAAATCTCGTACTAAACATGAAGAAATAGAAGTCGTGATATATGAAGATGAAACAGCAAAAGACTTTGCTGATGGAAGATTTGATCATTCAGTAGCAGTAAGATTAATACGCAATCAAGATAGTGAAGTAGAGGAAGTAATTGATTTTGCTTGTTTTGGACATTATTTATATACAGATAAATTATCAGGTAACTGGATCTTTCAGTCTTATGAAGAAAAGAGAGTAGAAGAGCTAGGTATTAATCAGATTCCTATGATCTGTATTGATATTAATACAAGAAGTTTCTCTGGTAGTGGAGGTAATCACATGATCTATGGTGATGTTAGATGTGAAGGAGATAGTATCTTCTTTAAAGTAGTATTATCACCTGAGTATGTAACTGATCTGTACCAAAAAGAGAAAGAGTTATTATCAGTGTTAGACGGTTGTGATCGTTTTGAATTAAGAGATGACTATTTATATCTATACGAGAATGGAAAGCAGAAGCTAATGTTCTTAAGAGATACTTATAATATGTAACTTATTACTATAAACTAAAAAAAATGGAAGGTATTAACCTTCCATTTTTTTTAGTTCTTCTATTGACATTTTATCAGGTCGTTCTTCGCTGATTTTATAAGCTTCGACGATCTTTTTGACTAATCTGTGTCTTACAATATCCTTATCATCTAAGTATATCATCCCGATACCTTCTACATCCTTTAAGATATAAAGTGCCTCTTTTAATCCAGAAGATACCTTACGTGGTAAGTCTATCTGTCCAGGATCTCCTGTGATGATAAATTTAGCGTTTTTACCCATACGGGTTAAGAACATCTTCATTTGTGAGTGCGTTGTATTCTGAGCCTCATCTAGGATAACGAATGCGTTATCTAGTGTACGCCCACGCATAAAAGCAAGAGGAGCTATCTGTATGGTCCCTTTGAGAATATAATCATCTAGCGTCTGCGGAGGTAGCATATCTCTTAATGCATCATAAAGTGGCTGCATATAAGGATCTAACTTCTCTTTCATATCACCTGGTAAAAAACCTAAGTTCTCTCCAGCTTCTACAGCAGGTCTAGTTAAGATAATCTTCTTTACCTCTTTGTTTTTAAGTGCTCGAACAGCTAATGCTACTCCAGTGTAAGTCTTCCCTGTACCCGCAGGCCCTATGGCAAAGACCATATCATTCTTCTCTACATACTTCACGAGTTTCTGTTGATTCGGTGTGATCGCTTTGATCATTTTACCCGATACGCCATGTACTAGGATATCATCTGTAGGAAGTGAGGCAGGTGCGCTATCTAAGACTAGTCTCTCTATGATATTCTCGTCGATGCGATTATATCTAGTAAAGTACTTGAGAAGGCGGTCAAAGCTTTTCTCAAACTCGTCTAAAATCTCTGGATCACCATAAACTTTAAGTAAAGTTCCCCTCGCCACAATTTTAATCTTCGGATATAACTTCTTAAGTATATCTAAATGAGTGTCTTGTGGACCCCAAAAATCTTTAGGGCTAAAATCTGTTAATTCTATTATCCTTTCGTTCAATACCAATGGAGTTAATTAAAAAAAATAATCTAATTTTGTATATTCAAATCTACTATAAAAAAATCATTTTTCTTAAAATATATTGAAAAATAATAATGCAAAGAATAATTACACTAACAACAGATTTTGGATATAGAGACCATTATGTAGGGGCTTTAAAGGGAAAGATATATTCCAATATCAGTGGCTGTAATATAGTTGATATCACACACGAAATAAGTAAATATAACACTGAGGATGCTGGATTCGTTATCGGAGCAGCTTATAACCAATTTCCTCAAGGTACAATACATATCATAGCAGTCGATGCTTCTGTAACGGATTATACAAAAGCAATCTGCGTAGAATATGATGGTCATTATTTTATCACCGCTGATAACGGGATAGTAAGCATCATCTTAGGAGAAGAAAGTTTCGATAAGGCGGTTCACATCAAGCACGATGGAATGATGAAGTCAAATGACATATTTGTGTATTGTGCATATCAATTATTAGAAGGTCGCAGATTAGAAGAGATAGGGGATTCACTAGAGTCTATCTATAACCCAAGCCGCTTAGCAATGAGCGTTTCTCTATTGCCAAATAAAATTACAGGAAAAGTTATATACGAAGATTCTTATGGGAATCTAGTGACTAATATACACCGAAGTGACTATGATGTAGTCTCTAATGGAAATACTAAATATGCTATTCGATTTAAGGATTACCGTATCTCGCGTATCAGTAATCACTTCGCCGATTTTAAAACCAACGATATCGCTACCTTAAAGGAACGCGCTGGGGAACTAGTGGCTGTCTTTAATGATGTTGATTTGTTGACGATTGGCTTGTTTTACTCTAGGCCAGATTCTCCAGGAGGTACACCTCGTCAGCTGATGAATCTGAACTTAAATGATACAATCGTGGTCGAATTTGATCCTGAAGCACAATATTAAAGCAAAAACTATGTTTATAAGAATTGTAAAGCTAACCTTGCTTGAAGACAAGGTGGATGATTTTTTAGCGCACTTTGATACCATCAAAGATAAAGTACGTCATTATCCTGGATGTCAATTCTTAGAGGTCTATCGTGATAAACAGCATACTAATGTGTTTTTTACGTATAGTTACTGGGAAGATGAGAGTAATCTGGAGGACTATAAGAAATCAGAACTTTTCGGAGAGTTATGGCCTTATACCAAAACTTTGTTCAAAGAGAAAGCAGAAGCTTGGAGTGTGGATAAAGTGGTGACACTTAAATAGTAAATAGTTTATGAAGGCAATCAGTCTTAGAGAAATTAAAGCTTTTTTTAGTTCATTAACAGGCTATCTAGTTATAGTCTTGTTCTTAGTGATAAATGGCATTTTGTTGTGGTTTTTAGATGGAGAGTATAATGTGTTGCAAAGTGGCTTCGCAGACCTATCTCCTTTTTTCTATTTGGCACCGTGGGTGTTGATATTCCTAATCCCAGCAGTAAGTATGAAGAGCTTCTCTGAGGAGATTAAGAATGGCACGATAGAGCTATTGCTAACTAAGCCGTTATCTGTATGGCAGATCGTATTAGGGAAGTTCATCGGTGTATTTGCTTTAATCTTTATCGCTATTATCCCTACCATCGTATATGTGTTTATCCTTAAAGATTTAGTCTTAGAGGGGCAGCATATAGATTATAGTAGTATCATTGGTTCGTTTATAGGGCTACTATTTCTAGTGGCGTGTTATGTATCTATGGGGATATTCTCTTCTTCGTTGACAGAAAATCAGATTGTAGCTTTTATCACAGGAGTGGCGCTGTGCCTATTCTTTTCTTTAGGGATAGATGCATTAGCAGGACTATTCGGCGAATGGTTTGAGAAGATCGGTATTCTATATCACTTCAGAAGTATCTCTAAGGGAGTCATCGATACGAGAGATTTGATTTATTTTGCTTCAATGACTATCTTGTGTCTTGGGCTTACAGTATTCAAAATTAAAACACTGCGCAAATAATGAAGAAGTTTCAAAAAAACGATATTAAGTTACTGATACGTTTACTTGTAGCATTAGTAGTGCTTAATGTTATCGGTACTTTTGTATATAAACGATTTGACTTTACACAAGATCACAGATATACTCTTTCTGCTAGTACGGTGGGAATAGTAGATCAGGTGCAGGAGCCAGTGGTGGTAGATGTGTTCTTAAAAGGCAACTTCCCACTAGAATTTAGACGACTTCAAAATGAGACTAAACAGCTCTTAGAGGAGATACAATCTAGAAATTCGAATATCAAGTTTAGATTTGTCGATCCTAATGAAGAAGGACCTAATAAGAAAGAAGCAGTAGAGAAGTTATATAATTTTGATCTGAAACCTGTTACGATTACAGTAAGCGATAAGGGCGCTCAGAGTCAACAATTAGTATTTCCTTGGGCATTAGTGACGCAAGGGGAGAAAGTAGCGAGAGTACAGCTGTTGAAGAATATGATGGGGGCCAATACAGAAGAGAAAGTTGTCTCATCTGTACAGCACTTAGAATATGCATTTGCTGAGGCAATCAATAAAGTAACGCAAGAGAAATATAAGAAGATCGCTATCCTTAAAGGGAATGGGGAGTTAGAAGATGGCAATATCGCTGACTTCTTAATGACAGTGAGAGAGTCGTATCATATAGCGCCTTTTACACTTGATTCTGTAGCGAAGGCTCCACAGAAGACTTTAGAGCAACTAAAAGAATATGACCTAGCGATTATAGCTAAGCCAACTAAACCTTTCTCTGAAGAGCAAATAGGAGTGCTAGATCAGTATGTAATGAATGGTGGTAAGACACTATGGCTAATCGATCAGGTGCAGGCAGACTTCGACAGTCTTAGACAAGATGGAAGAATGCTAGCGTATCCAAAAGATCAGAGCTTAGGAGGATTATTATTTAAGTATGGAGTGCGTATTAATCCAGTGTTGGTTAAAGACGAGATAAGTACTAAGATAAAGCTAGCATCAGGAAGACAGGGGAGTGAGACAGTGTACACTGATTTCTTATGGAAGTTTGCTCCTTTTGTATATCCAGATTCAGATCATCCTATCGTTAAAAATATAGAAGGAGTGAAGTATGACTTCGCATCTCCGATAGATACCTTAAAGAATGGTATTAAAAAGACAATCTTAGCGAAGTCATCTAAATACTCAAGTTTAGTAGGTGTGCCGAATGAAATTAGCTTTGAAGTGATCAACGAACAAGTTACACCTGAGTTCTATGAGGGCAAGGGAAGTTATATCTTAGGAGTGTTATTAGAAGGTAATTTTTCTTCTGTATTTAAGAACCGTGTGATGCCATTCTCAGTAGAGAAGCCTCTTTCAGAGAGTAAAAGTACGCAGATGATCGTGATATCAGATGGAGATATTATCAGAAACCAGCTAGATGAGAAAGGAATGCCTTTAGAGCTAGGATATGATAAATGGACTAATATGCTTTATGGAAATAAAGAATTAGTACTAAATTCAGTCAATTATCTACTAGATGATACAGGACTTATTAATTTGAGAACCAAAGAGGTTAAGATCCCAATGCTAGACAAATTAAGAGTAGAGCAGCAGTATACATCTATCCAAATGAAAGTATTGGTTATCCCAATAGTGCTAGTTGTAATTTTCGGATGTGCATTTATTCTCATCAGAAAACGAAAATTCATTAAAAAGTAAAGTGATATTTCTTTTATTATTGGTAATAATCGGATATATTTGTAACTGTAAAAGTATTTTTACATATAAAACAATTATAGTATGAAGTTTATAGTATCGAGTTCTTACTTGTTAAAGCAATTACAAGTTCTAGGTAGTGTAATAAACAGTAGTAATACCCTACATATCTTAGATAACTTCTTATTTGAGTTAGATAATAATGTATTAAAGGTATCTGCATCTGATTTAGAAACCACAATGTCTGCTACTTTAGAAATTGAATCTACAAGTCAAGGAAGTATAGCTGTTCCAGCAAAGTTATTGTTGGAGACATTAAAGACATTCCCTGAGCAGCCATTGACTTTTTCAGTTAAGGAAAACAATACGATTGAAATTAGTTCAGACGTAGGTAAATACGTCTTAGCATATGCACAAGGAGATGAGTTCCCGAAAGCTGAGTCATTAGAAGACCCATCTAAAACGGAAGTTCCTGCAGGAGTATTAGCAACTGCTATCAGCAAAACAATCTTTGCTGCTGGAAATGATGATTTACGCCCAGTTATGTCTGGAGTATTCTTTCAGTTCTCTCCATCAGGATTAATCTTCGTAGCTACTGATGCACATAAGTTAGTAAAGTATTCTCGTACAGATATCGTTTCTTCTAACGAAGCAAGCTTTATTATGCCTAAGAAGCCACTTACTATCCTTAAAGGTATCTTAATGGCTTTAGGAGCAGATGTTAGTATCGAGTTTAACGAATCTAATGCGCAGTTCTCTTTTGAGAATTATACATTAACTTGTCGTTTGATCGATGGTAAGTATCCTAATTACGAAGCTGTTATTCCTAAGGAAAATCCTAATAAGCTTTTAATCAATAGAACACAATTCTTAAGTTCTGTTAGACGTGTGTCTATTTATGCAAATAAAACGACTCACCAAATCAGATTAAAAGTTGCAGGTACTGAGCTTAACATTTCTGCTGAGGATATTGATTATTCTAACAAAGCAGATGAGCGTCTAACGTGTGATTACCAAGGAGATGATATGCAAATTGGTTTTAACTCTAGATTCTTATTAGAGATGTTAAACAACTTACAGTCTGATGATATTCTTTTAGAAATGTCTTTACCTAACAGAGCAGGTATCTTAACTCCAGTAGATGGATTAGAAGATGGTGAAACTGTAACAATGTTGGTAATGCCTGTAATGCTTAATAGCTAGTAAATAAACGATTAGTTTATAAAATAATATATAGAGAGCTTCTCTTCATCTCGAAGAGGGGCTTTTTTTTGCTTTCTACTCTAACAGTGTGTTAATTGCTTGGAATTTTACATACTTAGACGTATTACAACGAAAGTGTAATAGTATATTGTTCTTTACTTGATGGTATGTGTACTCTTGTGTATAAAGGGAAAGAATATCTACTCTAGTCGATTTAATAAGAGACTTATCAGATAAGCTATGATTACTAGCGTAATTATAGAGGATATGGTAGTGAATATAAGGGCTATTCTAAAAGAGTTGCCTATATCTGAATGTAAATTGAGTACTAGATAGTCAAATGCAAGACTATTTAAATAGATCGATATAGATAGTAATAGTAAGTGGATAAGTAGTTTCAATGGTTTATATATAAATGTTAAATATATAACCACTAAAAGCATACCATAAAACAAGTATTATCTCAATACAGCTATTCTGGGGACAAATACTTTGAATAGTGTAAGGAATATTTTAACTAATGGGTATTATTGTTGTTTTGTTGTTGTGAGTTTGGCTAATGGGTAATCAGGGTTTAGACTATTGCTTCAGTAGGCGAAGTTACATAAGCGTATTGATCTAAACTTACTTTGTTGTGGTTTAGAGTAGGTATCCCTAGTAACTGTTTTAAACCTGTTAGATTCTTCTTGATTTCAGATCGGTCTACTTGTTCCTTGTTTTCTAAAGAGAAGATCTGTTTAGAGATGATGTCTTGAATTTCGGAAGTCTTGTAGTTTAGAAGCTCCTGTTCATTGATTTGGAATAAGATTTTGATCTTATTTAAATCTTGTAAGTGGTCATTCGTTAAATAGTGTACACTGTTAAGGACCTCTAACTTAATATCTACGAATAGATTGATTAACGTCTTTTTGATACTTACTATGTTTTCTATTTGGTTATTCTCTAGCATCCCGTAAAAACCTATTGAAGTTACGATGTTCTGAGATAAGTAAGAAAGTATTTGGTGTGCTGTGTTTTTACTTTCTAATTTGTCATTTAATGTAGCAAAGTGATTTTGCAAATCAGATGTGAATACGATCATAGTTACGTGTTTTTATTTGATTTCTTTTCTTTTGCTAAGATAGTTATTAATGTTAAAATTAGTGTTTATCTTCTGTTTTTTATAAAATCTTGCGTTATATCGGTTGTATTGTTTTTAATTTGAATTAATAATATTAATTTTGATTAATTATTGGTTTTTTTATTAGATAGTATAACTGTTTTTAGTAATAACATATTGCTAATTATGGTCAATATGCGAATATAATGTTGATTTAATATTAAATTTATGTTTATTCATCTGTATAAGTGCTTTTAGTCTCATTATGACTGATAATATTTAGTATTTATATGTATCAATTTAATTCTTTAGTTTTGCTTAAACATTTAAGATAATGGAAACCTTCTTAGTTATTATAGTAATCACCTTATTAGTTGTGATAGGTTGGTTGATTTATTCGATGCGTGCCATAAGCATCCGCCGAAATGAGTTAGAAACCGAGAGACAATTGTTTGATTCTAAAATTCGTTATCTACAGTTAGAGAATTTAGAGTCTAGATTAGATCCGCACTTGTTTAAGAATATACTTAACTCTATACAGTCTCACGCTTATCAGACATACTATGCCTTAGATAAGATGGCAGGAGTACTAGATTATATTCTTTATGACAGCCAGAGAAAGATGGTGTCTTTAAAAGAAGAACACGAGTTCGCTTTGCGATTAATAGATATCAATAAGATAAAGCTTAACCCTCTTTTTAGATTAGATATTCGCTCTAGTATAGGAGAGACTGAGCCTTATTATACAGAAGATCTTATCGCTCCACTTGTCTGTGTCGAGTTGATCGAGAATGCCTTTAAGCATGCAGATTTAGCAAGCTCAGATGCATTTATTTCTATCTTGTTTAAACTAAAGAATAACCAGTTTGATTTGCTTGTATCTAATAAGAAATCTAGAATGAAGACACTGACTAAGGATAAAGGTGGATATGGGTTAACAGCTTTAAACAAGCGATTAGAGCTGATCTACGGACATACTTATAAACTAGAAAAAAGCGAAGACGATCATATTTATTCAATGCACCTAAAAATTAACTTACATGATTTCAAAACTAAAATGCGTACTACTTGATGATGAAATGCTTGGACTGAAGTATTTGAAGATGCTTTGTGAGCAGATAGAAGAAGTTGAAATCGTAAAGATTTATGATAATCCTACTCTCTTTTTAGAGGAACTTCCTTTATTAGAGTTTGATGTAGCTATATTAGATATTAATATGCCAGGAATGGATGGATTAAGTGTCGCTCAGTTATTAGTAAATAAAGGAGTAATCTTCGTAACGGCGTATAAAGAGTATGCATTAGAAGCTTTTGAGATAGAGGCGATCGATTATATCGCTAAGCCAATTAAGAAAGAGCGTCTTCACAAGGCTATTTTGAAAGCGATGCGACAGTTTAAACCTGTGGATGATGTTAGCTTTATTACGATTAATTCGAATAAAGGAAAGGCATTGTTACATTTCTCAGACATTCTGTATATCAAAACCAATGAGATCGATAGTAGAGATAAAGATGTGTATCTAGAGAATAACCAAGTAGTGATAGCAAAGAATATGTCTTTAGATAAGTTTGTCTCTGTGCTACCTAATAGCAAGTTCTGTCGTATTAATAAAGGTGAACTAATAGCACTGCGTATAGTGCGTTTTTTTAGCCATGATGAGATCACGACTACACTGAAGACAGTAGAGGGAAAACCACTAGAATTAACACTTGGGATGACCTATAAGACTGATTTTCTAGAGAAGATATAATATTCGTTACACAATAATATCATTTCATTACAACTTCAGTGGCTTTGGATTCATATTTGCTTTTTATCACATATATAATAGAGATGTTTGCATCGGATAAAAAAGTAATAGTATGTCAAAGTTTAAAAATTCTTTCCTTTATTTCATTATCATAGGAGGGTGTTCTGCCTTAATGTATTGGGTAGTTTCTAAAGGAGTACGCTTAGAATCAGATGTAGTTAAAGTAGTATCGGATAAATCAGTATTCGAAAACTTTTTAGGTACAATACAAGATAACTTAAATTTACCGCTAGCGTTATTACTAGCACAGATCGTGACTATCGTACTTGTAGCACGAGTATTCGGATGGATATGTAAGAAGATAGGGCAGCCTTCTGTAATCGGTGAAATCATAGCCGGTATCGCGCTAGGGCCATCATTAGTAGGAACCTATTTTCCTGAGTTTTCAGCCGCATTATTTCCTCCCCAATCTTTGGGCAACTTAGGCTTTCTAAGTCAGATAGGATTAATCCTATTTATGTTCGTCATCGGGATGGAGCTCGACTTAAAGGTACTGAAGAATAAAGCGCATGATGCTGTACTGATTAGTCATGCCAGTATTATTATACCTTTCGCTTTAGGGATGACCTTAGCGTATTATATCTTTACTTCATTTGCGCCACAAGGCGTTGAGTTCCTTTCTTTCGGTTTGTTCTTAGGTATTTCGATGAGTATTACCGCCTTTCCTGTTCTCGCACGCATTGTGCAAGAGCGAGGATTACAGAAGACCCGACTCGGAACTATCGTTATTACGTGTGCAGCAGCAGATGATATTACAGCTTGGTGTTTATTAGCAGCCGTTATAGCTATTGTTCAGGCAGGAAGTTTTACGAGTTCTTTATATATTATGGCTTTAGCGATTATCTATGTGATCGTTATGCTAAAATTAGTGAAGCCTTTCTTAGCGCGTATCGCTAAATATCAGTCTTCTAGTAATTTATTGTCTAAAGGGACAGTGGCGATATTCTTATTGACACTTATTATATCAGCATATTGTACTGAAGTTATCGGAATTCACGCTTTATTTGGAGCGTTTATGATGGGAGCAGTGATGCCTGATAATATGAAAATCAGAAATATCTTTATAGAAAAAGTAGAAGATATCGCAGTGATCTTATTCTTACCGCTATTCTTCGTTTATACGGGATTGCGTACAGAGATAGGGTTGCTAAACGAACCTTACTTATGGAAGATAACAGGGATTATTATCTTAGTCGCCACAGTAGGTAAATTCGTGGGAAGTGCACTAACCGCCAAGATAGTCGGAATGACTTGGAAAGATAGTTTGACCATAGGTGCGTTAATGAATACAAGGGGACTGATGGAACTTATCGTTCTTAATATCGGGTTCGACTTAGGTGTCTTAACAGGAGAAGTCTTTGCGATGATGGTGATTATGGCCTTGACTACTACATTTATGACAGGGCCAGTGTTAGACTTAATCGCTAAGATATTTGGGCCTTTAGTAGAAGATGAAACTACCACAGCAACCTCTAATATCGGCAAATATCAAGTGTCTCTATTCTTTGAGGACAAGGCTAGCTTGAAGCCATTGATGAAATTAGCGAGCAGTTTCGTCGGTAAGAATAATGCAGATACAGGTATTACCGCGATGCACTTAGTGGAGAGTAATGAAGTGAATGCTTTTACTTCTACAGAATATGAAGGTGAAATCTTCGAGGCAGTGCAAGAAGAAGCGACGACGCTAGATCAAGAGGTGCAGACCTATTATAAAGTGTCTAATGACGTAGAGAGTGATGTAGTGAATGTGGTCAATGAGCAGATTAGTGATTTGCTATTAATCGAGATGGGATATTCTATTTATAGAGGATCACTTCTAGGAAATATCCTTGGATTTACGACACGCATCATTAATCCTGACGTGTTATTAAATAAAGTAATTGGAAAAGAGAAGTTCTTTGAGAATTCGTGGTTTAATGCGCGAACTCAGCAGATACTTAATCGTTCTAAAGTTCCTGTAGGTATCTTTATTAATAAGGACTTTGATAAAGTAGAGCATATCTTTTTGCCTGTATTTACGAAACAAGATTTGAAATTGTTAAGCTATGCACAGAAGTGGATACGCAATAGTGAAGCGCAAATAACAGTGCTAGACGCTACCGGACAATTAGAAAGTTACCCAGAGTTTAAAGAGCAAGTTCGTCTAATCGAACAATTTAAACCTAACCACATTAGAATAGTTAGTGCAAAAGAAGTAGATAAGGAGTTTATCGAAGAGTTTGACTTAATGCTGATCAGTTTAGACAGTTGGAAAAACTTAGTAGAGGAGAGAACCCCTTGGCTAAATAATGCCCCATCTATGCTACTAATGCAATTGTAACCTAGTTTCCATCATATAGATTATATTAATTTGTTGTGCGCCTTTTCTTAATAGAAAAGGCGCTTTTATTTTATGTATATAATTGATAATTCTAGAATAAGTGTTGACTAAATACTATGATATAATTCCAGTTCATAGCTCTTTTATTAGAACTAGACCTCTTTTGTAGATTTTATGAAGTGAGTATAGGATAGTAAATAATCGCATTGTAAGAATAATAATATTCTTAATTTTATCTTAAAATGGTATAAATTACAGGTTGTTAAATTTTTAACAAAAAAGCCGTTTTTTGGTGATTTTGAATATGCTTTAAACCCAGTGATAGCAAGACTTGTAGGGGTTTTATTTGGGTGTTGTTCGGGAACAGTTTTGGTCTTCTTTTGAAAATAGGGGTAGTTTGCGAATAAGACCCGAACAGACCTCAAGCAATACCGCATAAATACTGGGTTTCAGCCTTTTTTAAGCTGTTAAAAAAACCGTTAAAATTAAAAAAATGAATTTTAGAAAGCGGTAGTTTGAGCTTTCTTTTTTGTAAAAAGTACTAGGCTTTTAGTGGAGTGATATTCTCAATACGAGCGCATTGATTTAAAGCCTTTTACATTGCAAAGATACAAAAAAAAGTGTGTTGTTGAGAGGGGGAGGAGGAAAATCTATCCTCTTAGATTATCTCCACTATATTTAAAGGAATTAGTTGTGTTTTTTTAATTGTATTTTATTAAATTACAGTGTTTTATAATTTCTTTAAAATAGAAGCAATGAAAGGTATCAATGAAGAACAGCTATATATTTATTTTTTAGAAACTATAGATAGTTGTGGTGGTTTTCTTCTTGAGTGTAATGATGAAAAAATAGGATATTTAATTTTTGAAGTTTTTGATATTAATGTTCGTACATTTTTTTATAGTGATACGCTTACAAAATTACTTTCCAAAAGAATGATCTCTCAAGATATTTATCATAAAGCTATAGCTACTAGGGATTTGTATTTAAGTATAGAAGATACTAGCTTATGGAGTATTAGTGGGGTAAGAGAAAGCACTATATGGAAAGAAATATTTGATTTGTGTGATGATATCCGAACTCAAGTAAATGCTCATTAATGAACTATTGGAGTAAGTGATAATGTACATATTTAATTTATCTAATACCCTGTATGCGTATTATGATTAGTTAGCTACTTTATTTTAAGCATAACCCCCTAACTATCCTAGTTATTTGGTATCTTCACGTACATAAAGGCTAGGTATTTATGATAGAAATAGAGACGAGTATTCACGATGCTTATTCCGTAGAAGTTAAAGTAGGATTTAAATCAGAGAAGATAGGTCAGCAGGCAGAGTTTGAGACTAATACTTGGTTTTTTATACCGAATAGCTTAGATATCAATGCTTCTACCTATCAGAAAGAACAGTTCTACTCGGACGTCAAATCTAAGGTGAGATTCATCACGCCTATCTATTTGCTAAAGGAAATAGTCGATAATGGAGCTGTACCACTTAATAACCTGCGCTCAGCCTTTAATGATGTACTAACTGATAAAGAAGGTAATGCAGAGCTGATTATGGAATATGAGTTTCAGCTGAAGATGTTTATGGCTATCTTTAGAAGTGCTATCCGAGATCATATTGTCGAAATCAAGAAGTGTGTACTAGCAGAAGATTTAGAGGAGCAATGTATTGAATTTGCTACTGCGGTAGAGAATATTTCCATTCAGTTTAGAGCGTTAAGAGAGCTACTGGTTGATCTAGAAGAGGGGAGTGATGTGAAGAATTACTACGACTTCGCAGACGAATATCTATCTTATGCTATCATACATCAAGTCTTTAATTTTATTGAACTTCTTGATAGTAATAAAGCGGCGATGACAAGTCTAGTTAATCAGTATTTGATTGGTTTGATTATCCGTGAGAAAGAGTATATGAAACAGCAGGATTATCTCGATATTATAAAAGGGGATAAGGAGAATAACCAAAAAGTGGTATATCGACATGCGATGTTAGATAAGTATATAGAATCAGATCTTGTCTTGACTTCTAATAAGCGAAGGGATGAAGATGGAGTCATTGCTCAGCAAATCTATTATAGTATAGCAGCGGGGCTCTCTATGGTGTTTGCGACGATAGTTGCCTTCTCTTTTCAACAGAAGTATGGCAACTTTACAATGCCTCTTTTTGTAGCTTTAGTGATTAGTTATATTCTGAAAGATCGGATTAAGGATCTGATGCGTTATTACTTTATTGGCAAGTTAGGAGGGAAGTATTTTGATAATAAAACGAGTATTAGTATTAAAGACCAAAAGATAGGATGGATACGCGAATCTGTCGATTTTATGGCTGAGAATAAAGTACCTGAAGAAGTACTAAATCTACGTGATCGTTCAGCCTTGCTAGAGGTGGAGAACAAGATTCACAATGAGAAGATTCTGTTATATCGCAAAAAGGTTCATCTAGATAATAAAAAAGTAATAAAAGAGAGTACGTATGCCTTCGATGGTATCAATGATATTATTCACTTTAACCTTACTCGCCTTACACAGCGAATGAATAATCCTTATGTGAGTTTGTTTACATTGGATCAGGATGATAGCACAGGTAAGCCTATGAAGGTGTTAGCAGATAAAATTTATTATCTAAACTTTATTACGCAAATAAAGTATGGGGATAAGGTTGACTATAAACGTTTTAGAGTTATCTGTAAACGCACAGGAATAGAGGTGATAGAAGATTTGTCTTAAAGAATATACATCGCTCCTAAGTAGGACTATTTAAAATAAAATAAGAGGAACATTAGTACTATAGAATAAGTACTAATGTTCCTCCTACGATTAAGCATCCGCCTAGGATGGTCTTCATATCCATAGGCTCTTTTAGAAATACAAAAGAAATAATCAGCACAAATACGATACTTAACTTGTCTATTGGGGCAACCTTAGATACAGGGCCTGTCTCTAGTGCTTTAAAGTAGAATATCCACGATAAGCCTGTTGCTACACCTGACGCGATTAGAAAGATCAGATTGTACTTGCTTAATTCTTTGATTGTTTTAAGATCATTATTGGCTAATACTATACCCCAAGCTAGCATTAAGACAACACTTGTCCTGATGGCGGTAGCAAGGTTGCCATTGATTCCCTTGACACCTACCTTAGATAATATAGCTGTCATCGCAGCGAATATGGCAGATAGCAAGGCATAATATTTCCACATAGTTTTTTACTTATAAATATAATCGTCTAACGAATCTGTAAAAGGAATAGGAATATCCCTTTTGATCTGTTCTTCAAATATATGCAAATCTACTGTATTAGAGGTAAACATCGGTACCATAAAATCTACCTGATTAGTCTTCACACATAGCTTAGATTCGATACCTCCATTTTCTAATTTTAATGTTTGGATAGACATGTATGCCACATCAGATAACAGTAAGATATGTGCATATTGATTATCCGCAAATCCCAGTTCATTATTATTGCTATCTATCCATATAAATGGTTTGTTTTGAGAGATCTCCTGTATAAACGTTGGAACTCTATAGATGTGAGGCGTATCTCTATAACACTGCATATCTAAAGAGATGTCTCCTGATAACGTAGTACAGTTGGCTATTGATAGCTTGATAATATACTCTGGATAAATGACAGCTTCTAAATAGTCTTTTAGATTAGTGATCAAAAAGAATACGGTGTTATTCGCTGCGTCTAGATCCGTAGGATAAGCATTCGAGAAGTAAAACTCAAGGTCTTTAGTTCTAACTTTAGTGCTATAGATGATTGACTTGTCCTCTTCTGTTTCGATAGAAGCTTTCATCAAACTATTATTTGCTAATAGTGCTTGCTTTAAGAAAGGGTAAGGCTTGTTACTCTCTAGTTTATCACATTCACAGTACGAAAAATAGTTTTGTACAGGGATGTTCTTACGATCACAATCATAGAATCCAAAGTCATCTAAGACCATATTCCCAACACGCACAGGTACATTAAATGTGTACTTTAGTAAGTCATCAGCATTGTCAGGAGTGCAGATTACTATCTCATCTAAGGCAATAACCTCTTCATAAGGGGCATCCCAAGAGATAAAGGTTTTCTCCTCATTCTGTAATTCATATCCTTTTATTATGGTATCTGCATACTCATCCTTATCCAATAGCTTAAAATTGCTAGGATTCTTTCTTGCCCAAATAAACATATTTCTCCCACAGCCAAATGTCTCTTCAAATATCGTTAACTGTACAGGGTTAAAGTTCAACTTCTCTGCTAGTTGTAAGAAAGTTGGTAAGAAATTAACTGATGAAGTAGGGATATGACTATTGTGCTTTCCGGCTATGAAAAGTAAAGGTTTATTATTAATACAAGTAAAATATAATACTTGAATATCATCGATATCCTGGTTGCAATTGTAATAAGAAATCTTGTTTTTACTTATTAAATGATTATCAAGTATAAAGACAGCATTCTCACAATTCTGTAGAGTAAGAAAGTCAGCTGGTCTAGTGCGCTCAGGGTCTGTTTTTTTTTCTTTTAGAAAAAGTTTTAAATACTTAATCATATAATAGAAAGGGGAAAAGTTTATTTAACAAAGACTAATTGTTTTGAACTTAGTTGGCCTTCTCCACTGTAACGATAGCAAGCTAGTATCCCATCTCCTTTTGCTACACTAAAGTCAACACAACAAACATTATCACGTATAATAGCGGGTTTTGTACCTGCTTTATATTTCATCCAATAATGCCCAAAAAACACAGGTTTCTCTATATCCGTATAGAAATTATTATTCTCAAACTCAAAAGGAGTATTCGGAAGCTCGTGTATAGGGTGCACGCTAATCGTGTTATAAGTCATTGTGGAAGGGTCTTCCCACCATTTAGTTCTAAACTCTGTACGTAAGACACGATCTTTATCGATAAACGTAACTCCTTTAGGTAGTTTTGCTTCTGTTCCTTTTAATGTAGTTTCTACAGCAGCGTGCAGTTGTGTCCCTTCTGTATTCGCTTCTTCTAATAGTGAATTAGTAATACAGTTGTGATCTAGTCTGCTTTTTAAGTATGCGATATGTTCATCATCCCAGCAAGCGTGTACCACTCGGAAAGAATCGTTTTCATAGAATAAAGGAAGTGTTTTAAACCACTCTATGTACATCTTATACATGTTAGGTACTTGCATAAAAGCTGCCATAGTTACAGCGTGTTGATTAAAGTTTTTAGGAGAATGTTCTCTTAAGTAATCACCATTGCTATTCGTAGTATTATAGCAGATAGCATTGTACTCATGGTTTCCCATAAGAGCAATTGCTTCACCGTTATCGACCATCTTTTTAACGATATCTAAAACCTCTATAATGTTAATTCCTCTATCAATATAATCACCAACAAAGAGTACTTTGCGCTCAGGATGTTGGTAATATCCTTTCTTATTTGTATACCCTAATGCAGCTAATAATTTCTTCAGGTCATTACTATGTCCATGAATATCACCTATTATATCAAAATTTACAAAATTAGTGTCAATTGTTTTCATTATATCGAGATTTAGTGCTACTAAATATACAATAATTTTATTTTTAATTCTTAGAAATAGAATATTTAAAATGGAATAAATGAAATTTACAATAAACATTACTAATAGAAAGTGCATATTGAGAATAAAACAATAAAAGCTTAAGAAATTGAATATAATTAGTATTTTAAGAAAATGTGTTGTGTTATTGACAGTGCTTGACAATGTGTGTATGTATGCGTTTTTTGACAATGCTTTTTGTAATCATTAAGGAATAATGGAGGAGGAAAGGGGTAATCGCAATGTTCGATCATTTAGTTGTTTAAATGTTAAATATGAATGTGTTAAATGTATTTTTTGTACCTTAAGTGAATCAACTAACAACTTAAATTAATAACTATGACAAAGTACAAATTTGCATCCCTGACAGAGCTGCAAAAGAAAGGTGCTAATATCGATAGACTGCCTTTCTCTATCCGTATTCTCTTAGAAAACGTCTTGCGTAACCACGATGGATATGTGATCACAGATGAGCATCTCGACACCTTGGTAAATTGGGATCCTAAGGGCACAGATAAGGATATACCTTTTAAGCCAGCGAGAGTGCTAATGCAAGACTTTACAGGAGTGCCAGCAGTGGTAGATATAGCTTCACTTCGTGATGAATTTATCAGACAAGGGAAAGATGGTAATAAGATTAACCCTGCTATCCCTGTAGATTTAGTGATAGACCACTCTGTACAAGTAGATTATTATGGTACAGATTATGCATATCAAAGTAATGTAGAGAAAGAATATGAGCGTAACTCAGAGCGCTATGAGTTGCTAAAATGGGCACAACAAGAACTAACTAACTTTACTGTTGTTCCTCCAGGTATGGGAATATGCCACCAGGTTAACTTAGAGTATTTAGCGAAGGGCGTGATTGAGCGCGATGGATGGGCTTTTCCAGACACGTTAGTAGGAACAGATTCTCACACGCCTATGGTGAATGGGATCGGTGTCATCGCTTGGGGAGTAGGAGGAATAGAAGCTGAGGCAGCGATGCTGGGTCAGCCGATTTACTTTACCTGCCCTGAAGTAATAGGATTTAAACTTACAGGTAAAATTCCACAGGGTGCTACAGCGACAGATATGGTACTTTCAATTACGAAGATATTGAGAAAACAAGGTGTCGTAGGTAAGTTCGTAGAAGTATTCGGAGAAGGACTAGATAATTTATCTGTGACAGATAGAGCGACTATTTCTAATATGTCACCTGAGTTCGGATGTACTGTTACCTATTTCCCTATTGATAATCGCACTTTAGATTATATGCGTACAACGAATAGAAGTGAAGAACAGATCACGCTAGTAGAGGAGTATTGCAAGAATAATATGCTGTGGAGAACAGGTAAGGAGGTAATTGATTATACTGCTGTGGTAGAACTTGATTTGAATACCTTAGAGCCTACTGTTTCAGGGCCTAAACGACCACAAGACAAGATACTTGCTAAGGACTTAGGGAAGTCTTTCTCAGCATTATTAGAAGAAGAATATAATCGTACTTATACAGATACAAAAGAACGTAGAGAGCACGCGTGGCTATCTGAAGGTGGATCAGGTACAGAGTTCTCTTATGAAGAGAATAAATCTGCTCATCCTACTACGGAAGTCGTAAAAGACAGTTTGCGTTCAGTGCGTATTAAACAAAAAAACAAAGAATATGTTATAGGTGATGGAAGTATCGTTATCGCCGCAATTACAAGTTGTACCAATACTTCTAACCCTGAGGTAATGATAGGAGCAGGGCTTGTAGCTCGAAAAGCGATAGAGAAAGGGCTGAGAACTAAATCTTGGGTAAAAACTAGTTTAGCACCAGGATCAAAAGTGGTTACCCAATATCTAGAGCGTTCAGGTTTATCAGAAGACCTAGAAGCACTGAGATTTCACACCGTAGGATATGGTTGTACCTCGTGTATTGGAAATAGTGGGCCACTTCCTCCTCCTATAGCAGAGGCAGTTACCAAAGGCGATTTAGTAGTAGCTTCTGTATTATCAGGAAATAGAAACTTCGAGGCTAGGGTACACCCACAGGTGAAGATGAACTTCTTAATGTCACCGATGTTAGTAGTAGCGTATGCGCTAGTAGGGCGTGTGGATATTGACTTGATTAACGATCCACTAGATTATGACCCTAATGGGCAACCTGTCTATCTTAAAGATATATGGCCTACTCACGAAGAGATTAGAGCTGTGATGAATGAGTCTTTAAAACAAGAAGACTTTGAGAGTGTGTACAGTGTTATCTTTGAAGGAGAGAAAGATTGGAAAGACTTGCAGGCGCCAACAGGGCAGAAGTTTGATTGGGATACCAAGTCAACTTATATCAGACAAGCACCGTTCTTTGAGCATTTGCCTGCTGTTCCTAAAGCGATGGCAGATATTCATCAGGCTAGAGTATTACTATATCTAGGAGATTCTGTCACTACAGATCACATCTCACCAGCAGGAGCATTTAATGAAAGTTCTGCGGCGGGTAAATACTTACTTTCTCAAGGAGTAGATCCTAAAGACTTTAACTCATATGGCTCTAGACGTGGTAATCACGAAGTGATGATGCGTGGTACTTTTGCCAATGTGCGAATTAAGAATAAGGTAGCTCAACGTGAAGGAGGATACAGTACTTATCTGCCAACAAATGAATCTCTATCTGTATTTGATACCGCGATGAAGTATCAAGAGGATAAAACGCCATTAATCGTATTAGCAGGAAAAGAGTATGGTAGTGGATCGTCAAGAGACTGGGCTGCTAAAGGAACTTATCTGTTAGGGGTAAAAGCAGTTATAGCAGAGAGTTTTGAGCGTATCCACAGAAGTAATCTTATCGGTATGGGAATAGCTCCGCTTCAGTTTATGGAAGGACAAACAGCTGAAACACTTGGATTAACAGGAAGAGAAACCTTCACTATTATCGGAATAGAAACAGACTTAAAACCACACAAACTGTTAGCTGTAAAAGCAGTAACAGAAGAGGGCAAAGAGTTTTCATTCCAAGTTATCGCTCGTTTTGATTCTTTAATTGAGATAGAGTATTATAAGAATGAGGGGATTCTTCAGTATGTACTGAGAGACTACCTTAAATAATTAGGAGTTATTGTTTTTTTGTGATGGTGTGATTTCGGTCTTTTGAAAGATAATTTAGTTCAACAAAGACCACAAAAAGACAAAATAACAAACAGGTTAAATTAAAAATTAGAGCCTATCTAAGTATGAATAACAGAAGCTATCTAGTGGTAACGCTAGGTAGCTTTTTTTAATTAGGAATTGTGTGCCTACGGCATTAGGTGATATACACTATGGATGTATGACGATACATATCACGTCCTATTGACACACAATCGTACGGGCGTATCACTATACGCCCACCTAAAATATCTATTAGATATTTTTAGTGAATGGGCCAGGATAAGTAAGGCAGATACACCCACAAAAAACATCGTTAGATGTTTTAATGAGGGGCTAGTCCACAGCATCACGACATCACAAAAAAACAACATCACAACATCACAAAAAAAAAGGCCATCTAATTAAAGACAGCCTTTCTTAATATCAGTTAATGACTATTATTTAGTCATATTTTTCATTTCTTTCTCGATCATATCATAGAATTGATCGATCTTAGGAAGTAACAAGATTCTTGTTCTTCTATTTCTTGCTTTGTTCTCTGGAGTGTCATTTGCTACTAAAGGCACATACTCTCCACGTCCAGAAGCTACTAACTGACCAGGGTTTAACTGGAAGTCATTTTGTAATACTTGAACGATAGATACTGCACGTTTAACACTTAGATCCCAGTTGTCTCTCATCATAGCATTTTTGATACCCACATTATCAGTGTGACCTTCTACCATAACTTCGAAGTCAGGTTTGCTCTTCGCGATAGCAGCTACTTTAGCTAATACACGTTTAGCATCAGGACTTACTTCATATCCAGCTGTTTTAAATAATAATTTATCAGCGATAGAGATATAAACTACTCCTTTTTCTACGTTAACTTGGATATCTGGATCATCAAAACCAACCTCTTTCTTCACACTTCTTACTAAAGCTAAAGTAACAGAGTCTTTCTTAGTGATAGCATCTTGAAGACGAGTGATCTTAAGATCTTTCTCTTTAATACTCTCTAAAGTCTTCTCTAAGTTCTCAGCACCTTTAGAAGATAACATAGTCATGTTACCCATGTTGCTGATTAAGTCAGAGTTGTTCTTTTTTAAGTGTTCTATTTCACTAGAAAAGGCATTTCTCTCAGCTAAAGCAGCATTTCTGTCAGCTAGAGCAGAGTTCAGTTTTATTGTACAAGTGTTTAATAAGTCTTGTGTCTCCTTGTTTTTAGTCTCTAAGTCAGCAATCTTCTGTTTTGTACCACAAGATCCTAGAGTTAGAGCTAATACAGATAATCCTAAAACTACTTTTTTCATAATTAAAAATGATTGAATTGTTTTGTCAAATATATCAATTAGTACGCAATATAAGAAAAAATTGGCGAACTATTTAGATTAGAATACTCTAATATAAGTCTTTTGTTTCTGAATATAATATAATTTCACTATTGATCCAGTGCGATAATATTTATCTATCGGTGTAATCGCTACTTTTTTTCTGAAGGACGAAATCCTTTTGTAAAAGGCGAAGTGCGAACGGATAATCGCAAAACAGTGTTTAGGCTGTAACATCAGCATATATCTAACCCCTGCCACCCCATCTAAACACAGTCTGATAAAGATAGTAGAGAATTTAGACTTCTTAGGTAAGTTCTTATACAGCGTTAATAAAGAGTTGCGGAAGTTCAGATACGTTTTTTTAGCACTCTGATACTTTAGTGTAGCCCCACCCACGTGATATACAGTAGAGAATCCCGTGTATTTCACTTTATATCCCTCATTATGCGCACGCCAGCATAAGTCTATTTCCTCTTGATGCGCGAAATAGTCTTGATCTAATCCTCCTAAGATTTGATATACTTCATTGCGAATAAAGAAGCACGCTCCAGAAGCCCAGAAGATATCGATGATATCGTTATATTGTCCTAAGTCTTCCTCTATGGTATCAAAGATACGCCCTCTACAAAATGGAAATCCGTACGAATCGATGAATCCACCGGCTGCACCTGCATATTCGAAGTGTGTCTTGCGTTTATAATCTAATATCTTAGGCTGTATAATCGCTACTTTAGGTTGCGTATCGAAGATTTGCTCCACAGAATCTAACCAATTCTCCGTTACCTCTATATCCGAATTCAGCAATACTAGGTAAGGTTCTTTGATATCTTTTAATCCCTCATTATATCCTTGAGCAAATCCGTAATTATCATTGTTTTGGATAATTTGGATTGTAGGAAACTCATTGTTTAACACCTCTATAGATTGATCAGTAGAGGCATTGTCTATTACATATATATTCGCTTTATCCGAGTACTGTAGTACTGATGGGAGAAACTGTCTTAATAACTGCTCCCCATTCCAGTTTAAAATAGCTACGGCAAATTTCTTAGTCATTTTTTTCTGTTTTTTTGTTTTTTTGTGATGTTGGTTTTCTGTTCAAAGTCAATCGCCTTTTTAAAGAGAAATGTTCTTTCACCACTATTTCCATCCTTTGGAGGGGTGGTTGTACAAGCAAAGCCTCCCGACTTTGAGGTGTTTTTTTCTTCTGTTTTTTTGTGATGTTGGTTTTCTGTTTAAAGTCAATCGCCTTTTTAAAGAGAAATACTCTTTCACAAGCTCCTCAAAGTCTCCCGACTTTGAGGTAT
The DNA here is from genome assembly GCF_002286775.1 of Myroides sp. N17-2. Classification (GTDB taxonomy): domain Bacteria; phylum Bacteroidota; class Bacteroidia; order Flavobacteriales; family Flavobacteriaceae; genus Flavobacterium. The sequence continues at coordinate 74,090 of NZ_NSGJ01000022.1, forward strand.
TGTTTTCTTCCGTTTTTTTGTTTTTTTGTGATGTTGGTTTTCTGTTTAAAGGCAATCACCTTTTTAAAGAGAAATATTCTTTCACAAGCTCCGCAAAGTCTCCCGACTTTGAGGTGTTTTTTTCTTCTGTTTTTTTGTTTTTTTGTGATGTTGTTTCTCTGTTTAAAGTCAATCGCCTTTTTAAAGAGAAATGTTCTTTCACAAGCTCCGCAAAGTCTCCCGACTTTGAGGTATTGTTTTTTTGTTTTTTTGTGATGTTGGTTTTCTGTTCAAAGTCAATCGCCTTTTTAAAGAGAACTGTTCTTTCACTACTATTCCCATCTGACTCCTCATTAAAACATCTGTTAGATGTTTTATGTGGGTGTATAGTAATACACCCCTACCGTCGTGGCTACTATGTGGATGTGGATTGCCTCACATCTTCACGAAAAAACGACATCACGAAAAAACAACATCACACCATCACCACTTCACAAAAAATCATTTAAAAGCTTCATATTTTGGAAGTTCTCTTAAGAAGATATATTTGCTATTCTCATAATCCATTTGACAATAATAATGATTCAGCCCATTGGTCACGTAGAGATACGTAGATCTCAGTTGAAAATTATAACGAGCGATCTGGTCAAATGTTGTTTGTGTGATTGGTATTTCGGGTGCTTTACACTCAATAAGGATGAATATTTCGCCATTAGGCTTAAACACCACCACGTCATATCTCTTAGTCATTCCGTTAATTCTCACCACTTTCTCTACACTAATTAGCGATAGAGGGTACCCCTTAGTCTGTATAAGATCAAGTACCACATGTTGTCTTACCCATTCTTCAGGAGTTAATTGAATAAATTTTTTACGGATAACATCAAAAATAGATAGCTTATTTTCACTATTTTTGAAACGAAAATCAAACGGAGGGAAATTAAGTCTTTGCATAAAGCAAAGATATTTTTTTTCTACTGGTATTGAACAATAATTAAAACTTATATTTTGGATCAAGTAAAGGACATAATTAAAGATATAAAGGCGGGAAATGCTGCTCCAATATATTTTTTAATGGGGGAAGAACCGTATTATATTGATAAAATCTCTGAGTATATAGAAGACAATGTGCTGACAGAAGAAGAGAAGGGGTTTAACCAAATGGTACTATATGGACGTGATGTCACGATTCAAGATATCGTATCGAATGCCAAACGCTTTCCTTTAATGGCAGAGAAGCAAGTCGTAATCGTTAAGGAAGCACAAGAACTTGCTCGTAGCATAGACCAGATCGAGTCTTATGCTAATCAGGTACAGCCATCTACGGTACTTGTATTTTGCTATAAATACAAAGTTTTAGACAAAAGAAAGAAAGTTTATAAGGCAGTTGAGAAAGCTGGTATCATATTTGAAAGTAAGAAACTGAGGGAGTATCAGATAGATGCTTGGATTAAGAAGTTGCTTACTGCTAAAGGGTATGCCATCGAGCCAAAAGCCTCAGCTATGTTAGTCGAATTCTTAGGAACGGATCTTTCTAAGATTGCTAACGAACTAGATAAGCTGGCGATTGTCATCCCGAAAGGAGTGCAAATCACAGCAGATGTAGTAGAAAAGAACATTGGGATTAGCAAAGACTTTAATAATTTTGAATTGATTAAAGCGATTGTAGAGCGCCATCAGCTAAAAGCGTATAAGATAGCCAACTACTTCGCTCAGAATCCTAAGAATAACCCTATCGTATTGACTATGGGACTTGTTTATTCTTATTTCTCTAAACTACTACTATATCACGGGTTGAAAGACAAATCACCTTCTAACGTGATGAAACAATTAAAAGTAAGTCAGTACGCAATAAAAGATTACGAAACAGGATTTAGAATCTATAAGATGAAACAAGTGAGTGCTATCATCTCACATCTTAAAGATGTAGACCTAAAGAGTAAAGGAGTAGGAGCACAGGCAATGCCTCAAGGTGAGCTACTTAAGGAGATGTTAATAGGAATATTTAATTAAAACAAATAATAATGGCAAACAATTTAAATAAGAATAAGATTCTAGGATATGCTACGTTGATTATGATTATGATGGGTATCTTATTAATCTGTCTTGGCGCTTTCAAATATTCTGAAATAGCCGGATGGGGATTTACAGCCGTAGGAATTGGTTTCTTAGCTATTGCTTGGGTGTTTAACGCCCTGAAAGGTAGAGTATAAGTTTAAACAGAGAGGGGTAGCTATTTAGCTACCCCTCTCTGTTTAAACAATTAAGAATTAATAATTAGGAATTAAGAATCTGTGCCTTGCAGGCAAAAGATGATCTGTTTTGTGTCACAAATTTCATCGCTGCTGTAGAACCTCTCTACTTTTAAATATTTCACACGGCATATAAACCAATGTGAACAATAGCAGTTATGACTAGCTGTCTTTTAAATCTCAGTAATATACTGACACAGTCGCCATTCCCTGACTTATCTCAAACCATCCCTCCCGTAAATTATATAAACTAATTAATAAATTGTGTAACAGTTTACTATGTCTTTCTTAGTTACTTTGTTTTGTTAAATTAATAGTTAGATGATGGTGTTTTTAACCCAGAATCAGCGATAGGCAGATAAACGAAAAGTAATTATACAAGATAGGTCTGAATTAGTGATTTCAGCATACTATAGTATGGTTAAAGAGCTAATGAAAGAACTATGAATTAGAATTGCTTTGTAGTATTTGGCTAATGCTGATTCTGGGTTTAACGCATCTATAAGGTGTTAATGAAGTGGAGCATTAGGTGCAAAATAAGTTATAACAAAAAAAAGACAAGATTCACATGAGAGAGAAAAAGACAGAAACTATTCTTGAAGTTAGAGACCTCAAGAAAATGTACATGAAAAATGATGGAAAACCACATACAGCTGTCAATGGTATTTCCTTTGATTTGATGAAGGGAGAGATATTCTCTTTTCTAGGACCTAATGGCGCAGGTAAAAGTACGACCATTAATATGCTAACAGCTCAGTTGACTCCTACGGATGGGGAGATCCTATTCCAAGGGAAATCACTAAAAGACAATCCTACTTTTGCCAAAAGTAAGGTAGGAGTAGTAGCACAACACAACAATTTAGACAGAGGATTAACGGCTCGAGAGAATATGATTTATCACGGGCGATACTTCGGAATGACCGAAGCGGATGCCACACAGAAAGCAGATGAGTTACTAGAAAGCTTTGGATTGACTGATTGGAAGAATGACTATGTAAAGAGTTTCTCTGGAGGAATGGCACAAAGATTAAAAATCGCAAGAGCCATCATGCATCAACCTGAGATACTATTCTTAGATGAACCGACGACAGGACTAGATCCTGCTTACCGTGAGATCTTATGGCAACACGTATTGAGGTTGAATAAAGAACATAAAACCACTGTCTTTTTAACGACTCACTATATGGAAGAGCCTGAGCGCTTCTCAGATCGAGTAGCGATATATAATAAGGGAGCTATTAAAGCATTAGGAACAGTGGAAGATTTGAGAAAAATGGTTCCATCTCAAACGATTATTTCGATTGTCTTAGATGCGATTAACGACGAGGTTATCAAGGATGTGAAGCTATTATCAGATGTGAAAGACGTAAAAGTGAAAGATGAAAAAACATTCATCGTATACGCTGAGAATAGCCAGAAAGTATTGAATGAACTTCTCACATTAATAGATAAGAAGCGCCTTAATCTAGAGAGCATTAACCTAAGCGCGACTACTTTAGATGATATATTTATACACCTGACTACTAACGATATTAAAAACGACTAAGACAAGAATCATGGAAAAGAAATTGAATCAATTTGATGTATTTAAGATAATGGTAAAACGTGACTTGCTTATCCAAAGTAGAGATTGGAAAGAGTTCGTTTTTAGAGTTGGGATGTTGCCTTTTATTCTTATTTTGACGTACGGTTTTATGCTACCTCAGATCGGTATATTAGCTACTGACTTCCCTAATCAGATGTTCCCAGGTATGTTGGGGATGAGTTTATTAGTGACAGGTATCCACGGTACAGCAGTGCCTTTAGCGATGGACTTTAATAACACACGTGAGATAGAAGATAGACTTCAAGCGCCAGTGAATGTAAGAGTAGTTGCATGGGCTAAGATGTTCGTCGGAATTATAGAATCGTGGATAGGAGCATTAATTGTACTGCCTATTTCACTGATCTTTATGGGAAGCTATTTAAACATATCATTAGACCTTACGAGTAGCTTATTATTACTAGGGGTACTATTACTTAGCTCGATCACATCAGCGACACTAGGGCTACTTGTAGGAACAGTAGTTAAACCACCGCAAATCGCAGCGATGTTCCCAGGGTTCTTAATGCCGTTAATCTTCACAGGAGCTATATTCTTTAATTGGGCAGCATTAGACGCTATACCAGTGATGAAGTATATCACACTGATTAACCCATTAGTTTATATCAATGAAGCACTGCGTTTTATCCTTAAATCAGGAGGAGATACGATGCCATTAGTGTACAGTATCCTTGGTATCGTAGTATTTACACTTATTATGGGGTACTATGGTATGAAACGCTTTATTAAAATGGCAAACAGATAATTACAGTTTATAATAACAATAATAGGTTAGACAACGCGAATCTATTGCAAAGTCTCCCGACTTTGAGGCTATCTTAAGAAGATGTATGACTAGGAGGGACTTGTTTTAAATGCTGATTCTTAACTAGTAAAGCCCGCTGTAAAGTGGGCTTTTCTCTTTTACTTGAAAATATGGGGTATTTACGTATTTTTGCAAGAAAATGAAATTTGTCCACCTAACTTTGTATTGAACTCATCTAGACTTTAAAGTTGTAATAAAAAACCGTGGGTGTAGCAAAATATTTTATTTTTTAATATGTATATTTACAAAGTATTGAACGTCAGTATTCAATCGTTTTTTTAGGCCAATCTCGAGGCCAATATTTAAAAATAATCATATCATTTGTTAGTAGGCTAGAATAGGGACTTTTATGCAGTATTGGTTTGAGTGAGTCCATAATGAGTCCATAGTGAGTCCATAGTGACTCCATTAAAACAGGCTTTTTAATGGACTCACTATAGACGCACGATGCTGTTAATATGCTATCATATCAAACCACATAGGATTATATCTATTAGAACAAGCCCGCTGTGAAGTGGGCTTTTCTGTTTTACTCGAAAATAAGGGGTGTTTACGGTTTTCCTCTTGTGGGGTTATGTGGATGGAGGTATATTGGATCAATCTCAAAAGTTGTGTTTATGCATAAAGTTTAGTCAATCTGTATAAGAAGAAGTCAATATCTCTTACTCCTCTAAATTGAGCCCTGAATGCTTTAATTTTGGCATTAAATG
>NZ_NSGJ01000023.1 GCF_002286775.1 Myroides sp. N17-2
CCGATTTACTAGAAAAATATGTACTTTTACTCATCGTGTTTATTGTTTTGCAAGACTAAACTACGATAACTTTTTAGAAGTCAGCTTGCTGGCTTCTTTTTTTTTATCGGACAACAATGGTATCAAATCTAAAAACTCATTCTCTGTTAATATAGTTACACCTAATTTGTTTGCTTTTTCTAATTTAGAAGGTCCCATTTTATCACCTGCTACGACATAATCTGTCTTAGAAGTAATAGAACTTCCCACTTTTCCACCATGATCTTCTATAACTTGTTTTATTTCGTCACGAGACATCTTTTCAAATATACCAGAAACGACCAAAGTCTTTCCTAATAAAACATCTGATATGACAGTCGACTCTTTTTCTTCTAATACAAATTGGACACCATAATTTTTTAGCCTACCTATAATACCTTTATTCACATCACTGCTAAAGAAATCTATCACACTCTGTGCAATACGCTCTCCTATCTCATCTACCATAATCAATTCCATTAACGGAGCTACTGCTAAAGCATCAATGTTTTTATAGTGATTAGCTAATTTCTTTGCTACTGTTTCGCCTACAAAGCGAATACCTAAAGCATAAAGAACTCGCTCAAACGGAATCTGTTTAGAGGCCTCTATACCTTTAATTAAGTTATCTGCAGACTTCTCTCCCATTCGTTCTAACCCTAGAACTTGTTCTTTTCTCAATTCATACAGATCTGCATAGTTTTCTACCAACCCATTTTTGTATAATAGAACTACAGTTTCTTCACCTAGCCCATCTATATCCATCGCCTTACGCGAAATATAATGCTGTATTCTACCAGCTATCTGAGGTGGACAACCATACACATTAGAACAATAATGCTGAGCTTCTCCTTCACTTCGCTTTAATTTAGTACCACACTCAGGGCATTCTTTGATATAAACCGTACGCTCTGAATCAGCAGGTCGTGCATCGAAATTAACCCCAACAATCTTTGGAATAATCTCTCCACCTTTCTCTACATACACAGAGTCATTCACTCGAATATCAAGCTTTGCTATCTGATCTGCATTGTGAAGTGATGCTCTTTTTACTATTGTACCAGCTAATTGCACAGGTTCTAGATTTGCCACAGGCGTTATAGCTCCAGTACGTCCTACTTGATAAGAAATAGAATTTAATACTGTTTCTGCTTGTTCAGCTTTAAACTTATAGGCTATAGCCCATCTAGGTGCTTTTGATGTATATCCAAGCTCATCCTGATAATGTAATGAATTTACTTTTATCACCACACCATCTGTCTCATAAGGCAACTCATGCCTATGCACATCCCAATAAGAAATAAACTCAAATACCTCTTCAATATTCTTTGCTAACTTCGAAATGGTCGGTACTTTAAAACCCCATTCTCTAGCTTTATCTAAACTCTCATATTGAGTTGTTACTCCTAAATCACTTCCTACTACATAATATAATAAACAATCAAGAGGTCTCTTAGCTACCTCTGCACTATCTTGAAGCTTTAAACTTCCCGACGCAGTGTTTCTAGGATTAGAATAAGGCGTTTCACCTATTCCTATCAATTCTTGATTCATCTTTTCAAAACCAGCTAACGGCAATACAATCTCTCCACGGATATCAAAACTAGCAGGATAATCTCCTCTTAATTTAATAGGAACAGACTTAATCGTACGGATATTATTAGTAACATCATCTCCCTGCACTCCATCGCCTCGTGTAACAGCTCTTACAATCTCTCCATTTTCATAAGTTATACTAATCGATGCACCATCATATTTTAATTCACATGTAAACTCTACAGGAACGTCTCCTAGAACCTTCTGTACACGTTGCTCCCAATCAAGTAAATCTTCTTTAGAATACGAATTATCTAAAGAATACATACGATGACGATGTGCTACAGTATTGAAGTTCTTAGTTACTGTCCCTCCTACTCTTTGGGTAGGTGAGTTCACATCATAATATTCAGGATGTACTAATTCTAGTTGCTCTAATTCCTTTAATTTTTGATCAAAATCAAAATCTGAAATAGTAGGATTGTCTAACACATAATAATTATAATTATGGTCATTTAACTCTTTGCGGAGTAACTCTAACTGTGCTTTAATATCCATCAAACTATTATTTATAACTTAAGCATTTCTTTAAATTGGCCATATAAATGTCCCTCACTTAAGATAGCTCCTTGCTGTATTAAACTAAAAACCTCTTCATTGCGATTCTCACCGAAGTTTTTTCCTCCGTGTCTTACCTCAACATCTTCCGTGAATATCGCATCAGATAACCACTGTAGGCCTTCCTTCGTCAAAAAGTCTATATCTGCTTGCTTAGCTTTAATAACAATAGTCTTAATCTCCTTATCATCAAATCCGAATAAAAAGATATAATTCTTAGAATAATGTTCTAAATATTTAGCTGTATTTAAAACACCTTCCCAAATCAAATCAGAGAATATATCTAATTCTTGATCTGCTACTTCAGGCTTTTCCTCCTTTATCTTATCCCATTCATCTTTATCTATCTGCTGTGAAGCTAAAAAGTTAATAAACTCTGGGTGTAACTCTTCGAATTGCTCTTTAGTAAGCCTAGTGTATTTCATATTATTTATTGCATTTGGAACAAAGATAACATCTTCATCGCAATTCATATAATCTTGTAATTATTAATTCTCAACAATCTCTGCTAATGACTTCTTCTTTGAAGTTGCATATTTCAAAGGAATATAATCAGCCTCTACCACATCCATTTCATAAAAACTCATTGTTCTTAAATCGTAGATAAAAGTACCAACAGTAACAATACGATCCTCGTAATTTTCATAAACTGAAAACTGGTAATAATTACCTCTTTTTCCTGAACCATCTTCTACGGCATTAGGAGATACATCTACTCTTAACCCTACTCCTTTTCCTCCATTAGCAACAACAGCTTTATTAAATTCATCACTAAGATAGTCTTTAGCAGATGTGGTTCTAAGTGCATCTAATACTGTCTCTAAGCCATCTTTCTTTACTGTTAATCTACTCGATTCAGCCATAAGAGTAATTGCTTTCTTATTATCTACTTTTAAGATTTTTGCTGTACTTTTCAGAATAGTAGGCTCCTGCTCATACAAATTCTCCCAAGGAGCTACTGTTTCTATTGTTTTTACAGGCTCTTCTTCTACATTAGCACCATCAACTACTACTTCTTCAATAGGATTTTCTTCTGAACCAGAAGTTCCTTTTTCATCTTTACAACCAAATAAAGATAGACCAAGTACTAAAACTCCAACAAATCTTACTATTTTATTCATATCTAATCTTTTTCTTTAAATATCTACTTAAAACCTAAAATTGCACAAGATATACCTCCCTTATATTAGTCTTCAAAAGAGGTTCCTCAAGGCAACTATTATACTCTTCCAAGATACAAAAAAAGCAAAACACCCATTCGTTTATTTGGCGAAAATATATAGCAAAAAAAAGACCTCCTAAAATAGGAGGTCTTTTATATATATAATCATTTAAGACTATTCTTGTTCAGCAACTACTTCGTAAGCTACTTCAACGATTACATCACGGTGTAAACGAACGTTAGCAGTATATTTACCTAAACGTTTGATAACTCCTGAAGTGATGAATTTTCTATCAATTGTTTGACCGTTTTGAGCGAAAACTTCAGCGATATCTGCATTAGTTACAGATCCGAATAATTTCTCACCACCAGCTTTAACAGTGATTTTGATATCTAAAGCTTTTAATGCTTCTGCTATAACTTTAGCATCAGCTACAACTTTAGCTTCTTTGTGCGCTCTTTGTCTTAAGTTCTCAGCTAATACTTTTTTAGCAGATGGAGTAGCTAAGATAGCTATTCCTTGAGGGATTAAATAGTTACGTCCGTATCCTGGTTTAACAGTTACTACGTCATCTTTAAATCCTAACTTTTGAACGTCTTGTTTTAAGATAATTTCCATTGTTGATGTCCTTTTTAAAAGAAGTTAGGTTTCACGAGTGAAAACCAACAACCTTAGTTTTTTATATTATTTTAATAAATCCGCTACGTATGGCATTAAAGCTAAGTGACGTGCTCTTTTTACCGCTACAGATACTTTTCTTTGGAATTTCAAAGATGTTCCTGTTAAACGACGTGGTAAAATTTTACCTTGCTCGTTTACGAATTTTAATAAGAAATCAGCATCTTTATAGTCGATGTATTGAATTCCTGATTTTTTGAAACGACAGTACTTTTTAGTTTTGTTAGTTTCAATGTTTAAAGGCGTTAGATATCTGATATCTCCGTCTTTTTTTCCTTTTGCAGATTGCTCTATACTTGACATAACAATTAAGCTTTTTTAGATTTTAATTTCTCTCTTCTTCTCTCAGCCCAAGATACAGCATGCTTATCTAAAGCTACAGTTAAGAAACGCATAATTCTTTCGTCACGTCTGAATTCAGTCTCTAAGTTGATGATGATCTCAGCTGGTGCTGTGTATTGGAATAAATGGTAAAAACCACTTTTCTTGTGTTGGATCTCATAAGCTAATTTTTTTAAGCCCCAGTCCTCTTTAGCTACCATCTCAGCTCCTCTAGAAGTAAGAAATTCTTCAAATTTCTCTACTGTTTCCTTTATCTGTGTTTCAGATAAAACGGGATTCAAGATGAAAACAGTTTCATAATGATTCATAAATACTAAATTTTATTTGTTACAAAATTGGGTGCAAAAATACAACTTTATACATACTATCCAAAACTAATTTGTCTTTTTATAAAGTTTTAATTCATACACTTCCTTATCTCTCTATTTTCTTATCTAATAATAACTCCGCTCTTTGATACATCCCCTCTATAGATAACATATCTAAATCCGCGTGAGCTCTTAACCACTTAGCATTCAGCTCTACTAAATCTTCTTTTAAATCGTAGAAATCATCATTCTTTAGCAAATCCCTTGTAGGATTAGTTCCAAAATAATCAGACTCACAGAACGCTTCTAGTACAACATCATCTATTCCTTTCAGTACCTCAACTTGTTTAGTTAACAAAGCTAGATTAGCTACTGCTCCCATCTTTTCTAGTCCAACAGCTATTGTATCAAAAAATTCAAAATCAGCTTGTGTATTCCACACGATTTGAGAGAAATTACCATTCTTATACATTGCTAAATAATAATCTACATAATAACTTAATATTGCATCTGGATGAATCACTTCTCCCATTAGCCCTCCCTCATCTCTTATTAAATTAATAAATGAGATGTTTGAAGAGATTATATCATATCGCTCTTGGCTGTTAAATGCCTCTTCTGAGACAACTATCTTTAATTCCATATTATTTATTTTATCTCAATTCTTAAAATTCATCACTTAATAAAAATCTACATTAGCCACCACCTTTACAGAACGATACTGTCCGATAGCCTCAAAGCTTTTTAATATTCTTCTAATATTTTCTTTTGTCTTTACTAGTGGTACATTCTGAGGTATCTTAATTAAAATAACTCTGATATACTGATTGCGTATCCTATTAATAGCAGGTTCTTCTGGTCCTAAGACAGGGATGCCTAGCTGTTCTTTTAGATTGTTATACAACCAAAATGAAGACTCTTTTAATTTTTCAAACTCTTTATGTCTTAAAGTCAACTTCACTAATCTATAGAATGGTGGATATTTAAAATTATAGCGTTCATACATCTGCTCTTTATACATCCCTATATAATCATAATGAGTTACTTGCTGTATAATGTTGTGATAAGGATTAAAAGTTTGGATAACTACCTTTCCCTTTTTTTCCTTTCGACCTGCTCTACCTGCCACTTGTGTCATCATTTGATAAGCTCGCTCATGTGCTCTAAAGTCAGGGTGATAAAGACTGTTATCCGCATTCATTATCCCTACTAAATTCACATTATCAAAGTCAAATCCCTTCGCTAACATCTGCGTTCCTACTAAGACATCTATCTGTCTCGCTTGGAAAGCCTCTACTAATTTCTCGAATCCATACTTCCCACGGGTTGTATCTTGATCCATACGTGCGATACGCTTATTCGGATACAACTCCTTTAACTCTTCTTCCACCTGTTCTGTACCAAATCCCTTAGTACTTAAATCTACACTGTGACAGCGCATACATTGCTTGGGCATTGGTAATGTAAATCCACAATAGTGGCACCTCAACTCATTTTGATACTTGTGATAAGTCAAACTCACATCACAGTGTGGACATTCAGGTACAGCACCACAAGTCATACACTCAACCACAGGGGAGAACCCTCGTCTATTTTGAAACAAGATAACTTGTTCCTCTAAGGACAACGCCATATTAATCTCATCTATTAATACATCTGAGAAATGCCCTGTCATCTGCTTGCGTTTATACTTATCTTTTATATCAACTAGTACAACTTCAGGAAGAACGACATTTGTGAAACGTTTCATCAACTCCACTTTGCCATACTTACCCTGTGTCGCATTATAATATGTTTCTAAGCTTGGTGTAGCCGACCCTAATACTACCTTCGCACCATGTTGTTTGGCTAAAATAATAGCACTATCTCTTCCATGGTAACGTGGAGCAGGATCATGCTGTTTATAATTCCCCTCATGCTCTTCGTCTACAACCACTAATTGCAAATCTTGAAAGGGCAAGAACACTGATAATCTAGTACCAATAACCACCTTTGCCTTTTCTGATTTGTTTAATACCTGATCCCAAACTTCTAATCGCTCACTAGGAGAATATTTCGAATTATACACTGCTACATCATTTCCAAAATAGTTAGTCAACCTCATCACTATCTGTGTAGTCAACCCTATCTCTGGCAACAAGAACAATACTTGCCCTTCATTAGCAATGTACTTTTCGATTAACTTTATATATACCTCTGTCTTACCTGAAGCAGTTACTCCATGTAGTAAGACCACATCTTTAGTCTCTAGTGACTGTCCTATTTCCCACAGCGCTTTACTCTGTTCATCACTTAACTCTATCACATCCTGTTTCGCATCACCGAAAATCACACGATCTTGGTTTAAATAATATTCTTCGAATATTCCCTTCGTGATTAAAGCTTTTACTATAGCAGATGTAGATTCCGACTCCTCTACTAACTGCTTTACAGTAATCGGCTTCTTGTGAACCGCATGCAACTGAAAGTATTTCAAAATCATCTCTCTTTGTTTCTCAGAACGAGACACTATCTCCATCAAGTCAGCTAGACCATTATCTACTAAATATTGCTCAGCAAGCTTTACATAACGCACTTGTTTAGGCTTATACTTCTCCACCATCTCCTCTTGTAGGAAGATCATCTTTTTTTCTAAAAGCGAATTAATTACAGGAAATACCTTCTTGCGATTCAATATAGCGATAATCTCCTCCACCTTTAGGATAGACTGCACCTGAAGCGCTTCATAGATTAAATACTCTGCATCATCTAGATCATCTAGATCATCCGGACTTATCTTACTTGCCGGATTAAACTGTATCATCGTCTCACTTTCTAACAGTAGTTGTGACGGCATAGCACTCTTATACACATCCCCTATCGTACACATATAATAATCAGATAACCACTTCCACAGTACTATCTGCTTCTCTGTCACCACAGGAGTAAGGTCTATAATCTCATTGATTTCTTTCGCCTCGTAATATTCAGGTAGTCTATTGTGTTTTTCTATCACCACAGCTGTATATACTTTTGATCGACCAAAAGGAACAGCTACTCGCATACCCACCTGGATAAACTCATATTCTGCCTCACTTACTGCATAAGTAAACGTAGGATCTAACGCCAATGGAACAATAACCTCAACAAAGTAATTCATATTAACAATACTGCTTTTTAGAAATCAATAACCACAAAGATAAACTCTTTCTTTTTATCTCATCTCTTCAGTACAGCATTCGCTCTTATTTATCGCAAAATAAGGTATAGAAACATCCCACATAAGACTCTACATAGTAACCACGACACAACACCTATCAAAACATCCATAATGTTTCAGGTGGGCGTAAAGTTTTACGCCCCTACCCCCTATATTGGGTGCCTACAGTACGTGGCGTCTATATCCACAAAGAACTACTCTTTTTGTTCTAAATAATCAAAAAACGTAAAACTCTCTGAAAAAGGCTCATATTTTGAAAGTGAATAAGCAGATTCACCACTATTACATTTCAGAAAAGGATCTACTCCTAACTCTAATAATCTTGTTATATAATATCCATTATTCACTTCATCTCTCTTATAACTACCCACGGCACCTAATAGTAAATTTCCTCCATAAAAATCCACATAATAAACATCAGCCCCATTATCTATTAAATAATCAAATAGTTCACGCATATTTAATACCACAGATTGATGTAGAGGACTTCTCCTAAAAGAGCCACTAGACTGCCTAGCATTAACATCAAGACCTAAGCCTAAAAACAACCCTATAATTTCTTTAAAATTAATGGGCAAACTCTTCAGTCCATGAATATAATTAATGTAATAATGCAAAATATTATTGCCAAACTTATCATTTTCACTAATGTCATATTCCTCTAAACAAACTTTAAGCAAATCAAAGTCTTGTTGGATTACAATCTCTTTTAGTTCATATATTGTCATAACTTCATTCTATTTTTCAATTAATAAAATATCTTTATACACCTACTATAACTCCTTCAACACCCGTTCAGCAGACACCTTCATTTCTTCATCTGACAATAACTTTTCGAGTATCTCTATTTTTTCGTTTATCTCTAATGAGCGTACTAAAGAATCGAAAGCACTATATCTATTGTTTATCTCTTGTGTTTTATCAACAACAATATCTTTCACATAATCTTTTATAAACGAATAAGTCATAAAATTCACAGTCGCCATCACAGCATACTCTACTACCTCTTCATCAGAACTAGTTGTTAATACAGTATATAAACTACTTGCTATGCTGTCTTTATAACTAATCGGAATATCATATAACGCTAAAACCTTCAACACCTCTATTCTAGCCAAATAATAATCCTCTTCATTAAGTAGAATAGCATTATACAAATCCCACTTGGAATCAATATCTTTCCACTCAAGTTCTTTTATATATTCTACTTTTTCCCAATCAGATTTTGAATAATATAATTCCTCTATATTCATCATACTTCTGTATTAAAATCAAACTTTTAATCTAATATAGTGGGCGTAAAGTTTTACGCCCCTACGATTGTGTGGAGACAGAGCGTAACGTCTATGTCCACATAGTTTCATACCCCAATGCCGAAGGCACACATTCTTAATTCTTAATTGAAGTGCAGCGCCTATCTTCCATACTGTTGATAATAATCCTCAGCATACTTCTCTAATCGTTTTAACAACTTAATATTACTCTTCTCTATATCTGTCAATTCACCCTCTACATTAGCATAAAGTGGAATGTACCACTCCACAGAATCAAAGAACTGACGTGCTCCTCTGTTAGCGAATGTATAGCCATGTCGTGCATATATAGTATTTCTTATAATCTCTAAATCAAGCTTGCGCAATGTCTTAAGTTCTCTCTCAGACAAATTACGAGTAGAACCATTAATTTTATAAATCTCATCAGATGCAGCTCTGTGAATACTCTCAGCATATTCTTCACCGTCGTAATTTTTGATTTTCTCTCTATCGTTAATCCAGTCAACTGTATCACTTTCATTACCCTCTTCATCATACTCACTTAGCATCACTTTAGGATTATAACTAAAGTATTTTTTATTGATAGAGAACTTCCTAATTAACACAGGTAAATCCTTGCGGTTAGAATACCATTTACCCTCTACTTTACTCTTATCAGGTGAGATAGTAAACTTAAATATCCCATCATACTTATGATCCCCAGGTTCCTCTACTACTACATATTGACCAGCACTTGTAGTTTCTACTACCTCCCCTTCGAATGGTCTAACATTACCCGCTGACACACTATATCCCTCTACTTGACCATTGCTAATACTCTTAACAACAATACTAAACATGTTCATTCGAGAATACACGCCATTATTCTCGTGATTTATTTCATCAGCCACAAACTCCCCTGACCAAAGGCCGTAGTTATTCCCAAAATCAGGTACATCAGACATCGCAGAAACTTCCTCTGTCGCAGGCACTTCATCATCATACGTTTCTAAAGTCACTGGCTTATCCTTTTTACAAGACGCCAATAGCACTAATGCTATCACTATTAAACTAAACTTTCTCATTTCTTTTTTTTCTATAAATTAAATATTCTATTATTAATAAGTTGAGTACCCATCCAAGCCAAGCCACTACGATATATACCTCTAATGGTCTAGGCTGAAACAGATATACGAATATCACCTTCCACATACGTAAAGTAACAGCAGACATACCTAGCGCATAGCTTCGCCACATATCATACTGATGTCCTATCTTGTCTCCTTTTAAAACTCTCCTAATACTTCTAATGGTATAGAACATCCATAATATCCCTAACATGATAAAAGCTATCTGTGCTAACAGTCCTCCATTAGCATAATACCCGATATACAATCCTGATGGAGCAGAGAAGAATAACAATATTACTACATAAACATACCCTAATCGCTTATGCCATTTCATCGAATAGAACTTCCAATCAGGAAATACCTGAAAGAAACCTATCAACAGAACAAAAATGGACGATATCACATGTATATAAAATATACCTAAATAGGGCGCCAATCCTTCTACTTCCTCTTGTTTGATAGACAGAAATGCAACATCACTACTTATCGGAAAATAAGCTAATGTAATCTGTACCATCAACACAAAAAAATAGAGCCAACTACAGATGATCACACCACGCCCAATCCCAGACACTACACTTTTCAACACTTTAACATTATATCAGTAATTTACGCAAATTTAAAACATTTTTAACAATAAAAACAGATTACCTTTCTTAGGAATTAAAAATTAAGAGTCATTAGCCCTACAGGCTTTTACCTGTAATATCTCCACACAGTATCCATCTATATTTTTGAATGCTCCGCACGGATTACAAATCCGCGCGAACTACACTTGTAAAGATTATTTATCCTTCAGAAGCCTACAATGAAACTCCACACAGTAACCACAATGCTTGCGCTGTCGCGGATTTGAAATCCGTGACATCTATATCCACAACACTTGCGTTAAGAAAGCATTTAGACTAAAAAAAACAACCCACACTTTTCTATTTTCACTACCTAAAAAGTTTCTAAAACAACCCTATTTACCAATTACTTCAATAATTCCTCACCTTTTTTAAGTCAAAACAGTCTTTTATAAAAGAATTTCAAAAAAAGTGCTACACTTTTTTTTCTATAAAAGCCAATAAACACCTAAAATAAAAAAATTAATCTATAAACTACATATCCTGTTAACACCTGTGTTTATCATACTTTATACTAACTTCTTAAGCACTTCTTCAACATTACTACAAGAATGCTCTATAAAAACGGCTCTTTGTTGAAGAACTCTTGAATAGATCTTGTCGCATTCTTGAAGAGCTAAACACATAAATATTTTTTTGAGATCTTCTGTATGGGCACAAAAAAAAGGCCACTAACTTGCGTTAATGACCTTGTATTTTAAGTCTTAATTCTTCTAATTCTTTTAAACGATGTTTAAAAATCTAACTTTAGACTACTGTCTATTGTTTTTGCCAAGTCTGTGTTCTCCCTAATAATGATATTCCTACGTAACCTCTTACATCCAGTTTATCTGTTCCATTTAGCTTCACAGTACATTTATACTCTTTTCCGCTTTCAGGATCAGTAATTTTACCTCCAGAATACTCATTACCTTTTTTTTCTAAATCTTTAATAATTACAAGTCCTACGATAGGTTTTCCTTTATCAGTACCTGTACAGTTATCACATTTAGGATCTGCTTTAGAAGGGTTTAATAATTTGGTTACTTTTCCATAATATTTACCACCTTTCTCATAGATCTCTATGATAGATTTCTCCTTGCCAGTGTTGTCATCTATGGTTTTCCACTTGCCTACGATGCTCTGAGCTTGAGCTGATATTGATACTGTTAATACAAGTACCAGTGCTGTTAAAAAATTCTTCATGGTTTCGGGTTATTTTAATCGTTATGATTCAAATATACCTATTTTTTTGACTTTAATTTATTTATAGCCAAATTTAATTCAAAACCTAACAATAGAATCATACAGTTAATCCACAGATAGAACATCACTACTAATAATGTCCCGATAGATCCATATAGCTCATTATACCTAGCGAATCTCAATACATATACCCCAAATAGGTAAGAGGTTAAAATATATAGTATCGTAGTAAATACCGACCCGATAGAGATAAACGACATCTGCTTAGTTTGTTTGGCTCCGAATTTATATAATACCGAAGTAGTAGTCAATACCACTAATAATAAAAAGATACTTCTAGACCACTGTATAAGTAAAGAATTAAGATTAAACTTATACATAAACACCTCTAGGGTAACAAAGAAAGCTACTGAGAAAATCACTAGGATAGCTAGACAAACGGATAGTACAAGTGCGACTAAATACTGACGAACAATATTACGTGAGACAATGATGTGATAAGAAGATTCAAATCCTCCAATAATCGCAAACACACCATTAGTCATTAAGAAGATTGACAACAAAAAACCTGAAGATAACAATGACCGATAACTGTTATTCATAATATCTGTCAGAATAGACTCTACGGCATCAAAGGTAGTTGGCGGTACTGAACTCGCAATGAATTGCATAAAATCTACCTGAAAATTATCTATAGGTATATAAGGGATAAGGTTAAGTATAAATAAAGCAAAGGGAAATAAAGCCATAAAAAAGCTGAAAGCAATAGATCCTGCTCGATAGGAGAATGCTCCTTTTATAATACCTAATACATACAACTCTATTAAATCATAAAGAGAATACCCCTCTAATACCTTAAACCGAACACACTTTAGCGACCGGACTATAGTATTAAGGATAGGTATCCTATCTATTCTTTCTTCTATTTCCTTCGACATTACGCCACTTTTCTATTGTTAGACTATTTTTCTACTCTGATATACTAGCATATTATTTTAGTAGTACTTCTTTTTCTATGCCTACTATTAACTATAATACAGCCTTTAAGCTTAAGTCCATATTATACACTGAGTGTGTCAATGCACCAGAAGAGATATAATCTACACCACACAAGGCATACTCGCGTGCTGTAGTTTCATTGATATTACCTGATGACTCAGTTTGACATTGGTCTCCGATAAGCGCAACAGCTTCACGGGTCATTGCATAATCAAAGTTATCCAATAAGATACGATGTACATTATCACACGCTAGAATCTGTTTAACCTCGTCAATATCTCTTGCTTCTACGATAATCTTAAGATCTCTATTATTATCTTTTAGATATTGGTTTGTTTTTTCAATAGCTTGTTTGATTCCACCAGCAAAATCAATATGATTATCTTTCAACATAATCATATCATACAACGCAAATCTATGGTTCTCACCACCTGCTATCTTCACAGCCCACTTTTCTATCGCACGGATACCCGGAGTAGTCTTACGAGTATCTAATATCTTAGCTCCTGTACCTTCAAGTAAATCTACAAATACGCGTGTCTTCGTAGCAATAGCACTCATACGCTGCATCGCATTAAGCATTAAGCGCTCAGCCTTTAATATAGACTGTGACGAACCTGATACATATAAAACGATATCGCCAACCTTAACTTTAGCACCATCATTAATACACACTTCTACTACTAATGTAGGATCTACATAATCTAATACCATCTTAGCAAACTCCACTCCTGCTATATACCCATCCTCTTTTACTAGTAATTTTGCTTTACCTGTAGCAGTAGCAGGTATACACGCTAATGAACTATGATCACCATCTCCTACATCTTCTCGTATAGCATTCTTAATAATTATATCTAGTTCTGCTTTAAATTGTGTTTCTGAAATCATATCTAAAAAAATTTGCGATGCTAAATTAAGAAATGTTTTACCAAGTCTCATTATAGAACATCGCAAACTATGTGTACTAGGGTATAAACTATCCTATATTAATACCTAACATTTTATAAAATTCTCTAAGGATATCAGGGTGTCCAGGCCATGCTGGCGAAGTAACTAAATTACCATCTACGACAGCCTTATCCACAGCCACTTCTTTATATATACCACCTGCTACAGTCACATCTGGTCCAACAGCCGGATATGCTGTAAGTGTTCTACCTTCTAAAACACCTGCAGGAGTTAAAACCTGTATTCCGTGGCAAATAGCCGCTACAGGTAAATTCTTCTCAAAAAAGTACTTTACAAAGTCTATTACTTTACTATTTAAACGGATATATTCTGAAGAACGACCTCCACAGATATATAATCCATCATAGTCTGCTATTCTAACTTCGTCAAAAGACTTGTTTATCACAAAGTTATGTCCTCTTAACTCTGCATACGTCTGATATCCTACGAAGTCGTGTACTGCTGTGGCGATAACTTCATTCTTACTCTTTCCCGGGCATACCACATCTACTTTCACACCTACCGATAACAATGCCTGATAAGGTACCATCACTTCATAATCTTCTACGAAGTCCCCTGCTAACATTAAAACTGATTTTGCCATATATCTTTATTTTAAATTAAATATTCTTCTAATATACTCATTTATCACTGCTTTATATAAGTCTTTTTAAAAAATTCATTATAAAAGATAGCTACACTCATACTTTTTAGTAATTTTAAACAAAATAGAAAACAACTTTAAAATAAATAGCCCTATGAAAACAAAAATTGCATTACTAGCCCTTGCACTAACATCATTAGTTAGTTGTAATCAAAAAGTAGATCCTACTCAGGACATCAAATTCAAAGATCTCTATACTATAGAAGTACCCGGCGCATTCGCTCCTATGCAAGAATTATATCCTAATGCTGATTTACAATATGGTAATACATTTATACCAATTTATCTAGTAACAACTCACCAAGATAAAAAGGAGACTGCTAACTTCGAGGAGTATGTAACTAAAAGTCTTGCTAGTTATAATAAAAGGGAAAACTATGAGATCATTAGTCAAGAAGACATACGCATTAATGGTATTGCTGGTAAGCGATATGAAATCCTAATGTCACAAGAGAAAGATATGATGTACATGATACAAGTAATGTTAGATGGAAAAAAAGCTAACTATCAATATATTACTTGGACTACAGGAGCTAATAAACAAGTACAAAAAGACAATTTCCTAAACATCTTAGCAACCTTTAAAGAACAATAATAATTTAACAAAATTTAAGCATTGCCAAATTCATAATGATATTATTTGTTGTATCTTTATAGTACTCAAAATGAGTGCTTAAAAGCACTAAATAGTTAAATACAAAATATTTAAAATAATTATGAAAAAATTAAACTTAGCTTTAGCTGTATTAGCAACAAGTACAATGTTATTCTCATGTGGTGAGAAAAAAGCAGATACTACAACTACACCAACAGAAACTCCTGCTGAGACTCCTGCAGCTCCAGAAGAAGTAACTGGTGTACAAATCAGTATCAATGCTGGTGATGATATGAAGTTTGACCAAAATGAAATTAAAGTTCCTGTAGGAGAAAAAGTAACTTTAACATTCAAACATACTGGTAAAATGGCTAAAGAAGTGATGGGACATAACTGGGTATTATTAAAACCAGGTACAGATATGGCTGCATTCGCTGATGATGCTTCTAAAGCTGCTGATACTGATTATATCCCTGCTAAAGATGCAGATAAAATCGTAGTTCATACTAAAACTTTAGGTGGTGGACAATCAGAAACTATTACATTCACAATCACTGAGGCTGGTACTTATGATTTCTTATGTACTTTCCCTGCTCACTTCGCTTTAATGCAAGGTAAGTTGATTGCTGAATAGTCAAATCTTAAATTTACTATAAATGAGGAGTTGTTCAATGAACAACTCCTTTTTTATTTCCCTTTGAACTATTCATTGATCAAGTAAGTAATCATTTATTCACTTTTAACTTAGCTAACTCAGATAATCTCTACTATACTAACTTAGCCTTTTACACAACAAAAAAGCCTAATAAATGTTAAATTTGATTGATTTAGCCCATTTATCCTCAAAATCAGTAGTCATATTTTTCTGACTAATTGGTTATTCGTAATTTACGATGTATATTTGTTTCAACAAATTAGCATATAAAATGAAAAAAATTGTATTATCATTAGCTGTAATAGCTACATTAACTCTTGCATCTTGTGGAAACAAAACTGCAGATACAACTACAACTGAACAAGAAGTAACTGCTCCTGCAACTGATGCAGTAGCTTACAAAGTTGCAACTGCTGAATCAAAAATTGACTGGGTTGGAGGTAAAGTATCAGGAGATAATCACACTGGAACAATTAATGTATCAGAAGGTGAAGTGTTCGTAAAAGACGGAAAAGTTACTAATGGTAAATTTGTAATTGACATGAACTCTATCGTAGTTACTGATATTACTGATGCAGAAATGAAAGCTGGTTTAGAAGGTCACTTAAAAGGATCTACTGAAGAAAAAGCTGATCACTTCTTTAATGTATCTAAATTCCCTACAGGAGCTTTCGAATTAACTTCTGTTACTGAAGAAAACGGTAAACAAGTAGTTACAGGAAACTTAACTTTAAAAGATGTAACTAATTCTATTTCATTCCCAGCAGTTATCACTGTTGCTGATGCAGACGTAACAATCGCATCAGATGAATTCGAAATTGACAGAACTAAATGGGGAGTTAACTTTAACTCAGGTTCAGTTATCAAAGATTTAGCTGGAGATAAAATCATCAACGATAATATCAAAATCAAAATCTCTGTTAAAGCTACTAAATAGTTTTTTCTAGCATATAATCAGGAGCTACTCTTACGAGTAGCTCCTTTTTTTTGCTCATTAAAATATTAAAGCCGTAACTTTGAGGTATAAACCTAGAATCAGCTTTAGCCAAATACGACAAAGTAATTCGACTTTATATCTCTTTTATTAGCTCTAAAACCATACTACAGTATGCTTCAACTACTAATACAGACCTATTTCGTATAATTCCTTTTTGTTTATCTGTCTATCCCTTATTCCGGAATAATAGGAAATAGAAATATCATGAAGCATTTTGACATAATTATAATTGGAGGTGGACCTATAGGGATCGCTTGTGGCTTAGAAGCTAAAAACAAAGGATTATCTTATCTAATCATCGAGAAAGGATGTCTAGTAAACTCTCTATACCACTACCCTGTCAATATGCAATTCTTCTCCTCTTCTGAACTATTAGAGCTAGATAACATACCTTTTATTAGTAAGGAGAATAAACCACGTCGAAGTGAAGCGTTAGAATACTACCGTAGAGTAACAACAACTAATACACTAAATATTCACTTGTTTGAAACGGTACTAAGTAGCACTAAGAACAATGAGGGGTTATTTGAAGTAAATACTTCTAAAGACAACTATACAGCAAAAGATGTTATTATTGCTACAGGATTCTATGACATCCCTAATCCACTAAACATTCCTGGTGAAAACCTAACTAAGGTATCACACTACTATACAGATCCGCATTACTATGCAGGTATGGATGTAGTGGTAGTAGGAGCAAGTAATTCGTCTGTAGATGCAGCATTAGAATGTTACCGAAAAGGAGCAAATGTAACTATGGTCATTAGAGATAAAGAAATAAGCTCTCATGTCAAATATTGGGTTAAACCTGATATAGAAAACAGGATAGCAGAAGGTAGTATCACTGCGCTATTTAACAGTAGTATTACAGAAATAACAGATAACACCATTATAATCAAGGGTAATAATGAAGAAATGACAATAAAAAACGACTTTGTCCTTGCACTTACGGGATATCGTCCTAACTTTGTCTTTTTAGAACAATTAGGAGTAACTATTTCTACAGATGAGAATCGTACTCCTACTTACAATACAGAAACTATGGAAACAAATGTGTCGAACTTATATTTAGCAGGTGTAGTATGCGGTGGTTTAAACACGCACACTTGGTTTATTGAGAACTCTAGAATTCACGCTGTTACCATTCTTAACCACATTTTCTCTAAATATCGATATCGTCGATTTTAGGACTTACATTCCTTACACACCCCTTTAGCTACTACGTCTATATCATCCAATTGAAAACCTTCTGGTATTTCTATTTTCGGAATAGACACTTGTGTTAGACATATTGTCTTTTTACAATTACTACACACAAAATGTAGATGAGTATCGTGATGATGACTTTCATCACATTCCTTAGCACATAATGCATATTGAGTCACATTATTAGTCGTAATACTATGAAGCAACCCTTTGCTTTCAAATGTCTTTACTGTTCTATATAATGTCACTCTATCAGATTGATCAAAACTTGCTTCAATATCAGCAAGTGATACTGCTCCCTTTTGTTGTTTTAAAAACTTCAATACTAATAGGCGCATTGCAGTAGGGTTAATCTTTTTGGCTTGTAATTCTTGTTCTAAACTAAGGGTACTCATATTCTCTCATTTTGTCTATAAACAAAGATAAGCAATGTTTACTTATCCTGTAGTTTCCTGTAATCAGTTTATAGTTAACATTAAATTGGCTTAAAAACAATTAAAATATTTTATCACAAATAAACATATTTGATTGTTATAGTAATAAATAAAAACATATATTTATTTTTTTACTACAATCAAACTAAAAACATAAACTAAAAGTGAATAGTAAACTTATAGGAAGTTCCCTTATCATAGCGGGTACAGCAATTGGAGGTGGAATGTTAGCCATGCCAATTATATCTTCAGGAGTAGGATTTATAGGCATTACCATAGTAATGATACTAATATGGTTAGCAATGTGCTACACAGCCATTCTACTAGTAGAAACATATAAAGACAATAATCCAGAAGATGGATTAAGTACAATGACTTATAAATATTTAGGAAGAGCTGGCTCTATTGTCACTGGAATAAGTATGCTAACGTTAATGTACGCCCTAGTCAGTGCATATATAGCAGGAGGTAGTGATATCTTAAGATTAAACCTAAGCAAATGGTTAGATACTGATGTAAGTCCTCAGATCACAGCATTTATCTTCACTATTCTATTCGGAGGTATCGTAGGTCTAGGAGCTCGAATAGTAGATATAGCGACAAGATGGATATTTATAATAAAACTGTTATTCTTATTTATTGTTATAGTAGTAATCTGCGGACATATTAAAATAGATAACCTCTTACAAATGCCTTTAGAAAGTAAACTATTCTACTCTTCTATTCCTGTTATCTTTACTTCATTTGGTTTTCACATTGTGGTTCCTAGTATGGTCAAATATCTAAACGGAGATATTAAGCTACTTAAAAAAGCTTTTATCTATGGGAGTTTATTACCGTTAGTCGTTTATCTTATTTGGCAATTATCTATATTAGGTAGTATTGAACCAGAGACATTCTTTGCGATCATAAAAGAGACCAAAGGATTAGAAGCAGTCATAGTTGCTGTTAATGGGGTGTCTGACTCTAAATGGATGAATATTCCTCTTAATATATTCTTCTCTGCTGCTATATTAACGTCATTCTTAGGTGTGGCACTAGCGTTATTTGACTATGTAAAAGACTTAAGTAAGAAAAAAACGTTTGGTAAGAACGCAGTAATACTATACCTAATCACATTTATACCACCCTTATTATTTGCGTTATATTATCCTAAAGGATTTGTAATAGCACTTAGTTATGCTGCTATTTCTGTAGTGATTACCTCTTTATTTATCCCTGTATTAATGTATATCAAGGTAAAACAAGAACGTAAAGAATCTATTTCTTTTTTACAAAAAGTAATCTTTAGCCTGATTATTGCTTTTGGAGTAGGTATTCTAATAATACAGATACTAATGACTATGGGTATACTACCTATTTTAGACTAACAAATTGAGTGCAAGCTCTTCAAATTAAATAAATTAAAATAAATACAAAATGCAAAAAATTATCGGAAGTATTCTAATTGTCGCAGGTACGACAATCGGAGCAGGAATGTTAGCAATGCCAATTATCTCAGCAAGTGTAGGGTTTACATTTATGGCCTTTATCTTGTTCTGTATCTGGTTTGCTATGTATTATACTGCAATACTTTTGGTAGATGTATATAAATACAATCCTCCTACTCACGGATTAAATACGTTAACTGTAAAATATCTTGGTAACTCAGGAGCTGTAGTTACAGCTATTAGTATGTTAGTACTGATGTACGCCTTAGTAAGTGCTTATATTACAGGAGGTGGAGAAATATTCAGAACAAATATAGCCCATTGGTTTAATATTGAAATATCTTCACATACCTCAGCATTCTTATTTACACTAATATTCGGAAGCATCATAGCTTTCAGCACTCGTGTGGTTGATTTTAGTAATAAGATTGTCTTTTCTTGTAAACTAATTTTCTTGTGTATCGTAATGGCTCTACTACTTCCTAAAATAGAGATGATCCACTTACAGCATATGCCTAGTTCTAGCATACCTGTATTAGCGACTATTCCTGTAATATTTACAAGCTTTGGATTCTATGTTGTTATCCCTACATTAGTAAAGTATCTAGATGGTAATCTTAAACAATTAAAATTAGTATTCTTAATAGGGAGTATTACTCCATTAATCTTGTACTTAGTTTGGGAGCTTACCTTTTTAGGGAATTTAGACAGTAGCACATTTACTACAATATTACAAGAGAACTCTAAAATAAACGGATTAGTCAAAGCAGTAAAACAAGTAAACGACTCAGAACTAATTAGTGTTTCTTTTACACTATTTGCCTCAGCAGCATTACTAACCTCTTTTTGGGGCGTTGCAATGGCTTTAAAAGACTATATTCAAGACTTAGGTAAGAACAAACCTCTTATCAAGAATAATATATCGGCTATGGTACTAACATTTGCACCACCATTGCTATTTGCTATATTTTATCCTGATGGTTTTGTGATAGCCCTTGGTTATGCCTCAGTACCACTAGTTGTATTAGCCCTAATTATGCCAATGCTAATGTTGAGCAAAGCCCAAAAGCAAGCTGGCGTAAAACAACCTATTTTACAGAAATTAGCTTTCTTGTTCTTATGGGGATTATCGATACTAATTTTTTTACTGCAAGGGTTGATGGTTGCTGAGATTATACCTGCATACTAACTGTCTCATTGACAGAAACAATATACCTGTCGACTTAACCTAGATTAAGAAATATCTAGATTAAGTCGGCTTTATTATTTTAAAGCATTACCTCTCAGTACATTTGCCCTATAAAACATAGAGAATATGAAAAATATAGTTTTGATAGGTGCAACTGGATATGTAGGTTCTGCTATATTAAATGAATTAATTCAACGTCAATACAACGTTACAGCCATTGCTAGAAATACAACTTCAGTATCGAATAGTTCTTTAGTTAAAAAAGTAGCCTTAGACATTACTGATAAAGCCAAATTAGTAGATGCTCTTAAAGGTGCTGATATTGTCATTAGCGCATTTAATGCAGGATGGACAAATCCTAATTTATACAACGACTTTACCACTGGTGCTAATGCTATTCACGAGGCTGTAAAAGAAGCAGGAGTATCAAGATTAATCGTTATCGGAGGTGCGGGTACACTGTATATCAAACCAGGACTACAATTAGTAGATACACCAGACTTTCCTGATTTTATCAAGCCAGGAGCTACAGCTGTAAGAGATTATTTTGAGAATATATTAGCAAAAGAAAGTGCTTTTAAATGGACCTATTTTAGTCCTGCAATGGAAATGAATCCAAACAATCCTGGTAAGCGAACTGGACATTATAGAATAGGTACAAATACACCAGTCTTCGATAGTGAAAGTAGAAGTAGAGTATCTGTAGAAGATGTAGCGGTAGCTATAACAGATGAAATAGAAAATGAACAGTTCTTAAACAAACAGTTCACAATAGGATATTAGTTCCAATAAAAGTCCCCAATTAAGGAAACAACAACAATTCTTCCCTTACTAAAAAAAGGCTGTATCATTCCTTACTGATACAGCCTTTTTATTTTATTTTGAGATAATATATCTTACTACAACTTCTGCTGCGTTTAATCCAAACAACGCTGGCATCCAACTATTCGTACCGTAGAACGATTTCTTATAGTTCGTACCATCAGTTAATTTTAGGCTATCCTCATCCGGCATCTCTAATGAGAACACTGCTTTCACTCCAGAAGTTATACCTTCTTTCTTAAGGCGCTTTCTGATTTGCTTTGCTAAAGGGCAAACAGTCGTTTTACCAATATCCTTTACTACCACCTTACTTGCTATCATCTTACCACCTGCTCCCATTGCACTGATAACTTTTACTTTCTTGCGCTTAGCCGCTAAGATTAGATTAATCTTAGGAGTCACGCTATCTATACAGTCTAATACATAATTAAAGTCTGCTGTTACGATCTCGTGTGCACGCTCAGGAGAGATAAACTCTTCGATACGCACTAAATTTAATTCTGGATTTATATCCATCAGTCTATCACCAACTACTTTTACCTTTGGCATTCCAACAGTAGAATGCAATGCTGGCAACTGTCTATTGATATTTGTTATATCTACTGTATCACCATCTACGATAGTCAGATTTCCTATTCCTGCTCTTACTAAAAACTCAGCTGCAAACGATCCTACACCACCTACTCCTACTATTAATACCTTTGCGTTCTTTAGTTTTTGCAACCCTTCTTCTTTAAAAAGTAATTCTGCTCTCTCTTGCCAAATTGCCATTTATTCTATTTATTAATCAGTCGCTGACTGCTGTTATCTATTAAATACTGTTTTATAATTCTTTTCTATCTGTCGCTCAATATCCTTACCCAATTGCTCTGCTACCTCATATACCTCAACAATTGTTATCTCTTCTGCATCATCCGTCTCTAAGAATATTTGCTCTCTTGGTACCTGTGCAAACGTATCTCTTAAAGCTTCATTATAAATAAGGTGTTTGCCAAAAGAAAGGTAAAACCCATTCTTCCACAGACTCTCTGCTACTTGCTGCTTCTTATTAAAACCGTGAATAATCAATGGTACTGTAATGTTTAGTTCCTTTTTGATAGCAATCACTTCTTGGTATGCTGAAACGACGTGCAAAATTACTGCTTTTTTATATTTCTCTGCAAGTAGTAATTGTTTCTTAAACACATCAAGCTGAACATTTAACGAAATATTGATCTTCTTATCTATTCCACACTCCCCTATCGCCAAACAGTTTACACCTTGTATCTGTTGTTCTAACAAGGCTAATTCCTCTTCTATATGCTCTTCATTGATATACCACGGGTGTATCCCTACCGAATAAGCAGACAGTGTATTATCTAAAGTAGTAGGGTACTGATTTACAATCTCCACTATCTCTTTTTGTCCTGTACTATGGTGTGTGTGTATATTGATTTTCATAAAGCGAAGATAAAAAAAAGCCCCTAATTAGTCTAAACTAACTAGGGGCTTTATATACTAAGAGATTACTTGACTATTTTAACCCAGCTAAGCTGTGTTCGATAGTTGCTATTTTAGCTAAAGCATCTGCTTCTTTCTTTCTCTCGTTATCAATAACCTGAGCAGGAGCACCACTTACGAACTTCTCGTTAGACAGTTTACCTTGTACAGATCTCAAGAACCCTTTTAAGTATTTCAACTCTTCTTCTAACTTAGCGATTTCCTCTTCTACGTTTACACTTCCTGTTACAGGGATAAAGTACTCATTAGAGTTAACACGGTAAGATAACGCTCCGCTTACTTGCTCAGTTACATACTCTATAGAAACGATGTTTCCTAATTTAGAGATAATACTATCAAAGTAAGTAGATGCTTTATCGTTGTTGATTACTTTTAAATCTATCGTTTCTTTAAACGAAATATTTTTGTCTTTTCTTATTGTACGGATACCCGCGATAACTTCTGTTGCTAATTCGAACTCTTTAATTAAGTTCTCATCAAACGACTTCATCTCTGGCCAAGAAGATACTACAAGAGCTTCCTCAGCTGTACGCTCACTAATATGTTGCCAAATCTCTTCTGATAAGAATGGCATAAATGGATGCAACAACTTCAAGTTTGCTTCTAACAATGCAATTGTTTTATCAAAAGTAACTTTGTCGATTGGCTGTTGGTATCCTGGTTTAATCATTTCTAAGAACCATGAACAGAAGTCATCCCATACTAACTTATAGATAGCCATAAGTGCATCTGAGATTCTGTATTTAGAGAAGTGGTCTTCTATCTCTACTAATGCACTTTGCATCTTAGCTTCATACCACTCTAATGATACCTTAGATGACTCAGGCTGTGGTATAGTTTCAGATACTTCCCATCCTTTGATCAGACGGAATGCATTCCATACTTTATTAGTGAATGCCTTACCTTGAGCACATAACTCCTCGTCAAACATAATATCGTTACCTGCAGCAGCAGATAATAGCAGTCCTACACGTACTCCATCAGCACCGAACTTATCGATTAATCCTAATGCATCCGGTGAGTTACCTAATGATTTAGACATCTTACGACGTTGTTTATCTCTAACGATACCTGTGAAGTACACGTTAGTAAATGGTTTTTTACCTGTGTACTCATATCCAGCCATGATCATACGTGCTACCCAGAAGAAGATAATATCTGGACCAGTCACTAAATCATTTGTTGGATAGTAGTATTTATACTCTTCGTTCTCAGGATCAGTGATTCCATTGAACACAGACATCGGCCATAACCAAGAAGAGAACCAAGTATCTAACGCATCGTCATCTTGTTTTAAATCAGCAGCAGTTAACCCAGTATTACCAGACTTCACTTTTGCTAACTCTACAGCAGCATCGATAGTCTCTGCTACTACGAAATCTTCTTTACCAGCTCCATAATAGAATGCAGGTATCTGCTGTCCCCACCATAACTGACGAGAGATATTCCAATCGCGGATATTCTCTAACCAGCTTTTATATGTATTATTATATCTACTTGGGTATAACTTCACCTCTTCAGTCTCCATTACAGCAGCTAAAGCAGGCTTAGCCAACTCTTCCATTTTAAGGAACCACTGATCAGAAAGTCTTGGTTCTATCACCGCTTTCGTACGCTCAGAAGTACCTACATTGTTGATATAATTTTCTACTTTATCTAACGCACCGATAGACTCTAACTCAGTTTCTATCTCTTTACGCACTACAAAACGGTCTTTTCCAGCGTAGTGTAATCCCAACTCATTAAGTGTAGCATCAGCATTAAAGATATCGATAATCTCTAAATCATGTCTTACACCTAAGTCTTTATCATTCACATCGTGTGCAGGAGTTACTTTCAAACATCCTGTACCGAACTCCATATCTACATATTCATCAAAAATAATAGGGATAACACGGTTACAGATAGGCACGATAGCCTTCTTCCCTTTCAGGTGTGTATAACGCTCATCATTTGGATTAATACAGATAGCCGAGTCACCTAATATAGTCTCTGGACGAGTAGTAGCAATCACTAAGTAATCAGTACTTCCTTCGATTTGATATTTTAAGTGGTATAGTTTCCCTTGACGCTCTTCATAGATAACTTCCTCATCAGATAAAGTAGTCTGAGCTTCTGGATCCCAGTTTACCATACGGTAACCACGGTATATTAATCCCTTATTATATAGGTCAACAAAAGTCTTAATCACTTGCTCAGACATCGCTGGATCCATAGTAAACTTTGTACGATCCCAATCACAAGAACAACCTAACTTCTTAAGTTGATCAAGGATTACTCCACCGTACTCTTCTTTCCATTCCCAAGCGTGTGCTAAGAACTCTTCACGTGTTAAGTCGTTTTTATTGATACCCTGCTCTTTCAATTTTGCGACGACTTTAGCTTCAGTAGCGATAGAGGCGTGATCTGTTCCAGGTACCCAACAAGCGTTAAGCCCTTTTAAACGAGCACGACGTATTAATACATCTTGAATCGTATTGTTCAACATATGTCCCATGTGTAATACACCCGTAACGTTCGGTGGTGGTATTACAATCGTATAAGCCTCTCTGTGATCAGGTGTTGAGTGGAAAAAATTGTTCTCCATCCAGTACTGATACCATTTTTGCTCTACTTGCTTCGCGTCAAATTGTGCAGGAATTGTCATTTACTTATTAATTTTACTTGTTTTTAACATTATTTAAAGTCGCATCTAAAGGTAACAATACTTTAATTAAATTTTAATTTAAGCACGATTACTTTTTACGTATCTTTGTTATATGCAAAAATATGGATTAATGCGTAATTACAAAAGATAACATCTTCCTTTTAAAATGTTTATTTTTATTTGCACATATTTCCAAAGTTTTTAATTTTACAAAACAACAAATAGAAGAATAATGAAAAACATTTTAGCATTATTAGTTTTGGTTTTAACAAGTGCAGTTACGTTTGCACAAAAAGGACCTAAAATACAATTTAAAGCAGAGAACAACACTATCGATTACGGTACAGTTGTAAGAGGTAAAGACAATGGTCTTAGAACTTTTGAGTTTACTAACGTTGGTGATGAACCTTTAATCATTACTGCTGTAAGATCTACTTGTGGATGTACAGTACCTTCTAAACCAGAAGAACCAATCTTACCTGGTCAAAAAAGTAAAATTGATGTACAGTACAATATGGCTCCTGGTAAAATCAGTAGAACTATCACTGTAGAATCTAATGCTGTAAACTACACTAACGGTGTAGTAGCACTTCGCATTAAAGGTGATGTGGTAAGCAACTAATCAGAAATAGAAAGAAAAACAAAAGGGATTGCTAACGCAATCCCTTTTTTGTTACACAGCTATTACAGCCGTTATATTTACTCATCACCAATAACTAATATTAAACCATACACATACCGCACACCATTTGCTAAATGATGCAATTATGATGCAATTAAAATTCATAATAAGACCCTGCTCCTTTAGTCTCTGATGACTTTAATATCTTTTGTTCTACCAAATCAATTAAATCACGTGTCGCAGTGATTCTAGACACATTGAACTGTTCTTGATATTCCTTATTAGTAATTCTACCATACTCTTTCACAAACTCTAAAGCCTTCTGTTGTCGTTCGTTTAAATTAGTTTTACTATATGATTTTGGCACACTATTACTATTAAATAACGTTACTAGTAATCCATTTTGCAATTCTTGTATTTCAGGTTCTGGTAATCCTGCTTCCTTGCATGCATTATATATTTTAAACATACCACGTCCCCAAGAATCAATATATCCCCCTTTAAAACAAACATCGGCAATAAGTATGTTTCTTGGTTGTGAAGTATGAAATCCTTTTAATAGTTCCAAATTTAACCCTTGAGGAAGAGTTCCCTCATTCCAAAAAATTATTTTATTATCATACACTCTAATCTGTGTAGGAGCTCCCATATAATTCCGATGTACTAAAGCATTTAATATAACCTCACGTAATGCTGCAATAGGATATTCACTAGTTTCAAGCCTTTTCAAACCATCAAATGAAACATCCTTATATATGAACTTATGAATCAATTGTTCCAAAATAGTTTGAAGAATCTTAATTAAACATCCTTCTTCATTTTCTTGAAAAAGGAGATCTGCATCATCTTTTCCAAAACGTCCTATTTTCACTTGTAAATTGGGATAAAACTTGATAGGGTCTTTCGCAAATAAAATAATTGCTGCTCTTTTAAGTTTACCATTTTCAGTTAGTCTTAATTTTTCTAATAACTGTAACTTTGACAAACCTCTACTATCAGGCAGACGTCCTGAATATACTGCCTCTTGGACAAATAGAGTAAGCATATCCTCATCAATATCATCGAAATTTGCTCTAGGTTCAATAACATCATCCCATGTTTTACCTGCCCGCTTTAAAAGAAACTCATTTAAGGCTGTACCTATCAATTCTTGCTTTGTACTCCCACTACGATAATAATATCTTCCTCTTACAGAAATTGGAACTGAATATGGAAGTACAATAATCTCTATAAAATACTTTTCTAACTACTCATGCAAATTAACTTCAACAGTTATTCCCATAGCATTACGTACTTTATTAGGAATATCGTCCATAAGTTTTTTATAACCTTCAATTCCTATTACGTTCCCTACATCATCCTTACCTATATAAATAATACCGCCTATCGCATTAGAAAAACCACATATCCACTTTAAATAATCATCGTGCCAGGCACTTTTATATTCTATATTTTGT
Source organism: Myroides sp. N17-2 (assembly GCF_002286775.1). GTDB lineage: Bacteria > Bacteroidota > Bacteroidia > Flavobacteriales > Flavobacteriaceae > Flavobacterium. Next base: position 28,228 of record NZ_NSGJ01000023.1, read on the forward strand.
TGTTCAGGCATAAACTTGTTTTTTTGAACCAAATATTACACAATAATTATATGCTGATTAACATAAATAAGAAGTAACTAATTAATAATCAACTTAGCAAAGATAACATAGATTTGCATATCTATATCATTTTCTCTCCCCCCTCATCATTAATATAACTGCTACTTATGATTCATCTACTTTATCCCTAAATTATGTTACTACACTCATTATATAATAACACTCTCCTTAAAACCATTCTATAAAAATCAACCCTATTAAAAACTAAAAAAGGGATAACTCTCGTCATCCCTTTCTCTTGTCATGATCTAAGATCATTTATATTTACTCTTTAAAGAAAACATTATTTGCTATCGCTTTCTCTAGATTCTTTACTTCTTTGATTTGTATCTTAGCATCAAAGCCTCTAATATGCTTCATATGATGAATATCAGATCCTACATAATCTATCATATCATTATTCAGCAAATGATTAGCCGCTCCTAATACGTGCCCACCATAATATCCTGTAGTAGACAGTAGATTCATCTGAAACTTACAACCTGACTTTTTTAGCTTCTTATACATCTCTGTATTTTTATGATAGAAGTTATAACGCTCAGGATGTGCTAGGATAATCTCGTAACCATTAGACTTTAAGTGAAACAAGATATCCATTAACTGGATAGGAGGATTAATGTATGACATCTCTACTAACACATAGTTATCCTTTATCGTTAGCAGTTTTTCAGACAACACACGTTGTAAGAAACTCTCATCCATCATATACTCAGATGCTACTTTTAACTTTAATGAAGCAGCTTCTTTAGGTAGTACTTGTAACACCTCATCATACTTCGCTAAGATTCCCTCTCTCGTATTATCCCATACTAAAGGTGTAGTATGTGGTGTAGTAATCGCCTGATCAAAGCCTAACGCTTTCATAGACTCAATGATCGCTTTAGTATCTTCTTTAGTCTGTGCCCCATCATCTATACCAAACATCAAATGTGAATGTATATCCACAAAATTATTAGGTATTAAGGTCTTTAACTCAGGTTTAGATTTAAAAAATGAAAACATATATTATAGTGTATTTTTAATCAGATATAAATAACTTATCGCTTGGCACGTTTAAATAGGCGCATCTCAATGGCTATACTTATTAATGTCAATAATACTAAAGGTAGAGTAACTAAGAGTTTCTCACTAGTAATATTAAGAACAATGTACAAAATTACGCAAACTAGTGCTAACAATTGTAATCCCTTCACTATCTTCTCTTTCTTTCTAAAAAAAGGTAATAATAAGAATACAGGACTACACAGTAATACCGTATTATTATTCAACAATTCTCCGTGTAATGAATAAAATCCTACTCCAAAAAAGAATAACCCTAATAATCCCATAATAACGAAGTATACGCTTCTTACCCCTTGATAAGTCATCAACCCTGCTAATACTAAGACTGCTACACTAAAGAACCACATCGAGTTAAGACTTAAACTAGGAGTTTCCTCTACTTGTTCTGGTTTGAATACCGTGATAGTCTCAGACACTAATGGCTTACCATCTATCTTAGTCTCTGCTAACCCTTCCATAAACTTGTCTGGTAAGAACAATAATGTATTCTGAGCATCTACCTTAGCTCCGAATATCAAGTTTATTCCTAGCATCTCGAAATATCTACTTCTTAGATAAGTATTCAAGATTGTTCTATATGTATCTGTATTGCCTTCTACGTCTACCTTTACAGGAGATTTGATACTGCTATTTACGATATCTACCACCTTAGTCGTACAGTTCTGATCGATAAACTTATAGATATAATATTTATTAGATTCTTCTAGAGATTTATTAAGCTTAGTCCATATCACCTGCTTCTCTGCATCAGATATATCTAAAACTTGTTCATACACAGCACGTCCATCATAGACATAACCTTCTAAGAAATTTCTATAAGTAGAATATTCTGCAAAATACAGTAAATTCCCCTTCACAAACTTCCCATAAAAATTAGGTTCACTAAAAGCAAACATACCATAGTTATACACTCGATCTATCCCTTCGAATGAATCATTAATACGTATAGCTATATGTCCAAACAATGAATACAACTGATTCCCTGTTCCACAAGTAATAACACTTATCTCTGCTCTATCAGATAATGGTCTATCATTCGCATATGTCAACTGCCCTATCAACAGGCAGAACAGTATATATATCACATTTTTTATCATATATTTTACTCTATTAGATTATACTCTAAAATACTTTGCTAATGTATGAATTACCTCTAGAACATTAATACATCTTACCTTCTTAAATCATTTATACTACTCACTTTATCAAAAATACTATACATCATTTTATCACATCTTAGCTTCACATTCTAAAACACAGGATACCATAGTACTAAATCCGATTTATCTCAATTAAAAACAAGCACCCAACTTTTTTTACAACAAAACAACCTAGTCATTACAACATTTTATTGACTATAGACAACCAAGGTAATAGTTAAACTATATAAAGTAATCCCTCTATGCACTATAAAAATCACTAACTTTATGATACATTTGTAACAATAAACACAAGTAAACCCGTTATAGGTTTATATAAACAAAACAAATTTCTATTATGAAAAAACACATTCCTAATGCCATCACTTTACTAAACCTACTTTCTGGGTTAATCGCCTTAGTGTATGCATTTGATGATAATATCCATATGGCTTTTCTATGGGTATGTATAGGGATCTTTTTTGACTATTGGGACGGATTCGTCGCACGTATATTAGATGTAAAAAGTGAAATGGGCCTACAGTTGGATTCATTAGCAGATATGGTGACTAGTGGTGTAGTACCTGGGTTAGTCGTTTATAAAATGTTAGCCAATATTCAAGAGAATCAAGAGATATATAATCTTACTCCTGAGACTTACTATATGGGAGTAGTACCTTACTTAGGATTTATCATCACATTAGGGGCTGCATATAGATTAGCGAAGTTTAATATAGATACGAGACAGACTGATTCATTCATCGGACTGCCTACACCAGGTAATGCTTTATTTATACTAAGTATCCCTATGATTATCTCTACTACTTCGTCAGAGACTGTTATATCAGTACTAAGTAATCCTTATTTATTAGTAGTAATCAGTATCTTAAGTGCTATTATTATGAATGCAGAGTTACCACTATTCTCATTAAAAGTCAAACCTAACAACTTAGGAGCATATAAACTTCAAATAGGATTTGTGATTTTATCAATTATCTTACTTGCTGTATTACAATACTTAGCGATACCTGTTATCATTATCGTATATATTCTATTGTCTATCATTAAGAATATGACAACTAAACAACCTGCGAATTAAAAAAAACACTAGGCTATTCTTATAGTCTATAATCAAAATACCTAAGGGCGATGTACTATGTATATCGCCCTTATTTTTGTATAAAACATCCTCTATACATTTAATATATCTTCTGTACTAAAGTCATATCTCGCTAAACATTAACTTTCTATCACTTACAATTCACAAAACACTTATAACTTCGTTAGAACAAACTATAAACAACTATAAAACAGTGATGGGATAATAATCGTAGTTTGATCGCATAATGGTCGCATTAAAAATGGCCTAAACTATACGACCATTATGCGACCACTATGCGACCATTATGCGACCACTGCAAAAAAACGCACAAAACACTTACAAAAAAAGCATTATTATTAAACTTAGTAGATTCCATTTAACAAGTTATTTTTAGGATTGAACAACAACGTAATCAGTATTTAAAGATCACAAAAAAAACTTATTTCTCAAATCTGTAATAATTAAAACCCCTTTAGTAATTCTCATTTTCGACCAATATAAAATACCAAAAATCACCAATTGAGTAATTGCAGATAAAACAAGCAGATAGTCACAGAAAAAAACTCTGTTGGCACATTTCTTGTTATCATTACTATAAACTTTTTTTTCATACTACTTTTAGCCCTATACACCCTACCCCCCGTATAGGGCTTCTTGTTTTATAGTACATTACACCACTGAACCTAGGTCTTTAGTTTTTTGATGATTGTCCAAATGCAATGTTAGTTCATCACAAAAAACAATCTGTCTATCCTCTATAATGAATGTAGCGATTACTTTCACTTGATCTTGCGTTCCATCCTTCATAATCACTGTAACAGTATGGTTTGTAAACACGAGATTACCTTCTTCTGCTATATAATTAAACTCAATAGATAACTTTGTAGTCAACTCCTTTACTTTCTTAATATGTTTAGTGAACATAGTGTAGTCAAATCTCTTGCCGTCAACACATTGTACATAATTCTTAGAAAAATATGTTTCTATAAGAGGTATGTCATAACTAGGGTTCTCCAATACGAGTTGTAAACCATTCTTAACTAAATCTTTATTATTCATTTGTTCTCATTTTATTAATAGAAACAAAATTATAAGTAGACGAACTAAATGACGATAACAATTGTTAACAAATCCTCTTCTGAAAGTCAATATCCCTTTCAAAATACAAAGTCACAGCATACAACAAGAACACACATTCATTGCATAATGAATATTCTAGACAGAAAAAACGTATATATTTTGCATTATTTAAAATAATTAAATATTTTTAGCAAAAAAATAACAAAAAAATGTTTGACAAAATAGATCCAACTATTATCACTTTTGCTATATATCTAGTAATTGTTTTAGGAATAGGTATTGTAGCTTACCTACGCACAAAAGACTTTTCGGACTACATCCTAGGAGGACGTAGCTTCGGTCCATTAGTAACTGCATTATCAGCAGGAGCATCCGATATGTCAGGATGGCTATTAATGGGACTACCTGGTGCTATATTTGCAAAAGGATTATCTCAGAGCTGGATTGCTATCGGATTAATCATTGGTGCATATTATAACTGGAAGCTAGTAGCAGGACGTCTGAGAGTACATACAGAGATTAATAATAATGCACTGACATTGCCAGACTTCTTTCATAACAGATTTGGTAAAGATGGTCAACTAGTAAAAACTGTATCTGCTATAACTATTTTATTCTTCTTTACTATATACTGTGCTTCAGGTATGGTAGCAGGAGCAAGATTATTCGAGACTTTATTCCATATGGAATACACTAATGCACTATATCTAGGAGCCTTAGCTACGATAACATATACATTTATAGGTGGATTCTTAGCAGTGAGTTGGAGTGATACGATACAAGCGACATTAATGTTATTCGCTTTAATACTTACACCTGTAATGATCATTTTATATATGGGAGGATGGGATGCCATCACTACTTATACAAATGAGGCTTCACTAGCAACTAGTATCCCATATAACAGCCTTACTCACAAAGTAGGATTTGTAGCTATTATTAGTGCAGCAGCTTGGGGATTAGGTTATTTTGGTCAACCACATATCTTGGCTCGTTTTATGGCTGCTGATAGTGTGAAGACAATGAAGAATGCTAGACGCATAGGTATGTCTTGGATGACACTATGTCTAGGAGGTGCTGTAACTATCGGATACTTAGGGATTAGCTACTACTATAAACACCCAGAACTAGCTGGTGTAGTAACGAAAGATAACGAAATGATATTCATCGAATTAATCAAACAGTTATTTAACCCATGGGTAGTAGGTATCTTATTATCAGCTATCTTAGCAGCAGTAATGAGCACACTAAGCGCACAACTATTAATGTCTTCAAGTACATTAACTCAAGATTTCTATAAAGCATACTTTAGAAGAACTGCAAGTCAAAAGGAATTAGTATGGATGGGAAGATTTGCTGTATTATTAATCTCATTAGTAGCTATATTTATTGCTTATGATCCTGATAGTAAGATTCTTTCACTAGTAGCACATGCTTGGGCAGGTTTTGGAGCGGCATTTGGTCCTGCAATACTATTCACTCTATTCTGGAGAAAAACAACAGGTATGGGGACATTCGCAGGAGTAGCGATAGGTGCTATTACGGTTATTGTGTGGCCAATATTATTTGGTGATACTATATACGAAATCATTCCTGGTTTTATATTCAGTTCATTAGCAATATACTTAGTATCTAACTTCGGTAAACAAGCTTCTACAGATATGATAGAGAAGTTTGATGAAGCAGACGCTATCTACCACAAAGAAAAATAATCTGATATACTAGATTCTTTAAATACTAAAAACTCTAGATACACCACTCAATTAAATGAGTTCGTGTATCTAGAGTTTTTTTATGCTATCGTTTCATCTAGAATAGTTAGAGTGAAAAATTATTGTACAGGAAGTTGTAATCTGATAACTTTGTATCTCATTAAAACCAAAGTACGTGCCTAGATTTAATTCACACCCTATATATAATACACAGTTTATTCTAGTTTGTTTAAGTTCATTATTATTTTCTGCTAGTTTTAATATGCTTATACCGGAGTTGCCTGATTACTTATCAGGTCTAGGTGGAGCAGAATATAAGGGATTAATTATAGGTCTATTCACTATCACAGCAGGAATATCTCGTCCCTTTAGTGGTAAGTTAACAGATAAGATAGGTCGAGTACCTATTATGGCTATCGGGTCTATCGTATGTTTCGTATGTAGCCTACTGTATCCTATCTTAACTTCTGTATCTGGTTTCTTATTTTTAAGGCTACTTCACGGTTTTTCTACAGGTTTTAAACCTACAGCTACAGCTGCTTATGTAGCGGATATAGTCCCTAAGGAAAGATGGGGAGAAGCATTAGGGTTACACGGGATAAGTTTTAGTACAGGTATGGCTATAGGTCCTGCCATCGGTAGTACAATCAAGATGTACACTTCTATAGATTTCTTATTCTACACCTCGTCTGCCTTCGCATTACTATCTATAGTAATCTTAATGAATATGAAGGAAACTTTAAAAGTGAAAGAAAAGTTCTCCTTTAAACTACTTAAAATATCAGGTAAAGATATCTTTGACCTTGGCGTATTTCCTGCTGCCTTTGTTACATTTATGTCATACATCGCCTATGGAGTGATTCTAACATTGATTCCTGACTGGACTGGTCATTTAGGCTTAGAAAACAAAGGTATATTCTTTATGATCTTTACCATCTCATCACTATTAGTAAGATTTGTCGCTGGTAAAGTATCGGATAAATATGGTCGTGTTCTTATTATTAATATCGGATTAGTATTACTAGTTATTTCCCTTATAATCATTGGTTTTTACGAATCTGTAAACGGATTATATCTAGGAGCATTTGTCTATGGTATCTCACTAGGTATCCTATCTCCTGCGCTTAATGCATGGACGATAGACTTCAGTCAACCTGATCAACGAGGACGTGCTGTCTCTACGATGTACATCGCTCTAGAAGCTGGTGTTGGTGGAGGAGCATTCTTAGCAGGTTGGTACTATAAAGACAATCTAACACATATCCCTACGATTATGTACGCAAGTGCAATAGTGATTATCTTAAGCTTAATCTATATGATGGTTAGAAAACAACTTTCATTTAAACGAACTGTGTAGTACTACACTACTTTAGGTTGCTAATAATAATTTGACTTGATGCTGTAGTACAGGGACAACTTCCTGTTCAAACCATTGATTCTTGGCTTTCCAAATATTATTTCTAGGGGATGGATGAGGCAGTGGAAAATAAGTAGGTAGATACTCGTGAAAGGCATATACATTCTCTGTTAACGATTTGCTATTCTTTAGATAATAATCTTGTGCATACTTTCCTATTAACAGAATAAGTTTAGCGTTAGTTAACTGTTCTAACAACTGTGGATGCCAAGTCGGAGCGCAAATCTTCTTAGGTGGTAAGTCGCCATTATTTCCCTTACCTGGATAACAAAATCCCATCGGAATAATGGAAAAGTTCGCTGTATTATAAAACTCCACTTCAGTCACTCCTAACCATCTACGCAACTGCTCTCCACTTTTATCTTTAAAGGGAATATCAGATAGATGTACTTTTAGTCCCGGCGCCTGCCCTATAATTACTATTTTTGACTGCATACTAGATAATACAATAGGATTCGCTCCTAAAGGCAATTCTTTATCACATATCTTACAGACTTTAATATCTCTAAGTAAGTCATCAAATCTATCCATCGGTAGTATAAATTATGTTCTTGTCAAATATCTATGAGGTGTCTTACCAGCATACTTTTTAAAGAAATCAATAAAGGCACTATCAGAAGAGAATTCTAACTCATCTGCTACTACAGAAATAGGCATCTCTTCGGCTAATAACTCTAGAGATCGATAAAACTTCCATTGAAGGCGCCAATCTTGATAGACCATCCCTGTTTCTTTCTTAAAGATCCGAGAAATAGTCTTCTCACTTGCCCCTACTTCCTGAGTTATTTCTTTTAAAAAAGGAGGCACTTTCTTATCTATAATTATCTGTTGCATCAAGGTAGATAACCTACTATCACTAGGTATCTTTAAATGATAATCTTCCTTAATAGCTGCTTTAAGTTCGTGACTAAACACTGTGATTAAAGCATGTTGTTCTTTTGAGTAAGTACTCCACTCCCAATAGCACATACGCTCAATGATTTGCTCTATTAAAGGGTTCACTTCGAACACCTGAATAACATCAGTATCCCACAGTTTATTATCTGCTTTAAAATAAATAGATCGATAAGACACTACATTCCTAAAAAAAACTCGATGAGCTATTCCTGCAGGAATAATCAACATACGACTAGGCGGCAAGATCACTTGTGTATCCTCAGTTATCAAAGTCATACATCCACTCGGAGCATATAAAAGTTGTAGGTGCTCATCGTGCTGATGAAAACCAGAATCGTGTTGTACCAAATCAGAAGCAAGCCCTATTATAGGCAAATCAATTCGCTCTGGGTAAAAAGGTTGTTCCGAATGCAAATACGCCATCTGTCCGTATATTGATATTAATTGTATTTATAGTATTATAAAGATAGTACAATCTCAACTGATCTTTGTCAAAAATTAAAAAACAATGAAAACAAAGAACAGTTTAAGTCTGATGATCATATTAATGATGTTTCCACAGTTTGTTGAGACGATCTATAGTCCTGCACTTACACATTTAGCAAAAGCATTTGGCATTCCTAAAGAAACAACCCTTCTAACGATTAGCATTTACTTTATAGCATTTGCATTAGGAGTAATCTTTTGGGGTATTTTAAGTGATTATATTGGCAGAAGAAAAGCAATGCTCAGCGGGTTAATAACCTATACGCTTGCGTCAGTATTAGCCTTAATAGCGACTAACTTTGAGACGATCCTAATCGCTCGTTTTATTGCTGCCTTCGGTATCGCTGTAGGATCTGTCATCACACAGACGATGATGAGAGATAGTTATACAGGACTCGAGCTAGCAAAGGTATTCTCGATTATGGGGATAGCACTATCTATCAGTCCAGTGGTTGGTTTATTAACAGGAGGAATTCTCTCAGAGCATTATGGATATCTAGGTATATTCACTGTTTTAGCTACTTTATCAATCCTGCTATTTGGGACTTCGTATTTTTCTCTTAATGAAACGAAGCAAACAAACGACAGAATAACATTCGTCAAGATAATCAACCTAGCGAAGACAATGTATACAGATTCTTTACTTTGGAAATATGCCTTATTGGTTATGTCTTATAATGTGATGCTATTTAGCTATTACTCTTTTGCTCCTTTTATCTTTGAACAAGAAGGACTCAGTCCTACTGTTTATGGTTATAGTGGTGTAATACTAGCAATAGGTTCATTTGTTGGTAGTTTTATAAACAAACAACTATTAGAAAAAGGATACTTACCTAATACCTTGATAAAGATAGCTGCACTAATCGCTATAGTTAGCGCTATAATTCTTCTTACTATAGGCAATAACTTATACTTTTTAATTCCTATGATATTTATAGTAACTGCTTTTGGTATCGCTATCCCGAATATCTTAAGTCAAGCCTTATTACAGTATAAATCCTCTATCGGTAGTGCAAGTGCATTATTTGGATTGTTATACTACATCCTAATAGGAACGGGGTTATTCATCAGTAGTAAAATGCCAAGTATTGCTATGGTAATAATCGGTTTTTCTGTAATAACATTATTTGTATCACTACTTTTAAAACCTAAAAAGAGCACTTTATAGACAAAACTATAAAGTGCTCTTTTAACTAATTTTTCTTTACATATCCCATTCCTCTCGAAGCTGGCCATACATCATTAAAACCAAATTGTTCATATAACTTATATGCTTCTCCATCAGCTATGAGGTTAACATAACACGATTCAGGCAAGTTATCATTTATAAATGTGGTTAGCTCTGTCATAATTAGCTTACCTAGTCCTTGTCCTTGATATTCTGGCAATACACAGATATCTACTACTTGACAGTGACATCCTCCATCACCTACTAATCTCCCCATACCTATGAACTTATTATCATCCTCTGTATCATAGATAGAGATACAACAAAGTGAATTTGCTAATCCTATGACCGCAGCCATCACTCTCTTCTCAGATAATCCACAACTAATACGCATCTGTATATAATCATCTGGTTCTATTAAATCGTAAGAAACTTTATAAATCATAAATTACTATTGCTTATAATGGTAAATAATAACAAATATATTATGGCTTGGTTTCTCCACCAAACGCTTCGTGTAATATGTGATAAATTGTAGCAATTCGCTGATGTAATCCCTCTAGGCTATGCTCAATAGTAAGTATAAAAAAAGGCAGTTTCTTTGAAACTGCCTTCTATTTATTATTTATCGTCTGATTGACTTTCTTTTTGCTCTTTAGTTAGAAGACTTAACTCTACTTGTTCTACTGAATTTCGATACATCTTAAGTATTCTACCTTCATAATCATCAAGTCTTATAACGTCACCTACATTAAACTCATCATTAGCACATTCTTCACCAATTAGACCAGCTAAAGTATCATAATGTTCACTCTCTTCAAACTTAATAGGTAATAATCTATTGATATCTGAAAGGTTATAATGTGCACTCACAACATATTTACCTTCTCCAATATTTACTACTACAGGTTCTTCATTATCATACTCATCTTGAATCTCACCGACAAGCTCTTCTAATATATCTTCCATTGTTACAATTCCTGTAAACTCACCTACTTCATTCGTAGCTATTGCCATCTGTAAGTGTTTTGCTTGAAATTGTTTTAATACATTTTTAATAAGTGTATTCTCTGAAATATAGATTGGTTCTCGTAACAATGATGCTAAAGAAGTATTCGTTTTATCTTGAATCATTGCTTTCATCAAGTCCTTAGTATAGATTACTCCTTTTATATTATCTAAGTTATCCTCATATACCGGAAAACGTGAGTACCCTTCATTAATAGCATAATCAATTGCCTCTAATACACTTGTATTTATTTCTATTGCAGAAACATTCTTACGCAAGCTTTGAATATTATTTACACGTCTATCGTCAAAGTCAAACACATTCTGGATTAATACTCTCTCAGTCTCTTCAATGGCACCACCTTCTTGACTTTCAGTAATAATCATTTTTAACTCTTCTTCTGTATGAATATCAGACCCATGTATAGGACTTATACCCATTAAACGCAATATACCATTTGCTAAACCATTCATCATCCAAATGATAGGTCTAAATACAAAGTAGAATATACGCAATGGCCACGCTACTGTAAAAGTTGTCTTGGTTGGAAAGTGAATTGCAAGTGATTTAGGCGCTAATTCACCAAACACAATATGTAGAATTGTAATAATAGCGAATGCTAACGGGAAAGAAACACTTTTTGCTACTGCATACCATTCTGGTCCAGAAAAACCAAAAAACTCAAATAAATACATAATCACTGGAGTCAATGAGCTTTCTCCAACCCATCCTAAACCAAGTGAAGCTAACGTAATCCCCAATTGTGTTGCAGCTAAGTATGCATCTAAGTTACCTACGATACCTTTAGCAATACCTGCTACTTTTGAATTTAGTTCTTGATGTACTTCAATTTGAGAAGTACGAACCTTTACGATTGCAAACTCTGCTGCAACGAAAAATCCGTTTAACAAGACTAAAAATAATGTAAGTAATAATTTACCTACTGAAATTTCTTCGTGTACAATGTTAGAACTAGCTAGCATTGTAATGATCTGGGCGTATGTATCCATTTTATGAATTAAAAAAGCCAATGTTAAATCTTTTTAATGGCTTAAGATTTATATCATTGCGATATAAATCAAGTATCAAAATTAACAATTAAATCAATACAGCAGATATCAATGTTTATTAATTTTAAAAAATTATTGGTATGCGTACAATTATAATAGCTATACCTTCATTTTATTAATACAAAATGAAGTACAATTAATATGATTATATATAATAAGTAACTAAAACACTATAAATGTTTCAGAAATATTCAACTAAGAATAAATTGCTTAAGGACTGAACTTAAAAGATAGTCTACCTATCAATTTTAGCCACCCAATAGTACATAACCCTATTTAGCACTAAAACACAGTCAGTCAAATGCTAATTGTATCTATGCAAAGCAGAATTTATAGTAGCAACTTTAGTTGTAGATTTAACCCAAAATACAGGATAGACAGGTAAAAAAGCAATTGCACGATATAGTACTAATGAAAGAACTATAAAGTAGAATTGCTTTGTAGTATTTGGCTAATGAGTAATGTGGGTTTAACCCAGATTACGCAATAGACATATAAACGAAAAGTAATTATACAAAATAGGTCTGAATTAGTGATGAAAGCATACTATAGTATGGTTTTGGAGCTAATGAAAGAGCTATAAAGTAGAATTGCTTTGTAGTATTTGGCTAATGAGTAATGTGGGTTTAAGATAAACTATTTTACATAGAATCTTTATCGAAGTGGAAAGGCAAGATATTTACCAATGATGGCGAATAACATACTTTTCCTTCAGCCCCCATAAAATACATCTCGATTGGAGTATCCTGTTTTACTTCGTACTCTAAGATACTTTGTCTACAAGCTCCACAAGGAGGTATTGGACTATTAGTTATTTTTAAGTCAGAAGATGCAGTGATTGCCATCTTTACTATCCTCTTACCTGGATAGTTTGCTCCCACATAGAATATCGCTGTACGTTCTGCACATAATCCAGATGGAAAAGCAGCATTTTCTTGATTAGACCCTACCACTACAGTACCATCTTCTAACAAGATAGCAGCTCCTACTCTAAATTTAGAATATGGTGCATAAGCATTCTTACGAACCTCTATTGCTCTATTCATTAATTCTTGATCAGCTACTGTCAACTCCGCTAAAGAGTCATATTCTAAAAACGTTGTAACAATTTCAATTTTTTTCATAATCCTTGACTATTAGAGATAAAAAATCCAAACGCATCTTTTGGGGATGGTTTGGACTCTTATACAAATATACTATTTTTTTTAACCCGATACACGCAATAGACATATAAACGATAAGTAATTATACAAAATAGATCATAATTAGTGATTCACACATACTATTGTATGGTTTTAGAGCTAATAAAAGAACTATGAAGTAAAATTGTTTATAATATTTAACTAAAACGTATTAGGGGTTTAACCTCTTGAATAAGTTTTTCTACCTAAATCAAATGTTAGAGAAAATCTTAAGGTATTCTCCATTGGGTTGTTAATTTTCGATGTTGAGAATAAGTATGATAGATCTATTGTCATCATACTATATTTAAATCCAGCTCCTAAAGTAGCATATTGTCTAGCTCCTTTCTCAGGACTTTCGTGAAAATACCCTGTTCTAAAAGCAAACTTATTATCATACCAATACTCTGCTCCTATAGACCAAGCTATTTCCTTCATCTCCTCACTTAATCCGTCAGGTGCATCACCGAATGATTTAAACACACCTTTAAACCAACTCATATCATTATACTTAATCATTTCCTCTGAGTCAGTTCTATCTAATGGAGGTGTTGGTACTAGTAACTTACTGACCTCTGCACCTACAGTCAGTGTGTTCTGTCTGTCTATGATAAAATCAAAACTTCCACCTAATCTTAAATTAGTAGGCAAGAAAGAACCAAATTGTTCGTCTTCATACTTAATCTTAGGGCCTAAATTTTGAATATTAAATCCTGCTCTCCATCTACCATCAAAACTATAAAAGTTAATTAAATCTGATTCATAGAACCCTGCAACATCTACGGCTACTTGACTAGCCATTGTATTTGACCCATCCGTTTCTGGCATTCTAAGATTTGAATTTATAAAACGACCTGTAACAGCCATACCAAAACGATCACTTAATTTCAATGAATAAGACACATCAATGGCAAACTCATTAGGCTTTTTTACAGAGGCTGGACCGTTATAACTATCTCTAAACTCCATCTCTCCCATTCCGAAGTAACGCAATCCTACACCAATAGCACTACGTTCATTAAATTTATTATAGTATGTTAATTGTCCTAATGACATATCACTACTCACCTTAGACATATATGGACTATAATTTAACGAAAAACCTTGTGATTGTGTAGCAAAAGCATATTTTGCAGCATTGTGTTGTTGAGAAAACACATCTGTAGATGTACCTACTCCCATATCTCCCATACCTGAAGACCTAGCGTCCCCAGCGATCATTAAGAACGGAACTCCTGTAGTTATAGGTCTAACTATATCCTGAGCATAAATGCTATGTCCCGCTAACACAGTAAGAAATAAGGCTGTAACTTTTTTCATCTTGATTTTTTTAAGATTCACAAATATAAACTTTTTAACATTTCTAAAGACTAGCATTAGAATTAATAATATTTCCAAATAGTCAAAACACAACTATTCACCTTATTAAGATCAGTTCTAATACCTATTAGTCTGAAAAGCACAATAAATATATTTAATAACATCCCACTTACATATTGTAAATCTAATGATTTAATCCATAGCTACAATTCAATAATCATACTACAAATCAAACAAAATACAACTGGAATTATACTATATAAATATTTTTAGCAAATAATAACACCACTCATTCTTCTAAAAACTTTCCTATAGTATCTAGCATATTTACAAACATCCATTTTATACAAGGAAGTTTATATTAGCACAGAACGACTTATTAAACACGTATAGAGCTCCTATTACTTAGTTACTATGTAAAACGCACAAATAGTCCTATTTCTTATTTTTTTATTAAAATAATCTGCCATACATTTGAGTAAATCCGTTTACATTTGCATTGAATAAAAAGAGAATTATAGAATACAATTATTTTTGACCAAACAATACAAAATACTTTTGGACGTTATAAAGGTAATTGCTTATTAAAAAATAAAAAAAAATGATACTTTTTCAATAAAATGAAAGTATTCACATTGCTAATTAAACGTTAATTATTAAATTGCGTACAATTTTATATCCATTTATAACGAGATGAAGATTAAAAAGCTTTTAAACTTTCGATTACTTGCAGGTATTTTAGTTGCTGCTAGTATAACGAGTTGCGGAAAATCAAACAGTAACGTTTCAACGGCTACAGGTTGGAAAATCAATGATAGCAAAGGTGGTTTCCAATACAACACCAAATATGAACAACGTACTCCACAAGGAATGGTTCCTGTAGAGGGTGGTACATTTACTATGGGACGTGTTCAAGAGGATATTCTTTCTGATTGGAACAACAATCCAAAAGAAATGTATGTTCAATCGTTTTATATGGATGAATCTGAAACTACTAATATAATGTACAACGAGTACTTATATTGGCTGCGTACTGTTTACCCACAAAACAACGAATTATATCAAGAAATCTATACAAGTGCTATTCCTGACACTACTGTTTGGAGAGGTCCATCTGGATTCAATGAATCACTTATCACTAGCTATTTGAGACACCCTGCTTATGCTAACTACCCTGTAGTAGGTGTAACTTGGCTACAAGCAAATGACTATGCTAAATGGAGAACTGATCGTGTAAACGAATTAGCCCTTGAGAAAGCAGGTTATTTAAAGAAAGATGCTAAGATTCTTGATGCAGACTCTGACGCACACTTCAGCACAGATACATATTTAATCTCTCCTGAATCAGTATATGGTGGTAATGGAGATATCGCTTATAAAGGAAAAGGAAATAAAGCAAAAGAAGGTGATCGCAACTTGTATGCAACACAAAACTCTGGTTTATTTACTTCTCAATTCAGACTACCTACCGAGGCAGAATGGGAATATGCTGCTATCGGTCTAGTTGGTAATCGTGAATACAACAATTATAAAGGGCGCAAAACATACCCTTGGGATAAAGGTGGTAAACGCAAAAAAGGCAGACCAATCGTACAAAACACTAAATATGCTAACTATAAGCAAGGACGTGGTGACTACGGAGGTATCGCCGGATGGTCTACAGATAATGGAGACATCACTAATGCTGTAAAATCATACCCTCCTAATGATTTTGGACTATATGATATGTCTGGTAACGTAGCAGAATGGGTAGCGGATGTTTATGATCCCAATACTGATCAAAACGATACTGACTTCAACTTCTATAAAGGAAATGTATACTACAAAAACAGAATAGGTGCTGATGGTAAGATTGAAATCACTACTAATGAATCTATTAAATTTGACACACTAAGTACTGGTAAATTAAGAATACGCAATCTACCTGGACAAGTTGCTCAAGAAATGTTAGATCCTTCTGTATTTGATGATAATCTTCAGAATGGTCTTGGTGGTAAGATAAAAGGAGAAGCTCCTAAAGCACTGAGAAAAGCTACACTTTATGATGAGAAATCTCGTGTTATCAAAGGTGGTTCTTGGAAAGATAGAGCATATTGGTTAGATCCTGCTACTAGACGATACTTCCCAGAAGATCAAGCTACAGATTACATAGGATTCAGATTAGCAATGACTAAAGTAGGTCCTAAATCAGACAAACGCAAAACAAAGAATTAACATATTTTAGAATATTCTTTTTCAAAAGCCCTAATCTCATTAGGGCTTTTTTTTATACTTTTGAACCATGGATATTACAGAACTTTACCAATGTTTTTTACAGTGTGATGGTGTGTCTACGGATACTAGAAACATACTTCCTAACTCTCTTTTTTTTGCTTTAAAAGGAGACAATTTTGACGCTAATGAATTTGCTCAAGACGCCTTAAATAAAGGGGCTGCTTATGTAATAATGGACAACAAAAAGTTGGTAACTGATCCAACCAAAATGTTATACGTACAAGATGCGTTAGGCGCTTTACAGCAACTGGCTAAACACCATAGACAGCAATTAGGATTACCTATTATCGCCCTAACAGGTAGTAATGGAAAGACTACTTCAAAAGAACTTATCGCTACAGTACTTAGCAAAAAGTACAAGATAACGGCTACTAAAGGAAATCTAAACAATCATATCGGTGTTCCTTTAACCTTATTATCTATCACAGAAGATACAGATTTAGGAATTATAGAAATGGGAGCTAATCACAAACAAGAAATAGCAATGTTATGTGAATTAGCAGATCCTGACTTTGGATACATCACGAACTTTGGGAAAGCCCACTTAGATGGCTTCGGAGGTTTTGAGGGCGTTATCAAGGCTAAAAGTGAATTATATGATTACCTTGAAGATAACCATAAAACAGCCTTTGTCAATATAGATGACCCTAGACAGGATGCTAAGACCATTACTTTTAGTCGCTTTACTTTTGGTAATGACGAGTCAGCAGATATAGTGATCGATAAATTAGAAGCACAGCCTAATGCTACTGTTTACTATAAAGGAGAGGTTATTAATTCTAACCTTACAGGTATTTATAATGCAACTAACATAGCAGCTGCTCTAACGATAGGACAATTCTTTAATGTTGATTTTACAGATATTAAACAAGCTATAGCAGATTATATCCCTACGAACAATAGATCTCAATGGATTACTAAAGGAGAATCTATGATACTATTAGATGCATATAATGCTAACCCTAGTAGTATGGATGCTGTCCTAACTAACTTTGATCATTTAAAAGATGACAGAGATAAAGTATTCATCTTAGGTGATATGTTAGAACTAGGGAAAGAAGGATTAAAAGAACATAAAGATATCATAACTCGATTAGCTGAAGTAAACAATAAAACTGCTTACTTTATCGGTAAAGAATTTTCTAAGGCTTCTATCAATAATAAACACGAAAATATCTATCACTTCGATACTTTCGAATTGTTCAAACAACATATTGAAGAGGTATCAAACACAGTATTTCAGAACAAACTAATTCTAATCAAAGGATCTAGAGGCATCGCACTAGAGAGAGCATTAGATTTAATATAATCTAACAAAAAAGAGCTTAACGATTTAATCATTAAGCTCTTTTTTTATATCTAATTCTACTCTTCCTTCTTCGTTAGTTCTAATCTAGTGATTAGCGGGAAGTGATCTGATTTTCTAAAATCCGAGTAGGTATTAAATGCCTTCACATGTATACGTGGATCTACGAATACATAATCTATTCGCATAGGATAATAAGAGAAATCATACGTCTTACCAAATCCTGCACCACCTTCTACGAAAGCGTCATTTAAATCACCTCTAATATTGCGATACACATAAGAGTAAGCACTATTATTCATATCTCCACAAATAATCTTAGGTATAGAGACATCATTCATATGAGACTGTATCAGCTCAGATTGTACTTGCTGTTCTTTAAATGCCTTTGCGATACGGTTAACGATCATTTTAGACTTAGCCTCATCGATACTCTCATGTATATCAGGGCTAATACTTATCGACTGCAAATGGATACTATAAACTCTAATGGTATCTTGTCCTTTCAAAATATCAGCGAACACCACATTGTTATTTGAGCTAGGTAGTTTAATCTCTCCTTTATCTAATATTCTATACTTCGAGTAGATTGCTTGACCCGTTTTAATCTTGTTGCCGTGAGAAGTAACAAACTTATACGGATATTGACTAAACTTGATATTCGTATTCTTAGAATACTCTTGAAAACACACTACATCTGGATCGTGTAGATCAACGAATTCCTTTATCTTCTCAGGAATATCCTCATCTGGTATCCAATTAAAAAGATTAAACAGACGAACATTATAACTCATTAGTGTGAACTCATTATCTCCCACTACTTCTGCCCTACCTGTAAACTTGTAAAACTTATTAATGAATGTAACACCGATTAATAACATTAATACAGATAACCATATTTGTTTCTTCACTTGAACCAACCAATAGAACAGAAAGACTAAATTAATAATCAAAAAGAAAGGTAATATCAACGTAAAGACAGATAGTAAAGGAAACAGTTTAGGTGCCAAAAAAGGCAAAAAATAACCTACTAATGACATTACTGCCACTAATATATTTGCTCCATATACTACTTTATTAAACCACGAAAGGTTCTTCATACTCTATTCTTTTCCAGCTCTAAATAAAAAGTCCTTCTCTTCTTTCGTCAGACTTTCATACCCAGATTTACTGATTTTATCTAATATACTATCTATTTTCTTTTGTCGTGTTTCTCCTTCATTACCTACCTCATTCTCCTTGTTCACAACATTTTTATTAACATAAACCTTCTTAAACTTAGTCCCTTGACTGCGTTTAAACAGATTACTTATCTTATCAAATATACTACTTAAATCATATCCTTTCTCTAATAATTTTATATAGAGATATCCCATAGCAGCTCCACCTAGATGAGCTAAGTGTCCACCTACATTACTTGTATTTAATTGGATAACATCTAGAACAATGATAAAAACAGCGATATGCCACATCTTTACATTCCCTATTAATGCTAATCTAACTTGCATCATAGGAGCGTGTACTGCCATTCCTACTAACGGTGCTATCGTAGCTGCCGAAGCCCCTACTAATACTGTTCCTGTAGTCATAAACTGAGACCCTATCACAAAGAATATTCCTCCTAATAAAGCACCGAATATATATAATGTCAAGAATTGTTTCTCACTAAAGAACGTAGAAAATAATCGATTCACAAAGAACAACATAATCATATTAAACAGCAGATGTATTACACCAGCGTGTATAAATGAATAAGTAAGTATTGTCCAAGGTTTAAAAGCTAATATAGACAGATTGCTATTTAATACTAACCACGATAATACATGTGCACTAAACACTGAAAAAAAAGCATCTAATACAAGCACAATTAATCCTATCCCAACATTCCAATAAATAATCTTCTGTGCGATACCCCCAGCTCTATACGAATACTTTAAATCGTCTAATATCTTGCTCATTATCTATCCCAACGATTGTGGTTAAATTGTGTCTTTTTAAAATAGACCATCAACAGGTACCCCATTAGCGCTCCTCCGATATGTGCAAAGTGAGCGATACCTCCTCCACCACCGAATAAACTAAAGCTACCTACTACCCCTCCATATAAATCAAGAAGTAATATACCTGGCACGAAGTACTTCGCCTTTACAGGCACAGGGATGAACATCATCATCAACTCCGCATTAGGAAACATAAACGCAAATGCTACTAATAATCCATAGATAGCTCCTGATGCTCCTACTACTGGTGTATTATATGCTGATAAAAAGTTATTTAATTCTCCTGCCCCTAACACATTATTCCATCTCATATCATATTTCCCTTCTGCCAATAACGACATCACATCAGAAGATGTATACCCATTATCTACTAAAGTTGATACTGCACTATGCACACTATAGTAATTTACTCCTGTATGTAATAACGCTGCTCCAAAACCACATAACAAATAGAATGTTAAGAATTTCTTACCTCCCCAGATAGATTCTAGTGTAGATCCAAAAGAAAATAAAGCAAACATATTAAACAAGATATGCATCAGTCCTCCATGCATAAACATATGCGTCAAAGGTTGCCATGCATAGAAACTAGGGTTTTCAAAATAATACATCGCTAACAACTGATTCATAGCCGGTATAAAATTACTTGCTACAAAAAAGATGACATTAACAATAATAAGGTGCTTTACGGTGTCAGTTATTCTCATTATAATGCGAATTTTTTTTCTATATCTTCTACTCTCATTGTGATAAAAGTAGGTTTCATAAATGGTGATACACTAGGTTCTTTACAAGCGAATAGCGAATTAACGATATTCTCTTGTTCTTCTTCATTTAGTACAGTACCTGTCTTGACAGATAAACTATGTGCTAATGATTTAGCGATGCGGTCACTCTGACCCATTGCTGTTTTTGGCACGCCATCTTGGAAGTCACTGATTAGGTCTTCTAAGACGATAGACGCCTCACTCTCTGATATATTTACAGGCAGTCCCGAGATCACTACATAATCTTGTGTCATATGCTCAAATCCAAATCCTGTCTGCTGTAACATCGGATATAACTCTCTAAGTATCTCTACCTCATAAGGAGAATAATACAATGTCAATGGAAATAACAACTGTTGAGATGAAGCAGTGTGGTTTTGGATACTCTCCATAAACTTCTCATACAGTATACGCTGATGTGCTCTCCCTTGATCGATGATTACCATCCCTGATTTGATCGGACTCACGATATACTTTCTATTAATCTGAAAGCGTTTGACTCCTGTTATCTCTCCTTGTTTATTCTCAAAGAGATTACCAGTTACGAAATCACTCTCTAATTTTATGCCAGAAACATCTAAATCTTCACTTGTCGAACGCAATCCTTCATACAAATTCTCCCACCCTTCGATGTTACTCTTAGAAGATACTGCTCCTCTAGGAGATGATTTGCTACTTCCTCCAGATGATTTACTCATCTTAGATTCGATTACATCTATGTTTCTATTCACTTTTGACCCTAAAGTCATTCCATCTGCATAGTCATCACGAGTGATAGCATTTCCTTTGCTCTCTAACACATCTCCATAAGACATTTCTTCCTCTACATCAGATGCACTTGTAGAAAATCCTTCTATATAATCAGAAGAAGAATTCCCTTTACTTTCTAACGCTTCATCAAACGAAATATTCTCTGAGGTATTCCCCTTACTTTCTAACGTCTCCTCAAACGAAATATTCTCTGAAACATTACCTTTACTCTCCAGAACATCGATAAAACGAGTATTCTCTATATCATTTCCGTTATTTGTGATCTTATCCCCAAAAGGATTCATTGTCACATAACTATCTTTATTTTCTAAGTCATCGATAAAGCGGTTATTCTCGATATTACTATCTGTGTTCCCAAGAAACATCGCTGCATTATTATCAAATGGATTATATTCAAACTTATCAGTCTGTATAATTAACTCTCGATGAAACGGATTAAAGTTTCTATCCACTTCTATCGTAGGTGTAGACGCTTCTTTTCCCTCAAAATCATAAGGTGTATCTAAACTAGCATCACGTTGAAAGTCCAATACTGGCGCTACGTTAAACTGTCCAAGACTATGCTTAATAATCGAGCGTAGAATACTATATAATGCTTGTTCATCGTCAAACTTCACCTCTGTCTTAGTAGGGTGAATATTTATATCGATACTATCAGGTGGTACATTAAAGTAAATGAAATAGCTAGGGTGAGTCCCTTCTTTTAATAATCCTTCATACGCCGCCATAATAGCGTGGTGTAGATAACCACTCTTCACAAAGCGGTCATTCACAAAGAAAAACTGCTCTCCTCTACTCTTCTTAGCGAACTCAGGTTTCCCTACGAATCCCAATACTTCTACGATCTCTGTATTCTCCTTAATAGGCACAAGTTTCTCATTCGTACGCGTCCCATAAACATTGACGATACGCTGACGAGAATTACTAGGCAATAAGTTAAACACCTCGCTGCCATTGTGTATTAACGAAAAATGTATATTGTGATGCACTAAGACGATTCGCTCGAATTCATCTATAATATTGCGAAGTTCTACGTTATCTGACTTTAAAAAGTTGCGTCGAGCAGGGATATTAAAGAATAAGTTCTTCACAGAAAATGACGTCCCTGCAGGGGTTACAGCCACCTCTTGACTTATTAATTTAGTTCCCTCTATCACGATATGCGTACCTAGTTCAGTATCGTGTTTACGTGTTTTTAACTCCACGTGAGCGATCGCAGCGATAGACGCTAACGCCTCACCTCTAAACCCTTTAGTACTCAGTGCAAACAAATCCTCTGCCTTTGAGATCTTAGATGTAGCATGTCGTTCGAACGACATACGCGCATCTACATCACTCATTCCCTTTCCGTTATCTATAACTTGTATTAAGGTTTTACCAGCCTCCTTCAGAATCAGTTTTATCTCCGTAGCTCCAGCATCGACAGAGTTCTCTATCAATTCTTTAACCACAGATGCAGGCCTCTGAACTACTTCTCCAGCGGCTATCTGATTCGCTACGTGATCCGGTAGTAAACGAATAATATCTGACATCTATTTGCTCCTATATTTTTTATCTAATTCTTTAGACGAATTCTACTTAAACGACAAATTTAAAGAATTAATAACTCCTTTACTATTTCGAAGTTGTAATTTATTTCTAAATTATTGGGTCTATTAAGTGCTGACAGATTTTATGATACAATAAAGAAAACATCTAGATGTTTTATGTGGGCATAAAGTGTTACACCCCTACGCCAATATTGGGTGCCAACAGGACGTGATACACATCCACAAAATGACCACAATATAGACAAGGTAGAGACACAATATTTTGTGTGTCACACAAAATAACCACAATACACACCTACGCAGTAGTCACAACATTTATTCTGTCGCATCCACACAGTAACCACAATGTATGTCATGCTGAAGAATGAAGCATCCCACATAAGACTCCACACAGTAATCACATTACACCATGTATCAAAACATCATAAGATGTTTTAGGTGGGCGTAAAGTGTTACGCCCCTACGCCAATATTGTGTGCCGACAGGACGTGATACACATCCACAATATACAACCGCACAGTAACCGCAATGTATGTTATTCTGACGAAGGAAGAATCCCACATAAGACTCCACACAGTAACCACATTACAACACGTAGCAAAACATCATAAGATGTTTTAGGTGGATGTATGTAATCATCCCTACCGTTGTGTGTCGACAGGATGTGACGTGTATGTCCACAATATACAACCGCACAGTAACCGCAATGTATGTTATTCTGACGAAGGAAGAATCCCACATAAGACTCCACACAGTAACCACATTACACCATGTATTAAAACATCATAAGATGTTTTAGGTGGATGTATGTAATCATCCCTACCGTTGTGTGTCGACAGGATGTGACGTGTATGTCCACAAAACAGGTGTTAAGAAAACATCTAGATGTTCTAGGTGGGCGTAAAGTTTTACGCCCCTACCGTTGTATGCCGACAGGACGTGACATATATATCCACATAACAAACTTGACGTATATACCCCTCCATCCTCCCTCTACTTAATCCAAATACTCAGCTAGTCGTAGATTACGTATCAATACGAGAACCATTGCTCGACTAATAATCCTCAGAGCGACCATTTACGGGGAATACTCGAGCAACTGTCGAGCAAGTGAGGAGCATAACTGACTCCCATTGGGATTGAGAGCAGTAAGAGAAATAGGCCTGATTAACAAAAAACACACTAACTATATCAAATACAGCTATTTAAGTGTTTTGGCTATTTAAAAAAAACATATACTGTTTTTTGAGAATTACGCTATTTAGGGCTATAATGGAGTGGTTTGACAAAAAAAGGGAGATATAGAATGGGTATTGTAAAGCCAAATAGAGCTATAATGAGGAGAAAACAAAAAAAACTGTTCGTGTTTTTTAGATTCTATAGAATGATTGGTAGTAGAGAGATTAAACCTAAAATAGAATGAGAAAGGATCATAAGTAGGGATTATTCTCAGGGATAATATACTAGTAAATAATACGCACAAAAAAAGAGGACTACCACTTAAGGAAGTCCTCTTTATATATTTTAAAGCAGCGTAGTGTTACGCCATTCTATTTAATTCGATCATTTTTAAAGCTGCGATAGCTGCTTCAGTACCTTTGTTTCCGTGTTCTCCTCCACTGCGTGCGATAGACTGCTCGATGTGGTTATCTGTCAATAGACAGAAGATAACAGGGATATCAGATATTAGGTTAAGATCTTTGATACCTTGAGTAACACCTTCACATACGAAGTCGAAGTGCATAGTCTCACCCTTGATTACGCAACCTACTACGATCACAGCATCTAAAGTTTCGTCCGCTTCTATCATTTTCTTCGCACCGAAGATAAGCTCAAAGCTACCTGGCACATTCCATCTCACTACGTTCTCAGCTAATAGACCACAGTCTATTAATGCCGCTTCTGCACCAGAGTACAGTCCATTAGTGATTTGGTCGTTCCATTCTGATACTACGATACCTACTCTAAAGTCTTTTCCGTTAGGAAGTTTAGATTTGTCGTATTCAGATAAGTTCTTATTTGCTGTTGCCATAATTACTGTGCTAATCCTATCATTGCATCTACATTTCTGTATTCTGCAGAACCTTGATAGTTATTTTTGATTTCACTAAAGTTCTTAAGAGCTTCCTCTTTATTCTCTAATTCTAACGCCATTAATCCCGCTTTATATAAAAATCTAGGAGTAGTGAAGTCACTTTTTTGCTTTGCAGCAGCTTTTTGGTAATACTCTAATGCTTCTTTATGTTGACCTAATTCCGAGAATGCATCCCCTATAGCTCCTAAAGCTAATGGTGCTAATACAGCATCATTACTTTTGAATTTCTCAAGTTCTTTAATAGCATCTTCAAATTTGTTCATATTTAAGTATGCAGTACCTGCATAGTAATGAGCTAAATTAGCTGATTGAGTCCCGCTGTAGTTCTCTATAATTCCTAAGAAACCTAGTTTTCCTTCTCCACCATTAAGTGCTAGATTAAAAAGAGAATCCTTAGCAGCTACATTCATTAAAGCCTCATTATAATAGCTCTGTGCTTGAAACATTTCGTTTGCAGCATCACCATTCTTTGGTTCAACAATAAATTTGTCATAACCAACATATCCTAAAGTTGCAATCGCTACAGCACCTACTAAACCAAAAATAATCTTTTGATTACGCACTACCCAGCTCTCCATCTTGTTAGCACCTTGGTCTAATGAATTGAATACCTCAGCTGTTTTACTATTAGATGCATCAATATTATTATATTGATCAAACTCAGTATCTACCTCTTCTTGTTCCGGTTTAGGGGCTTTATAACCTCTTTTATTATAAGTTGCCATTTAGTCAAAAGTTTAATGAGTCGCAAAAATAGGATTTTTATTGTAATATAAAAGTGCTTTCTATCTATATTTTTGATAATTTGCACCGAAATTTCACAAAGCACTCTCTAAAACGTTAAAATAACTGATAACAACGTGTATTTAAAAAAATTAAACATATTAAATTTCAAGAATATTAGTGACAATTCATTCACTTTTAACCAAAAAATAAACTGTTTTATCGGGCTAAACGGCGTGGGTAAAACGAACATCCTTGATGCTATATATTATATGGCGTATGGCAAGAGTTACTTCAACCCTGTAGCGGTGCAAAACATCAAACACGAGGAGGATTTCTTTGTTATAGACGGGACTTTTGTTAGAGATGAGAAGGATGAGCACATCGTGTGTAGCCTTAAAAAAGGGCAGAAAAAAATATTAAAGAGAAATAATAAAAACTACGAGAGGTTCTCTGATCACTTCGGATTTATCCCCTTAGTAATTATATCTCCTTCTGACAGTGACCTAATCACTGAAGGAAGTGAGACACGTCGTAAGTTTATAGATAGTGTCATCTCTCAGATGGATAGTAACTATCTACAGCTATTGATTCAATATCAAAAATTGATCAGTCAGCGAAATGCCTTACTAAAGGGTTTTGCGCAAAACCAATATTTTGACGGAGAGACTTTAGCTGTGTACAATGAGCAAATAGCAGAATTAGCACAACCTATTTATGAGAAGAGAAAGAGTTTTATAGAGGAGTTTACCCCAATATTCTCTCATTATCACGATCTTATTACAGATAAGAAAGATGATGTATCTCTTAAATATGAAACGCAATTAGAAGGAAAATCTATGCTAGAACTCTTTAGTGAGAATATAGCGAAAGACCGAATGCTACAGTACACTTCAGTAGGTGTGCACAAGGATGATTTGGCGTTCGAATTAAAGGAACACCCTATTAAGAAATTTGGTTCACAGGGACAACAGAAATCATTCTTGATTGCCTTAAAACTAGCACAGTTTGACTTCTTAAAATCACAACGTGGAGTAGCTCCTATCCTACTGTTCGATGATATCTTTGACAAATTAGATGAAAATAGAGTCAGAAAGATTCTAGAGTTAGTCAATTTAGATACCTTTGGACAATTATTCATTTCGGACACCCACGCAGATAGAACAGAAAGTCTATTAAATAGTATAAATCAGGACTACGAAATATATAAGATTCAACAAAACGAAGAATAATCTAACACCCTCTCAATACAATGAATATCCACGAGAACGTATCGCTTAAGCCATATAACACATTCGGTCTAGATGTACAGGCTAAATACTTTATCGAAATCAAAAACCTCAACGATCTAAAGGAAATAGTAAAAGCGAATAAAAGCGATAAACTATTCATCTTAGGTGGTGGAAGTAATATGCTGTTGACTCAAGATATCAATAAGATAGTCGTGAAGCTAGATCTACAGGGTATCTCAGTGGTAGAGGACAGTGATAACTATGTATTAGTAGAGGCTCAAGCTGGTGAGAATTGGCACGAGTTCGTGCTATGGTGTATAGAACACAACTATGGAGGTGTAGAGAACTTATCTCTAATTCCAGGTAATGTGGGGACTACTCCTATACAGAATATAGGTGCATACGGAGTGGAGATTAAAGATGTAATGCATAGCTGTAAAGCACTAAATGTAAAAACGCTAGAGATAGTAGAGTTTACTAATGCACAGTGTGAGTTCGGATACAGAGAGAGTATCTTTAAAAATGAACTTAAAGATCAGTATATCCTTATTTCAACTACATATAGATTAACTAAAGAAAATCACTCTTTAAAGATAGAATATGGTGCTATTAAAGGAGAGTTAGAGGCTAATAATATTACTTCTCCTACGATTAAAGACATCAGTGATGCTGTAATAGCGATTCGCGAAAGCAAACTACCTAATCCAAAAGAAATCGGGAACAGTGGTAGTTTCTTTAAAAATCCTATCGTAGATAAAGAGACATTCTTAAGACTACAAAATGGATACCCATCGATGCCACATTATATCGTAAGTGAGAATGAGGTAAAGATACCAGCAGGTTGGCTAATAGAGACTAGTGGATTTAAAGGATATAGACTAGGTGATGCAGGAGTACATACTCAGCAGGCATTAGTATTAGTAAACTACGGCAAGGCAGAGGGAATACAAATCAAAAAACTATCAGAAACAATTCAAAGAGAGGTGTTTAATCTATTTGGTATTAAGATAGACGCAGAGGTTAATATCTTTTAACCCTATTTCTACAACATCACTATAAAATTAGAGCCTGTTTAAAATTGCATTGTTTGCGTATTTATTACTTGTTTTTGAGAGAATCAATACTATTTATTAAGAGGTAATACCCATTATCTATCAATAAATTAATATAGATATAACCAAAAACATATAGAAACGATGTAGTACATACATTTTTTAAACAAGCTCTTATAAAGCTTTAACAGATTAATCGTACATTTGCGACCTTTAAGCGATTAGAAACTCACTATGCTAACACTTTTATTTTACATTTTTATTGCCGTTATCGTCATTGAGATACTGCAATACATTATTATTTATGGACCTATAGCGATGGCAACAAGTTTGCCTACGAAGAAATACACCGACTTAGAGCCTGTATCTGTAATAGTATATATAAAAGAGCAACAAGATAAGTTAGATAATTTTCTTTCACTGCTTATCCAGCAGAACTATCCCACCTTTGAGATTGTACTTGTTCACACAGAATCTGATGATGATGGTTTAGAAATACTTGAAGCATTCTGTGATAAACATCCTAATACACGCTTAGTCAAGGTAGCGAATATCGAAGCTTTCTGGGGTAATAAAAAGTATGCATTAACACTGGGGATGAAAGTAGCCCAATACGAACGCTTCGTATTCATTGAACCTGCTGTCACTCCTAGAACAGCGGACTGGCTACTGTCTATCACTAAAGGATTCTCTACTTCTAAAAAAATAGTACTAGGTCATACTAAAATAGAAAAGAAGAAAAGATCGTTTATCAATCAATTGATTCGCTTTCAGAATAACTTTAAGACTATCGACTTATTTGCTTGGACTAATTTTGGCAAGCCATTTCATGGTAATGCTTATAATCAAGGATATAATAAAGAGCTATTCTTTAAAGTAAACGGTTTTATAGATCATATGCACACTCCTTATGGAGACGAATACGCATTTATTAATCAGATAGGTACTAGTAATAATGTAGCGATCGCTTATGATCAAGATAGTTTCGTTAGCTTACAACTAGACAGTAAAACTTCTACATGGGTAGGTAACGTACGCAAGTATGATCTACACATAAAGGCTTCATCATTCTTCACACAGTTAAAGATTAGATTCTTTAATCTATGCCATTTGTTATTCTTCGCTTTGTTTGCGATACTAATGGCGTTCTTATTTAACTGGGAAATTGTTGTAGGGTTATTTGCATTTCGTTATTTGATATTCTATATCTATAACTATAAACTATTTAAAGTATTTGATGATAAAGATTTGATCTGGACACTGCCATTCTTAGAAATAATTCATATTTTTATCACTACATTTTACTCAACTAAACATTTCATTACACGTAAAAAGATTTGAAAACTCAAGTACAAGAAAATATCCTTGCAGCGCAGAAGGGAGACCAGATAGCATTTACTTTCTTATTGAATCACTATTGGTCTGAAGTTTATAACTTTATGCTAAAGAGAACAGCTAATGAGATAGATGCTGAGGATATTACTATTGAGACTTTTTCAAAGGCATTTACGAGTATTAGCAAGTATGATCCTACTTATGCTTTTAATACTTGGCTGATTAGTATTGCTAAAAATGTACATATTGATATGATTAGAAAGAGAAAGAACATCTCCTTCTTTGATATCAATGATGAAGAAAATCAACAGTATCACAATATTATAGATGATACGATGAATAAAGAAGATGAACTGATACAAGAGCAGAACTTACTGATCTTTAAAAGTTATATCAATCTACTTAAACCACATTACCAGGAAGTAATCGATATGCGCTTCTTCCAAGAGATGTCATATAACGAAATAGCAGAGGCGCTTAACGAACCCCTTAATAACGTAAAGGTTAAGATTATGCGTGCAAAGAAACTGCTCGCTGAGATTGTCCTTAAACAGATAGACCAAAACTTCTCTATCTAAAATACTTCACCTCCATCTTGGACATAGTTCTATATGTTCAAAACTTTAATTTACCTCTTTTTTGAATACAGAGTAGTACTTCTACGTCCTTATTTGACCATAACACCTTAGTAGTAAAACTATTAAAAGATCTTTTACAACTAAAAAACACCACAATTAAGAGTAAACAATCCATATCATTTCAAATAAAAAAGCAAAAAATACACACGTAACACCTCAATAAACAAACCATTAAACACAATCTCATTAAATAATACACGAATATTACAATAGTACATGCTTTGTTTAAAAAATTTCAAAATGTTAAAGAAAACTGATAAATGTCAATATAAAAGACATTATTGTCTTCTATCTTTGATATACAAAATGTAACTAACATAGCACATACTTATGAACACAAAAACACATTTATTAAAGAACAAACTAGGAGTCTTAGCATTGGCTTTAAGTTTACTAACTATCGGTAGTTGTTCTCAGAAAGACAATAAGACAACTAAGATGACAGCGGATATGGCTGAGCAGATTGTAACTAAAGGAAATCTAGAAGCAGAATTAACTTCTCCTCCATTTGTGCCAAAACCTGTAGGAAGTAGAGATGCAACTAAGCTAAAAGTAAACCTTGAGATATTAGAACAAGAAGGTGAAATGGTGGATGGAGTAAAATATATGTATTGGACATTCGGTGGTACAGTACCCGGAAGTTTTATCCGTACACGTGTAGGTGATGAAGTAGAGTTTACACTTAAAAACCACCCTGATAATAAACTTCCTCACAACATCGATATGCATGCTGTGACAGGCCCAGGTGGAGGAGCAGCGTCTTCATTAGTAGCTCCAGGTCACGAGGTAACTTTCTCATTCAAGACACTACAACCAGGACTATATGTTTACCACTGTGCGACAGCTCCAGTAGGTATGCACATCGCTAATGGTATGTATGGATTAATATTAGTAGAACCTGAAGGTGGATTACCTCCTGTAGATAAAGAATACTACATTATGCAAGGGGATTTCTATACCAAAGGAAACTATGGTGAGAAAGGATTACAACCTTTTGACATGAATAAAGCATTAAAAGAACAACCTGATTATGTGGTATTCAATGGACACGTAAATGGATTAGTAAACGAGAACGCTATTACTGCTAAGGTAGGTGAAACAATTCGTTTATTCGTAGGAAATGGTGGACCTAACTTACTAAGTTCATTCCACGTTATCGGAGAGATATTCGATAGAGTACACGTAGAAGGTGGTGACTTAATTAACGAAAACGTACAGACTACACTTATCCCTGCAGGTGGTGCAGCTATTGTAGAGTTAAAAGTAAATACTCCTGGTACTTTCGTTATCGTAGACCACTCTATCTTTAGAGCATTTAATAAAGGTGCTTTAGGTATGCTGAAAGTAGAAGGAAAAGAAAATGAGAAAGTTTTCGCTGGTAAGATTAGAGAAGGAGTTTACCTTCCTGAAGGTGGAACTATCCAAAATATGCCTAAAGAAGCTGCTAAAAAAGAAGTAATCGAAAACAAAACTGTAGCACAGCAAATAGCAGATGGTAAAAGTGTATTCACAAGAACTTGTTTCGCTTGTCACCAATCTGAAGGACAGGGTATAGATAAGATCTTCCCTCCTCTTGCTAAATCTGATTACTTAAATGCAGATGTTAATAGAGCAATTAAAACAGTTATTAACGGACTACAAGGAGAAATTACTGTAAACAACGTAAAATACAACTCTATTATGACTAGTCAAGGGTTAAGTGACCAAGAGATAGCAGATGTACTTACTTATGTGTATAACAGTTGGGGTAATAATAAAACTGTAGTATCTCCTCAAATGGTCAAAAAAAATAGATAAAATGTTTTTTCTTGATAAATCAAATATCATCGTGTGTCTTCTGAGCGTACTGACATTTAGTTTGTCGTATGCTCAGAAAGCCACACCGATGGTTACTATTAAAGGTGGAACTTTTGTTCCACTTTATGGTAGTACAGAAGAAGGTAATGCTAAAGTAGCTTCCTTTAAATTAGATCAATACGCTGTGACAAATGAGCAGTATGTAGAATTTCTGAAGAAAAACCCTACTTATCAACGTTCGCAAATTAAAGCTCTTTTTGCTAATAAAAGCTACTTAGCACATTGGGCTAGTGACTTAGATTATGGAGATCTTAAACCGAATGCACCTGTAACTAATGTGTCATGGTTTGCAGCTAAGAAATACTGTGAGCTACAAGACAGAAGGTTGCCTACTATGGATGAATGGGAATATGTAGCCATGGCAGATGCTAAGAATATGGATGCCCGCGAAAAAGAGGCGTATAACAAGTATATATTAGCTTGGTACGAAACTCCTAAAACTTATGTAAACTCTGTTGGTAGTACATTTAAAAACTATTGGGGGGTGTATGATATGCACGGATTAATATGGGAATGGGTAGCGGACTATAACTCTATTTTCTTATCAGGTGAAAGCCGCAAGGATAAAGGAAATGACGAAAACCTATTCTGTGGTAGTGCATCTATTAATGCATCTGATCTAATGGACTATGCTGCATTTATGAGATATGGATTCAGAGGTAGTCTTAGAGCTAACTTTACGACAAAGAACTTAGGATTTAGATGTGCAAAAAACTTATAATAGGAACATCATGAAAAACACACGAATAGCACTAGCAGTTTGTTTCAGCTTATTATTAATAGGTTGTAATGAAACTAAAAAAACAGAAGAACAACTTCAAAGTACAGAACAAACAACTGAACAAGTAACCGATAATCAAGAAATATCTGACTTATCTATCTATAACTTACCTTCTAAGTGGACTACACAAGATGGCAAAGACATAGAATTAAAAGACTTACAAGGCAATGTATTAGTAATGGTTATGATCTACACATCTTGTAAGGCTGCCTGCCCTCGATTAGTTGCTGATATGCGTAATATCGAAGAACGTGTAAAAGGTAAAAACTTAGATAAAGTCAAATATGTATTAGTCAGTATAGATCCAGAAGTAGATACCCCAGAACGTCTTAAAGCCTTTGCTAAAGAGAATAAGATGGATGGTGACCAATGGATATTCTTGCGTTCAAACGAAGAAGATACTCGTGAATTCGCTGCTACACTTGCTGTCAACTATAAAAAGATATCTCCTATGGACTTCTCACACTCTAATATCATCAGTGTGTTTAATACTAAAGGAGAATTAGATTATCAACAAGAAGGACTTGGTGTTGACTATGCTCCAACTGTAAATGAGATTGAAAAGCAGTTATCTTTAATCAAATAAGAAAGTTAGTTATTAGTTTAATTATATAACTGCTCTAAGAATCTATTGAGATCATCTTAGAGCAGTTTTTTTTATTTATTACTCTTTGCTACAAAGTACATTAACACAAGGCTAATAACTGCAAATACAGCCATCATCCAAGGCAAATACTGTATACCATAGTTACTAATAACCTTCCCTCCCATAAAAGTTCCTATCGCAATACCTAAGTTGCCAAATGAGGTAGAAAGACTACTCCCTAACTCAAAAGAAATAGTCGTTGTCTTTTGTAAAAAGGCTGTTACATTTAGATAAACAGGTGTGTATATCAGACTCCATAAAATTACAATAACAGAAGTAATGTAAGGGTTACTATTAGACACATAAAGCAGTACAGCGATAAATAAAGCACCGATAGTGTAAATGACATTACTATAGATGACGCCTCTATTCAATATCTTGCCGCCTAAATACATTGCTGCTACACCTACTACTCCAAATAGTAGAATCATATTCCCGACCATTAGTCCAGACATCTCTTTTGTTTATTCAGATAATCAGCGAAATAACTATAGATACTAAACCACATCGCTATAATAAACAAGTTAACTAAGGCACTTCGAATAAATGAAGCTTGCTTAAAGACACTTAATTCTTTCGTATCAAAGGTCTTCTCAGATCCAGGTACTGAAGGTAATAACCAATAGATAGCCAAGAAGGCAACACTACTCGTGACTCCCTGAATAACAAAGATAGCTTCTAATCCATATAAATTAGTCATATACGTTGCAAGAGGGATAGTAGTAAATGTGGCGATTGTTATCCCACTAAAAACAATACTCATCATCTGACTTTCCTCTCCTTCTTTAGCATATTTCACGGCTATCGCTAAGGCATTCGCAATATAAACAGGTTGTAGCAAAGCGGGCAATAACCTAAAAATCAGCAACAACCAAAATGGAGGTAGAAAGACAGACACAATACTTGATATAAGAAATAAGGCGGTAGCTCCTAACATCAATTGCTTCTTATCCATCTTCGCTGTCAGCAAGGTCATAAATGGTCCCAAAAAAGCAATCACTAAGGCAAATCCGCTTAACAACCAACTTGCCTGATCAATGGATATCTTATAATGGTTAGCTATCTCAGGTAACACACCTATTACTCCAAATTCTGTAGTTATAATACTTAATAACCCTAATGCTCCTATGTAGGCATACTTCTTCATAAAAAATAAACTAATACTTTTGCTAATTATCAGCAGTTATACATTTCTTTGTATTCTGTAAATACAAGGGCAAAAGTAAGTAGGACATCCTTGTTCACCTAGTGTAACAATCCTTGTGAGTAACTAACAATTTTGTAAGTAATGGCTAATAGAAAGGAAAATTCAACAAATAGTGCAAACAGAGATTTCATCACTTCAAACTGTGATGCTATCTATACTATCTGTAAAATAGGTGGTAGATGGAAGATGATGTTACTGTATTACATAGGACAATACGATACATTGCGCTTTAGTGAGCTAAAGGAAAAAACTACAGGCATTACAGACCGTATGCTTTCACTTCAACTTAAAGAATTAGAAGCCGATAATTTAGTAATGCGAAAAGTATATGCTGAAGTGCCTCCACGTGTAGAGTACTCCCTTACTGATATCGCTAAAGAATTACTGCCTATATGGCCCGCTTTAGATGCTTGGGGTGCTAAACACCGTGCAGAAAACGAAGAATGATGAGATACAATATTTTGTATCTAAAGAGCAATAAGTAAAGGTATAGTATACCAAATACCCAATTCTAAATCGGTATTTTAAGCACAATCTTAATTCTTAATTAATTATATCCCTCCGTAGCGTACGAAGCTCCCCAGTATTAACATAATGATACTAATCGTAGTTACGGCTAAGATATGAAAAGTCATCAATGGCAATTTCTTAATATCTGTCTTAAGTCTTGGCAACACGTAAAACTGCGCACTTATAGCCAATAGGGCAATACCGATTAGACAGCTTAACTTAAGTGAAACAACACGTTCTATGGGAGTTTCAAAAGCAAACCAAGTTGCTATCTTGACATTATAAATATATGCCATACGAACTCCTGTTAATAGCATAATCAATAGAGCAGGCATACCGAACCACTCATATCTA
The DNA here is from genome assembly GCF_002286775.1 of Myroides sp. N17-2. Classification (GTDB taxonomy): domain Bacteria; phylum Bacteroidota; class Bacteroidia; order Flavobacteriales; family Flavobacteriaceae; genus Flavobacterium. Next base: position 64,029 of record NZ_NSGJ01000023.1, read on the forward strand.
CTCTCGAAGTTAAACAACTTCTCTACTGATCGCTCTTTCCATACTTGAGGTAGTATAACTACACTTAACAAGATATGTCCTCCTACCCAAATAGTAGCTCCTAATAGGTGAAGTATTAATAAAAGGTGCAATTCATTCATAACTTTCTAATTTTTAAATAAGACCCTAAAAAACATGCTATACTAACAGGTAACAATACAGATGCATAAAACAATAACAACGGTGTATTCTCTATCCATATCTCTCCTATAAAGCCTTGTAACCCCTGTATAAACAGAATAGCTTCTGTCAGTATAAATCCTGATAACAAGAGTATGATCGCTACTTTAGTCCAATTATTCACACTTAGTTTATGCTCTTGTATCATTAGCCATAGCCCGAAACCACTAAGTATACCAAGCATGTTCAAATGTATAAAACCAACTATCCAACTACGCAAAGCTTGCAGTTGAGTAGCTAACACTTCTGAGACAACAGCTAACTGCATCGTTATTCGCATTATAAAACATATTCCTACTAATATTACCAAGAGCCAAACAAATATCCCTCTCCCATTAGTTTCTTTCTTAATTGCGCTAAAAATAGGTTTTACTAAATATCCTACTGCATATAGCTGTAGAAAAACTCCTATCGCACTTAAATAGTGTAAAACAGGCAACTCCACATACCAACTTAAAGGTAATGCATAGGTTAACACCACAGACAAGATCCAAGTATAATAAAATGGCTTAAACTTCGATAAGGAACAACCTTTAAAGACAGTTGCAAACAACAAAGCTATAAACGCTGTCATAAACCATCCATCAAACTGAAAGTGTAAGAAGAACTGTATACAAATTTGGTAGAATGCGCTGGTCTTACCTAACATTCCTACTGCAGGGCCTAAACACCAAACTCCTAAAGTAGAAAGAACCATAAAGAACAGTGCTGTTCTTAAAAGTGTACCTTGTTGTGTTCCTAATACAGTATTGTGTTTCCATAAATGAACTACAAAAATATAAGAACAAATAATGTGTAAAGTAGAGAATGTGATAGATGCGGCTGCATATCCCATAATAGGAAAAGTAACTGCCATTCCCAATACAGCCAACTGAGTAACCCAAAACAACTTTGTATAAAACTTTTGTTCTTTCGGAGTATCAAGAGTAAACTTCTGTACAAATAACACATAGGCTAATAGATATAACCATCCTAATAGTGCTATGTGTGAATGCGTGTGCAGTATGTATAAAAACGTCACTCCTTCTACCGGAAAAACGAACATACTTCTAAGTAACAGCCCAAATAGCGCTGCTACAAAAAAGTTAACTAAGGGTATGATGTAATAAATAGATTTCATACGTTTTTATACAAGAAGTGCCTCAATACTAAGATAAGGCACTTCTATGAAATTTGAAAAAGATTATTCGAATTTTTGTTCTAATATGATAGCACTTGGAAATAGTATATTGTTTTCTAAGTGAATGTGTTTATGCAAATCCTCTTCGAACTCTGTTAGCATCGCATACGTCACTTTATATGTATTACATCCATCAGCAGGAGGAGTATAATTATTTGACAACTCTGCTATCTTACGGAAGCGTTCTCCCTCTCCATCGTGCTCATGCATCATCATTGCTACAGGATTTTGCACTGTACCGAAGTGAGGCGTATTAAGCGGCTGTCCTGAGATAGTAGAGGATACCATCTGACGAACAAATGGGAATAAGACCAACTCTTCTTTTTTAAGGTGTTGACTAAGCTCTTGAGCACAACCAATAAACAACTCATTAATCTCATGTAACTCAGGGTGTCTATCTCCATGTACTCTACTTAGTTTATTTAAAAACTGTAGTAATACAGGTATTTTCTCTTCCACATATCTGTGATGCGTTTTCTCTATATAATCAGCTAATAAATCTAAAGGCCATTGTCTAAAATCAATACTACCTTCAGCTTGTTGTGTCAATAGGCGTTCTAACTCACCTATTAATTCCTCTTGATTCACTGATTTTTTTTCACATACTTCATCTATGGTACGTCCACCTTTACAGCAGAAGTCTATTCCGTATCTATTAAATATTGCTGCTGTTCTAAAATCTTCTGCTACAAATGAGCCAACTGTTCTATTTTTCATGATTGCTTTTTTTAAATGTTAGTTTGAATACGAATAATACGACAGCGAATATTCCCACTGTAAATACTACGTCTCCTATTGTACGAAGCCATTTTAAGGTATTCATAGCAGGTAGTTGCATTAACTCACTTGAGCGAGCATACCACATCCCATGTTGAATACTTTCTATCGCTTGCCATATTCCTATTGGTAACAGACTTAATAATGCCATTAGTAGTAATCCTAAGTTTAGTCCCCAGAACCCTATTTTTAATAGCTTATCATTCCATTTGACATCTCTATAAATACTTCTAAGTACGAATAACATTAACCCTATTCCCAACATTCCATATACACCGAATAAGGCCGTATGTGCGTGAAGAGGTGTTGTATTTAGTCCTTGTACATAATAAAGCGCTATCGGTGGATTGATAATAAATCCAAATACTCCTGCTCCTAAGAAGTTCCAGAATGCCACTGCTATCATAAAGTATATTGGCCATTTATAATCTTCTAACCACCCTTTATGAGTAGATAACTTATAATTCTCATACGCTTCATACCCTATCAGTGTTAAAGGCACTACTTCAAGTGCACTAAATGTAGCTCCTAATGCCATTACAGCTGTTGGTGTACCTGAGAAATATAAGTGGTGGAATGTACCGATGATACCTCCTGACATAAACACTATCGTAGAGAATAATGCACCGTTAGTGGCAGTTTTTGTTTTAATCAATCCCATTCGCACGAATAAGAAAGCTAACACTACAGTTGCAAATACTTCAAAGAAACCTTCTACCCATAAATGCACGACCCACCATCTCCAATACTCTGCTATGGCTAAGTTGGTTTGTCTTCCCCACATTAACCCAGCTCCATAGAATAAGGCAATAGCACCACATGAGATTAAGAATAAGATAATCAAGTTACGATGTTGGCTACCTTTCTCTTTTAATACAGGTATAAGCGGTCTTATCATTAAGGCTAACCATACAAATAAACCTACAAATAAGAATATCTGCCAGAAACGTCCTAAGTCAACATATTCGTATCCTTGATGCCCAAACCAGAAGTTTTGTACTAAGTCAAGTTTCTGCATAATACCAAACCACTGTCCTATCATAGAACCAAGCACAATAATCAGCAAGGCAAAAAATAAGAAGTTCACACCGAATACTTGGAATTTAGGATCTTTACCTCCTACTGCAGGAGAGATATAAAGCCCTGTACCTAACCAAGCTGTTGCAATCCAAAAGATAGCTAGCTGTGTATGCCATGTACGAGTTACTGAATAAGGTAAAATCTGATCTAACGGAATACCATATAATCCCTGTCCTTCTACACCATAGTGTGCTGTTAGAATACCTAGTGCTACCTGTAATAGCATTAACAGACATACCACCCAAAAGTACTTCTTCAGAATAGTCATACTCTTAGTCACTACCCCATTTGACACAGGATCTACTGCAGGTACCATCTCCTCCTCCTCTTGTTTAGACGCTACGTGATAGTACACTAATACTCCTACTGCAAAGATTAACAAGATAACACTTACCCCTGACCAAGCGATAAGAGGTGTTGTAGCTACGTTACCTACTAAATCTTCTGCAGGCCAGTTATGTGTATAACTAACGTCACTGTCAGGTCTATTCGTTACTGTAGCCCATGTAGCCCAAAAGAAGAAAGCATTTAGCTGTTTTAATCTTGTTGGATCTGTCAGTGCATTATTTGGAATTGCATAGTCTTTACGCAACTGTGTAAACTCAGGATCATCAGTAAATAGTTTACTATAATATTCTTGAAGATACAGACGCACTATATTACGCTCTTCAGTAATCGTTAAGACTCCTGTAGCTTTATCATATGTATTAGGTCTTATATTCTTCTGAAGATGTGCTTTTAAGTAGGCTTGCTCCTCTACAGATACCTCTGCGTAAGGTTTACCATACTTCTCATTAGCATAATAATCTAATAAATACACTGCCTCTCTATGTAGATAGTCAGCAGTCCAGTCAGGTGCAACATATGCTCCATGTCCCCATACAGAGCCAACTTCTTGCCCCCCAATACTCTGCCAGACATTCTGACCATCTTTTATATCACTAGCTATTAATACTTCTGTTCCATTCACAGTCTTTACCACTGTCGGTACAGGTGGAGCTTCTTGGTATATCTCAATACCAAAATAACCAAGTACCCCAAACGAGAATAACATTACTATCGTGAATGCTATCCATAATTTCTTTTGCCTTCTGTCCATACTATTTAATAGAAGATGTTTTTATCCTTTATGTGTTTGTAAAAAAAGGGAAGCTACTCCCTACGTATAATTACACCTTTAAGAAAGTATCGCCAGACTTGGTACCATTGGCTAACTCTTTTAAGGTAGTAGTTTCTAACATTTGTCTCAATCCTTCACGGATTGCTTTAAATTTAAAATGTACAGGACACGGGTGCGTCTCTGAACACTCTGCTAATCCTAATCCACATCCTTTATAGATAGAATCCCCATCTATAATATTTACCACCTCACACAGCTTTACTTTATCTAAGTGAGATACCGGTATCTCAAATCCCCCTCCTACACCTTTTACTGATTCGATAATCCCACTCTTAGAAAGCTTCTGAAGTATCTTAGCTGTAAAAGCTTCAGGTGCATCTATCTCTTTTGCTATTTCTTTAAAGCCTACACGTTCTCCTTTCAGTGAAGAAACTGATATAAAAACAACCGAACGAATAGCGTACTCACAAGCTTTAGAAAACATACCTTTTACTTTTACACTACAAATATAATACATTATTTATATATAAAAGATAAAAAAGTCTTTTATGTGTGTAATAAAAAAGCGACACTAGTTCTATGACTAATGTCGCTTTATATCTTTCTGATTATAAACAATCTATCTAAAAACAATCTCAGTAATTACTTCTCTGCCCAAGTCCTCATTAATCATACGGATGATCTTACTCTTACCATATGTCAACTCTTCACGAACAATAGGAGAAGATAAAGCGACGTATAACACATCTCTCTTTAGCATAATATCAAGTGTATAGTTAGCAATACCAGGTCCTAATAGGTTCTTCCATGCTGTACGCACATCTAGATTATCTATTCCTCTATCTAAGTTATTACCTTTAATAAATAACTGTAATAGATCCTGAATACTACTCTCTTCTCTGATTCGCTTATTTACATCATATTTTTTCAATGCCTTAATCTTATTTAAGTGTGAAAGGTACAGCTTTTTTATAGTGATAGATTATATCATTCTCATTCTTCACCACGAACTCGTCTTCATCTAAGTCAACTAACTCTTCTTTCCATTCAGCAAAATCAGTCTTGTACTTTAACCAAGTCTTTCCTCCTTCATTCACAATAGTCAATTTCTCAGCAATTTCATTTGTTAGATATTCCCCTGTAAGTTGAGGCATCACTTTCTGACGCAAGCCTTCACCTTTATCATTCACTTCATAGTAATCAACAGAAGCATTTATAGTATAATCCTTCTCTTCACCATCAGGCATCTGTACTTTCTCTATTTCCCAGTATCCATTGATTACTTTTAGATCCTCAGCAGTATACTCTTTTCCACAGCTAACGACTAAAAACAAAACACTAGCAAAAAGAACCTTATATATTTTGTTCATCACTTCGATTATTTAAAGAATGAATCCACGAACTCATACTTGTTAAACACTTGTAAGTCTTCGATACCTTCACCTACTCCTATGTATTTCACAGGTATTTGGAATTGATCAGATATCCCAATAACAACTCCACCTTTAGCAGTACCATCTAACTTTGTAACTGCAAGACAATTTACTTCAGTAGCAGCAGTAAACTGCTTAGCTTGTTCAAAAGCATTTTGTCCTGTAGAACCGTCCAATACCAACATTACATCATGAGGTGCATCAGCAATAACTTTCTGCATTACACGCTTTACCTTAGTAAGCTCATTCATTAAGTTAACCTTGTTATGAAGACGTCCTGCTGTATCTATAATAACGATATCAGCATTCTGAGTGACTGCAGACTGTAATGTATCAAAAGCAACAGAAGCAGGATCACTTCCCATCTGTTGTCTTACGATAGGCACACCTACTCTATCAGCCCAAACTTGTAACTGGTCTATAGCTGCTGCTCTAAAAGTATCTGCTGCTCCTAAAACCACTTTAAAACCAGCTTTCTTAAACTGATAAGCTAGCTTCCCAATAGTCGTAGTTTTACCAGCACCATTAACTCCTACCACCATTAACACATAAGGTTTCTTATCTTTAGGAATTTCGAACTCTGTCGCTTCACCAGACTGTGTCTCTGATAATAATCCAGCGATCTCATCTCTAAGGATTTGATTTAACTCATCTGTACCAACATATTTATCTTTAGAAACACGTTCTTCAATACGCTCAATAATCTTTAATGTAGTATTTACACCTACATCTGATGACACAAGTATCTCTTCTAGATTATCAAGTACATCATCATCTACTTTAGACTTACCAGCTACTGCTTTAGTAAGCTTTGAGAAAAAAGAAGATTTAGACTGTTCTAAACCTTTATCTAAAGTTTCCTTCTTATCCGAAGAAAATAACTTCTTAAAAAAACTCATATTACTTTTATTAACTAGTGCAAATATAAAGAATAAAACGCTAACCTCTCACTAGGTATGATAAAGTCATAAAATAAAAAAAGCCGTCTAAATAGACAGCTTTTTCAAGATCTTTATAATGATATATTACTTCTTGCTTAAGAAATCATCCACATAATCAGGAGCCATAACAGACTCAACAAATGTGTAAGCTCCAGTTTTAGGAGATTTAACCATTTTAATCGCTTTAGTCAACTTCTTAGAAGAAGTTCTTAAACTTGCTACGGTTTTCTTTGCCATGACTATTAATTATTTAATTTCTTTATGAAGTGTTACTTTTTTCATGATAGGATTGAATTTTTTAATCTCCAATCTATCAGGTGTGTTTTTCTTGTTCTTAGTCGTGATGTATCTTGAAGTTCCTGGTAACCCAGACGCTTTGTGTTCAGTACATTCTAAGATCACTTGAATTCTGTTCCCTTTCTTTGCCATCGTATTCTATTTTTTAATGGGTACGAATTATTTTACTAATCCTTTTGCTTTTGCATCTTTCAATACAGCAACAATACCTTTTTTGTTAATTGTTTTTAATGCAGACGTTGATAATTTCAATGTTACCCATCTGTCTTCTTCAGCAATGTAGAAACGTTTTTTAACTAAGTTAACAGAAAACTTTCTCTTAGTTTTATTCATCGCGTGAGAAACGTTGTTTCCAACCATTGCGCGTTTACCAGTAATTTCACAAACTCTTGACATTATTTCTTATCTTTTATTTCAATATTCAAAATCAGGGTGCAAAGTAACGAAAAAGAAAATTATTATACAAAATCTTTCGCGTTATTTTTTTAATATTTCATTAAATATTAATTCCAAACCCCTTGCTATAGCACTATTTATAACCTTTTCTCTAGGTTGTCCTAACTCATATTTTTTTGCAAATACGCCATTAGGTGTTGCGATTCCCACACATACTGTTCCGACCTCTACATCCGAATCTCCCTTAGATGGTCCAGCATTTCCAGTAGTAGATATTGCATAATCACTTTTAAATCTTAATCGTGCCTGCTCCGCCATTTCCATAGCGACTTCTTCACTTACTACCGTATGTGTATTTATTGTCTCTGGATTAACTCCTAACATATCTATTTTACTCTCGGTAGCATAACATACTATTCCTCCTTTAAAATAGGCTGAAGATCCTGGCTGCGAATTAAACATTACTGCTAACTGTCCACCTGTACAACTTTCTGCAAAAGAAATAGTTTTATTTCTATTTTGCAACTCTTTTATGATAATTTCAGGAAAGTCTATGTCTTCATACGCTCGTATAAATGGTTTGACTACTTCTGGAATCATATCCACCTGCCTTTCAATATTTTGAACTAATGAATCCTTATCAGTCCCTCTAGTTGACAGACGTAACCTTACCTTACCAGGACTTGGTAAATAGGCTAATTTGATTTCAGTAGGCAGATAATTTTCCCATTGTTCAAGGTATTCTGCTAATAAACTCTCTCCTATTCCGTAGGTAATGATCGTTTTATGAAAATTAAACACCCCTCTAAAATGATCTTTAACATAAGGAACTAACTCTTCTTGAAAGATTGTTTTCATCTCAAAAGGTACACCTGGGAATGACACATAAGTAGTATCATTCTTTTGCATTACCATACCAGGAGCCGTCCCTACATTATTAAAAAGAACAGTAGCCATAGACGGTACTAAAGCCTGCTGCTTATTAATCTCAGAAATCGGTTTTTTAAAGTAATTTTCAATCAGTACAGTCACATGGGCAAGGACTTTCTCATTCATCACTAAGTGATCATCAAAGAACTCACAGAATACCTTTTTAGTCACATCATCTTTAGTTGGGCCTAACCCTCCTGTCATAATAACTAAATCTACAAGGCCTAATTGTGATGCCATAGCCTTATCTATTGCCTCTTTTTTATCTGAAATAGTAATAATTTCAACAATTTCAAAGCCTAATGTATCTAATTCTTTTGCCAAATAAGTAGAATTTGTATCTACGATTTGACCTATAAGAATCTCGTCTCCTATTGTGATTATACTTGCTTTCATATTACTCTTTATAAGCTAAAGTCTTTCTTTATTTCTTTACGAGCACATTTTACTCTTTCCTTAAAAATTTTGAAAGTTTCCTTTATAGCCTTTGTTTTTCCCTGTTCTTTAACCCATTGATCGATAGCCAAAGCTTCCTCAATAGCTTGTTCCATTCCCAAAAACTCTAATGATGGCATTAAAAGAGTTGTACTATCCGCAACGCAGTTATAGTCCTTATCATTAATACCTTTCTTTATTCTTTTTAACCAATCTTTTGATTCTTCTACAAAGACAACCAATCCTGCTTTTACTAAAGCCTGATCATCATTATAAGTTTGCAATATCGGTCCTAAATCGTAATGAAGTGCCATAATTTTATTTTACGTTTAAACGAAATAATTTTTTACCTGCCAACACCCCTTCTAATACATCACCCTCATTTACTTTACCAACACCTTTAGGTGTTCCAGTAAAAATCAAATCACCTTTCTTAAGTGTAAAATACTTAGAAATTTCAGCGATAGTTTCATCTATATTCCAAATCATTTGTGCTGTACTTGCCTCTTGTACCACATTGCCGTTCTGTATTAATGAGAACGTAGTATCATATAGATTATCTAACTCACTCTTATCTATAAACTCTCCAAGCATAGCTGAGCCGTCGAAAGCTTTCGCTTTTTCCCAAGGTAGTCCCTTCTCTTTTAATCGACTCTGTACATCTCTCGCTGTAAAATCTATCCCCACAGTCACCTCATCATAATATTTATGAGCAAACTTAGGTTCGATGTATTTACCTACCTTAATAATCTTAACAACCACTTCTATTTCATAATGGATATCACTAGAAAAATCAGGAATAGCAAAAGGACATTCCCTTCCTAATAAGGCAGAATCAGGTTTAATAAATAACACTGGTTCAGATGGTCTCTCATTATTAAGTTCCTCAATATGTTCTACGTAATTTCTTCCTATACAAACTATCTTCATAAAAGATATTATTACAACTTATTATTTAATTTTCTCAATTTTAAACCTGTCAACACTTTCTTTGTGTACAGAGGAAAGTCAGCATTCTGAATCCAACCGTAATAACCTGGTTCATTATCTAACACCTCATCTACTAAAGCGCCCTTATGTTTACCGAATGTAAAAATTTCTTTTCCTTCTTCATTTAAAGCAATAAATCCTGCAAAGTCTACACTCTTCTTACGAGTCGTGTATTCTGAAAGTGATTTCATATCATTCTCTAAATCATCATATCGGTCTAACTGCGCTTTTAATATTTCATAAGTAGCGTTAGTATCTGCATCTGCTGAGTGTGCATTTTCTAAAGTAGCATTACAGTAGAATCTGTATGCGGCACTTAATGTACGCTCCTCTTTCTTATGAAAAATAGTCTGAATATCAACAGAAACTCTATTTCCCATCTCAAAATCAACTCCTGATCTTAGCAGCTCTTCTGCTAACAAAGGAATATCAAAACGATCTGAGTTAAATCCAGCCAAATCAGAATCCTTAATCATATTATATATCAACGGAGCTAGCTCTTTAAACGTCGGCTCATTAGCTACCTTCTCATCTGTAATACCATGTATAGCGGTAGACTGTGCTGGTATAGGTCTCTCTGGATTTACTAACCAAGTCTTACTCTCTTTATTTCCATTAGGGAATACTTTTAATATCGCTATTTCTACTACTCTATCTCTCGCTACGTCTATTCCTGTTGTCTCTAAATCGAAGAAACAGATAGGTCTATGTAATTTCAACTCCATTATTCTGTTTTTTATTTAATTACAAATATAATAAATGTAATGTTTTAGGACTAAAAATCACTGGCGAACTTTTACAACATTAACTTTTATTCTTTACACCTTGCTTCTAATTATCGGTTAGTGATACTTATGTGATAGGCAGGTGATGGGTTGTTTTTGGCACTTTTAAGCCGACCATCAGCCTATCAACAGCCGACCACAAGCCGACCACCTCATATAAAATAGTGTCTCGTCCTACCATAACTGTACAGTTATTGTTTATAATCCTAGTTCTAACTGTACACTTGTTTTAGTAATCCTGTCGTTACTGTACAAGTTCTTTTTCTTGTGTTTTTTTCTTATA
>NZ_NSGJ01000024.1 GCF_002286775.1 Myroides sp. N17-2
ATCAAACCGCCTACGAACCCTTTAAACCCAATAATTCCGGATAACGCTCGGATCCTCCGTATTACCGCGGCTGCTGGCACGGAGTTAGCCGATCCTTATTCTTACAGTACCGTCAAGTCTCTACACGTAGAGAGGTTTCTTCCTGTACAAAAGCAGTTTACAATCCATAGGACCGTCATCCTGCACGCGGCATGGCTGGTTCAGAGTTGCCTCCATTGACCAATATTCCTCACTGCTGCCTCCCGTAGGAGTCTGGTCCGTGTCTCAGTACCAGTGTGGGGGATCTCCCTCTCAGGACCCCTAATCATCGTCGCCTTGGTATGCCGTTACCATACCAACTAGCTAATGATACGCATGCCCATCTTATACCGATAAATCTTTATTAATTAAATGATGCCATTCAATTAAACCATGGAGCATTAATCCGAATTTCTTCGGGCTATTCCCCTGTATAAGGTAGGTTGCATACGCGTTACTCACCCGTGCGCCGGTCTCTAGAAAGCAAGCTCTCTATACCCCTCGACTTGCATGTGTTAGGCCTGCCGCTAGCGTTCATCCTGAGCCAGGATCAAACTCTTCATCGTATATTTTTAATTTCGTAAATTAAAAACTATAATCCAAATCTTCCGATTTGCCTTACTCTCTTATTTGTATGCTGTCAATCCAATATGTTTATGAACGTTGTCTTCTATTCCTTATCTCACTTGTTTTTCAAAGCGAGTGCAAAAGTAAATAACTTATCTTGATTAGCCAAATTTATTTTGAGAAATTTTACTTTCTCTTTTTTCGCTAACCCTGCGTATTTACTGAAGCGGAGTGCAAAGATACTACCTTATTTTCTACTTATCCAAATTTATTTTTATAAATTTTTAAAAGCTTATTTTTAAGTAATACTTGCTTCACTTTTGTTTATGATCGTCTGCTTTTTGATTCGTTGTTACCGTGGCAACTACTTCTCTAATGCGGATGCAAAAGTAGCATCTTTTCCCTTACTTGCAAACTTTATATTGCCTTTTTTTGAAAGTATTTTCTAACTTACTATTATCAGTAGTTTTAGCTATGAAAATTTTTTTAGTCTTTTTAGTTTTTATCTTGTGGATGTACTTCTGACAGGGGTTTGGGGGTTTTAGTCTATATATAAGTTTGTATTCTTATATATAGAAGAGCACATCCCAATAAAAAAGAGGTACCTATTAAATAAATAGATACCTCTTTATATAAGGAGTGTATATTATTATAAAACTAATAAAGGAGCTACTAATCCTATAGATATACGCCCTGTATTATAATTCTCTAACCCAAATTTATCTTTAGCCAAAGAAGAATAATTATAATACTTACCTATATAAGATACATAGAACCTAACATTAATATCCTTAAATGGGATATACTGTACAGTTGGAATAAATCCATAACTAGTTCTCATACGATCCATACCACTGTTATCGCTTTCTAAATTCTTTCCGTAAGCATTACTAGTCATCAAAGTAAGAGATAGATTAACCTTAGGTGAAACCAAATAGTCAGCTCTAATCCAGTTATCCATATAAGCAACATTCTCGCTTACCATCCCCTTGTTCCCATCATCATCAACAACTATTTTATTATTAACCATACTCGTAATCATCCCTTTTCTATCTAGATCTTCTTTACTATATTGGAAGTCATACATTAAAGTCAACTTATCATCTTGGTATTTATTACCAAGAGATATATAGTTCATTGCTTTATTCTTTGCTTCTTGGAAATAGCTATAACTATAGTTTGTTTCAAACTTACCATCAAAGAAAGTACCTCTCCAGTTCCCCACTAAAGCTAATGGCATCTTTGCTTTCTCTAGATTAGAAATATCATATCCTACATATTGCTCTTCAAATGTCTTTGTACGAGAATTCAATGCTTGAAATCCAAATGAATGACCATTTTTCAATTTATGTGTAATACCTACCCCTGTCAAAAAATTATCTGCATGATTAAGTAGATCATTATACTCTAAGATGTCAATAGGATTCATATCAAACTCGTATCCACCCCAATCAGCACTCATCTTACCCATATCTAATCTAGTATTAGGTGTAAGATAAATACCAATAAATGCCATATCTGTTCCTCTAGTAATATGATCACGACTACCTATCTCAGATTGTTGTGTATATCTATCACGGAATCTAAAATAAACTCTCTCGTGAATCTTACCTTTAATCTCTAAACGAAACTGATTATTATTAAACTCCGAATTAGTGAAAGTTCCATTATCGAAATAATTATCAAATCCAAAACGGGTATTAAAAATAACATCTACATCCTTTAATAAGTTTTGTTTATTAAGAGGGATAATTGGTTTAGATATAGAATCTAAAGTTGTCTGAGGTTCTTGAGCAAAAACTCCGACTTGCGTACATAGCATTAATGCTAAAATAACTCTCTTCATTGCGCTTTTTTATAATTATTTATTTGTCTTTCATTTTATTTAAAACCTATAACAGTACAGCACCAAGTAAAAAACCTGCAGCAACGGCTGTACCTATAGCTACTAATCCCGGAATCATAAAACTGTGGTTTACCACAAACTTTCCTATCTTAGTACTTCCTGTTCTATCAAAGTTGATAGCCGCTAATAATGTTGGATAACCTGGCAACACGAAATCCGAGTTCACAGCAGGGAATATTGCTATCAACGCCGGATGAGGCAACCCTAATGCTATCCCTAACGGCATCATCGTCTTCGTAGTAGCCGCCTGACTAAACATCAAAGCTCCTAGTATAAAAACTGCTATTGCGAAAGTCCAAGGATGAGCAGATACTATCTCAGTCATAAATCCTTTAATCACCACTTCATTATGCCCCATAAATGTTGAACTCATCCACACCACACCAAAAACAGATACAACTGCTGTTGCCATTGATGTAAACAAACTCATTTTAGTAACTTCTATAGCGCTCGTTTTAGTAATAAGCATCATTAATGCAGAAGCCGTAAGAGTAACCATACTAATCACACCTACCATTTGCAATTCTCCATTTGCCTTTAAAACTAAACTTGCTGTACCGGCTTCAAATGTTGGTAACAACTGTGGAAATGCTCCTGCTAATACAATCATCAGTACAGCAATAGAAAAAATCACAACAGAAGTCTTTGCTCCTTTTCGAAGAACTTTCTCTTCACCAATATCTTCTGAATCTAAGCTTCTAGCGAACTCAGGATCTTTCATCTTCTCGATAAATATTGGATCGTCTACTAATTCTTTTCCTTTCTTTAGAACAACTAAACAACCTATAAATATTCCAATAAGACATGCTGGAATACATATTTTCATAATATCAATCAGAGCCCCTGGATAAGCTAAGATAGTCGCCCCGGCAAAAGCAGCAGTTGCTGCACTCATCGGACTACCCGTTATAGCTAAGTGAGAGGCTATAACAGATATACTCAATGGACGCTCAGGTCTAATTCTTTTCTTAGCAGCTACCTCTGAAATAATCGGCAATAACGAATAAAGTAAATGAGCCGTCCCTGCGAACAAACAGAAAAAATAAACTGTAAAAGGGGCTATAAAAACAATATTCGAAGGATTACTACGAATCACTTTTTCGGCTAACTTTACCAAATAGTCTAATCCTCCACAGGCCTGTAGCGTAGCAGCGGTAGAAACTATCGCCATAATAACTAGCATTACGTCTATAGGAGGATCACCTGGTTTCATACCAAAAACGAATACGAAAATACTCAGTCCCAGCATTCCCATAACTCCTAACCCAATCCCTTTCATCTGTGATCCGATAAGAATCATTCCTATCAGGATACTAAATTCAAGTAATAACATAACTAAACTGTATTAGTTGAGATTTTATAAATAACTAAAAAAGGAGCTCAAACTGCAAAAAGTCAGTAGCGCTCCTCTTATATTTAGTTACTACAATCCATATTTACTTAATATTTGAAAAACATATCTTGAATAACACCACTATCTTGTGTCTGTGTTAATGCAAGCATTAGAAGAATTCTCGCTTTTTGCGGATTCAAATCATCAGCTACTACAAAACCTAATGCTTTATCGTCAACTTCATTAAATAAAGTCACTCTACCTGCACCAGCTCTAGCTGCTCTACATACAATAATACCTGACTTAGCAGCATCAGCTAAAGCCTCTCCTACTGGAGCATTAAAGTTTCCATTCCCCATACCTGCATACACGATACCTTTTACTCCTTCTTCTTTAGCTGCTTTAACAGCTCTAGGGCTAGCATCAGCATATCCATAAACGATCTCTACTTGAGGTAATTTAGTTAATCCCTTAACATCAAATTTTTTATCTGGAGATCTTAATGACTTGTAATAATAACTTACTTTACCATCAAAGATTAAACCGATAGGTCCGAAGTTTCTAGATTGGAAAGTAGCCATATTAGTAGTTATCGTTTTAGTAACATCTCTAGCTGCAAATACAGCTTCATTCATAGCTATCACTACTCCTGCTTCCTTACTATTAGGAGATGCAGCTACCATAACAGCATCTAACAAGTTTCTATTACCATCTTGACTCATTGCTGTAGCAGGTCTCATTGCTCCAACTAATACAACAGGTTTTTTTGAGTTAACTGTTAATTCTAAAAAATATGCAGTCTCTTCTTGTGTATCTGTACCATGAGTAATCACAACTCCATCAGCTTCATTCTTCTCAAAAATTTCATTGATACGGTTACTTAATTTTAACCAAGTCTCTACATTCATATCTTGGCTTCCTATCTGTGCAATTTGCTCTCCTTTTATTTTACCAAGCTTATGCATTTCTGGTACAGCATTCAAAAGGTTCTCTATCGGAATTTTACCCGCAGTATATGCTGCCTTAGTAGAAGATTCACCAGAACCGGCTATTGTACCACCTGTAGCTAAAATAATCACACGTGGCTCATCTTTCGAACTATTTGTTGTCCCTTTTGATTGTGCTTGTACCTGGAATCCTAACAATACCACGAATACTAAACTAAATACCTTTTTCATTGTTTGTTGTTTATATTAAATTAAAATTCAATCATTTAAATTAACTAGATAACACATTAATCATACCAAGAAATAAATCTTCTTTTTGCCACTTACTCTTAATTCATAAAAGAAGCATATTTTGTCTAAATACTTCTCTAAACAGAAACTTTAAACAAATCAGTTATAAATTGACTACTTAACTAAATTCTTAAACCTCTGTTAAGAAATAATTTCAATAATCTAGCTTACTCATACCAAAATTCATACAATCAAATGACTCTAAATATGATATTTATCTTGTTTTTTATTTAACCTTTTTTGTAAACTAAGTACATTAAACTGTTTATTAGACAAATCAATCAACCACTCTACAAAGATTATAAAAATACAAAACTGACATAAAAATGCAGTTTTAAATACAATATTTCAGAAGAATATATAAATCTACAATAATAATTAACAATACAAAATAATAACAAACAAATCTATCACATTTACAAAAACACAATAAATACACTTTTATCCCCCCTTCAATTAAAGATATCACAATCCGGAATATTCTAGTTTCTACTAACTAAAAGCTACTACTTCCCTTCGTAATCCAAATCTATTTTTTTTATACAAATCGTAACGCATATCTTTTTTTAAGTTAATTTTGTTAAAAAATATAATATGAAGAAAATACTTTTAAGTGCTTTTGTCTTAGCAACAACTTTGACCTATGCACAACGTCAAGCTGATGTCGTTACCAAATTTGGTAACAATATTGAATCTATCGGTTTAGTACCCGCTACTGGAGATATCATTGTAAAAGACAAAGATGTTATTTCAAGTTACAATCCAACAAAGAACAAAACAACCTGGCAAATTACCAAAAAAGATTATCAAAGTGACTTTAAGTCAACTACCTTAGGTAGTATACTTACATATTTTGAAGAGGTAGCTACAGAAATAGAGGTATTACCTAACTCTCCTTATGCAAGAATAACTTTAGATAACAACGACTTAATTATAAACATCATTGATGGTACTGTTATTTACAACTCTAAAGAAGCAAAGGCTAGAATTATAAAAACAGACTTTATTGTAGAAGACAATGCTATCTTAATGCTAACAGCTAACGAGACTGCTTTTAATTTTATGTACCTTACTCCTATCGATAAAACTGTAAAATGGACAACAGAAGTCGGTACACAAGAGAAAATGTCAGCTTTTAAATCCCTATTCTCTGCTGGTACCGAATCAGAAGATCAAATATTAAAGGTAGAAAATGATCTTTACTTAACTGTCAAAGGTTTCTTGTTTCACTTAAAGACTGATACAGGAGATATCGTATGGAGAACAGATTATAAAATAAACAGTTTCATCTTATCACAAAATTTACAGAACATTATCACTATCACAAATTCATCCTCACTATTAAGTACTAAGACTGCATTAAACATAATCAGTACGAGTACGGGAGAGAAACTATGGAAAAGTGACGTCTCTACTAAATTTTTATCATACTTAGAAGACTGGAATGATCGTATCTTGGTTGCTCATAACTCAGGATTTAACTTCTACTCTTATGCAGACGGAAAGAAGATGTGGAAAAAAGATGCTAAAGGAAAATCTATTAAACGTGTTATCCCGATTGATAACAACTATCTATATATCGCAGACGTAGAGATGAACTTAGTAAATAATGAAGGCAATCTATTATGGAAGAAGTTTGTTGAAATAGCAGACAACTCCGAAGATCAAATATACTTCTTAGATAAAGTAGATAATAATAGAGTACTTTATCTGACCGATACCTATGGAAATATGGTAGACTACACTAGTGGTAAAAAGATATGGAAACGCAATATCAAATTTAATAAGAATAGACCACTAGCAGTAGGAGAAGATACTAAAACAAATGTATTCTTAGCTTATAACAATCGTAAAATATACAAATTTGATCCTAATTCAGCAGATGCACCAGAACCGATAGGAGATAAAATAGATGTACAGAATGATAAAACGATTACTAGTCTAGAAGTAATAGATGGAGTAATCTGTATCGTAGGTCAAAATGACGTTATTGGAGTTGGACAAGATGGTAATGTTATTTATGCAAATACTTATAAAGAACCTGGAGAAGCAGGTAGACGCTTATTAAAATCAGCTGCTATAGCTACTAAAACTTTTGCTAGTATTAGTAATGCAAAGCAAAGTATAACTGCTAACAGCACTTACTCTGTAACATATCGAGACAATAACGGTAAAGTCGTTGAAAGTAAAGATTATATATTCAGTGAGAAAGACAGAGAGAAAGCTAAAAAAACTATGGATGCTCAAAATTCCGTTATAACAGGAATAGACAGTGATATCATGCCTATGGTACAAAAAAGGTACAATGCTTTAAAACAAACTGCTGAATATGCTTATGTATTCGCAAGAGGTACTGATGGAGAGACTACACAGTTAGTAAAAGTTAGAAAGAAAGATGGTAAAGAAGTAGATAAGATATCTATTAGCAATAATAAACCAATCTACGAAATAGACCCTGCCACAGGAAATATCTATTATGTGTACAACAATGAATTAAGAACATTCAATGTAAAGTAATCCATATTTACAAATAAAATAAAGCCCTTAAGTCTAAGACTTAAGGGCTTTGTTTATAATATGTTTCTCAATATAAAGAAAACTAAAATAGCTACTATAAAAAAATAGGCAAACCAATTAGGTAAAGCATACTTTGCTAAGAAACTACTATTTTTTACTATATAAACCTCTACTAATGCTATATACATAAAAGCAAGTAAGGGAAAATATAAAATAATCATCACATTATACTGTAAAGCTTCTAAAATATTACCATGTAATAACGCATGAAGAGCCCGCTGTCCTCCACAGCCTGGACATAACCATCCTGTATCTTTATAGAACGTACAAGACAATCCCTCATTATTACTACTTCCAAAAAAATGGTAGTAATAGTATAAGCCCATTAATGCAATGAGTAGAAATAAAAACCTAAGTACCCATTTCTTCATTAACGAAGTCTATTTATTTTTGAGCAGAATTATATCCTTGCATAAAAGCCTCGTAAATTGCATCAACACCTCCTGTTACTAAAGAATATGCTATGTAAATCCAAGATATTAATATTATCCCAAAAGCTACCAAAGCTAACATTTTAGCGTTTTTAGCAGATTTAACAGCTGCGTCATAATCTCCTGTATTATACTTACTAGTAGATTGACTTGACATTACGATTGCAATAATACCTAAAACAAGTCCAATACACCAAATAGAGCACATCCCTAATACTGTAGCAGTAATAGATAACCCCATATAGTTATTAGGTTTTTCACGCATTTCTTGCGGTTGATTTTCAAATTGATTAAATTCCATAATATTTCTTTTAAGGCGCAAGATAATTATTTTTTTTAACATTACTGTAACAAAATAAGATACAATCCAAAACCTTATTGTAATCAAATAGACTTACACTTACTTATATAATGAATTATCTAATTCATTATCAAAAGCTTTAAAAAACTATAGAACAAAAAAAGAGAGGAACAAGTCCTCTCTTAATATCTATATAAAATAATACTATTTTACAAACTTGCTTACAAATTGTTCTAATGCCTCTCCATATTGATCTTGAGCATCTGCAAGAATATTATCCACCGCTTCTACTGTAAGAATAGGTTTTAACTTAGCCTCTGTACGAAGCCAATCTAAATACTCTTTATTAAACTCTGATGCCTCAAACTCTCCTTCATCTATTAACTCCACTAAATCAGGGAAGTAAAACTCATCCATAAATACCACAGGTTCTACGTCATAAGCAGCTATCTGTAATAATTCCTTCACATTTTTTGAAACGACAAAAGCTCCTCCTTCATCTCCAAAAACTACAACTGGGCAATTACTTAAATCTTTATTTTGTTTATCCTGTACCCAAAAAGCATAAATACTACCAGTACTGTTTGCTTCAGCAAAAGGGATAAATGAATTAACAAACTCTTCTTCTTCCGAAATAGATTCTATAATACCCGGATCTTCATCTATTAAATAAATAGCATTCGAATAATAAGATGGAACTGTCTCAGATACTTGTAGTTCTAACAGACTCTTAATTTCACTAGGTACTTTATTCCCCTTAAATAATGCAGTAAATTCTTCTTTTACCATTGTGATGTCATTTTCGCCTATTATCAGGCTTACGGATTTTAAAAAATTAAACTAATGTAATACTCTATTTCTCTATTTTGAATCACAGTACTACTTTGATACAATAAAGATAAAATATTTTTTTAATGAAAAACATATTTTAAAAACAATCTTATACTTTTTTTAAAGTTTTATATTGCTCTAATACTTAATTCATCTATTTGGCAGTAAAAATAGTAAACTTCATTAAATATAACGCTAATTATTTAAATATAAATAACTCTATATTTCACTTTTATACAAAATACTCATCCTTATAACGAAATTACACAACCAAAATCAGTACTTGAGAAGCTATTCTACTAATTAACACCTCTATAAGTCTAAATGTCTAATCACAAGAATGTATATTTGTCTACCAAAAACACACATTAATGACTAAACCTAATATCCTATATCTAGCTTCTGCCCTAATCACAGATAAAGACAATCGCTTATTAACAGTTCGTAAAACTGCATCTACCTATTATATGATGGCTGGTGGCAAGATAGAAAAGGGAGAATCACCCGAGCAGACATTAATCAGAGAGCTAAATGAAGAATTAAACCTTACTATAACTTCTGAAGACATTATACTATTAGGAACACATAGCACCACAGCCGTCAATGAGCCTGACACAATAGTCACTGCTCACATCTATCATTTAATAGTAAGTAACACAGATCTACAACCTGCAGCTGAAATAGCAGAAGTCAAATGGCTAACAAAAGACACCTATAAAAACACCAAACTGGCGCATCTATTAGAAGAATTTAGCATTCCTAAATGGCTTGATTTGCAATAAAATATATTATTCTAATCAACGAATTTATCCTTACTACACCCTGTTTTAGAATAGCTAAACTATATGTAACTTTATCACCTATTATAAGTATTGTTCTTATATATAGTGAAACACCACATTAGCATACTTTCTACCTAAGATTATACTACTAAATTACTGATCAATATTTAACCCAGAATCCGCATTAGTCAAATACTACAAAGCAATTCTACTTTATAGTTCTTTCATTAGCTCTACAACCATACTATAGTATGCTTTTATCACTAATTCAGATCTATTTTGTATAATTACTTTTCGTTTATTTGTCTATCGCTGATTTTGGGTTTAATTCAATAGCAAATTCACCACCTTTTCTTGCTACTTATCCATAATTCACCAAATATACCATAGTACTAACAGTAGTAGTGGACCTGTTTACACATACATTATTCACGTTAGCAAATTGACAGCATCGTGTATCCATAGTGACTCCATTAAAATAACCTTTTTAATGGAGTCACTATGGACTCATTATGGACTCACTATGGACTCACCCAAACCAAAATACAAATAAAAAACCTCTTAGCTTAACACTAAGAGGTTTATATATCGTTGGTAATTAACTATGCTTGCTTCTTTACAAATTTGGTTAAGATTACGATTTGTTGACCGTCTATCTTTCCTTCTATTTGCTCTGTATTATCGTGTACTAAACGGATATTACGAACCGCAGTACCTATTTTTGCGTTAAGGGTAGATCCTTTTACATCTAGATCCTTGATTAAAGTTACTGTATCACCACCTACTAAGATATTCCCATTACAGTCTTTGTGTAAGTCTACACTTCCATCACCTGTATGGTCTCCTGTAAGCTTAGCGAACTCTAATAATTCATCGTCTAAATACATCATCTCTAAACTATCTGCTGCCCAACTCTCATTGCGGAAACGGTTAAGCATACGCCAAGCTACTACCTGTACAGCTGAGAACTCACTCCACATCGAAGTAGTTAGACATTGCCAATGTGCTGGATCTAACTCTGCTCTCTTCTCGATTTGTTCTAAACAAGTATCACAAATATAAATCTCCTTATCTGCTTCATTAGCCGCTGCTGGTGGTACATCATAAACATTTAAATGCCCTGTTGCCTCACATAATTCGCACTTATTACCACTTCTTTCTTTTAATTGCGCTTCAGTTTTCATTTATAAAATAATCTATTATTATAGTTACAAAGATATATGTTATTATTTAGATATAAAAAATAATAAAACACTTCAGTTATTAAATCAATTTCAACGCATAGCTATCAATTTAATAAATTACTTAATTTTTTAGAAGCAATGTAAAATTAGGTGTTGCAAATTATCTTAAACTTTAAAAGACCTGTTTTTCATTACACATTTCCTTATAATTTATACCACACGGTTTCATATTAGTAATAAGTTCATCAAATAAACAAAATAGATGTCATTTTTATAAAAATCTTATCTTTACTCTTCAATAACCTACTCTTAAAGAATCAACTTATGAAAAACATAATTTTATGTCTATTATTCTCTTTGTTCTTATTTAGTTGCAAAAACAAAGAAGAGCAATCAGATAAGAAACCAATAGAAACATATATTCCTTACGAAATAATTAATTCTGATATTACGGAATATGGAAACAAAATACGTTACAAATTAGATTTAGTTGTATTAGGAGATGAGCAAGCTAGTGAAGAAGAATTGAGACATCTACTTTACTTTTTTTACAACTCATCTATTGAAAACAATAGTGATAATCCAGCTAAAACACCTAATGTTTTTGATATAAAAATATATGAGAGCAAGGAACATCTACAAAGTGGAATGGCTCAATGGATAGGGTGGCTTTCTAAAGCCAAAAACGATACATCGCCAGATATATATATTCACTTACCAAAAATAGTTGCTGAGCAAAACATCGTTACACGCTTAGAAGAAAGTCAAAGGAAAACAATTTGGTATGAATTAATAAACAGTCAAGACAAGGCAATTGAAGAAACTGAAAAGAAAAATCTTTCACTTGACGCCGAAAAAAGATTAATGAAGCAATATAGGGAAAAACTAATCAATCGTTATAAAATTACAGAAGAAGAACTTTCGAAAATAAGTACGGAAGCTGCTGATAAAAACTGGCCTTTCCCATAAAGAAAAAAATCAATCACACATAATAACACAAACTATCCGTATAAATGAAAACAGATATCGAAATCGCTCGCGAAAGTGAGTTGAAAAAAATACAAGATGTAGCACAGTCTATCGGTGTGAATGAAGAGTCTCTAATTCCTTATGGGAAATATATGGCTAAAGTTCCATTAGAAGAGATGCATACAGAGAATATCAACAAGTCTAACCTTATATTAGTTACCTCTATCACGCCTACTAAAGCAGGTATTGGTAAGACTACTGTATCTATAGGACTGGCATTAGGATTAAATAAAATAGGTAAAAAAGCAATCGTAGCACTACGAGAACCATCTTTAGGTCCGTGTTTTGGAATGAAAGGTGGTGCTGCAGGTGGTGGATATGCACAAGTATTACCGATGGAGAATATTAATCTTCACTTCACAGGTGACTTTCACGCCATCACTTCAGCTCATAATACGATCAGTGCCTTATTTGATAACTATATCTATCAGAATAGATCTGCTGAAAACGGAATCAAAGAGGTGCTATGGAAAAGAGTACTTGATGTAAATGATAGAAGTTTAAGATACATCAATACAGGTCTAAGAGGAAGCGCTAATGGGGTACCTCAAGAATCGGGATTTGATATTACTCCTGCGTCAGAGATTATGGCTATCCTATGTCTATCTACAGATATTAACGACTTAAGACGTCGTATTGAAAATATCCTATTAGGATACAGATATGACGGAAGTATGTTTACTGTAAAGGATTTAGGTGTAGCAGGTGCTATCACTGTGTTATTAAAAGATGCACTTAATCCAAATTTAGTACAGACTACGGAGAATACAGCTGCCTTTATACACGGAGGCCCATTCGCTAATATCGCCCACGGCTGTAACTCTGTTATAGCTACTAAGATGGCGATGAGTTATGGGGATTATGTGATTACTGAAGCAGGGTTCGGGGCTGATCTTGGAGCTGAGAAGTTCTTTGATATCAAGTGTCGCAAATCAGGTTTACAACCAAAACTTACTGTAATCGTTGCTACTGCACAAGGTTTAAAAATGCATGGTGGTATAGCTATCGAAGAGATTAAACAGAAGCACGTAGAAGGTATCCGCAAAGGGCTGGAGAACTTAGCGAAGCACGTAGAGAATATCAAATCTTATGGGCAGAGCATAGTAGTTGCTTTTAATAAGTACGCGACTGATGATGCAGAAGAATTACAAATAGTAGAGCAATACTGTAAAGATAATCATATTGGTTTTGCGATAAACAACGCTTTCGCAGAAGGTGGTGAAGGTGCTAAAGCATTAGCTGAAGTAGTGGTCAACACTATTGCCAACAATCCAAGTAAAGCACTTCAATTCCCTTATCAAGACAGTGACACGATAGCAGTGAAGATAGAGCACATCACAAAAAAGATATATGGCACAGCTCACGTAGAATTTGCTCCTATGGCTAAGAAAAAATTAGCACAGCTTAAAAACACGCCTATGGATCACTACCCTGTGTGTATAGCTAAGACACAATATTCCTTCTCATCTGATGCGACAGCTTACGGAGTAGCAAAAGACTTCACTATAACAATCAATGATATCGTTATTAACAGAGGAGCAGAATTTATCGTAGCTATAGCAGGAGACATTATGCGTATGCCTGGGCTTCCAAAAATGCCTCAAGCTACTAAAATAGCTCTAGTAGATGGATTAATAGAAGGACTTAGTTAACAACTAACTTAAACCCAAAATCTACATTAGCCAAATACGACAAAGCAATTCTACTTCATAGCTCTTTCATTAGCTCTAAAACCATACTATAGTATGCTTGTATCGCCTAATTCAGACCTATCTTGTATAATTACTTTTCGTTTATATGTCTATCGCGGATTTTGGGTTAAATATACAGTTTAAAGCGAAACAGCAATGTTTCGCTTTTTTTGTTAATACGCGTATCCAAAAGAGATAAAATTACACGAACACACTATAATCCATAACTTTTATACATAACAATAAATTATTTTAAACTATCTTTGGTTAGATAATTTATCTGAATTTTATATTAAATAACACTATACGTTAAGACAAATAATGACAGAAATTATTCATCATTTATTTAATCCCTTGCCTAACGCTATAATGAGTGTTCTTATGGGGATAAGCTTCGTTTATTGGATAATGTCAGCTGTATTAGGAGGTTTTGATGGTTTTGATATTGACATGGATGTCAATCCTGAGATAGATATCGATGTAGACATTGACGCTGATGTAGACACAGATTTTGATTTACAACAGAATCACATAGATGTCATTCACGATAAGGAAGTAGATGTAGCTGATCACATAGATATAAGACAACCTAGCTTCTTTATGCAGATACTTGAGTTTATGAATGTCGGTAAGATTCCCTTTATGATAATCCTTACCATTTTTAAGTTCTTTACTTGGGCAGGTACTCTATTAACGACAACAATACCTAAGGTAGTCAATATGGGCTTTTGGTCTGTAGTCATTCTTATTCCTCTTTCATTCTTAGCGATCATACTTACACATTATGCTACACTACCGCTAGTGAAGTTCCTAAAAAACACAGGATATCACGGCGAGCTTGCTATTGATTTTATAGGGAGAGAAGGAATAATGTTATCAAGTATTGCTGAGAGTAAACACGGTAATATGGAGATTGTAGTCGATCAAGATCCAATAAAAATATTAGTTACAAGTCTAGACGGTAGTCAAATAAAATATGGAGACAGAGTCATTATCACAAAAAAATCAGATACAGACAATGTATTCCAAGTAAGAAAAACATAATAACACAATATCATTATTAACTATAAACATTAAAAAGCGATGGGAGAGTTTGGTTTTGGAACCTTAATAGCTATTATTATTGGTGCACTTTTTCTATTAGTATTATTATTTTTTGCAATTCTTGCATCATTCTATAAGAAAATACCACAGGGTAAAACAATCGTTAGAACAGGGGTTGGGGGAACAAAAGTTGCTTTTAATAAAGGGATTTATGTAGTACCTGTATTTCATAAAATGGAGATTATGGATATCTCTGTAAAAAAACTACAAATCGATAGAATGCAGAATGAAGGTCTTATCTGTAAAGATAATATCCGTGCAGATATAAAAGTAGCTTTCTTTATCCGAGTAAATAAATCTATGGAGGATGTGATCAACGTAGCTCAAACATTAGGATGTGAGCGTGCAAGTGATGTAGAAACGTTGCGTAACATATTCGAAGCAAAGTTCTCAGAAGCTTTAAAAACAGTAGGTAAGAAATTTGAGTTTATCGAATTATATGAGGCTCGTAGAGAGTTTAGAGAAGAGATTCTTAATATCATTGGCAAGGATTTAAATGGATATATCCTTGATGACTGTGCTATTGACTACTTAGAACAAACTAATATTTCGTTCTTAGACCCTCAAAATATTTTAGATTCTGAAGGTATTAAGAAGATTACAGAGCTTACAGCATTACAAAACATCAATGCTAACCTTATCCGTAGAGATGAGCAAAAAGTGATTAAGAAGCAAGACGTAGAAGCACGTGAGGCTATCTTAGAACTTGAAAGACAGTTATCTGAGAAAGAAGAAAAACAACGTAGAGAAGTAGATAATATTCGCTCTCGTGAAGAAGCTGAAATTCAAAAAGTACGCGAAGAGGAACGTCTTAAATCAGAGAGTGTACGCATCGCTACTGAAGAAAGCTTAGCTATATTAGAAGAGAATAAACTTCGTCAAGTAATCATCGCTGCTAAAAATAAGGAGCGTACTGATGCTGTAGAGACAGAAAGAGTAGAAAAAGACAGAGCTTTAGAACAGACTGAGAGAGAGCGTATCGTAACGTTAGCTCAGATCAATAAAGAAAGAGCTGTAGAGGAAGAGAGAAAAACGATACAAGATGTTATCCGCGAAAGAGTACAACTAGAAAAAGGTGTGGTAGAGGAACAACAAGGTATAAAAGATATAGAGGCATTCCGTGCTGTAGATAGAGAGAAACAAGTAGGTATCACACAAGCAAGCAGAATAGCAGAAGAGAACTTAATCAGAACTGTAAAAGATGCTGAAGCGAAAAAAGCTGCTCAAGAGCAAATCTCTCAACAAATGCTGATAGAAGCTGAAGCAGAGAAAGAAGCATCTATTAAACAAGCAGAGGCTCGTAAGATTCTTGCAGATGCGAAAGCTCGTGAGGATGCGACTATCGGTCTTGCAGAAGCTGAAGTAATCAAAGCAAAAGCAGAAGCTATCGAGCAACAAAGTATCGTAGATGCGGCTAAAATACAACGTATCGCTACTGCTGAAGCTGTTGGTATCGAGGCAAAAGCTGAAGCAAAGAGAAAAGAAGGATTAGCGGAAGCAGAAGTTATCAAAGAAAAAGCGATAGCAGATGCTCAAGGATTAAAAGAAAAAGCAAATGCTATGAAGCAAATGGATGGTGTAGGTAAAGAACACGAAGAGTTCAAACTACAACTTCAGAAAGAAAAAGAAGTTGAACTTGCTGCTATTAATATCCAAAAAGATATTGCTAAGTCACAAGCTGATGTACTGTCTTCTGCGCTTCAAACAGCTAAGATTGATATCGTAGGTGGAGAAACAATGTTCTTCGAGAATATAATTAACCAAGTAAGTCGTGCGAAAGGATTTGACCAATTAATTGACAAGAGTCAGAATGCTCAAGATATTAAAATGGCTCTATTAGGTGATGGATCTTCTATTAGTCAAGGGGAGTTATTTAACAATATTAAATACTACGCTGAACAATTTAATATCACAACTGAAGATTTAAAGAATCTTAGTATCGCTTCATTAGTTTTCAAAATGCAACAAAACGCTACTGAAGATAATATGGGACTACTTGGCACTATTGCTAATGCAGTACAGACATTAGGCATAGGTAACAAGAAATTATCATAAATAATATAGGTCACTCTTCTCATAGGAGAAGAGTGACTTTATCTAATACCTTAAATAGGCAAAAGAAGGATTTATTCAGTAAATCACAATTGCAGTTTGAGGTAATATACTTATCCCATTTTTAATTTACCTGCGTATTAGATGTTATTTCTAATACAAAGTATCCTTTATATATGGCTGAATTAGAAAACCAACATATAGAATCACTTGATTCTAATACTTATGAGATAATACAGAGAAGGCTTCAGGCACAAAAAGGAGATTTAATCACACGATTAAATGCACTTAATGATAACCGTAAAGAGGTATTTACTTCTGTAGATCTAAAGCTTATCGCTAATCAACGTATTACGACAGAGAACAACTGTACTGCTAGAGGTATTATCGCCTTTGACAACATTTGTATCTTCGCGTATAACGTACACTTTGGGCTTAAAACAGACATTCAACTAAGTGATGTATTTAGTATCTATCGCTTCGAAGACAATCAATTCTTACCGCACTCTTTAGACTTTATCAATGATGCTAACTTCGTTGATGATTATAAAAACCTATATAAATACTACAGAGACTCTATCTTCAGCAGATTTAAGAAGACAGAGAATTACCTTTATATGGTGTTCCAAACAAGTAAGAATGCTGATAGTTTAAAGGCTTTTAAATGGCTGATTAAAGATGGACAATTAATCTATCAAGATGACAGAAGCATTCACGAGGTAGTTAAAAGTCCTCAGTTTGAATTTAATTGGATTAAGACTAATCTTGAGAACAGACGCCTAGGGGTACACCCACATATCTCTATACAAGATAAAGTATTTATAGAAGCTGTCGGAGGAGATATTACTTTTAAAATAGAAGATAATACAGATAAAGGACAAGGAATTTACTCTGAGCCTGTACTAAATATAGATCAGCAATTAGATGATGCGGACTATTTTTATGCAGATTTAGGTAACTTCATCGCGATACGTATCAAACCGTATCAAGAAGACTTCCGTGCTTTTATCTTTAACAATAGAACCAAACAGGTTATCAATGTACCTGCTCTAAATGAGACAGGAATACTGCTACCTGATGGGCAAGGTATCATCTTCTCTAATGGATATTACTTGCAGAATGGAGACTATAAGATATTTGATAACAGTGTCAAGAATCTTGAGTTCGTTAGAATGATTCCATCTCATAATGGAGAAGACTTCTTATACCTATTCTATCAAGCAGAGAATAATATCTACACACTGATGTCATATAACATCATTAAACAGTCTGTCGAAACACCTATCATATGTAGTGGTTTCACCTTGTTTAACGATGGTAAACTGATTTACTTCCGCTCAGAGAATGAAGCAGTCAGACATCATGTAGTACAAATATGGGAAACTCCATATACGGCTACTTTAGTTGAGAATAAAGAGCAAAAAGAGAATCACCTATACAAAATAGGGAATAAAGACATCGTGAAAGCGATGGCTGAATGTCAAGAAATCATCCACCTCATCGATAAAGAAGATTCATATGAGGGATTATATGGTGACATCGCTAAAAAAGCGAATGACATTATAGATGCTTATTTCTGGATTAAAACCAAAGAAACTAAGAACTTAAACGAACCACTTGATCAGATTAGAAATATCGCTAATACTGCAATAGATGAGTTTGAAAAAGTACAGGAGCAACGCAAAAGGGCCTCTAGCCTACTTACTGAATTACAGGAAAAGGTAGACAAGCAACTCTTTAATGTAAAGAATGCTAAGAGTGATACACTTGAGGGATTAGTACATTTATTAGCTGAGAACAGAAAGCTATTAGGTGAGGTCATCAGTGCACGTCAAACAAAATATGTAGACTTAACGATCTTAGATAAATACCAAGAGCAGTTAGGCAAAACCAATGAATCTCTATCTGCTAAGACAATAGCCTTCTTACTACAAGAGCAGGCCTTAGTCCCATATGAACAAAAAGTAGTTGATCAGAAAGCTAAAGTAGGCGAAGTAACCAAGGTTATAGATGCTAATGTTATAGATGAGAACTGTAAGGCTATCTCAGGAGAGTTAGAATTGCTAATTGATATCTTAAACAGTTTAAAGATAGAGGACACTACTCAAGCGACAAAGATTATAGAGAAGATCTCTGTCATCTTTGCATCACTTAATGAGGTGCGTTCACAGCTAAAGAGAAAGATAGACTCACTGCGTACCAATGAATCTATCGCAGAGTTTCACGCGCAATTGACCTTACTTGATCAGAGTATTATCAACTTCTTAGAGCTGTCTAACTCACCTGAGAAGTGTGATGAGTATCACTCTAAGGTAAGTGTACAGGTAGAAGAACTTGAGAGTAAGTTTGCAGACTTTGATGATTTCATCTTAAAGATTGCAGATAAACGCGAGGAAGTCTCTAAGGCTTTTGATACTCGTAAGACACAGTTAGTCGAACAGATCAACAGACGTACAAGTTCATTAGAACAGATCGGTCTTCGTATCTTAAAGAACATAGAAAACAAATCAGCTTCTTTTAAATCAAAAGAAGAGATACTAGCGTTCTTCTCTACTGACTTGATGGTTGATAAAGTACGTCAGTTAGTTATAGAGTTGAAAGATTTAGGCGATGTATCTAAGTCAGAGAACTTAGAGAACAGTGTAAAAACAAGTCAAGAAGATGCACTGCGTACCCTTAGAGATAAGCAAGATTTATTCGCTGATGGAGAGAATATCATTAGCTTAGGTACACATAAATTCTTAGTCAATAAACAACCATTAGACTTAACGATCGTTAGACGTAATGATATTCTATATTATCACTTGACAGGTACGAGTTTCTCCTACCCTATTACTGATGATAAAATATACTCGTATAGAGCAATATGGAATCAAGATATCATCTCTGAAAACAATCAAGTCTATAGAGCTGAATACTTAGCGTATCAAATCTACAAGGAGCTTCAAAAAGATCCTGCATTAGATATAGCTGAGGCAATTAAATACAGAACAGAACAGAACTACTCAGAGGGATACCTTAAAGGAGTACACGACTTCGATGGGCAAGAAATTACTCAAGCTCTATTAAAATTAAAAGTAGACTTAGGCATTCTTACCTATGCTCCTGCAATACGTGTATCTGCACAGATATTCTGGTATAAATTAGAGACTGAGCTTAGAGAGTCTATCCTGAAAAGTATTAATAGTGCAAGTGCTGTACAGAAAGTATTCCCTAATAGCGCAAACTATCAGTACATCCTAAATCAGTTAGAAGAACTATACGCGCAGTGGGAATCTCCTATGCGTACAATGGCTTATAAGAAAGACATCGCGAAGTATTTATTCGATGAGTTTGCTGGTGGAGTATTCTTTACTAAAGCAGGACAGGCTTCTCAATTAAAGAAACAGTTCGTTACTTTCTTGCAACAAAAGAATGCCAATGTAACCTTTGAGAATGATATAAACGATGCTAATTTAAGTACACTTGATGCATTCTATTTGATTCAAAACTGGTTATATTCCTACCTTGACAATGAACCTAAGGTAGCCGAATACAAGAAGTACATCGATGAGACTTGTTGTTTGTTGTTATTTGAGAAACAGTATAACTATACTTTAAAAGAAAGTAATGACAGCATCGTCTTAAAGAACCTAAAAGGTAACCACGCTCTAATCATCAATGATATCTATACTTTAGATTATCACGAGTATATGCGTAAGTTGGATATATTTGAGACAGAGAGTGTACCGATGTTCACTGACTTTATCGCTACTAAGGATATGCTACTTAGTGAATATAAGAAATCACTAAAAGTAAATGAGTTAAAACCACGTGTACTAACTTCATTTGTACGTAATAAGCTGATTAATGAGGTGTACTTCCCCTTAATCGGCAACAACTTAGCGAAGCAGATCGGTGTACATGGAGATAGTAAGCGTACTGCCCGTATGGGAATGCTATTATTAGTATCTCCTCCTGGATACGGTAAGACTACTCTAATGGAGTACTTAGCCAATGCATTAGGTCTTCACTTTGTGAAGATTAACGGACCGACTATCGGACACTCGATAACTTCTATTGACCCAACAGAAGCGAAGACTTCGGGGGCTAGAGAAGAGCTGAAGAAAATCAACTTGTCATTTGAGATGGCAGATAACGTGATGCTTTACTTAGACGATATACAGCACTGTAGCTCTGAATTCTTACAGAAGTTTATTTCGCTTGCTGATGGACAGCGTAAGATGGATGGTATCTTCGAAGGAGAAAGTAAAACGTATGATTTAAGAGGTAAGCGATTCTGTATTATTATGGCAGGTAACCCTTATACAGAGTCAGGAGAGAAGTTTCAGATACCTGATATGTTAGCTAACCGTGCTGACACCTATAACTTAGGAGATGTAATCGGTAGTACAGAACATTTATTTAAATTGAGTTTATTAGAGAATGCTATAGCAGAGAACACTTACTTACAGAAGTTGAGTAGTAACTCTCTTGATGATTTCTATAAGTTAATCAATCACATTGAGACTAAGTCAGAAGAGTCACTACACTTAGAAGGCAACTTCAGTGGACAAGAGATAGAAGAGTTCACTGCTGTGTTGAAAAAAGCCATAAGTGTAAGGGATATCGTGTTAAAGGTAAACCAACAGTATATCTTAAGTGCAAGTATGGACAATGCGTATAGAGTCGAACCTGCCTTTAAATTACAAGGTTCGTACCGTGATATGAATAAGATGATGAGTCGCATAGTCCCGTTGATGAACGACAGCGAGATAGACGAGTTAATCTTAACGCACTATGAGAACGAGTCACAGACTTTAACTTCTGATACAGAAGCAAACTTGCTGAAGTTAAAAGAGCTTGCAAATAGGTTATCTGATACAGAGCGTAAACGTTGGGAAGCTATTAAAGATATCTTCCTTAAACAAAACAAGCTAGGAATGGCTGGCAAGGACAATCAAACGGCTCAAGTGCTAAGTCAACTGATGGACTTCAACCACAACTTAGAAAGCATTGCTAAGGCAATAAAGAAATAAATAATACCTCAACGGTCTGTAGCGAATACAGACCGTTTTTTTTATTAATATCTTTGTACCTTATTAAACAATACACCATACAATCAATAAAACCTTATGCCAAAACACTTAGCCCGTATAGCAGTCACTGTATTATTCTTTATCTTCGGAGGTATATCAGCTTCTTGGGCATCTCGTATTCCTACTATTAAAGAAGCTTTTGGAGTGAATGACTCTGCGTGGGGCTTCGTATTATTATATATTTCTATAGGTACATTAATCACGCTTCCGATAGCGGGTAAGATTATCGAGTTATTAGGAAGTAAGAAAGCAACACTTTTCTTCTTGCTAACTTACTTAGTACTATTAGTCGGTATTGGTTATTGGGATGTATTGTGGCAACTAAAAGTCAACTTAGTTTTATTCGGAGCAATCAGTAATATCACTAATATTTCTATCAATACACAGGCTATTAAAGTCTCAAAACTATACAAAGGGCAAATCATTGGTTCACTACACGGTACTTGGAGTATAGGAGGTTTTGCTGCTTCTTGGTTAGGTGCTGAAATGATTAGTAGCTATGTTCCTCCTTTAGAACACTTCATTTATTACTCTGCTGTAGGAATAGTAGTCTCACTTTTGTTGTTTAAATATCTTATTCCTGAAACAACAGAAGTACAAAGCACAAGCCCTATAAAAGAAGAAAAGAAAGGCTTTCAATTACCTGATAAGAACTTAACAATGCTTGGGTTATTAGCCTTCTTTGCGATGGTAGCAGAAGGAACAATGACAGATTGGTCTAGTGAGTATATGAAGCATATCACGCATGCACCTGTACACCTTATCGGATATGGGCTGACAGCTTATATGTTTGCGATGGCAAGTGGTCGTTTTATATCTGACTTTACGGTTAGAAGATTTGGAGAACAGAAGACACTACTTATATGTGGCATCCTACTCTTTATAGGTTTAGGATCCTCAGTAATGTTCCCTGGCGTGTATTCTACTATTATAGCCTTTATGGTGGTAGGTTTAGGAGTATCAGCTGTCGTGCCGATGTGTTATAACCTTGCAGGACATAATAAATCTATGCCACCTCAGCAAGCGTTAACATTAGTCACTAGTATTGGTTTTCTTGGTTTTTTCTTAGGCCCTCCTATCATAGGTTTTATCGCACAACAATATTCATTGAAGACTGCCTTTGCCATTATTGCTTTATTTGGGTTGGCTATTTCTATTCTTAGTAGATTCATTAGTATAGATCAGAAAGACTAATAAGTGGGCTAAGAGATATTCTTTTCGCAATAGACTGTTATACTTTGTATAAATTTAAGCATAGAATAAAAACATTCTTACAGTAAGTTAATTTTATCTCTATATTTGATGCGATTATAAAACGTACAAATAATGTTTACATTCTTACAAGTCCCTGTTAACGCTGTTACAGAAGCAGCAACTAATCTTGCTGAAACTACTACTCAACAATCTGAAATATCAGCTTTAGACTTTGTCTTAAAAGGAGGGGTATTTATGATTCCTATTGTCCTATTACTATTATATACAATCTATGTATCTATAGAGCGCTATTTATATATCTCTAAAGAGACTAAGTCAAATAAGAACTTAATGGGTAACGTCGTTGCTCTATTACAAACAGGACAACTTGACTCTGTAAAAATGACGCTTGACAACGAAGACAGTGCATTATCACGTGTGATTAAAGAAGGTACCTTGTCTATCGGAAGACCTATCTCTGAGATAGAGTCTAATATGGAACGCGTAGCGACTATTGAGATTGGTACGATGGAGAAAAAGTTAAGCCACTTAGGTCTTATCGCAGGTATAGCACCTACTTTAGGTTTCGTAGGAACTATCTTAGGAGTTATCAAGATCTTCTATAATATCTCTATCTCTGAAGACATCAGTATCGCTAATATCTCTGGAGGTCTATATGAAAAGATGATTAGTAGTGGTTCTGGTCTTGTCGTGGGGATTATAGCGTATGCTATCTATCACCTTCTAAACTCATCTATTGACAATTATTTATTAAAGACTCAGAAGGCTATTCTTGAATTTATAAATGCAATACAACGACCAAATGGCAATTAAAAGAAACAAACGATTCCAAGCAGAAGTAGCGACTTCTTCACTTAGTGATATTATGTTCTTCTTACTGCTGTTCTTTTTGATTATTTCTACTTTAGCTAATCCTAATGTTATTAAGATGATGTTACCGAAGGCTGCAAATAACGAGAAGACGACAACACAACATATCAGTATCTCTGTCACAGAAGATAAGCGTTACTTCATCAATAAAAAAGAAGTAGCCCTATCAGAACTAGAAGGAGAGTTATTAGCACAGATGGGAACGCACACTGACCAAGCTGTAGTCGTAAGAATACCTTTTGACTCACAGATACAAGAGTTAGTAGATGTACTCCAAATAGGAGTTAAGAACAACCTTAAATTTGTTATCGCAACACAAGCGAAATAATAATACGCAAAAAGGGATGAACATCAGTTCATCCCTTTTTTTATCTCAATACTCTCTTAGTTTAAAGAGAAGTTATATACTATCTGACCTACTTGCTTGTCTGGAGCTTTAGGATTAGGTTGCCACTTAGTTTGCATAGCTGCTATCCTCGCTTGATCTAACAGACACTTCACTGTATTAGTTGATCCTTTTACACCTGCGCGAGCCTCTATCGTATTCCCTGATTGGTCTACCCAAACTTCCACGACCACCTTACCTACCTCATTACACAAATACTTTGGCACTGGCTTTACTAATGCAGCTCTACCTTCTAAAGAATAACCTATTCCACCACCTACACCTGTGCCTGTTCCGCTTCCCGTGCCACCGCCTGTTCCGCTTCCGCTACCTGGACCTACACCACTACCATTTCCTGAGCCTGTACCACTACCGTTACCTACTCCATAATATCCACCACTACCTGATAGTCCACCATTCGCATTGTTACTATTACCTCCGTTACCCGTACCACCTTTGCTACCATTCATCAGACTACTTAGCGCATCCTTAGTGGCATTAGATACATCAGGCTTCTTCGCTACAGGTTCTGCTTTCTTAACTTCTTTTACCTCTGTCTTTTTAACGACAGGCTTATCAGTTACTACTACTTTTTTATCAGTCTTAGTCTTATCTACTTTATTTACTATTACAGGTGCCTCATCATTCTTCTCATAAGCGATTACCTGCTCTTCTTTTACCGTTTCTACAGGTTGTACCACTTCTTTCACAGGCTCTACTATAGGCGTATGATCTTCTGTAGCTAAGGGAGCAGGACTACCTTCTAAAGCGATAGATACACCTGTACCTCCACCTCCTCCACCTCCGAAGTAGTTATGAGCGGTCTGCGTCTCTATAAATCGTATAAAGTATAGCATAACAAATAATAACACTGCTACACCTACTGTAATATATATCGACGTTCTCTCTTCTTTTGAATAATTCATACTCATAATGGTATCCCTATAATTCTATATTGTAATACAGCAAATGTATATTATTTATGACTTAATATTTTTATAAAATTGACTTTCCACGTGATTTAACTATAATTTACTAATATAGAGAGCCTATAACAACAAAAAAGCCTAGTCATCACTGACTGGGCTTTATATATTATTCTGCTAAATGCTTATTCTTTGCTTTTCTCTTTAGTAGTTGTTCTCTAAATATCGCTACCTCTTTTTCTAGCTCATCTCTTCTTGGTTCTCCTATTATACCGAATACCTCATCCTTTACTTGAGTCCAAGTCTTTAAATATCTAACGTTCTTACTTTCTTCCATAATGCCGTTTATTGCTTTAATAATCTTTATGTGTGATTATTCTCTCCGCCAAAATAATGCCATAAGTATAACCAACACTACTTTATTATTTTAGATTTCTATTTATAAGTACGGCTAACCTCAACAGACTTGCCATTGACTACTTTATATTTGACTTCTAACACCTTATCACTATCCTCTGTACTTTCCCAATACTTTATCTTATAAGGTTTATTATCCTCTACGCTATATGTTGTCTCTGTTTCATTTCCATTTCCATCTGCAGTAAAGGTAGATAAAGTTTGATTCAACGGATTTAACGTCATTAGTGAACTATAATCTGTATTAAAATTCTTATCATATTTAAACTTCTTCGTAGTTGGGTTATAGATCAAATAATATTCTCCATAATCCCCTTTACTCACGAATGGGTAATAATGCGACACTATGATATCTAAATAGCCATCGAAGTTATAATCACCCATGCTCACCTCTACACCTGATTTCTTATCAGAGTAAGAGTCAGGCAGTGTTATCTCCTGAATAAACTGCTTATGCTCATCATAAAGCTTCACTGAATTAAAAGCTACATAATACTCATTATAACTCTCCTCCTCACACTTCCCTACATTGACTTTATAATAGAACACTGCATCGGCATTCTTCTCTACAGCATTAAACTGAAAGTTCATTACCTTGTTATTAGACTTATTTGTCCACTTACCTTCTAACACCTTATGTGTAGTAAAGTCCCCTGCTTGGAATATCCCTGTCGTTTTACGTTCCCTACTCTTGACATCATACACTTCTTCACTAAAGCTAAATGTTTTCACAGGCATATCGCCTACTAATGTTATAGGCTCATTAGTAGGATATTTTGCATAGATATATTTTCCATAAACCCAATTGCCATTCTCTTTATATTCCATATACGCCTTGATAGGATACTTGTCTATCATCCCATCATAAGCGATAGTTCTACTTATTATTTTCTTTTGTCCCAACATTGATAAGTTAATCCCTAATATCAACAGTAACATTAACAATTGACTCTTATCTAATTTCATAGCAATGACTTTTAAACAAAAATAGATAATATCCCTCTACCAATCGCTCATACCATAAAAAAACCCAATCATCACTGACTGGGCTGTATAATCCCAGAATCAGCGCTAGCCAAATACTACAAAGCAATTCTACTTCATAGCTCTTTCATTAGCTCCTCAACCATACTATAGTATGCTTTCGTCACTAATTCAGATCTATTTTGTATAATTACTTTTCGTTTATATGTCTATCACTTATTCTGCGATAATCTTTTAATAGTTTATCACTACCTCGCTACCTCGTTCTTCATCTTTAATGACAGACAGAGACATTGGGATGCGCTCTTGTAGTTCATCCACGTGAGAGATAATCCCTACTATTCTATTCTCTTTATGTAAATTACTCAATGTCTCGAAGACTATGTTTACAGACTCGCTATCCTGAGTACCGAACCCCTCATCGATAAAGAAGAAGTTCTTATCTGACTTAGACAGACTCTGTACACTCTCTGCTAACGCTAAGGCTAACGACAGTGACACCTGAAAGCTCTGTCCTCCTGATAGTGTCTTCACACTTCTCGCCTTACCATTATTAAGGTAATCGATAATCTCAAACTCATTCGCTTCGTTAAGCTGTAAACTAAGCTGATTATTCGTCAATCTATGGAATCTAGCATTTGCCATATCACATAGGTTCTTTAGATAGATAGAAGACACATAATTTACAAATCCCGCTCCACTAAACATATTCATCAGTGTACCTAAGTTAGTCACACGCTTATCTATCACATCGTATTGTTTCTGTAAGGTTTGTTTCTTCGCATAGTCTTTCTCTAGTCGCTCTACCTCACCTGCTAACTTAGCTACTGCCTCCGTTATCTCCTTTACCTGTGCTTCTAGCTGAGTAATGACCTCCTGCTGCTTAGCGAACTTCTCTTGATCAAAAGCAATATCTTTCAGTTTATCAACTAACGTATTCACTGCATTTCTAACTACTTCTAACTGCACTTCGAATGCCTGTATAGCTTCTCTCTGTTGCTCTACATTAATATTCTTACTTAGTACAACGATCACTTCTTCTACAGCAGTCAACTGATGCGTACTTAATAATGAATTAATAGTAGTATTATTCTGTTCTAACGCTTGTTTTAACTCTGCTAACTCCGCTTGTACATTCTTTACATCTGCCTGTAAACTTGCTAGTTTAGGAGACATTATACTATACTGAGCTGTCAAGTCTTTATAGCGCTGTTCTACTAACGTTACATTAGCCTCACGCTGCTGTACCTGCTGTGCTAATATTGTTTCTTCTAAGTTTAGATATGTATCTATCTGAAGTCTGATGATCTGCTCACTCTTAGACTTGACATCACTTTCTAGACTTGCGCCTTCTAGTTCTATACTTCCTAATTCTTTAGTGAACTTCTCTACTTGACCACGGTGTAGTTCTACTTCTTTAGTGACTACAGTTAACTTATTCTCAAGTGTTTCTACTTGCTTACTGATTATCTCAGCTTGTTTCTTAAGATTGGAAAATTGCTCTGCATTTCCTTTTTCTATTATCGTCCATACGAAGTTAAGCTGATGAAATTCTACTTGTTGTCTAAGGTTTTGTTCCCTTTGTTGGTTCTCTTGCCCTTGACCTAACAGTAGCTTCTTCTTATCAAATAGACTAACAGCCTTGCGTTCGTATTTCTTTAATCTGTCTTGCTTATCCTTTACCTCCTTTAAGCGATTCTCACACTGCTGTACAGATATAGTCACATCGTCTCCCTGTAGAATATGAGGATGGTGTGCCGATCCACATAATGGACAGGCTTGCCCATCGTGTAATTCGTTAGCATAACGTGCCAACTCCTGCGCCACCTTAAGATTTTGTAACTCTACTTCTATATCATTAATCTCCTTATCGAAAACATTTCTATAGTTCTCTATCTCCTGTTCCCACTGATTAATATCCTTTAATTTCAGTCCTGCGATATCACTATCTACTGCTTGTATCTCAGTATTTAATGAAGCCATAGACTGCTGTACCTCTTGCATACTCTTCTCAAAAAAAGACTGCTGCGTAAACCACGCATCTAAAGACATCAGCATAGTGGTATCTATTCGATTACCCTTAGCGATATTTAGTTCATTTTCTTGATGAGTTAAAGCTTTTTTGCTTGCCTTAAAAGCTTGCTCTGCCTCCTCTACAAAAGCCTTTCCCTTCTTATGACGCTCTAATAGAATAGCCTTAGCATTATGCGCTTTTTTGATTTCCTTAATTAAGTTTAGCTCATACAGTTCAGCCTTTAAGTGTTCTAACCCTGCATATTGTTGCTCCGCTACCTTAAGCTCATTGCTAACTTTAGTGAATTGTTCTTGTAGATCAGTTGCTTCTTTAGTGACAGTATTTAATCTTGTCTCACGAGTAGCTACTTTCTCAGTTACATTCTTCTGCTCTACTAACACAGCAGAGAATGCCTTATCTAGCTGTTCATACTGAATCAGCTCATTCTTTTGAGTAGTTATTTGTGGTACCTTCTCTTCTAATAGTGCTAATTCGGTCTTCTTCGTTGCCAATGTCTCGAAGTCATCCTTCACTGCTTTGAGCTGTTGATAGCTCTCACTTTCTTGCTTATATGTCTTGTTTAGCTCGTTACTCTTCTCACTCTCCTGAAGATGTAATGTCTTCTTTTGTGTAATTTCGTCAGTGGTAACTTGGCTAAAACTCTTTAATTCTCCTTCTATTACGTTTAGACTCTCCTTAGTTGTACCATATAGACGCTTCGCCTTATCTGCCAAATCAAAACGGTCTAAACCGAATATCTCCTGCATCATCTTGGTTCTATCCTTACCGCCTAATTCGATAAACTCTCTAAACTTCCCTTGTGGGATAATGATCGTACGTTTAAAGTTCTCATAACTCAGCCCAATGATATCAGGCATATTAAGTTCCTTCTGTGGTACCCATATTCCATCTTCATCTTTATATAGAGTAGTATCACCTCTCTTCACATCATCAAATTTTTTAGAATTTCTTCTAAACTCTCTGTAGATGCGATACTTCTCCTCTTTAAAATTATAGAACTCAAAGTCAATCACCGAGCGGTCTGACTTTAGGTTCATCATATTATAAGCACGCTTATCGTTCTTATTCATACGCTCCGTCTCTCCATATAGTCCGAAAGAGATTGCCTCTAATATCGACGACTTACCCGATCCGACCTTACCGAATATACCGAATAACCCTGCCTCTATCAGACTCGTAAAATCTATAACCTGCTTCTCTTGATATGAATACAGTCCTTCTATCGTTAACTTAATTGGTATCATACTGTACTACTCTAATATCTCTTTAAACAAATCCATTAACTCCTCATTAGGCTCTTGCCCTTTATTTCTCTCTTTAAAGTAATCTCTAAACAGCCCTTGCATATCTTGATCTAGATTGACTTGCTTCACATTAGCTTGATCACCTTTATCACTCAGTGTGACCTGAGGAATAATAGTGATAATCCCATCGTGAGCAGAGTATAACCTCTTCATATCATCCGCATTTAAGAACGTATCACTAACGATAGTTAATTCTACTAATTGATACGGATTAGCGACTAGCCACTCCACTGCGTCATCTACACTGCTAAACTTCATACGAGACAGCTGACGTCCACTTTCTAGAGATAC
This sequence comes from Myroides sp. N17-2, assembly GCF_002286775.1. GTDB lineage: Bacteria > Bacteroidota > Bacteroidia > Flavobacteriales > Flavobacteriaceae > Flavobacterium. The sequence goes on from NZ_NSGJ01000024.1 coordinate 30,550, forward strand.
TTGCGTATAGGTAATCGGTTTGCCTGCCTCTGCATCTAATATCATCACACACTTCTGCTGTCCTGCCTCACTAAAACTATAACTAAGCGGACTACCCGAGTACACCACTGGTCTATCCTCTGGACCTACCTGATGTGCTCTGTGTAAATGCCCAAGAGCAGTATACTGCACTTGCTCCGGGATGATATCACTATAGATAATATCAGCATTACCGACTTTTAGAGGTTTCTCTCCATCGGGTTCATCTAACAGCTCCCCATTGCGATTCATCATATATAGGTGTGATATCAGTAGATTCACCCCCTTAGTCTTACAATATTTATCTGCTAATGCTTGCCAATTCTCCCCTAGTACTTCATTAAGAGCAGTCCCCTTATCCTCCGTATCTAAGGCTTTCTTAAGTCTAATCTCGTTAGCATAAGGAGTATGTAGTATGCGTATCGGCTGTTTAAATCGATCTAACTTCAATTCAAAAAAGCCATTTGCTGACTTCGATATTTTAAATTGGTTCTCGATCTCGAATGGTGTCACAGCAGCATTAGGTAATCCTACCAAGATAATCCCACACTCACGTGCTAATGGATCCGGAGCATCTATGCGCTCAGGGCTATCGTGGTTACCTGCTATAGCGATGACAGGACGCTCACCATTTTTGGCAAGGCGTTTCAATGTTTTATAAAATAACTCTACAGCCTCTACGGGTGGGTTAAAAGCATCAAATAAATCACCTGCTACTAAGACTACATCCACTGCCTCACGCTCTGCTATTTCACAGATCTCGTCAAGCACTTTGCGCTGTTCCTCTAAGCGACTAAAGTTATCTAATCTCTTTCCTAAGTGCCAATCGGCTGTATGTAGAATCTTCAATCCCATTTATCTTTCTTTGTTTTCTAGTGGCTCAAAGATACTAACTATATCAGGGTTTATACGTCACTTTTAAGATTAGCTTAATCATTTTTTTAGCAATAAACACCTCAACAATGAACTTATTTTCGCTTTACAATTATAAATGACAACACCCCATTAATACACTGTACTAATGGGGTGTTCTTATTTATAAATCAACTATGGTCTCTTATATCTCGCATCCATCAGGACCACAAGCTCCTGCATCACTACCACCTTTCATTTCAAATTTAGGTTGGCTTTCTTGGTATGCTTGTGTTAACGCTTCTACGAATGCTTCAGTAGGTTGTGCTCCTGACACACCGTATTTTCTATCCAATACAAAGAATGGCACTCCTGATACCCCAAGAGTACGTGCCTCTGCGATATCTGCATGTACCTCTTCTAACTGTGCATCAGAGATTAAGAATGTTCTTGCTTCTTCTGCGTTTAATCCTATCTCCTGTGCGATAGCAACTAATACCTCTATATCACCTACGTTCTTTCCGTTAGTGAAGTGCGCTAAGAATAATGCTTCTTCTGCTTCGTTCCCTTTACCTTGCGCTTGAGCAAAGTGAATAAGGCGATGAGCTCTGATAGTATTCACTGGGATAGATTGATCTTGTTTAAAGTCTATTCCAACCGCATTACCTGCTTGTTGCAGATTATCCATCATCCCTTGTATTTGTGCAGCAGGCATACCTTTGCGTTGAGCTAAATAGTCTTTCGTTGACATATCTAACCCCTCTACAGGCAAGTCCGGATCTAGCTGAAAGCTTTTCCACTCTACTTCTATCTTATCTGCGAAAGGCAACTGTACCAACGCATTCTCAAAATTCTTCTTTCCAACGTAACAAAAAGGACACATTACGTCCGACCATATTTCTACTTTCATATCTTATCTATTTAAATGAGGAGCTAACTAAATAGCTCTATACCCAAAGATAAAACTAATCCAACTGAGTACTTCTCTTCTTAACAATAATTAAATAGTATCCTAAAGGGAAGTGCCTGTGGTAAAACATATAACTTTTGCCATATTCCGAAGAATTAAAAGTTATTACTTCACCCAATTATTCTTACCTGCGATACCTCCTGATATAATCAGTGTACCTGACATCACTAATAAAAATACAAGTGATAATGACCACGCCTGTGATAGATCAAATAAAGCTCCAAATATAGGTGGTCCACATGCCGCAATCAGATATCCGATAGACTGTGCCATACCTGATAACTCTGCTGCCTGTGTAGTTGTACTCGTGCGCAAAACGAAGAATAACATCGACAAACTAAATGCTAATCCACTTGCTGTACCTATCAGTACACACCACAGGGCGATAAGATTAACCTTAAATATTAAAAGCCCTGCTATCCCTACTGTAAACAAGACTCCTGTAGCTATTGCTAATAGCTTCTGATTAGGAAGTTTACTTGCTATAATAGCTCCAATAAACGTCATCGGCAACTGTGCGAACTGCATATATGATAATAACCATCCTGCTTCTTCTCTCGGAATCCCCCAAGTAATAGCCATCTTAGGTAACCATGCTGCTAGACAGTAAAACAGTAATGACTGCACTCCCATAAATATAGTAACTGCCCACGCTGTCTTAGACTTGTACATATTGACTTTTACTTCGTCCTGTCCTAATGAAGCTGTTGATTGTACTGCTTTATGTTTCTTTACTTGTGGTAGCCAAACCACGATAGTCACAACACTTAGTACTATCCATATTCCGATAGATCCCTTCCATCCCATCTCGGTGAACTTACCTAAGCTAATGCTAAACCCTGCTGCTAATGCCGCTGTTAGGTTCATCGCTACGGAGTATATTCCCATCATCGTACCAACGTTCTTCTGATAGTTGTTTTTGATGTATGCAGGCATTAATACGTTTCCTACTGTGATAGCGATACCTACTAAAGCAGCACCTAGAAACAGAGTAACTAAGCTCCCATAAGGTCTAATAACTAATCCAATACTCAATAAGATTAATGAGACTAATAAGACTATCTCCATCCCATAACGACGTGATATCCTTGGCACCATACTTGACAAAAATCCAAATGCCATCAGTGGTATAGTAGTCACTAAACCCGCTGTAGTATTAGACAAAGCAAGAGACTTGCTTATCTCACTGATCACAGGTCCTACAGAAGTTAGTGGGGCTCTAAGATTAGAAGCGATGAATATTATCCCTAATAACATCAGTATTTTCTTCATCTTAGAAGTTTCTTCTATATAATTTTCCATTGTTGTTTGTTTTAAAAAATGCGTATTGTTATTCTAGAGTACAAAAATAAAAGGTAATAAATGATTATATTCGCCATATATCATAACTAAAACGACAAGTATGAGTACACCACAGTTAGTTGATCAAGTTGAAAAGAAAGGTTTCTCTTGGCATGCAGAACTTTGGAAGCACAACAATGAGTTTCACCATCACAAGAAAGCCCAACTCGTATATGTAGAATCAGGATACCAATATCTACATGTAGAGTCGTGCCAATTCTTGTTGCCTCAAAACCACGTAGCCTATATTCCATCAAATATGCCACATAAGACTACACATGCTTCTGAACACGTATCACTGCGTACGCTATACTTCGATGTGGATGACTTACCTCCGTTTTACGATAAATTATATCTGTTCTCTATCCCAAGTGTATTAAGAGAAATGATTATGTATACTGAAAAGTGGTCTATGAATATGGAATACGAGGAGAGTGAACAGACTTTCTTAAGAGCCATCTTATTAGAGCTTCCCTCTTTCGTGCAAAATGCTGTACCACTTATCACTCCTGTACCGCGTACAAAAGTATTACTTGATGCTACGGCATATATTCACAAACATTATCAAGCAACTATAACCATCAATGAATTAGCAGAGTTATGCTTTATGAGTGTGCGTACCTTAGAACGCCAATTCAAAAAAGAAACAGGCATAAGCATCGCTAAATATATACAGATGATGCGTATCATTAAATCAATAGAATTACTCAGTGAAGGACAACATACTATCAGTGAAATAGCATTATCTGTAGGGTATAATAGTGCACAATCATATAGTAATGTTTTCACTAAACTTATAGGTCAACGTCCCACTGAATTTATGCAACAAAGTCTTACTCTATAATCAAACTGCTATTCTAAATGAACGGATAGTCTGAGATTACTACCAATAAAAAAGTCGGTTTAGAACAAACCGACTTATATATTTTAAGATATTGCTCCTTAATAATCTAAAGAGTCTTGTGGAGCATTAGGTGTTTTAACAAAAGCAAGCTCTGGATATTTTAATAAGAAGTCATTCTTAAGAGCATATCCTATAGACTGTCTAGTCCCAGAGTTTCCATTAAAGAAAGTTGGTTTACCTCTAGTCCATTTTGTTTCATATACTAGAGTATTCGTTTTAGCATCTTTAACAATGATCTTAGCATCGCGCTTAGACTTACTATACTTATAGACTCTTATTTCTAATACGAAATCAGCATCATCTTTCATACTTACTAATTTACAGTAAGAAAACCTTCTAAACTCAGATAACGCCATATTACGTGCATCGTGACCATCTACATTTATTTTATTTTCGGTATCTATGAACTCAATATAAAACTTAGAGTCTTTAGTCAAAGTAGGTGTAGTACTCGTAATCACGTCTACCTTATCTATACTAATAGGTGAATACATAGCATACGAAAGTGTACCTGTAAGTAGTAATGCTGTACTTAATAATAGTATTTTTTTCATAGTGTCTAAATAATTATGTTAACTATAATATCTCCTCTATCAAAGTAAACACATTTTCAGAGAACTATAACAATAGTATTCAAATAATAAAAAAGCCAATCTCTCGATTGGCTTTGTATTATAAATTTCAAATTAGTTTACAAGTGGTAAGAATCCGTATTCTTTAGCATAACGCAACATTTGCTCTTCGAATGATTTAGGTTGTTCTACTTTATAATCAGTAACTTCTCCTTTATCGTTCTTCACAGGCACGATGTATGGGTTAACAAATCCTCTGTATGGAGCAGATTTAAACTTAGCATTACGAGCTAATACCTCTTTGTGGATCGCTTGATCTACTTTCACACCATAAGTTTCGACTAAAGCTTTACCAGCGTTATAATCTCCCTCAGACTTGATACGTTGTGTCTCTTTTAAAAGTTGTCCAAACAAGTCGTGTAATTTATCATAGTCAGTGATGTTATAATATGTTTTACCATCTCTAACTACTTTCTCTATTACATTGTCTTTCTTTCCTTTTTCGAATACCCAAGCACTCACCCATTGGCGATTTCTCATGTGTGCTTCTTCTATATCAGCTCCTGGCTCTAAACGCACTAACTGAGTCATCAACCCATTGCGGATATAACCATCATAAGCAGCTTTACCTACAGCTTTCCAATCTTCTACTAATCCTAACTCTTGTAGTTTAGGATTGTATAAATAGTATAGACCTACTAAGTCAGCACGCCCTTCTTCTAAAGTAGAAGCATAACTTTTTAAAGTTTCTTTTGGTTGTCCTACTCCTTTGTTAATTTGCCCAGATGCATGCCCGATTACTTCGTGAAGTGCAGTGTGTAACTTATCTGCTAACTCACCGTATTTCTCTTCTAATTGTAATTCCTCCTCATCGTGAACGAACTCTTTTAATTTGTCGGAACCACCTGCATGATTATAAGAATCGATAATATTACCTAATGAGATAGACTTAGAACCATGTTCTGCTCTAATCCAATCCGCGTTCGGTAAGTTCACTCCGATAGGTGTACTTGGAGATGCGTCACCTGCTTCTGATGCTACGATAACAGTCTTATAAGTAACTCCTTTAACGTTTTTCTTTTTGTGAGCATCCATTAATGGAGAGTTATCCTCAAACCACTGTGCTGATTGAGAGATCACAGCCATCTTTTTAGACATATCAAAGTCATTGATTTGCACCACGCTTTCATAAGATCCTTTATGTCCTAATGGATCTGCATATACTTCTATAAATCCATTGTTATAATCGATATTTCCTTTAGTAGCCTTTACCCAAGCGATGTTATAATCATCCCAAGTCTTCAAATCTCCAGTTTGGTAATATTTGATTAATAATTTAAGTGCATCTCCTTGTTCTTTATTCTCTGCTACAGTTACCGCTTTTTCTAACCAAAAGATAATTTGATCAATTGCTTTACCATACATTCCTCCACTCTTCCACACTTTCTCTACTAACTTACCGTTCTCTTTAACTACTTTAGAGTTCAAACCTGTAGATAATGGACGGTCTGGATCTGGGCTTTTCATCGCTCCATAAAACGCTTCTACTTCATCTTCAGTAATACCTTCCCCATAGAAATTAACAGCAGAACCTTTCACAAGACCTTTCGCCAAGTCAAGGTTTACTTTCTTATTATCTACGTTATTAAATAAAATGTTAGAGATATTCTGATCTAATTCCGTATTCGTTTCTTTCAATAAAATAGAGAAATATGCTTGTGCAAAACCAGGTTTAATCTTCTCATTAGAATAATGGTGGTGAATACCATTAGAGAACCATACGCGTTTAACATAAGTAACGAACTCTTTCCAATCTTCAGACTCTTTATCACCTTTATAGTTTTCGTAAACATTCTCTAATGCTTTACGAATAGTCAAGTTGTGCTTATAGTTTTGATCCCAAATGATATCACGTCCAGCATATCCTGCCTGGCTTAGATAATAAACTAACTCTTTCTCTTTTAATGTCAAGTTCTCCCATCCTGGTATCTGGTATTTTAATACCTCGATATCTCCAAACTGGTCAATACTATATTCAAATTGTTCTGTATCTACCACTCCTTCAGTTCCTTTTTCAGTTTCTTTCTTTTCGCCACATGATAGTGCCATAGCAGAAGCTATCACAATACACGCCATTGTGTTTAATTTCATATTATAGTTTTTATATTGTGTTTAGACAAATATATACATATTGCCTATAACGAATCTATTAAATCTTGTTCAAAGTTATATACAAGCCTACTTATTTAGAAAATCATCAGCAAAATGAGTGTCTGAATTAGGATTGTCAAACTTGGTTTGGTTGTAAGCATTTGACTTATTCCTAGGAATACTAAGTGATTGCCATTCAGCATTGCGAATCATTTTACCAATAAATATAATCTGACCTATGTGATAAGGATAATGTGCTAACTGTCTATAAAATGCTTCTGCTACCGTATGATCTTGATTGCGAATCTTAATAATACACTTTATATTCTCTTCATCGATACTGTCAATAGTTGTAAACAATACATTCCATGCCTTATCCCAATTAGTAATTAATTCATGTCTATCATATATTCCATCTGCAAACTCTTCATCTCTATTTCTCCAAGTTTTCTCACCATCTTCAGTAAAGAAATTAGTAAAACGCGAAAGCAGATTACCTGTGATATGACGCATGATCATAGCTACCGAATTACTTTCCTCATTTAACTTGAGATTCAATTCGTCTTGAGATAAGAGTAAGACGGTCTTATCCACCATCTGTCTGTAATATTCGAATTGCTTGCGAATACCCGCTAATTCTTGTAATGTCATAATAGTTATTTTTTGGTTGTCTTTTTTTTATTTATAAAAATGTAAAGATTGAATACTTGAATTAAACTAAAGTAAAGTACGGAATTTACTTGCAAAACTACTGGTATTACTTAGGTAGAGCGATCTTTATACAACTCCTTCAAGACTTCTTCAACATTATCACAACATTGTTCTGTTATAAGTCCTTTTTATTGAAGAATTCTTGACTCAATTTTGATGAGCTCTTGTCTCAAATAAATTGCTTAGTCCTCAACTTTTGACTATAATCCTTTTTTGGTCTCTTGACTAAGATTACTTGCAATGTACTATATTATAGTAGAGATACTTCGATGAAGGGCAAAAAAAAATAACCCGAAGGTTATTTTTTCTTTACTAAAGGATGATTAAGCCCTTTTACATTATTGTTTATAACATCATATGTTTTTAGATGTTTAAATAGCTCTGTTAGGTTTCTAAAGCCATAGTCTCTAGCATCAAAACTAGGATTAAGCTTACGAAGGTTACCTCCTACAGTTGCGATATATGCTTCCACCTCTTCATCTACAGACATATCGAAAGCTTTATCTATCAATCTATATTCTTTCTTTGTTAATGCCTTAGTATCGTCATCATCGTCAGACTCCGCTTTCTTAGCAGTTCCACTTGTTCCTTTACTAACGACAACCTCTTTAGGCATCAGCGTCTCACAGTAAGTAAAGATCTCACATGATTGAACGAAAGCATTTGGTGTTTTTTTCTCTCCTACTCCCATCACGAAGATTCCTTCTTCTCTAATTCGCTTTGCTAACCCTGTATAATCACTATCACTTGATACGATACAGAATCCATCTACCATCTTATCATGTAGAATATCCATCGCATCTATAATTAATGAACTATCAGTAGAGTTCTTTCCACTAGTATAATTAAACTTCTGTATAGGCGAAAATGATAAGTCATTTAATAAATCCTTCCAGCTATTCATTTGCGGTGTTGTCCAATCTCCATAAATACGACGGACAGTCACCTTCCCATATTTAGAAACTTCTTCTAAAATCTTATCTAACAACTTAGCTTGTGCATTATCCCCATCCACTAAGATTGCTATGTTATTGTTTTGTTTTTCCATCATATTTTCCTTTTCGAAAGCTCTAAAATACGAAAATAGACTTATTTAATAAAGAGTAATAACAAAAACATAACTAAATAGATTCAAAAACTTAATCTATCAAGCTAAAACTCCCTGTAACATACTGACTCTCTCGGTTGCCATCTTTACCATCATAAGACCAAAACGCAGTGACTTCACCCGTTTTAGTATTAATTATTTGGCTTACTGTGAAACCGTCTTTTTCTATCCAGTTTAAAAAATGTAGATCGTTAGATAGCTGTTTATAACTCATCTTTTCATCTCCTTCATTTTTCACTCCATCTTCTCCTATAGTACTCCAGTGTAAAGTTTCTGCATCTGCATAAGTAATCGTAGCTTTCATCTCTGGGAATTGGATTTCTGCTTTATGTCCGATAAGAGTACTAGTGTGGCTAGCACTAGTACTTGGTACTGTTTCTGAAGTAATAGATTTTTTTTCAGTGTTCGACTGACAAGCTCCAGCTATTAAAACAATAGCTAATGAAGCAATTATTACTTGGTGTTTCATTGTTCTATATTCAAGCCCAAAAATACATTGTACCAACTTAAAAAACATTGAACTACTTCAATAAATTACAGTTTTTTCTTACTGCGTATTTTACTTAAAAACTCTTGTGATATTCCTAGATAAGAAGCTATCTGGATATTGGTCAATCGCTGTAGTAGCGTAGGGTAACGCATACAGAAATACTCATACTCTTCTGTAGCATTTAGCGATAGTTTATTAATGATACGTCGTTGAAGTGCAGCGCATTCTTGTTGGGTCATACGTCTATATATTCTTTCTAATATAGGTATCTCTTCATATAGAGCCTCTTTTCTTTCTTTTGTAATATAGAGAATCTCACTGTCTTCTAAAGCCTGAATACTTGTTCTAGATGGTTCATTCGTATTATAGCTTTCTAAATCTGCTATCCACCAATCTTCTATAGAAAAATGTATAATACGCTCATCCCCTTTATCATCTAAACAGTATTTCTTAAAACACCCTTGTATAACAAAGGCTTCAAAATCGCATACCTCTCCCGCCTTTAACAGATACTCTTTCTTCTTAACATGCACTGTCTTAAAAGCAGAAAAAATAATATCTTTCTCTTTTTGAGAAAGGGTTACTCCTTTGCGTTCATAATTGTCTATTAAAGAGGCTTTATTCATTGATTTCCTTTTACTTAATAACTTTTTAATACTAGGTCAATATGTTCTTTTAATATACTTACTAACTATTATTATTCTCTGAATTTAAACTGAAAAAGGTAATAACACCTCATTTATAACAATTTTAAATTAGGCCATACACTACTGAAATACAATCAATTAAAAACAAATATAAAATATTTTTTAAAAACGATTAATTAATGTTGTAACATTTTAATCAAAAGTATGACTATTATAGTAACCTCAAACAGAATCAAAAATAAACTTAACGAAATAACGATTATGAAATTTAAATTAAGTGTCATCCTTTTCCTTACGATGGTTTGCTCTATATATGCGCAACAAAAAGGAAAGATAACAGGTATCATATTTGATAACACTGTTAATCAGAGTGTTCCTTACGCTACTATTTCTCTTAAATCAGGAGAAAATATAGTGACTGGAGTGATGTCTGAAGACAACGGTAAGTTCGAATTAACTGCTCCTTTAAGTAAATATACTTTAGAAGTACAGTTTATCGGATACCAAACATATACAAAAGAATTTGAGCTAAAAGAAGCTACTCATAACTTCGGTACGATTAACTTAACTCCTGAAGCTACTACTTTAGAAGGAGTCAATATTATCGCTGAACAGTCTACAATAGAACAAAAAATAGATAGAAAAGTAATCAATGTAGGTAGAGACCTTACTACTGCAGGTGCTACAGCAGGAGAGATTATGAATAATATCCCTTCTGTAAACGTAGACAAAGATGGTAAAATATCTCTTAGAGGAAATGAGAATGTACGTATCCTAATCGATGGACGTCCTACTAATATGTCTTCTGAGCAGGTATTAAAACAAATCCCTTCTACTTCTATTAAGAGTATAGAGCTAATCACTAACCCTAGTGCAAAGTATAATCCTGAGGGTATGTCTGGTATCATCAATATCGTATTACACAAAAATACAATGGATGGTTTTAACGGATCTATAGATACAGGAGTGACTTTCGCTCATTATACGAAGAATTCTAATTCTGTTAACTTAAACTACAGACAAGGAAAACTGAACTTCTTCGGTAACGGTAGTTATTCTTATTCTCAAGGTAAGAACCAAGGAGATATGATGCGTGAGGATCTTTTATCTCCATCAGAGATACGCGTAAAATCTATCAATAAGAACTACTTATATAAAGTAGGTATGGATTACTATATCGATGATAATAATACTGTATCATTCTATACTAACCAAAGTACTAATGATGGAAATACAAAGTTAGGAAATGCTACACTTTATCCTGGTCAACAATTTGAAGACATCAATCAGTTCACTAGATATAAAGGTCAGAACAGATTTAGTTCTTATAACTTAGTGTATAAACACTTATTCGAGAAGAAAGGACATACTTTAGATATCGAAAGTAACTTTAGTCGTAACAAATCTGACAATAATGGTGATTACAATACGAAGTATGGTAAGAATCCTAATCAATTCTATCAAGACAACAGTGACAATACAAATAACCTAACGACAGTTAACGTTGATTATGTAAACCCACTAAACGATCATACTAAATTAGAAGTAGGGGCTGAAGCTAGAATATCTAGAGCTGACAACTCATTTAATTCTAACAATTCACTGTCAGCAGTAGATGCTCGTAGTATTAATAATAAATATGATCAAGATATTTACTCTGCTTATGTAACGTTTGGTCAGACTTATGGGAAATTTAACTACCAATTAGGAACTAGATTAGAGAGCTATAAAGTAGAATCTACTTTAAATGGTAAAAGTAATTTTAAAGATGATTATTTGACATTATACCCTTCTGTTTATTTAGGATATACGATGACTGATAATGATATGTTTAACTTAAGTTACAGCAGACGTGTAGACAGACCTAGTATTAATCAAACTAACCCTGTAAGACAATTTTCAACTCCATTAATGACAATGGTGGGTAACCCTGAGTTAAAACCTCAATTCACTAATTCTGTTGAGCTAAACTACACTAGAATGTTTACAAACAAAAGTAGCGTAACTGCAGGTGTATACTACAGAAAAATTAATAAAGAGATTAATCAAGTAATCTATGATGATCCGGAAAATGATAACCCTAATGCATTATTAATGACATTTGACAACTACAAATCAAATGATGCTTATGGATTTGAACTTTCTGCTAATATAAAATTAACTGCTTGGTGGGATATGCAACCTGCTATTGACTTCTCAAGTATTAAACAATCTGGTTACGCTTCTCTATTTAATAATGCTACATCTACAATGGATTTAGTAGAGCGCAATATTACTGCTAATGCCTTCAATGCTCGTTTAAACAGTAACTTTAAAGCAACTAAGAATTTGCGTTTTAATCTATTCGGATTCTATAGAGGTGGTGTTGATGGAATAACAATGGATTCTAAAGAAATGTATAAGATCGATGCAGGTGCTAGATATGCTTTATTAGATAATAAACTAAGCATCAGTGCTAGATTCAGTGATATCTTCAATACAATGAAATTTAAATATACTTCTATATATCCTTACCCTTCTTCTGGAGAGTTTTCATGGGAAAGTAGATCTGTATATCTAGGTGTGAATTACACTTTCGGAGGTGGAAAAGGACGTGCTATACAACGTAAAAACAGAGATTCTAATACAAAACAAAGTGGTGGTTCTGGAGGTTTATTCTAAAAACCAACAATACCACACTAAACAATATTTTTTCAATTATTACTAAAAAAAAGCTGTTGTCTCAATTGAGATAACAGCTTTTTTGTTTAAGTGAGATGTACTCTCCTTTATTTTTTATGTTTACTAAGAAACGCTGTCACAGCTGACAAGGCATTTTCTCTTACTTCTTGACGTGATAAAAACAAATCGTGTATTCCATCCTTGATACATACTTTCTCAACATTAGCACCTAGTTTCTCTCCTATCTTCTCGATATCCTTAACATTGAGAACAATATCAGAAGATTTAGAAATAGCTGTCCATTTAGAAGTACTTCCTGATTGATCACTATACATCAGTAAGATAGGAAAATCCTCGTGTAGTGCTACTTCCTGTATCAATTCCTGAGCATGCTGCACCGCTAATATCCAAGCATAGAACACAGGAAAGGGTTTGACAGGTTTCCACTGTGTATTATACTCCCATTCCCCACTATGCTCTTTTAAGAGTGACTTGCCATATATATCAGACATCTGATCATTAGATGCATATACATCTTTTGCTACTTTCTTTTTTGCCACTACCCCGATAAAAGGTTTCATATAAAAAGGAACATTAAAATCTAAGAAAGGTGAATTAAGCATAAGTCCACTTAATCGTTCTTTTAAAAGGCCAAACATACTGTAATATGTAGCTAATAGACCTCCTGTACTATGTCCTAACAAATATAGTTCAGTATTAGGCTTGGCTTTTAAGATAAACTCTATACTATAATCTATATCAGGAAAATACTCACGTAGTGATTTACAATAATTAGGATGTTGATGTCCTAGTAACGAACGACCATATTTACGCAAATCAACAGCATAAAAGTCTATTCCATGCTCATTCAGATAATCCATTAGATGATACTGAAAGAAGTAATCACAGAACCCGTGTATATATAACACAGTCTGTCTATTCTCTATCTTATTTTTTCTAGATTCTATTAGTGTCGTTACTACCTTTCCCTCATAATCATTCTCAAAGGGATGTTGGTGAGTAATATATTCATCAAAAGTTAAATGCAAATTCATAGTACACTATTTTAACTTGTTTATAGCAGAGGCGAAAACAAGCGTATAAAACTATTTTTAAGGCGTTGTTTCCACGACCTTTTATTCCATCTATGCAATTCTAGTTTAATCGAATCCTTACAGTCTCTATCAAACATACGTCTCATCTTACGCGCAAAGGCTTCGTCATACACCACGACATTCACTTCGAAATTCAAGTCAAAGCTTCTATGATCTAGATTACACGTCCCGATAGAACTAATCCCTGAGTCTGTCACAAAAGTCTTGGCATGAATAAAACCTTTTTTATAAAGATATATCTCCACACCAAATTCTAACAACTCTTGAAAATAAGACTCTGATGCCCACTTCACGATGTTTGAATCAGTGATACCAGGTAAGATCATCTTTACTTTTTTTCCACTAAGAGACGCCATTTTCATTGCTAGCTGTAGGGATTCATCAGGTATGTAGTAAGGAGTGGTAATACAGATCTCTTTATCCGCAGTTTGAATAGCTTTTAAGACACTATATAAGATCGATGGCACATCAGAGTCTGGTCCTGATGAGATAACCTGTAATGGAACATCTCCTATCACTTCATCCTCCAATATAGGAAAGTACTTTTCATCAAAAGCCAAGTCCTGCTTACTACAAAAATTCCAATCTGCTAAAAAGACATATTGTAACCCATAAGCCCCTGACCCTTCTATGCGCATATGCGTATCTCGCCAAAAGTATTCATTAGATTCTTTCTTGCGATTATCATATCTATCAGAGATATTTATCCCCCCTGTATAGCCTAACCTACCATCTATAACAACGATCTTACGGTGATTGCGATAATTCATACGATTAGCAAAAGCTAATAAGATAATTTCATTAAAAGGAAAGGCTTCTACCCCATTCGCTCTAAGATTGCGAACGATATTCTTGCGAATACCTTTACATCCATAATCATCATAAATAAACCGAACTTCCACACCCTCTTTTGCTTTCTCTATCAAGATAGCCTCTATCTCTTTACCGATGCTATTATTCTCATAAATGTAGTATTCGATATGAATAGTGCTTTTAGCTGCTCTAAGATCTTCTAGCAGTCTAGGAAAGAATACTTCACCATTCTCTAGTATTTCGGCCTTATTATCTACTAGCAGTCCACCTTCTCCTATCATAGAACTCGAAAGCATCTTAATGTATGAGCGGTTTCTCTCTATCACTTTATTGCCATACTGCTTTTGATCTAGATGAATATCATCTAAACGCTTTGTCAGTTTAGTACTATATTCATCGTTGACCTTTAGCTTCTTTGAATACATCTTTCTTTTGCGGTAATTGATACCAAATGAGAAATAGAACATAATCCCAAAAACAGGAACAAAGAAAACCAATAAAAGATAGGCTAAAGTTTTAGAGATTGAGTCTGTATCATAGATCACCCGTACCGCTACAGCTATAGCAATAATAAAATAAACGATCTCCAGATAGACAAACCAATCTGCTTGAACTCTCAAAAACATAAGGTATAACTCTTTTTAGTACTCTCTAGGGCCGTTCTTTAACGACGACTAGAATATCTAAAAGTAAAAAATAAAAAGGAGTTAAAAGAGGAATTGACTAACAAAGTGTATAAAAGCAAAAAAGTCTCCCTTATGAGGAGACTTTTGAGCCAGTGGAGGGACTCGAACCCACGACCTGCTGATTACAAATCAGCTGCTCTAGCCAGCTGAGCTACACCGGCAAATTAATGCCTTGCAATACAATATTAAAACATTTGAGCCAGTGGAGGGACTCGAACCCACGACCTGCTGATTACAAATCAGCTGCTCTAGCCAGCTGAGCTACACCGGCGACTCAATGTATTGCAATATTTAATCTTCTAAAAAATTATTGAGCCAATGGAGGGACTCGAACCCACGACCTGCTGATTACAAATCAGCTGCTCTAGCCAGCTGAGCTACACCGGCGACTCAATATTATTGTAATATTAATTTTTAAAGAAGTTATTGAGCCAGTGGAGGGACTCGAACCCACGACCTGCTGATTACAAATCAGCTGCTCTAGCCAGCTGAGCTACACCGGCAACTCTTTGTATTATAAAAATACTAACTTCTTTAAAAATTTTGAGCCAGTGGAGGGACTCGAACCCACGACCTGCTGATTACAAATCAGCTGCTCTAGCCAGCTGAGCTACACCGGCGACTCAAAATATTACAATATCAATTTTTCAAAAAACATTTGAGCCAGTGGAGGGACTCGAACCCACGACCTGCTGATTACAAATCAGCTGCTCTAGCCAGCTGAGCTACACCGGCGACTCATTTTGCGAGTGCAAAGATAGCATGGTTTTTCAATCTCGCAACACAAAAAGCATGTTTTTTAAAACTTTTTTTCGCTTACATCGCGTTGATTTTCTCAACTAATTGACCAGCAACATTTTCAAGTTTTGCATAAACTCCTTTAAAATGTGCTTTTTTATTTTCAACATTTTTTTCATTAACTGCTCCGATTAATTCATCGAATGATACGAACGCTTCTTCAAGTAATGCATTAGTTTCTGCAGTTGGTCCTCCAGTAGTCATTTCTTGAATATAAATTGCTTGAATAATATCACCTAATACATAGTGAATATCTTTCTTAAGGTTTTTAACGCTTGCCATAATTTCCTTTATTTAATATTAATTTGACGCAAATCTACAATTTAAAAATGGGGTAAACTACTCTTTTAAGAAACAAATATTTCTAATATAGTAGCCTCTCCTTTTAAGATTATCTCAGATACAGCAGCAGGTATAAGCACTGTGTCACCACAATTTAAGAAGTATGTCTCACCTCCTATTATAATCTCTGCCTTCCCCTCAGTACACACATAAAGATAAAATCTACTCGTATCTTTTATTTTAGTATAAGTGCCTGATAATGGGATATAGTTAACCGAAAAGAATGGACATTCTACTACATGATTATTAGTATTGACTACTTTATTATAGGTCAACTCAACTGTTTTCTCTTCATAGTTAATAGCTTCTAACGCCATATCTATATGAAGCTCTCTAGAATTACCTTGTGCATCTAGTCGATCCCAATCATACACTCTATACGTTATATCTGAAGTCTGCTGAATCTCTGCTAACAAAACTCCAGCACCAATAGCATGAACCGTACCTGTCTCAATAAAAAAGACATCCCCTTTCTTAACAGGAATCTCCTTTAATATAGATGGAAGTGTTTTAGACTCTAGATGTTCTAAATAATCCTCTTGTTGCACTCCCTCTTTAAAATCTACTACTACTTTAGCTCCTTCATCTGCCTGCATCACATACCACATCTCTGTTTTACCAAAAGAGCTATGGCGTCGTTGTGCTAACGTATCATTAGGGTGTAGCTGTATTGACAAATCTTCTTTAGCATCTAAAAACTTAAATAACAAAGGAAACTGTCTATCAAAACGAGCAATAATTGACTCACCTAAAATATCAACAGGGTACTTATCGATTAACTCATTTAAGTTTAATCCCTCGTACTCACCGTTAGCAACAATACTTATATCAGAAGATATCCCTGATATCTCCCAACTTTCTCCAACTTCATCTGAATCAATATCTTTTCCTAATATTGACTTTAACTTAGTCCCTCCCCATATTCTATCTTTAAGAATCGGGCGAAATAGTATCGGATATTGTTTAAAACTCATATATTAATCACTTCAATTAAAAATAAGCATACGCCTATTTATCTTTCCCTTCTCGTCTTAAAAAAACGAGGGTGCAAGTTACAACTTTTCCTATTAGCAATCCCTATATTTAGTTTTCTCCTTTGAAAGAAACAAAATTTCTTGCCGTTTCATACAAGATTATTTCTAACTCTTTATCACTAGGGATAAAAGGTCTTAGCTTTTGCCATATTACTACTGCTATATTTTCTGCTGTAGGAATTAATGCTAAGAACTCAGGTACATCTAAATTTAAGTTTTTATGGTCAAAACACTCTTCTATCTCTGATTTTATCAAATCTGAAAGTACTTTTAAATCCATAACGAATCCTGTTTCTTCATCCAACTCCCCCGTCACTTGAACAATCAATTCATAGTTATGCCCATGAAAATTAGGATTATTACATTTACCGAAGATTAGTTCATTCTTCTCATCAGACCATTCTTTTCTATGCAGACGATGTGCTGCATTAAAATGAGCTTTTCTACTAACAGTTAATCTCATAATTATTACTTTTTTTGAGCTTCTATAAAATGGTAAAACTTAGAGAAGATAATCTTAAACCACTCAGTATATACCTCCGGATGTTGCTCCATATCAAGCTTTATACCTTCTATAGACATCCACTTCCAAGATTCTACTTCTTCTAAATTAATAGTAGGTTCGCCATCATAATAACCTATCATCACATGATCAAACTCATGCTCTGTTAATCCATTATCAAAAGGCGCTTTATAGATAAAACTAAATACATCACTTAATTCTACTTCGAACCCCATCTCTTCCATTAAACGGCGACGACCAGCTTCTATATTTGTCTCACCTACACGTTGATGGCTACAGCAAGTATTAGTCCATAATAAAGGAGAGTGATATTTCTCAGAAGCACGTTGTTGTAACATTACTTCATTGTTTTCATTTAATATAAAAACAGAAAATGCACGGTGTAACAAAGCTTTCTCATGCGCCTCCATTTTCCCCATTACTCCTACTTGCTCATCTTGTTCATTTACTAATATCACTAACTCTTCTTTCATGCCTATAATTTTATATCAACCTCAAAAATACAAAAAACTTATGGTTTTACTAACCTCTTTCGCACACTCCCCCTCTCTTTTTAAATACTAACGCTATAATATATAATTTCTTATGACTAATGTATCTTTAAGCCTTTTATAGCTAACTTATTACCTTAAATCTACAAAAAACTTTCAATCTAGAATATTTTACAAAGACAGATACTAAACACTCTTATAATAACACTTTATTCTATTAATTAACTTTCTATAATCGCTAGTGACTCCCCTCTTTTTTAAGTACTTTTGTACTAACAATGACAATAAAAATGGAAAGACAGATAAAACTAATTTGGGACTTTAGAGGTCCTGCTGCACAAAAAACAGCAGAACATCATGTAATACATCTCAAAGAATATGTAGCTATCGAAAAACTACCTATCACTATTATAGAGTACAAAATACTAGCTCCAGAACACACTATCGCCTATATGGTAGTCAATGATGAACAAATGAAACAACTTAGAGATGTTTTAAAACCACATCGCGGTGAACTATACGAGTAAAAAAACATACTTATTATATCGAGATTTAATTTCGAATAACTAAATCTCGATATAATAATATAGTTTACAAAACCCTCCATTTATACTCACTGTATCTCATAAACAGTAGTAAACAAAACATCCTTTTCTCTCTATATCATTCTTTACTTCAACCCAGAATCAGCATTAACCAAATACTACAAAGCAATTCTACTTCATAGCTCTTTCATTTGCTCTAAAATCATACTATTGTATACTTTCCTCACTAATTCAGACCTGCTTTGTATAATTACTTTTCGTTTATATGTCTATCGCTCATTCTACGTTCAAAAGAATTTGATCTCACTATTCTCACACCACATTTCATCAATCCCTCAATAGTGATCTCTAACCCCAATCAACGACTCTTTCTTCTCTATCAATAATACAGACTTGCAGTCCATTTTCAACTCTATAAATCTCTTCAAGTTTTATAGATTTTTTTCACTTTCTTCCATCCTAATAACCTAAAAAATGATTTTGACTATCCCCTAACACAGCTTTTATCTTCAATTTCTACCTTAATAGACAATCTAAAGGTTATTCTAAATAGTTTTATCTCATTTTTTTTTCAAACAAAAAAACACAACAAACTAATAAACAAGCAATTACCCCTAAAACAAACTTAACCACCTATATCACCGACCTCCACTCATCTCAGTATACCACTGTCTTAATACTTCTTACTAGGACAATTTTAGGATAATAATTGGGTATAGATCCTAATTCTCCAAGAATCCTGCTTTCATTCTACTCTTATTCTGCTTCAATGCGCAATTCTATTTTAATTGAATTATCACAAGTCTAAGATGAAATCCGACTAAAAAAGTAAAGTTCCCACTCATTTTGAATACCTATTTAACTCATATTCAACCATCAACATAGAGTAGCAAAGGGCTGAACAGCCTATGAATTTTTCTTACTACTTATGCACTAGGTATGCTGATTTTTTTATATTACAAAACAAGAAACGGTACGGGCGAATTGCAATTCACCCCAACAAAAAACGTCATCACAACATCACGAAATCACAAAAAACCAAAATCACGAAAACACAAAAAAACATAAGTTATGGCAGAAATCAAACAGGGTATACTAGGTCCAGTAAATGGTAAAGTAGGAACAGTAGTTGGAGCAACATGGAGAGGAGTAAATTACATCCGTGCTAAACCTCGCAAATCAAGAAAAAAACCATCAATGAAGCAATTACTTCAATGGGATAAGATGAGTCTAGTATCAACGTTTGCTAGTAAATTCAAGGATTTTGTCAATACTAACTGCCCAAATGTCTATAATGGCAAAAAATGGATAACGGGTAAAGAACAGATGATCTCTAGACTTATGACGCAAGGCATCAATCTAATCAATGGAGAACAACACATCAAAGTTGAAGAAGCTCTATTATCTATCGGCAACCTTGCCCCTGCAGTAATCAAGAAGATCAATCGTCTAAAGACAGGTAAGTTTAAAGTGCAATGGGAAAACGGGTTAGTTAACGCACTCACACTTAATACAGATCAACTGACGATGATGCTGTATAATGAGACCTTAGACCAATTCATCGCTATAGCCAATGTAGGAAATCGCATAGATAAATACGCTCATTTCAGCATACCTACCGATTGGGATAAGGGTACTGTTTACTTTTGGAGTATGTGGAAAGCCGCTGATGGCAGTGTTACTAGTACAAGCTGCTTTCACGGAATAATAGAATTAGACAATATAGAAGAGGAAATAGAGAACGGAGAGCAGAAAACAAAAATCAGAGAAAAGGAACAGGAAACAGGGAACGGGGAGTTAGAAGCAGAAAAAAAGGAGCAAGAAGCAGAGAACAGAAATCAGGAAATATCGGAGGTTATCCCTATCGAACAAGCTCGAGAAATAGCCCTAAAACAACATCTAGAAGAAATAGACACAAGTACTGAAGTAGAAATTACACCTTCTTTAAAAGAAGATACTATCCCTCCTTTAAACCAACAACAAAAAGATGGAGAAACTACTGCACCTCCGATTAATACTTCCGAAGATAAGAAAGTAAAAAGGTGGACTCCTCCAGGCTATATTCGTAAAGTAAACAAAAAGATTATCAAGCAGGCTAAAACATCCGAAAATGAACTCCAGACTGATCAAATGGATCAAAAAACAAATAATGAACCACGTTCTATTCTAGAGTTTAACTCTATAACAGAAGAGCAGAGAGAGTGAGATAACAAAAATATTAGTATCTCTTTTTGGATGAGTTTTAAACCCAGAATCAGCACTAGCCAAATTACTACAAGGAAATTCTTTGAAGATAAACACAGTCTTTCCCAATTAGTTTATACTATTGGGCTAGGCTCCCTTTGGAATAAAATGAGAAATAAAAAAATCCCCAGTTAAGACAACTGAGGATTCGTTCTTTATATAGTATTAAGATTAGTTCGCTTCTTTAGTCATAAACTGAATACGCATTAATCTCAATTCTTCTGTATCATAATCTCCATCAAACTCCGCCATAGCAGACTTGATATTATCTGTCTCAGAGTCCATAAAGTAATCATAGATTTCTTCTTGCTGATCTTCGTCTAATACATCATCTATCCAATATGATATATTCAGTTTAGTACCAGAATAGACTATCTGTTCCATCTCTTTTAACAGACCATCCATATCTAATCCTTTAGCACTAGCGATATCAGATAAAGATAATTTTCTATCGACGTTTTGGATAATATATAGTTTCAAGGCAGAATTAGCTCCAGTAGACTTAACGACTAAGTCATCTGGTCTGATAATATCATTCTCTTCTACATATTTACTAATAACATCTACGAAATCCTTACCATACTTCTTCGCTTTTCCTTCACTAACACCTATAATATTAGACATCTCTTCTAAAGTAACAGGATACTTAAGTCCCATTTCTTCTAACGAAGGATCTTGAAAAACTACAAAAGGTGGCACACTATGTTTCTTCGCTACTTTCTTACGCAGATCTTTCAGTATTCCGATTAGAACCTCGTCTATCACTAAGCTTGCTTTACTACCTGCTGTATCTAAATCATTATCCGCACTAGAATATTCATGATCTTCTGTCATCATAAATGACTTTGGATTAGCAATAAAATCAATCCCAGCCTCTGTAAGTTTTAAAACTCCGTAAGCTTCAATATCTTTACGCAATAAATCTGCTACTAAAACCTGTCTTAACAGTGCTATCCAGTATTTCTCATCATGAGATTTACCACAGCCAAAAAACGGTAACGTATCTGTTTTATTCACTTTTAGTAAAGCATTAATCTTACCTAATAAAGTAAAGACAACCTCTTTCGTTTTATATGCTTGTTTAGTATCTCGAACTACTTTTAGCAATTCTACAACACTATCTTTCGCTTCCACTTTAGTTTTGGGGTTTCGAATATTATCATCCATATCTGCTCCATCACCATTCACTTCATCAAATTCTTCTCCGAAATAGTGTAGGATAAACTTTCTTCTAGACATAGATGTTTCAGCATACGCTACTACTTCTTGTAATAAAGCGTATCCAATCTCTTGTTCAGCTATAGGCTTCCCTGCCATAAACTTCTCAAGTTTCTCTATATCTTTATATGAGTAATATGCAAGACAATGTCCTTCACCTCCATCACGTCCAGCTCTACCAGTCTCTTGATAATAGCTCTCTAACGACTTAGGAATATCATGGTGAATAACAAATCTAACATCTGGCTTGTCAATTCCCATACCGAATGCAATAGTAGCCACTACTACATCAACATCTTCCATTAGGAACATATCTTGATGCCTCGCACGAGTTTTAGCATCTAGACCTGCATGATAAGGTACAGCGCTAATTCCATTTACTTGAAGTACATTCGCTATTTCTTCTACTTTTTTTCTACTTAAACAATAAATCACACCTGATTTACCTGAATGCTGTTTAATAAAACGAATAATATCACTTTCGATATTTTTAGTTTTAGGGCGTATTTCATAAAATAGATTAGGTCTATTAAATGAAGCTTTAAACGTATTGGCATTAGGGATCTCAAGGTTCTTTAAGATATCCTCTTGTACTTTAGGAGTAGCAGTAGCTGTTAGTCCAATGATGGGGATGTCACCTAGACTTCTAATAATGTTACGCAGATTACGATACTCTGGTCTAAAGTCATGTCCCCATTCAGAAATACAATGGGCCTCGTCAATAGCTACAAAAGATAATTTCTCTCCTTGTAAAAAGCTAACATACTCTTCTTTAGTTAAAGATTCCGGTGCTACGTATAATAGCTTAGTTAGCCCACTTTTAATATCCTCCTTTACCTGTGCTATTTCAGTCTTAGTAAGTGAAGAATTAAGTACATGCGCTACACCATGCTCTGAAGACAAGCTTCTGATAGCATCTACTTGATTTTTCATCAATGCAATTAATGGTGAAACCACAATAGCCGTTCCCTCTAATACTAAAGCAGGTAATTGATAACAAAGAGACTTTCCTCCTCCAGTCGGCATAATCACAAAAGTATTGTGTCCTGAGATAATACTTTTGACCACATCTTCCTGAAGACCTTTGAACTGTGAAAATCCAAAATATCTCTTTAACTCTTTGTGTAAGTCAATTTCAGTTGATTTCATTATTTTTGTATGGTATTTTACATAAATTTGCAGTACATAAAGGTACAAAATTTCTTTAGTCCAATCATAATATTTAACATTCGCTAATTTTGAACAAAGCAATTAATATATTAGACACCGCAAAAAACACTTTACTATCTGAAAGTGAAAGCATTAAAAAACTAATCAACTATCTAACTGAAGATTTTGAAAAAGCTGTCGAGGCGATTTTGCACTGCAAGGGGCGACTAATCGTGACAGGAATAGGCAAAAGTGCACTAATTGGAGCGAAGATTGTAGCAACTTTTAACTCTACAGGTACACCTTCTATTTATATGCATGCAGCAGAAGCTATGCATGGAGATCTTGGTTTAATTCAACCTGGAGATTGTATTATCTGTATTTCTAACAGTGGAAATAGTCCTGAAATTAAGGTATTAGCTCCTATATTAAAAAGACATAATAATAAACTTATCGCTATAACTGCTAATGAAAACTCTTTCTTAGCGAAAAGTTCTGATTATATCCTACTATCTAAAGTAGATAGAGAAGCAGAACTAAATAACTTAGCACCAATGAACAGCACTACGGCACAATTAGTATTAGGTGATGCTCTAGCGGCATGTTTAATCCAATTGCGTCAATTCACAGCAGAAGATTTCGCTATGTACCATCCAGGGGGTGCATTAGGTAAAAAATTACTACTTTTGGTCAGAAACATATTAAAAAGCGAAAACAAACCTTCTGTATCACCTGAATCTAGTATTCAAGATGTAATCGTAGAAATATCTGAAAAGAGATTAGGTGTAACAGCAGTAGTTGAAAACGACAAATTAATAGGTATTATTACAGATGGAGACTTACGTCGTATGCTTCAAAAAAGCAATAGCTTAAATGATTATAAAGCAAAAGATATTATGTCTATCAATCCAAAACACATTGATAGTAATGAACATGTATCTAAAGCTTTATCAATATTAGAAGATAATTCTATCACACAATTACTAGTAACAGAAGACGATAAATATGTAGGCGTTATACACCTACACGATATATTAAAAGAAGGTATAGTATAATTTATGGCAAACTCAAAAAAAACAATCAAGGAGATGTCTTTCCTTGATCACTTAGAAGAATTAAGATGGTTATTGGTTAGATCCTCAGCTTTCATCTTAGGTGGAGGTGTGGTCGCTTTTATCTTTAGTGATTTTATCTTTGATAAGATAATATTCGCTCCAAAGAAAAGTGATTTCGTTACTTATCAATTCTTTTGTAAACTAGCCCAACGATTTAATTTTGACCGTAGTTTCTGTTTAGAAGAATTACCATTCGAAATACAAAACAGAACGATGGACGGACAGTTCTCTGTCTTAATTTGGACTTGTATTTCAGCAGGTTTTATTATAGCAGTACCATTCATTTTATGGGAAATATGGAAATTCATTAGTCCAGCATTATATACTAAAGAGAAAAAATATGCTAAACTATTCATCGTAGTTTCATCTTTATTATTCTTTATGGGAGTTATATTTGGATACTATGTAATCACACCTTTATCTATCAACTTCTTAGCTAACTTACAAGTAAGTGATATCGTTAAGAATCAGATTGATATAAACTCATACATAGGATTAGTAAAGACTACTTCTATTGCCTGTGGTTTAGTGTTTGAGTTACCTATTATTATATACTTCTTATCAGTCTTAGATTTGGTTACCCCTAAATTCTTAAGAGACTATAGAAAATATGCTATCGTGTTAATTCTTATTATAGCTGCAGTTATTACCCCTCCAGATGTAGTAAGCCAAATCATTGTTTCTATTCCTTTATTAATTTTATACGAAGTGAGTATTTACATCTCTCATTTTGTTCAAAAGAAGAATAAAATAGAAAACAAGACAGTTAAACAAGTAGAATAACCTTATTACAGATTAGTTATGAAATTAAGAGCAGAGAATCTTATCAAGATGTATAAGAAAAGAAAGGTAGTTAAAGGAATATCTGTAGAAGTGAATCAAGGAGAGATCGTAGGACTTCTAGGACCTAATGGTGCTGGTAAGACTACTTCTTTTTATATGATCGTAGGATTAGTAAAACCAAATAGTGGTAATATTTATCTAGACAATACTAATATCACTGATTTCCCGATGTATAAACGTGCACAACACGGTATAGGATATCTAGCTCAAGAAGCTTCTATATTTAGAAAACTGAGTATAGAAGACAATATCTTAAGTGTGCTACAACTAACTAATCTTTCAAAAAAAGAACAAGTTGCTAAGATGGAGTCATTAATCAGTGAGTTTAACTTAGGTCACGTACGTACTAACCGAGGAGATGTATTATCAGGAGGAGAAAGAAGACGTACAGAGATTGCAAGAGCACTTGCTACAGATCCAAAGTTTATCTTATTAGATGAGCCATTTGCAGGAGTTGACCCTGTAGCCGTAGAAGATATTCAAAAGATCGTAGCTAACTTAAAAAACAAAAATATTGGAATCTTAATCACTGACCACAATGTACAAGAGACCTTAGCGATCACAGATAAAACATACCTTATGTTCGAAGGAGGTATTCTAAAGGCAGGTGTCCCTGAAGAATTAGCAGCTGACGAAATGGTAAGAAAAGTTTATTTAGGACAAAACTTTGAACTACGTAAGAAAAAAATAGTTTTTTAATTCAAATAAGGCGTCACTTTTACAGAATATACAAACAAATGCTAAAGTTATCTGTAAATAATCTCTTATTGTGTTTTTTATAAACAAAAAGACAGCAATAACTGACCAAACACTTTAGTTTTATCTATAGTAAGCTTTTGTCTCTACTCAGAAAAAACTATATTTGACACTTTTAATAGGAAAACCCTTTTTTTACACTACTTAGAAACTCTATATTTGCAAAAAAATAACAATGAAAAATAAAATTGCACTAAAGTTATCTCTTTTTTTAGGGTGTATGTTCCTTTTAGGTTCATGTGCTAATAAAAAAGACATTATATACTACCAAAACGTTGAAGATATTCTTTTGAAAGAATCAAATGAGAACAAGTTTGAGACACGTTTAAGAGCAGATGATTTATTAATGATTATTGTATCTGCTCAGGATCCTGAAGCAGCTGCACCATTCAATTTAATAAATACAATGACTGCTACTCCTAATAATCCTGCTGCAGGAGGTACTATGACACAACAACTATATCTAATAGATAGTCATGGTAACATTCAATTTCCTGTATTAGGGACAATAAAACTAGGTGGTAAGAGTAAAGAAGAAGCCATAGCGTTACTATCTAACCAAATAAGCCAATATATCACGAACCCAATCGTTAACTTAAGAATCATGAACTACAAAGTAACGGTTCAAGGAGAGGTTAACAATCCTGGTGTACATAAGATTGATAGCGAAAGATTAACTTTAGCAGAAGCAATCGCTTTATCAGGAGATCTAACTGTATATGGTAAACGTGATAATATTCTATTAATAAGAGAAATAGATGGTAGAAGAGTACCTATTCGTGTAGATATGACAAAGGCAGACTTTATGGTATCTCCATACTACTACCTTAATCAAAATGACATCGTATATGTAGAACCTAATAAAACTAAAGTTAACTCATCTGTAGTAGGTCCTAACTTAAGTTTAGCAATCTCTGCATTATCACTTTTAGTAACTATTATAGCTCTATCAATCAAATAAATAAATGGAAAACAAATTTGACAATCAAGAGAATTCTAATATAAACATCAGAGAAGAACTAGAAAAGTACTTAGTACATTGGAGATGGTTCTTAATAAGTGTTTTTATAACTGTAGCTTTAGCATTCGTTTATTTGCGTTATAGCCAAAAGATTTACTCTATCGGAACTTCTATCATCGTAAAAGATGAGAAAAGAGGTGGCGGTATTGCATCAGAGATGGCTGCTTTTGCTGACTTAGGGATGTTCTCTGGAGGAAAAAGTAATGTGGAGAATGAAACTCAAGTATTACAATCTAGAAGCTTAGCTGAGAAAACAGTTAGAAGATTACAGTTAAACATCTCTCACATCAATAATGATAGATTTGTTAAATCTGACTTATATAATAATAGTCCTGTTTCTATCAACTTCGTTGAACGAGTATTTGATTTTGATGATGTAGAGTATTCATTCTATATCAAAGATAGAACTGATACTACATTCTTATTACTAGATGAAGAAGAACAAGAACTTGGTACTTTTAAATATGATCAACCAGTAACAACTATACTTGGTAAATTAATCGTTACTAAAAATGCTCCTAAGAAAAAAGGTACATTAGATGCTCTTAAAAAAGAAGGAGCTACTGAAGATGTTAAAGAGATTTTAATCAAGATCACTCCTGTTCAGAAAGTAGTAGACTATTATGTCAAAGAAGTAAAAATAGCACCAACTGATAAATTCTCAACTGTATTAGAGCTTTCGTTGTTAAACGCAACTCCTGCTAAAGCAATAGATTACTTAAATACATTGATTACTTTATACAACGATGCTGCTATAGCAGATAAACGATTTGTATCAGAGAAAACATCAGAATTTATTGATTCACGTTTAGTTCTTATCACAGATGAACTAGGTGATGTAGAGAAAAATGTAGAAGGATATAAAGCTAGAAATAGTATTACTGACATTCCTACTGAATTAAAAATTCACTTAGAGAACGCTAACGTATACGAGAAGCAAATCATAGAAAATGAAACAGAGTTAAAAGTTGTTTCTTCATTGATCGAATTCTTAAAAAACAGCAAGCCTAATGAGTTACTACCAGGTAATATCGTAGCTACTGATGTTAGTTCAAACAGCTTAATCAATCAGTATAACACATTAGTATTAGAGCGCAACAAATTAAGTTCAAGTACTACTAAGTTAAACCCTGCTATCGTAAGAATCGAAGAGCAAATCAACTCGATGAAAGCTTCTGTATTAGAAAGTTTATTAAGAGCTGAAAGCAGCTTAAAGATTACACGTAGAGAACTATCTAGTAAAGAAAACGAACTACGTTCTAAATTATCACTTGTCCCTAAACAAGAAAGAGAATTTAGAATCATAGATAGACAACAAAAAGTAAAAGAAGCTATCTACTTATACCTTTTCCAAAAAAGAGAAGAAACAGCTATCGCTTTAGCTGCCACTGATCAAAATGCAAAAGTAATAGATGTAGCTAAAAGTTCAGATAAACCAGTATCTCCTAAAAAAGCTATTATCTTATTAGCAGCTTTAATATTAGGAGGATTAATACCTTTTGCTATTATTTACTTACGTAGCTTACTTGATACTAAAGTCAAGAATAGATTAGATATTGAAGAGAACACATCAGTACCATTCTTAGGAGATATTCCGCACTCGAATGACAATTCGAAAATCGTGGATATCGCTAGTAGAACAAGTACAGCTGAAGCATTGCGTATTATCAGAACCAACCTTGAGTTTATGCTTAGTGGTGTAGAAGAAGGTAATGCAAAGATGATATTCTTAACATCTACCTTCCCTAAAGAAGGAAAAACATTTACATCTGTTAACATTGCTGCTACAATAGCATTATCAGGTAAACGAACACTTCTTATCGGTTTAGATATCCGTAATCCTAGATTAGATGATTATATTATGTTACCTACTAAAGGGGTTTCAGACTACTTATTAAGAAAAGAGGATGATATTAACCAATATGTAGTTAAGATAGACGGATACGAGAATATGTATGCATTACCAGCAGGTACTATCCCTCCTAACCCAGCAGAGTTATTAATGGGAGATAGAATAGGTAATATGTTTGAAGAGCTTAAAAAACAATATGATTACATCATTGTAGATACAGCTCCAGTAAGTCTAGTTACAGATACATTGCTTATCGCTAAATATGCTGATACATTCATCTATGTAGCAAGAGCAAATTATCTAGACAAACGTATGCTAAGACTTCCTAATGATTTACATAGAGAAGGTAAGTTACCAAATATGTCAATTATCTTAAATGACACGGAAACTAATAAAGGATACGGTTATGGATATGGATACGGTTACGGTTACGGTCAAGATGCCGAAACAGATAATCGTTCATGGTGGAAGAAATTACTAAATATGAAATAATACCAAAGGTCACTCTTTTACAGGGTGACCTTTTTCATTAATATGACAAAATATTATATCAAAAAATACCAAAACAGAAATATAGAAAGTCACTATTCTCAAATTCATAATTCAACTCTAAAAAGACTATAAAGCCTAAGCAATAACATACATAATTAGTATATTTGCTTTATAAATTTCAAGGTTTAAACAAAATATATTTAACGATAATATTGTTTTCATTTAAAGTAGAAAAAAAATGACACAAAAATCAAAAATCCTTTACACGTTTACAGACGAGGCTCCAATGTTAGCTACGTATTCGTTTTTACCAATCGTACAAGCATTTGCTAAAACAGCAAATATTGACGTTGAGACAAGAGACATTTCTTTAGCAGGACGTATCCTAGCTACTTTTCCTGAATTCTTAAAAGAAGAACAGAGAATGGGAGATGCTTTAGCAGAATTAGGTGAATTAGCTAAGACACCTGAGGCTAATATCATTAAATTACCTAATATCTCTGCTTCTATTCCTCAGTTAAATGCTGCTATAAAGGAATTACAATCTCATGGTTTTGCTGTGCCTGATTATACTGCTGATGCAAAAACAGAAGAAGAAAAAGCAATCAAAGCTAAATACGCTAAAATTTTAGGTTCTGCTGTAAACCCAGTTCTTCGTGAAGGTAACTCGGATCGTAGAGCTCCGAAAGCAGTTAAAAACTACGCTAAGAAACACCCACACTCAATGGGAGCATGGGCAGCTGATTCAAAAACAAGAGTTGCTTCAATGGCTGAGGGAGACTTCTACGGAAGTGAAAAATCAGTTACTGTTGCTAACGACTGTCAATATAAAATCGAATTTATCAGTACAGATGGTTCGGTTAAATTACTAAAAGACTTTGCTCCATTATTACAAGGAGAGATCATTGATTCTTCTGCTCTTAATGTAAACAAACTAAAAGCTTTCGTATCTGAATGTAAAGAAGAAGCAAAAGCTAAAAATATATTATTCTCTACTCACTTAAAAGCAACTATGATGAAGGTATCTGATCCTATCATCTTCGGAGCTGTAGTAGAGGTTTATTTCAAAGAAGTATATACTAAGTATGCTACATTATTCGCAGACTTAGGTATCATTCCTAACAATGGATTAGGTGATCTATACGCTAAACTAGCAGGACACACTCAAGAAGCAGAAGTAAAAGCAGCTATCGAAACTGCTATTGCTAATGGACCAGCTATCGCAATGGTAAACTCTGATAAAGGTATTACTAACCTACACGTACCATCTGATGTAATCGTAGATGCTTCTATGCCTGCTATGATCCGTACTTCAGGTCAAATGTGGAATGCTGAAGGTAAAGCTCAAGATACATTAGCTATCATTCCAGATAGATGTTATGCAGGTGTATATGAAGCTGTAATCGAAGACTGTAAAGCAAATGGAGCATATGATCCTACAACAATGGGTTCTGTACCTAACGTAGGTCTTATGGCTCAAAAAGCTGAAGAATATGGTTCTCACGATAAAACTTTTCAAGCTGAAGCAAATGGAGCTATCCGTGTAACAGATGAAAAAGGAAATATCTTCTTCGAACAAAATGTAGAAACAGGTGATATATTCCGAATGTGTCAAACTAAAGATGCACCAGTTCAAGATTGGGTTAAACTAGCTGTAAACCGTGCACGTTTATCTGAAACTCCTGCTATCTTCTGGTTAGACGAAAACAGAGCTCACGATAGAGAAATAATCGCTAAAGTAAATACTTACTTAAAAGACCACGATACAACTGGATTAGACATAAGAATCTTAAATCCTGTAGATGCAACTAAACTATCTGTAGAAAGAATCCGTCAAGGTCTTGATACTATTTCTGTATCAGGAAATGTATTACGTGATTATTTAACTGACTTATTTCCTATCTTAGAAGTAGGTACATCTGCTAAAATGCTATCTATCGTTCCGTTAATGAATGGTGGTGGTTTATTCGAAACAGGAGCTGGAGGTTCTGCACCTAAACATATCGAACAATTCATCGAAGAAGGATACTTACGTTGGGATTCATTAGGAGAGTTCTTAGCATTAGGAGCTTCTTTTGAGCACTTAAGTCAAACTCTAAACAACACTAGTGCAATGGTACTAGCAGATACATTAGATGAGGCTACAGCGAAGTTCTTAGATAACGATAAGTCACCTGCACGTAGAGTAGGATCTATAGATAACCGTGGTTCTCACTTCTACCTAGCAATGTATTGGGCAGAGGCGTTAGCTAATCAATCTAAAGATGCTGAATTAAGAGCTAAATTCGCTCCAATAGCTAAAGCTATGGCAGAAAACGAAGCTAAAATAAATGAAGAATTAATAAGTGCTCAAGGTAAAACGCAAAATATCGGTGGATACTACCAATCAAATGTAGTTGAAACAGCTAAAGCAATGCGTCCTAGTACTACGTTAAACAATATAATTGATACTATCTAATCATAGTATTCTAGGCTAAAACTAAAAAGGTCATCTGTAATAGATGACCTTTTTTTATATACTAAAACTATTGATCTAATAGAATTTGATACTTACGACCTATAGGGACTTCATCTTCATTAACAAGTACTAATTTACTCATAAAACGTTCTTTTATATGTTTCTTATTAATAATGAACGAACGATGTATCTGCACGAACTCCTCACCTGTTAGTTCTGTTTTAAAACCAACCAATGATCCATATACAAAGTAACTTTTGCGTCTACTCTTTGTAAATATCTTAATATAGTTACCGGCACTCTCTATATATATAATATCATTCATATCGATAAAGTAATCAAACCCATCCTCCTTCACTAAAACACTATGAGGTAGGCTCTTTTTGATATTATCTTTTCTCTCTTTACAAAATATCTTAGCCTTTTCAACAGCTTTTAAAAACTTACTAAATGATATTGGCTTTAAAAGATAATCAACAGCATCGTTTTGATATGATTCTAAAGCAAACTCAGAATAGGCTGTTGTAACTATCGTTGTTGGCTTTACAGGAAGCATTTCTAATAACTCTAAACCTGATACTAAAGGCATATTAATATCTAAAAATAAAATATCTACCTCATTAGTCTGTAAGAAAGTTAATGCCTCTTTGCCACTATAAGCGTGGCCTATACATTCTAAATCTTCACATTGTTTAATATGACTTAGCAAAACCTGATGTGCAGGCTTCTCATCATCAATAATTAAACATTTGTAGGTAATTCCCATAATTCTAAAGTGGTTTTATAATAATTTTTTGATTTGCTCTTCTTAAACTTATATTTAAGTTGAGACACTTCTAATCGTCTTTCTAAATTTAATAATCCCAGTCCTGTTCCCTTTTGTATCATCTCATCAGACAAGCAGCTATTCTCTAGCTCAAAATACAAGTGATTCCCTTGAATCTTTCCCCGAAGCTTTATATAAGGTGCATCTGTCTGAAGACTAAACTTAATTGCGTTCTCTACTAAACTAAAATACAATAAGGGGGGTAATTTATGTTTATCTATTTCACCTTCAAATTTTATATCTACTAATAAGTCATTGGTTCTGAATTTATAATAATTAAAATACTCATTAATAAATTCAATTTCTTGATATAAAGCAACAAACTCTTTTTTAGTTGCTTCAAGTTGATATCTCAAAAGCAAAGAAAGTTGTAGAATCCGCTCAGGAGTCTCACTAGGATTAGTTAAAGCTTCCCCATATAAATTGTTCATAGCATTAAGAAGAAAGTGCGGGTTTAATTGCATCTTTAGAAAGTCTAGTTCTGCTACTGTACTAATCAAACGCTTCTCTCTAACGGTAATATCATTAAACAACCACAGATGTATGAAGTAGGTTCCTGTACCTAAAAAAGCAAGAAACACAATGTTAACAATTTCGATTAACCAAGAATCAAAATCACCATTTTGCATATTTAAAAAAGCAGTACCAATAATAGCCGCAGACCAATAACAAAGCATTAAAGGCAAAAAGATATTATATCGTTTCGTAATCAGATATCTCTTAATTAAAACAATATTACTAATCAGAATACATCCATAAACAATAAAAATCGAAGGCAAGACTTCTTCCCAAATTTCCATTAAAGAGCGATCTCTCTTATCCACAGAAACTGCAAAAGTAAAAACACTGATAAGTAGAATGATGACTACAACATTCCTAACCCAAAAATTAGAATAAAACTTCCAAAGTGACTTCATATAAACAAAAGTAAAGAATCAATTAGCATTAGTCGAGGTGGTACATACTATTTATTTGAATGCCATTAAAATAATACCTACTCCTCGTGCGTTTAATTTAACGAATAAGCACTTCACCTTGTTTATTTTTGCATTGAAACTTAATAATAAAACCGAATGAATACTAACAAAAAGTTTACCAAATACACATTAGGGTTACTTCTTTATGCTTTCACAATTCCCCTACACTTGCAAAGTGTAAAAGCAAAGGTTATAGAAGAACAAGCTCAACCTACCCTTAAAGGAAAAGTAACAGATCAAAATACTCCTCTTATAGGAGCTACTATTCTTATTCAAGAGCTAAATAAAGCTGAAATGACTGATGAGAATGGAGAATTCTCATTCAATCTTCCTACAGGTAATTATACATTAATAGTATCATACCTAGGATATGCTAGTAGTACAAGTAAAATAGACCTAAAAGCATCCCAGTCTATTAATATCAAACTAAAGCAAGATAGTTCTCAACTGAATGAATTAGTTATAGTTAAGAATACTACTAAAGCAGACATTAGAACTCCTGAGATGAGTGTCAATAAACTATCTATAGAAGAGGTAAAAAAGATGCCTGCGGTATTAGGTGAAGTTGATGTTCTTAAATCTATTCTATCCTTACCAGGAGTAACTAATGCCGGTGAAGGAGCTTCAGGATTTAACGTTCGCGGTGGTAGTGCAGGACAAAATCTAATACTCTTAGATGATGCTAATGTATTTAGTTCTTCTCACTTATTTGGTTTCTTTTCAATATTTAACTCAGATGCGATTAACGACCTAAAACTATATAAAGGAGGTATTCCTGCACGATTTGGAGGAAGAGCTTCTTCTGTATTAGAAGTCTTTCAAAAAAATGGTAATACCAATGAATATCATGGTACAGGAGGTGTTGGAATTATTTCAAGTAGATTAATGGCTGAAGGGCCTATTCAGAAAGGAAAATCTTCATTCTTAGTTGCAGGAAGAGCTTCATATGCGCATTTATTTCTAAAACTAACAGATAACAACAGTTCTGCTTATTTCTATGATTTAAATACTAAATTAAACTTCGAATTAGACAATAAAAACAAGATTACCTTCTCAGGATACTTTGGTAGGGATGTCTTTAAGTTTGCAAATTTATTCGAAAACAACTTTGGAAATACAGTGTTGAATACCCAATGGCATCATTTGTTCAAAGATGATTTAAGTAGTAAGTTAACGCTTACTTATAGTGATTATATGTATGGATTTGATATGGATTTATTGAAGTTTAAATGGGATTCTAGTATTAAAAACTATCAATTGAAGTACGATTTCACACAAGATATCAACACTAATCTTCAATTAAAATATGGTATCAGCGCCCTTTATTATGATTTCTCGCCCGGAACGATGAAACCTACACGCTCTGATTCATCAATAATCTATAGAAAATTAGATTCAAAGTACGCATTTGAAGGAGGGGCATATTTAGAAGCTGAACAAAGTATAGGTCAACATTTCAGCCTAAATTATGGTGCAAGATTTTCAACTTTCTCTAACATAGGTAAACAAGATGTTAATCTGTATCAAAATAATCAACCAGTAAGATATGATAGTAATTTAGGACTATATAAAATGGCTGATGTAATAGGTAAAGAATCTTATAGCAAAGGAAAAAGTATACAGAACTATAATAACTTTGAGCCACGCTTAGGACTAGCATATATCCTTAATGATGATCAGTCTATCAAAGCTAGCTATAATAGAATGGCACAGTACATTCATTTAATGTCTAATACAGCTGCTCCTACTCCATTAGATATTTGGACACCTAGTAGCCAATATATCAAACCAGAGATTGTTGATCAAGTTGCACTAGGGTACTTCCAAAACTTTAAAGAAGGTAAGTACAGCTTAGAAACAGAAGTATTCTATAAAAAAGGAAAGAATAGAATAGACTATATAGATGGAGCTCAACTAATAGGAAATGACGCAATAGAACGCGTTGTATTGGTAGGAGAATCTAGAGCTTATGGTCTAGAGTTATTAGTTCGTAAAAACTTAGGTAGACTTACAGGATGGATGTCTTATACTTTATCTAAGTCAGAACAACGCACACCAGGAAGAACAGCTGAAGAGCCAGGTATCAACAATGGTGAATGGTATAGAACGGCTTATGACAAAACACACGATTTCTCAGTTACAGCGATGTATGAGCTAAATCCTAAATGGAGTCTTAGTGCTAGTTTTACTCTACAGTCAGGGCGACCAACTTCATATCCTGAAGGAAGATATGACTACTTAGGTCAAAGTGTTCCTAACTTCGGAAAAAGAAATGCTTATAGCTTACCTTCATATCATCACTTAGATGTATCAGCAAACTATAGTCCTAAAGGTAATGCGCGTAAAAAATGGCAGAGTGAATGGGTTTTTGGTATTTACAATTTATATGGTAGAGCCAATGCTGCATCTATTTCATTTAGAGAAAATGAAGATCATAGAGGTCAGAACGAAGCTGTCAAGATGTCTATCTTTGGGATAGTACCAAGTGTTACCTATAACTTCAAATTTTAATCCAATGAACAAGATAATAAAATATATAGCTTTTCTTTCTTTAGCAATTACTCTAGTATCGTGTGAAGAAGTAGTACACATAGATCTACCTACTGCATCGCCTAGATTAGTAGTAGAAGGAAACCTTGACTTTACGTCAGCTACTCCTAATGATACCTTAGTCATTAAATTATCCTTAACAACTGATTTTTACAATCCTGTTACTCCTAAAGTTAATAATGCATTAGTATGGGTAGAAGATGGTGAAGGAAATAGACATGCTTTTAAAGAACGAAATAACACAGGTGAGTATATCTCTACTACAATTAAAAAGAATCTGATAAAGAACGACTATAAGCTACATATAGAATACAACAATGACATTTATGAGGCTACAGAAAAACTAGTAGAAACACCTAAAATAGAAAAAGTAGAACAAAGAAGAGAAAAATTCTTTGGAGAAGATTATTATACAATCAGAATCTATTATCAAGATGTTGTGAAAAAGGAAAATGAGTTGAACTACTATTACACAAACTTACTTTACAAAGACGACAAACCTATTCTAAGTGTGCGTTCAAATGAGTTTTCAAAAGGTCAACTTATTGAAGATATCTCTACTGACGAAGACTATGAACCAGGAGATCTTATTCAGATAGATCTACATCAAATATCAAGAAACTATTTTGACTATATGAACCTTGTCATTGGTGCTATAAATAATGGTGGAGGACCTTTTGAAACACCTGTTTCAAAAATAAAAGGAAATGTAAAGAATCTTACAACACCTGAAAAAGAAGCTTTAGGTTACTTCAGAGTTACAGAAAAACAAACTATAACACATAAAATTCACGAACAACCTAAACCATAATATAAAACAAAAGCCATCTATAAAAGATGGCTTTTGTTATTTTGATAGTAATTCTTTTGCATGTACTAATGCTGAATCACTGATTTCTTTACCTGATAGCATTTGTGCTATTTCTCGTACTCTTTCTTCGTAACTTAATAAAACTAATTGAGATGTTGTAGTCTCATCATTTGAAGTCTTAAATACCTTATAATGCTGTTTACCTTTCGCTGCTATCTGAGGTAAATGAGTTATCGCAAATACTTGCATATGATTACTCATATCATTCATAATCACTCCCATTTTGTCAGCGACTTCACCTGATACACCTGTATCAATCTCATCAAATATAATAGTAGGAAGATTTGAATAACGCGCTAAGATTGCTTTAATAGCAAGCATAATACGTGACAACTCACCACCTGAAGCTACTTTCTTAAGTATTCCAAAGTCCATTCCTTTATTAGCTGAAAACAACAATTGAAGTTCATCTTTTCCATTTGCTAAGAATCCTTTTGATATTGTAAAATCAAACTTAAAGTTTGCATTTGGAATACCTACTAATGCTAAGATCTCTAATAACTGTTTTACTAATACAGGAACAGCTTTTAGTCTTGTACTTGTTAGCTCATCTCCATAAGTATTTAAAACTGTTTCTAATGAAGTAATCTCCTTTTCTAATGAAGTAATTTTATCATCAATTCCACTAGCTAAATCAACGCGTTCTTCTAAGTTATCACGTAGAATAATTAATTCCTCTACAGTGCCTACCTGATGTTTTCTTTGTAGGTTATATAACAATTGAAGACGTTCATTAATCAGATTTAATTGTTCTGGATCAGCTGACACACTATCTAATTGACTTTCTATTTCATTAGATAAATCCTTCAATTCAATCTCAACACTAACTAGTCTATTATATAATTCTTCGTACTCTTTAGAGATAGAACTCGTTTTTTGTAGTAATTGTTTTACTTCTTTCAATTGATTACCTACTCCTACTTGATCATCTGTCAGAGCACCTATTGATTGTCCAAAACATTCTCTTACAAATTCTACATTATTAAGCTTATCATACTCTTGTTCTAATTCTAGTTGATCTAACCCATCTAATTTAGCTTGTACTAATTCATCTAGAAGAAAAGCATTATAATCTTGTTCTTTTAACAAATCAGCTTGCTGTTGAATTAACTCCTTTAACTGACTTTGAGCTTTTCTATATAAAACTAACTGTTCTTTATATTTGACCAATACTTTGTCATTACCTGCCACAGCATCTACTATCTGCATTTGATAATTCTCATCAGATAATTCCATAGTCTGATGTTGTGAATGGATATCTATCAAGTGCACTGTCAGCCTTTGCAAATCACTTAGATTTACAGGGCTATCATTTACAAATGCACGAGACTTACCCGAAGGCAATATCTCTCGTCTTATGATAGTAGTATCTTCATACTCTATCTCTAGCTCAGTGAATACCTCTTTTAGTCCATACTTCGCTACACTAAATGCTCCTTCTATAACACATTTTACTTCCTTATCCTTTAATGAAGATAGATCAGCACGCTTTCCTTCTAAAAGACCTAATGCACCTAATACAATAGATTTACCAGCTCCTGTTTCACCTGTAATAATAGAAAATCCATTAGAGAAGTCAATCTCTAAGGTATCAATTAATGCAAAATTCTTTATTGTTAATGATATAAGCATATTGTCTAGTTTTATAACTATAAACTATTCCATTTTAAGCCATTCAGCGGAGCTAATTTATTTAATAACTCTACTACTCTCTTTTTATTCTTATCTGTTACTCCTCCATAAATTCCAATCAATTCGTCTGTCTTTGAATCAAAAAAAACACGAGTCATAAAAGAATTTGGTCTAGAATTATTCAAATTCTCTAACGAAACCAAACCCTGAAGTATACCATCGCGCCCCTCATCTACACTAGTGCTCATTTTGTCAAGCCCTAAGCGATGATATTTATACAAAGCCTCTTTATAAGATGAACCTACTCCGGATGTTAAATCCGTAATAAACGCAGAACGAGTATTGTTACCATCCCCTTGCTTCCATCCACGATAATTAGATTGTTGTGCTAAAGAAGCAATCGTATTAGCTGTTTGAAGATACTGACTTCCTCCTCCTATACTAAAAGTCTCTGCATCTAACCCAATGATTAGATTAGCATAAAAACCAATTAGGGAAGTAAGATTGGAGTCATAAGAAGTAGGATTATAATACAAGGATTCGAATTCTATATAATTGAAGGTAATATCCTTGTCATTAAACATCAAAACTTGAGTTGAGTAACTTGAACTATAAACAGGTCTAGATGATTTTACTTGAAGAGTACCAGATACTGTATTGTTACCATAAGTAGTAACATTTAAAAAAAACATGCACTCAATCTTCTCCATTGGAGCAAACTTCTTAGATGTCCAACTAGTATTATTAATAAAGTCTTTAAGAGACTTCTCTAAAGATTTAAAGTAAGCTTGATTACTACTTCCTACTTGACTATAATTTACAGTTACTGTTGCATTTAATTCTTGAGCATAGCTACTTAGAACTATAAAAAACAAACCGAAAAGCCAAACAAGTTTATTCATAATGCTTAATTATCTTATCTATAATATCTTTTGCCACTGCTTCTTTAGGTTTTAACTCTAAAGGTTCTATATTAAATTTTCTATCTATAAAGGTAACCTTATTCGTTGGTTTTCCAAAACCAGCTCCTTCATCTTTTAAAGAATTTAAAACTATTAAATCTAAATTTTTCTTCGTGATTTTAGCTTTTGCGTTTTCTATCTCATTTTGAGTTTCTAATGCAAATCCTACTAAAAACTGATTGTTCTTTATAGCACCTAATGAAGCTAATATATCAGGATTCTTATCCATCTCTATTATAAACTCTTCACTATTCTTTTTAATTTTCTCTGTAGCTACTGTTTTTGGTCGATAATCCGCCACTGCAGCAGCTGCAATTACCGCATCTACATTTCCGAAATATTTATGACAAGCATTGTACATTTCTAAAGCAGACATAACATGCACCACTTCTACATTAGCGTGTGATATTTTTTGATTTGTCGGCCCTGTCACTAAAATAACTTTAGCTCCTTGTTTCGCTGCTTCAAAAGCAATATCAAAGCCCATCTTACCTGAAGAATGATTACCTATAAAACGTACAGGATCTATTGGTTCGTATGTTGGTCCAGCTGTTATAAGGAGTTTTTTTTCTTTTAAAGGCAAATTAGCATTAAACAGATTAGTAACAGACGTTACTATTGTCTCTGGCTCTGCCATTCTTCCTTTACCTATTAAACCACTAGCTAATTCTCCATCTTCAGCAGGAATAATAATATTTCCAAAGCTTTCTAATAAACTTAAATTTCTTTCTGTTGTGGGATGAACATACATATCTAAATCCATTGCAGGTGCAACCATTACAGGGCATTTTGCAGAAAGATATATAGCCATTAAAAGATTATCACAGTAGCCATTAGCCATTTTAGCTAAAGTATTTGCTGTTGCTGGAGCTATGATCATTAAATCAGCCCACAATGCTAAATCTACGTGATTATTCCATGTTCCTCCTTGATCACCTGCGTTGAAGAAGTTAGTATACGCGGGTTTCTTTGATAAGGTTGCCAAAGTATAAGGAGTCACAAATTGATGAGAAGCAGGTGTCATGATTACTTGAACCTCGGCACCTGCTTTTATTAGTAAACGTACTAAGTGAGCCGTCTTATACGCGGCAATTCCACCAGTTACACCTAGTATTATTTTTTTACCGCCTAAACTTGTCATCACTAGTATTGTTTTATTTAGTCTACTTTTTTGTATGAAACTTTACCTTCTAACCACTCTTCTACAGCTAACGCTTGAGCTTTAGGTAACTTTTCGTAAAATTTAGAAACTTCAATTTGTTCTTTATTTTCAAATACCTCGTCTAAACTATC
Organism: Myroides sp. N17-2; assembly: GCF_002286775.1. GTDB lineage: Bacteria > Bacteroidota > Bacteroidia > Flavobacteriales > Flavobacteriaceae > Flavobacterium. The sequence continues at coordinate 71,581 of NZ_NSGJ01000024.1, forward strand.
ATTGTAAGTAGCGAACTCCTCCAACTTGTCTACCAATTCATTCTTGATGTCAGTGTTGATTTGATTTGCTCTCTTAGCAATTATAGTAATCGCCTCATAAATATTCCCTGTAGGCTCTTCAATCTTACTTTTGTTGTAAGTAATCGTGTTTACTGGAGCATTTGTTTTCTTTAAATCCATCTCTTTCGCTTAAGTTATTTTGAAAATTTCGCTAATTCATCATTTATATTCCCAAGCATATTATCTGCTTGATTTTTGTATTTTGTCTCTGCATTAAATCGCACTAATACATCATACATTGATTTTGCTGTTTTAAGACGCTCTTCCATCTTATAATGAACACTATTCATTGCAAGTTTATAAGCAGAATCAAACTTATAGTATAATGCGTCTTCTTTATACTGAGTTCCTGGATAATCATAGATAAAGTTATCTAATGCGATAATTGCAGCACCATAATTTCTTGTCCACTCTCCGATAGTATTCAACTGTTTTGCATTCTCAAAAGTTTTCTGTTCTATCTTTTGATTCATCTCTGTCATAATTGTATTCGCTTCAAATACGTAAGTTGAACCAGGATATTGATCAATAAACTTCTGTAGTTTCTCTATTATCTCATAAGTAATTCTTTGATCTAAAGAATATACAGGTGATAAAGCTAAACCTGATTTAATCTCCATTAATAGAGCTTCTTCTCTTTTCTCACTTCTTGGATACGTTGCTGCGAAGTTTTTAAACCTTGGTGCAGATAATTCGTAATCTTTTGTCATATAAGTCGCCATAGCGAAGTTAAAAAACATATCTTCTGCTTTGGGATTTGCTCTATAAATACTCTCTAATTGCTCATAAAGACGAATTGCATTTCTATACTTTTTCTTCTCAAAAAATTGATTCGCAACTTCTTTTTTATACTCATTATCCTCTGTTTTCAAGGCCTTTTGCATAGGTCCACAGCTTGCAATTGAAAGCATTAGGATTGACAATCCAATATATTTTTTCATAAATGTTTTTCGTTGTTTTTGACAAAAGCATTTCCAAGATAGTCCTGTAAAAGCAAATGCAAATTTAAATTAATAATTGCATTATACAAAAAGCTTTTTAATATAAAAAGAAAAGATGTCTAAAATGACATCTTTTCCTATAAATCATTATATCTTAAACGATTAAATTGTAGCGTTAGTATTTCCTTGTTGGTTAAAATTTTTGATATCGTTATCAAATAAATACAAACCACCTTTATCATCTCCGATAAGGTTTATTTTATCTAAGATTGTACGTGCTGTAGCTTCCTCTTCTATCTGTTCTGCTACATACCATTGTAAGAAATTATGTGTTGCGTAATCTCTTTCTTCTAAAGCTACATGTACTAACTCATTGATACTTTGAGATACAAAAACCTCATGATCAAACAATTGTTTAAATAAAGCTTTAAACGAAGTATGATCTAACTCTGGTTTAGTCACTGCAGGAATAACCGCTTGACCTCCTCTTTGGTTAACATACTTTACTAGTTTTAGCATATGTTGACGCTCTTCATCAGATTGTGCAAACATAAATGTTGATATACCTTCGAATCCTTGTATTTCTGCCCAAGAGGCCATTTCTAAATATATTTGTGACGAATCACCTTCTATTTTTATCTGCTCGTTAAGCGCTTTTTCTAATTTTACTGATAACATAACTTTCTTTTTTTTAATTAAGCGATTTGTATTCTTTGTCTATTCGAGATGCTAATTCAGCATCAACTGAAACTAGAGGTAAACGCAATGTATTTCCCATTACACCTTCCACTTTTAATATCTCTTTTATTCCAGCAGGGTTACCTTGCTCGAATATCATATCTATAATAGGCATTAATTGATATTGTAGTTCAAAAGCTTCCTTTACATTTCCTTTTAAACCAAAGCGAATCATATCAGTAAATTTCTGTGGAACTCCTTGCCCAATAACAGAAATAACTCCTGCTCCACCTGCTAATACTAAAGGCAATGCTATAGCATCATCTCCTGAAATGACTAAGAAATCCTTACGCGTACTTTGACGGATAAGCTCCATTCCTTGCACCATACTTCCAGCAGCTTCCTTTATACCAATTATATTGCTAAACTCATTTGCTAACCGCACTACTGTACTAACAGCCATATTGCTCCCTGTTCTACCAGGAACATTATATAAAATAATAGGCAACTGACTCTTAAGTGCTATTTGCTTAAAATGCTGATAAATACCTTCCTGAGTTGGTTTATTATAATAAGGTGATACAGATAATATTGCATCAAATCCTTCTAAATTTTCTTCAGTTAATTCTTCTAATACAGCTTGTGTATTATTTCCTCCTACTCCTAATACTAATGGCAATCTTTGCTTATTAGCCTTTATAACGGTACGTTTGACTAATTGTTTCTCTTCGTTGCTAAGCGTAGCTGATTCTCCTGTAGTTCCTAATACTACTAGATATTCTACCCCTCTTGCTGTTGTGTATTCTACCAAATCCTGTAATGCTTCTACATCTACAGAAAAATCGTTTCTAAATGGCGTTACTAATGCCACTCCCGTACCAATAAGTGATTGCATAGTTATTTTAAATTATTAATGTTTAAAAACGTTTATATATTTATATAAATTCTCAATAAAATTGTCTACCTCCAGACTTTCTAATGCTAAACTAAAATGGTTTAGCGTTGTATTCTCACTCGAAACACCTACTTTAAATAAAGCGTTCGACTTTGCTGTCATCCACATTAACGAGACAGCCTTATTAGTATAATAACTAATTAATATGTCGAATCTTTTCTCTATAAAATCAAGTATCTCTATATTCTCAGTAGTTCCAGAAACAGTAAAGTCTTTCATTCCAAAACACCCCTCTTCTAATGCTTTTTTATTCTCAGAAGTGTAAATTAAAACTTTGATCTTAACACCACTTATCCCCTTTTTCTCAATTGCTTTGATTAATTCAGGAACATTACATGCATCTGATTTATTAACTAAGATCCCTACTTCTTTAAACTCATATTTAAAATCCGCAGGTAAGGCTCTTAATGTTGACTTTTCTACTACTTTACTGAGTGATCTTTTCTTTAAAGTATTAAACCACATATAAGTTACTATTTCTGTAAAGATACACAAATAGCTAAATACGCAATACTACTTTTAACATTGAATTATTGTATCAAATCATCAGTGTCCGATAAAAACTTTTATCGGAGCTTTTCATATCTATAATATGCTTTAAATCATCCTCTTAACTCGGATAACCGATCTTTACACCTGTAAATAGGTTATCCGAAGAAG
>NZ_NSGJ01000025.1 GCF_002286775.1 Myroides sp. N17-2
AAAGCCACCTCCTAAATTACAACAGGGGATTCTGTTTTAAAAATTATCAAATATATACTCGTATCCTACTAAAGTGGGAGGATATTCTATGTGCTAAATTTATTTAGGACGCTATTGATCTTGTATATATTTCGACTCTATAATAAACGAAATCTTAGTTCCTTCTTCTTTAATACTGACAACGACTAACTGACTATTCATCAGTTCGATTCTACCTTTTATGTTTGCAAAACCAATACCTTTCTTGACTATATCAGTATTAAATCCGCAGCCATTATCTTTAATCACAACCTCAAAAGTGGTGTCACTTATCACAAGAAAAGATACATTACACTCTGTCGCCTGTGCGTGTTTATGCACATTCTGAAGGCATTCCTGTACGATTCTATAAATATGTACTTTATACTTATTACTCAATTTACTAAAACAGATATTCGTATCTAAATACAAATGAAACTTAGTTGTCTCACTCCTATTCTGAATAAATACTAAATCTTCTAGTAATTGATCAAATTCATTAATCTTAAACTCATCATCATTTGCTAAAGCGTGAGATACTCCTCGAATATAGTGTTCCACTTTTTTAACCTCATTAATAAGAGAATTTTTATGATCTTCTACTGAATCTTTATTGACTTGCATCAAGAGAAATCTAGTAACGAACAACCTGTTTAGTACCCCCTCATGCAATTCCCTCGCTATATCTTTTCGTTCGAGATGTCTAGTTTCTGCAAGTTCATTCTGCACATTCATAATAGAATTATAATACTTCTCCGTATCCTTCTGAAAGAGTTTTACTAAAGACATTTCTTTAGACTTCTGTCTAAATAATAAGATAAAGAAAACAACCGTAGCAATAAAGAATAATATACCACCTACCCTAGTAATCATCTCTTTTTGACTTTGGAGTTTTTCATACCTAATGAAGTTAGTGCGGTAATCATCTTTCTTATACCTTAATAAAATAGAAAGTGCATCCTTCTCTAATATGTAGTTATTATACTTCTTAGCATAAATCATAACTTCATCTAATGTCTCCCTTCCCTCCTGTTCATTTCCTGTAAGATAATAGAACTCCGCTAATGTTATTTTATAAGAGTTGTAATCTTGTAAGTTATTATACTTTAACTGTATACTTATAGCATTCTTTAGATTCTTCTCAACATCTACATAATTATTGCTTTTAATATCAGCATCTGCAAGATTATATAATAAGTGCGCTAGCATTAGTGAATCATAGGTTGACTCATTAATAATAAGATTATCTATGGTATAATGTATTAAGAGCTTCGCCTTCTCATAGTTCTTTTGCTTAATGTAGATTTCCGCTATATTAGCATTGATTGTTACTTTATTAAGTCGTATCGCATCTTCATTAAAAAACTTCTTTATTGCAGGATCTTCTAGCAATACTAGCGCTCTATCAGATTCTTTAAGCTGCCTTCGTATAGTTATAAAAGGTACTATCTGTCTGAAACTTCTTTCCGAATAACTGACCTAGTAGAAAATAAGCTTGTGCCTCATTCTTTAAGTCCTCTTTCTTTCCAGATCGCTTAAAAAGTTCATCAATGTAGACGCGATCTGATCCCGTTAATAAAATGTATTTTCTCAGTATATCTCTACTTTCTGGTGTGTTTTTTAAACCTAAAAGTACTTTACCAACTGAATCTGCACTAGTCTTATCACGTTCTGATACATTGAATCTATTATAGCTCTTTATGAACTGATCAACTTGTTCTAATTTAGTATTGTTCTTCTCTAGTCCTCCATTACAACTGAAGAATAAAAAGAAAAAACACAAAAACACACAATACTTAATTATCCTAATAATCATATTCTCTCTTACTATAAAGAAACTACTAAAGACTTCTTTTGAAATCTACAAAAAACATTGCAAATATATAGAACAAATCATTTGCCGATACTTTCACATTTTTTAATGAATAATCATTATAAAACAAACGAATTTAAAATACTTACTATTTTCAATTAACAGTAAACACAAAACATTTTACACACATATAATGCAAAAACAAACATATCGTGAGAAACAATATCCTTCTCTTCATTATCGCTCTCTACTTCTAGCTACTTATAATGAATAAATATGTCGTTCCATCTTTCGGTTTACTATTAACTAATAATTTTCCCTCTATCATCTCTAGTCGTTCTTTAATATGTAATAGTCCATAACCTTTTCTTATTGACCTTGTATCAAAGCCTACTCCATCATCAACAATGCGTACTTCAAAAGAAGTAGTGTCTTTATAACTAAACGATATCTTACAACTATGTGCAAATGAATGTAAATGCACATTAATAAGTACCTCCTGTATTGATCGATAAATATTAATCTTCTTCCTATGACTCAACTTCTCTAAATTCAGTTGTTGATCAAATTGAATAGTAAAATCTATAAGGGACTGTTTTTTTTGCATCAAGACTAATTCTCTTAGCAACTGTTCGAATTCCTGAATCTTCGTACTCCCTTCATTTACAATAGTATGTGATACTTCTCGAATATACTTTTCTACTTCTATGATTTCGTTTACTAAAAGATCTTTTTGATGACCTATCTGTTCTCTCTCGAGCTGCACGAGAGAGAATCGAGCTGCAAACAGTCGATTTATCACCCCATCATTTAACTCTTTCGCAATCATACCACGTTCTCTGTCCTTAACTAAGGCTAAAGAATTTTGGATATTAATAATTGAATTATAGTAATGTTCTGTATCGCGTTGGAACATCTTACTTAGGCCAACTTTTCTTAACTTATTCTGATATATATATATAAACAAGATAACACACAGCACTAATACCAAACTGCCGCCCATAATCATCAATAGCTTGTTTTTCGCATTAAGATCCCTATTCACTGTGTTTAATAAATCAGCTTCATTCTTAATTCTAATAAAGTAATTCCTTAAGATATTAGCTTCATCTTTATTCTGTCTATTAATTTGCTTATATTCAATAAAGTGGCTTTCTACATTTCTAGAGTCATACGCTATAAGTATTTCTAATGCTTTTAACTGAGAATCAAAATCACCTACTCTCCTAACAGTCTCTTGTACTTCATCTAAGGCTATTTTTGCCTTGTCTATTTGATCCGTAGCATACAGATACTCTGCTAAACCAAGCTTAGAGTTATTAATCAAGATTTTGTTACTATTCTTAATTCCTATACACAATGTTTGTTTTAAAAGTGCTTCTACGCCTTCATAATCCTCTTCTAACATTTTAACTCTAGCTAAATCTATAGCAGCAAAAGCATAGTATCTTTCTGATGTGATATTTGAATGATCGATATAGTTATCTATCGTTTTCAGAAGCAATTCTCTAGCTTGCTTATATTTACCTTGTTTAATATATAATCTAGCGATGTTATCATAAATATAAACCTTATTCAGATTAATATCATAAGGTAACATATAAGCAGGTTTACTTGGAGTATTTAAAATATTTAAAGCTCTATTATAAAAATGTAGTGCATCATCTAACATTTCTAGACCACTAAATATCTCACCTAAGAACATAAACTGAACTACTTTGGTTCTTTCAGATATAGTAGTAGGATTATAATTAATAGATCGATCGATATGTTTTTCTGCTTCTGAAAACACTCCGTTCTTCGTAAGTAAAATAGCTTTTCGAAGATAAAATTGGCTTAAATCTAAGGAATCATTAAGTTCTAAAAACAATCTCTCTGCTTGGCTTAGATAAAAGAAAGAGCTATCCATCATAATCTTTCTAGAATAATACTCACTCTTTAAGTATAAAGCATCTGCTACACTAGAACTATCACTATCTTCTAAGCCATAATTATAGAGTTGATCACTGTAGACTTTATTAGGCTTAGTCTTATCTATAAAGTCTTTTATTATCTCTCTATTAGCACGAGAATTAGGTATGGATAAAACTAATTCACCTATAGTATCAACTTTAGAAAGCAATATAGAATCAGCTAAGTAATAATCGAATGCATTGACGAAAGAAGAAATAGTTTGATGTAAAGAATCTCTATGCTCTTTTTCTTTCTGACAGCCTGCCACAAAAGACAGTACCAATAAGGTAAATGGAAAACAGAGGTAAAGTACTCTACCTCGCAATTTTAGGGACTTAAGCATTGCCTGTATATGTGTGGTGTAAGAGAGCTGTAAATATAGACGATAAAAATCACATTTTATGAATAATTCACCATTTTTGATAAATAATAAAGTTCAATACCATAATTTGACAAAATTAAACAAATACAAAATGACAAAACACTTAATATAAAGCACTATACATTAACCCAAAATCCGCATTAGCCAAATACTACAAAGCAATTCTACTTCATAGCTCTTTCATTAGCTCTAAAACCATACTATAGTATGCTTGTATCGCTAATTCAGACCTATCTTGTATAATTACTATTCGTTTGTATGTCTATCACGGATTTTGGGATTAAGAAATAACAATTCCTCTATAAACAAAAAACGCAGACTATTATTAGTCTGCGTCCACAAAAAAAGCACTCTAAAGATAGAGTGCTTTCCTATTATTAATTATAAGGGTATATTTTTAATACCTTTCCTGTCTTTTCTCTTACCTCTGCTACTAATTCAGGGTGTTCGTTTAATTTAACTCCGAATGTAGGAATCATTTCTTTAAACTTAGCTTGCCATTCAGCTGATTTAAACTCTTCTTTAAAACACTGTGAAAGTAATTTTAGCATAATCGGAGTTGCTGTTGAAGCTCCAGGTGAAGCTCCTAATAAAGCAGCTATAGATCCATCAGCTGCACTTACTACTTCTGTACCGAACTGAAGGACACCTTTACCATCTTTATCTTTCTTAATAACCTGTACACGTTGTCCAGCTTGCTCTAATTTCCAATCCTCATCTTTAGCATCAGGGTAGTACTCTCTAAGTGCTTCATAACGAGATTTTGACGATTGTAATACTTGTTCTATTAAGTATTTAGTCAAATCCATATTACGCATACCAGCTCCTAACATAGGCCCGATATTATTAAATTCTAAAGACTTAATTAAGTCCCAGTATGAACCTTGCTTTAAAAACTTAGTCGAGAAACCAGCATATGGTCCGAAAAGCAATGAATGCTTCCCATCGATAAACCTAGTGTCTAAGTGAGGCACAGACATCGGTGGCGCTCCTACTGAAGCCATACCATATACTTTAGCCATATGTTGCTTCACTACCTCAGGGTTACGACATACTAGCCACTCTCCTCCTACAGGGAAACCTCCATAACCTTTACTCTCAGGAATATCAGCTTTTTGAAGTAATAGAATAGCACCTCCTCCAGCACCAACAAAAACAAACTTAGTCGTAACGACTCTCTTTTGTCCTTTGCTATCTGTTGAAGAAACTGTCCAATCAGAACCAACTTTTTTAATATCTGTAACTTCACAGTTAAAAGTCATATTAACTCCATCCTCATCTTTTAAGTGGTCGAAAAGTTGGCGAGTTAAATCACCGAAGTTAACATCTGTTCCGAAAGACATATGCGTAGCAGCACATACATCCTCATCTTTACGGCCTTCCATAATTAATGGAGCCCATTCTTTTATTTTATCGTGGTTATCAGAGAACTCCATTTGTTGAAACAATGGGTATTTCTGTAACTCATTATAACGTTTTCTAAGGTAGTTAACGTTATTTTCTCCCCATACATAGCTCATATGAGGTACTGTATGGATAAAATTACTTGGGTTCTTAAGAATGTTCTTATTAACCAAGTAAGACCAAAATTGGCGAGAAACTTCGAATTGCTCTACAATATTGATTGCCTTACTAGCATCTATTGTACCGTCTGCTTTTTCAGGCGTATAATTTAATTCACAAAACGCAGAGTGTCCAGTTCCTGCATTATTCATTGCATCAGAACTTTCGGCAGCCGCACTGTCGAGACGCTCAATAACCTCTATTTTTAAGTTTGGTTTCAGCTCTTTCAGTAGGACTCCGAGAGTAGCACTCATAATACCTGCTCCTACCAAAACAACATCAGCCTCTGATTTTTGTATACTTGACATTATATCGGATTTATTTATATGCAAAATTACTGTTTATTTAAGAGAATAAGACCATAACTTTTCTTAAATAAATATAAAAATGATTGACTGCTATTTTCTCATATAGTCTTGCAGAATAATAGTTGCTGCAATCTCGTCGATCAAAGCTTTATTCTGTCTTTGCTTCTTTTTAAGCCCGCTGTCAATCATCGTTTGAAAAGCCATTTTAGAAGTAAATCTCTCATCTATGCGCTCTACTGGCATAGTAGGGAAAGACTGACTAAACTTTTCGATAAAACTATTTAATATAGGAACTACTTCAGAAGGTTCATTATTTAAGCGCTTAGGCTCTCCTATGATTACCCTCTCTACATTCTCCTTTTGAAAATAGTCTTTCAAGAACGGCAATAGTTGCTCTGTATCGACTGTCGTTAATCCTGATGCTATTATTTGAAAATCATCTGATACAGCTATTCCTGTACGTTTTTTACCGAAGTCAATAGAAAGCAATCTTGCCATTTTATAATATAGTTTTTTATTCTTAGTATGTAAATCTTCCGTATTCAGATGTGATTGTCAACTTCTTATCTTCTGAAGCCTCTACACGTCCTACTATTTGCGCCTTAACATTAAATGATTCTGAGATAGCGATTATATCAGCTGCTACTTTTGGCTTAACGTATAATTCCATACGGTGACCTGAGTTAAACACTTGGTACATCTCTCTCCAGTCTGTATTAGACTGCTCTTGAATTAGTTTAAATAACGGAGGAACTGGGAACATATTATCTTTAATAATATGTAATTTGTCGATGAAGTGAAGAATCTTAGTTTGTGCTCCACCACTACAGTGAATCATACCGTGTACTTCATCTGACTTGTATTTATCTAGTATAGCCTTAATAATAGGCGCATACGTACGAGTAGGTGATAAAACTAACTTACCTGCATCTATAGGAGATCCCTCTACTGCGTCTGTTAATTGTACTTTTCCTGAGTATACTAATTCTTCTGGTACAGACGAATCATAACTTTCAGGGTATTTAGTTGCTAATGAATGATCGAATACATCGTGTCTTGCAGAAGTTAATCCATTACTTCCCATTCCTCCATTGTATCCTTTCTCGTATGTAGCTTGACCGAATGATTCTAATCCTACGATTACATCTCCAGCCTCGATATTAGCATTGTTGATTACATCACTTCTCTTCATTCGTGCAGTCACAGTAGAATCTACAATGATCGTGCGAACTAAATCACCTACATCTGCAGTCTCTCCTCCTGTAGAGTGTATAGTCACTCCGAATGTCTTTAATTCATTGATTAACTCTTCTGTCCCGTTAATAATAGCAGAAAGTACTTCACCAGGCACCAAGTTTTTATTACGCCCTATAGTGCTAGATAGCATAATATTATCTATAGCCCCTACGCATAGTAAATCATCGATATTCATAATCAAAGCATCCTGCGCGATTCCTTTCCATACAGAGATATCTCCTGTCTCCTTCCAATACATATAAGCCAATGAAGACTTCGTACCGGCACCATCAGCGTGCATAATCAGACAGTAATCTTCATCTCCTGTTAAGTAATCAGGAACTATCTTACAGAAAGCCTTTGGAAATAATCCTTTGTCAATATTCTTAATTGCATTGTGAACGTCTTCCTTCTCAGCAGAAACTCCGCGTAGAGCGTATCTATTATTTGAACTCATAAGTGTTGTGTTGTTTCCGCAAATTTAATGCTAATGTTAATGTAAAGCAATCTTATTTTTAGTGAACTTTTCTCTTTTTTGAGTAAAAGTATCTTTTATAGATACTAAACCATCCTATCCAATAAAATTTGAGTCACACATTTATCTTCATAGTGCCTTTTGTTACTTATTGCGGACTATACTATCAAAGACTATATATCTTTAAACTATGCACAGCAATTCCTCTATTAAGTTGATATATGTGTATATTTGAAAAGTAAAAATAGGCTCTTTTATAGTCTGATTACAATCACTAAACAACAGTAAAAACATAATAATGAAACAATTTGATAGAAAAACACCTGAAAGTGCTGTAAAGTATTTCCGTAGTTGTATTGTGAATGGGGATTTAGAAGGAGCATTGAGCTGCTTTGATAAAGATGCAGTATATATTGATAGAGATGGATCAGAGATCAGGGGATTAGATAATATAAAGATAGCAATGCAACATCTGTGTAATTGGAAACCGGAGATAATTGGCGATAGCCATAAAGCAACAATAGTTGGTGATCATGCTATTTGGATAGACAAGTGGTCTATGAATGCAGTAATGCCTGATGGCAACCCTATTGAAATGAAAGGGGCGACAAGTTGTATGATGAAAAAGAACGATGATGGTCTATGGTTATGGCTAGTGGACAATCCTTTTGCTGGCGATTTTTTCCAAAATAAATAACTAGACACAAGTATATTAAACAGAAAAACCACTCTTAACAGAGTGGTTTTTCTATTTCTTAATCTCTTTATAGATTAGATTGTTTTTAATACATCTATTAAAACATCTATATCTTCTTTTGTATTCTCATGTCCAAATGAAAGTCTTAAACTTGGTTTTTTCAAGTCCTCTGCACATAAAAATTGTGATAATACATGTGATGGTTTTTGGCTACCTGATTGACATGCACTTCCTCTTGATACTGCGATACCCTTCATATCTAACTGGAATAACATCATTGCAGCTTTCTCTTCTGATAGTGGTAATAATACATTTAGGATATTGTAAAACCCTACATTGTTACCATTAAAACACACATCAGGATATACTTCTAACAATCTTGTTTTACAGTATTCCTTAATACTAGCGATATGAGCACTCTCTTCTTCTAATAAATCATAAGCCATCTCTAATGCCTTAGCCATACCTACTACTTGGTGTACTCCCTCTGTTCCTGCTCTAAGTCCTTTCTCTTGCTCTCCACCAAAAAGAACTGGTTTAATCACATTCTTTTTGCGGATAAACGCAAACCCTATTCCCTTAGGTCCGTGAAACTTATGTGCACTAGCTACGATAAAGTCAATAGGAGTCTCTGTTAAGTCGATTCTAGTCTTACCGATAGACTGCACAGTATCACAATGGAATAAAGCATGGTTCGCTTCACATAATGCAGCTACACGTTTTAAATCTAACTCTGTACCTACTTCATTATTTACGTGCATTAAAGTAACTAACGTTGGCTTAGAATCATCTTTAAGCAACTCTTCTAACTGAGCATAATCAATCTCACTAGATGGTAGAATATCTAAAAACACTAACTCAACACCGAACTCAGCATTTAATTGCTTCACTGTGTTTAACACAGCATGGTGTTCTAATTTAGTTGTAATAATTCTCTTAATTCCTAAATCACGAACTGCAGAACGCAAGATCCAGTTATTTCCTTCTGTTCCACATGATGTGAATATAATCTCAGAAGAAGATACATTAAATTGCTTTGCAATTACCTTTCTTGCATTTTCAACTAATGCTTTTGCGTGTCTACCGATAGCGTATGTCGAAGATGGATTACCATAATCATTTCTAAGAACATTCACCATTTCTTCTATCACCTCTGGACGTACAGATGTAGTCGCAGCATTATCTAGATAAACGTGTTTCATTGTATTTTCTGTTGGTCTATTATTGTTAATCTCTTGTTACCAAGAGTAGTTTTGTATTGTCTATAATTGTCACGTATTCGCAAATGTAATAAAACTCGTAATATTAGTACAAGTCAATTAGCAAATTTAAAGTATATACTTCAAATTACTTTATTTTATTTCAATTGTTCTTCTAGGCTATATTATCAATCTCAATATTTTGTTTTAGCAATACCCTTTTAGCTACAATACCAAAAATAAGCAAGTAAACAAAACACAATAAACTCACTACATACGACTGGTGAATCCCAATAATATCAGCTACTTTACCTTGTATCGGTGGTATAATCCCTCCTCCTAAGATCATCATAATTAGAAGTGAAGATCCCTGAGCAGTATACTTTCCTAAACCTATAATGGCAATATTAAAAATAGCTGGCCAAAGTACACTACACGCTAACCCTCCTGCTAAGAAAGCATAGATAGCTACTACTCCTGAACTAAATAATCCTACTATCATCGCTACTAGTCCAAACAAGCTAAACATTACTAATGTTCTCGCTGATTTATTCTTAGCCCAATAAGTCAATATAATCTGTAATACAACGCAAATAGAGTAGTAATATAATGGTGTAACATCATTACCTGCCATATAATTAGCGCCTAGTACAGCAAAGTATGCTAAGAAAGGAACAACTATCATCGCTATAAGTTCGCGTGTCTTAGACAAGTTAAACACACTCACTGCTCCAGCCCAACGACCAATCATTAAACTTCCCCAATACATCGAAATATAAGGGGTAATCTGTGAAGACTGTAAGCTTCCGAATTCTTCTAACTTTAATAATTCACCTAGATTACTTCCGATACTTACCTCTACACCTACATAAGCAAAAATACCAAACATCCCCAATAACAACTGTGGGTACTGCATCGCTCCCCAACCTTGCTGGTTTTTCTTACTACTGCGGTATGCATAAAATATAGCTCCTCCTATCACTAATAACGCTGTACTTAACAGTATTATACGTTTATTATCAAGTGCCTCTGTATATTCTTTTTTATCTAGATCTAGATTAACAACCTTACTCTCTATCGCTTGTTTTGCTGATTCGTCAGTACTAGTTTCCAATATTGAGACTAACTTCTCTCTTTCTGTTGTGATTACTTCTATAGGAGCAAGAGAATGATTGCTATACGTATTAAATACTGGCACATAAATCATCACTAGCAGAACAGTCATCGTCACTAATGTACCTATCGCTTTTTTAGCAGATTCCATAGGTTCTATTCTTACCCCATCCGGTATTTTCTTAGAAAATCTAAATAGTGCAGCCGCGATAACGAATAAAGATCCCACTCCTGCATATAACATGGTCATACTAGATAAACTCAAATGCTGTATCTGATCATCTGTCAATGCTACCGTACTACCAAATAAGGCAAATGCCATTAACAGTGGACCTATCGTACCTCCTAGTGAATTTATCGCTCCTCCTAAACTTACTCTACTTGTACCTGTCTTAGGATCCCCTACTGATATAACCAAAGGGTTAGCTGCTATCTGCTGTAATGAGAATCCTAGTGCTACTACAAATAATCCTACTAATAAAGCAATATATATGTTGACATTCACAGCCCAAATCATTAATCCTGATCCTACTGCCGAGAATAATAAACCAAATACAATTGACTTCTTATAGCCATAACTTGTTACTAGATCTTTTCCTCTAATAGTGCTTAAAATAAAAAGAAGTAATGCCCCTGAATAATAGGCGGTATAGAAAGCAAAATCAATCAACTGTGACTGAAACTGATCTAAATGAAAGTACGCCTTACAAAAAGGGATAAAAATACTATTACCAGCTCCAAAAAATCCCCAAAAGAAAAAAACGGTAACTAGTGTATATAACGCAGGATAATTAGTCTTAACTGCAGAATTACTCATATGGTTAGTGGTGTTTATTATGGTTAAACCCACATTACGTGCTAGTCAAATACTACAAAGCAATTCTACTTCATAGCTCTTTCATTAGCTCTACAACCATACTACAGTATGCTTGAATCACTAATTCAGACCTATTTTGTATAATTACTTTTGGTTTATTTGTCTATCACATATTTTGGGTCAAATTAACATTTTCAAATATAGACAAATACTACATCCACTGAAGTAAACTCAGCTACAAATTTCATCACTATGCCAAACTAATTTTAACCATAACATAATCAACCTATTAATCACATTATAAAAACACACTACTACCATTACCTCTTATAGCTTCCCCTCTATCCTCTTATCCGATCAATATAGTCTCTATAGTATGATTAAAGCCTATAAAAAACATAATATCTATCAGTAGTCTGTTTTATAGAAAGAAAAAAACTATTTTTGCTGAACATAATAATAGATTCACAACAGATGAAAAAGTTTTTTACCCTTGCTGGTATTTCTCTTATGTTTTTACTTACCTCTTGCAATGATGGTAATTTAGTATATAAAGACATCGACTTCAGTAAAGATAATGCTGTACAAAGATGTGGTACACCTGGTGCCGAGAAAATCTTCTATAAGCTACAGAAAGATGAAGCTCTTATCTTAGTAGTAGATGCGGATAACATTATGAAAGATGAGACTGTAGCTGGAGCTGAAATAGAAATAGATGGAACTACTACTTCTCTAGAGTATAGAAAATATACAGATAAGGTAGAAGGTAAATCTATCTGTAACTTACCTCCACCTGCTACACCATCAGTGATACAGAGCATACCTGCATCTCCTGGAGGAACAGTTATTATCAGTAGAAATCTTCAGATTACTAATAATGTACAAGAAGCGAACAACTCTGTTGCTTTAGTATATCAGTATATCTTCTCATTGCTAAATGTTAACTTTAGTGAGGGACAAACAAATATCAAATACGATAAAATGCTATTTGGTACTACTAACTATGCAAATAGAACTTTAGCCTTTGCTTTTACTAACAATAATAATAAAGGTCTTAATAACTATAACTGTAACAACTCACTATATAGTTTAGCAGATACAGAAGCACTGATCGTTAATCTTACTGAAGCAGATCTTCCTAAAGATGCGACTACTTCTGATGCTATAATTGAACTTAATGACAAAAGATTAGTTATTTTAAAGAAATATGAACGCGGTGGTATCAATGTAAAAGATGTATGTAATAACGCAGGTGACATCCCTGGATCGAATGCTAATAACCCAAATAAATTAGTAGAGTTATGGGCTGCTCCTAAAGGACAGATAGCAATTAGTTCTAGATGGACTGAACCTGTAGATGGTTCTCCTGCAAAACTACAACACACTATCCGTTTAGTAAATACTACTTTCGTAAAAGCAAGTGATACAAATAAATCTTTTGTAAAACCTGCTCTTACTTTCGGTACCTATATATCAGAAAACAAATAATCTTATACAAAAGCTTTTAAACAAAAGCCTTATAGTTATAGAATAAAGCCATTGAGAAATCGATGGCTTTTTTTATGCACAACAAAGTCGTCCAAACTTTGTTTATCTAAATAAGGTAATGGTACTAAATACTTATTTACACTATAAATACAATTGCAAACTTATATTATTAAAACACGCTAAAATATAGGCATTCATTTTATCTTAAGACAACAAAATTTAATTTATAAAACATAAAATAATGGCACTATTTAACGTTTTTAACTCTTAATATTCCTAAAATAAGAGCATTCAAGTAATCGAAACATTCAGTTTTATTCCATTTTATTTAAAATATCACACCTATAAACCAAATAAACATACTGATATCGAACTATATACTGTTATCTATTTAAATTTTATTAGAATTTTAAAACAATTTTAGATAATACTAAACATTTTATATATTGCACAAGTAAACAAAGACAGATAAGGATTCTGAATATAAACCATAATTTATTCATCTTTTCTAAGAAATAGGTAGCGCATTAATATACTATATTACGTTATTTATTATCTGTTTTTACCTATTCAGAATATAAGAGTAGGTACACCAAAGGCTAAAATTATCTAATAACAAGTGTCAGTTCTGGACATATAGGAAGAAAAAAAATTGATGAAAAACAAATTAACATTAGCTGTTGCTTTACTTGCAATTAACTTGGCTGGTTTTGCACAAGACAATCAGAATACAATAGATAACCAATTCAACACACTTTTAAATGAATCAACGAATTGGCAAAACTCTAAAATTGTACAATTAGATAAACTTCAACAGTTACAAAAGAACGTAAATGACTCTCTTACGAAGTTACAACTAACTATCGTGAACAATAAAGACGCGTCTTTAGAACATAAAGAATCTGTTGAGTCATTAACTTCGCAGTTAAAGATAACACAAGATTCACTTGCTACTACATTAGCTACTAATACGAATATAGATGTATTAGGGATGTCTTCTGAGAAATCTACTTTTATGACTATTATATGGTCTATTATGGGACTTCTAGTAGGTCTTTTAGGCGTGATTTACTATAGATTTAAGAAGAGTTTCTCTAGCATTAAAGAAGCACAAAGCAAGTTAGCAGAAACTGAAGCAGAACTTGATGAGCTAAGAAAATCATCTCTAGAACGCGAGCAAAAGATCCGCCGTCAACTTCAAGATGAAATCAACAAGAACAAACCTGTTGAGAAAAAAGACAACTTCTAAGATAGATATACAATCTTCATTTACTGAAGATATAAAAAGGGAGAAATAATTAGATTATTTCTCCCTTTTTATTATGTCTAGATTTAAGGATCTAGTATAATACACTCTATTATCCTCTTAATTTAATTCCTTTAATAACCTTCTTCAGGATTGATTCTTTAGATCTCTTAACCTTGGTTATTTCCTCTTTTGTATTGATGATTTGCTTATCATCCTTTAGTGCAGAAACCTCTTCTAAATCATCAAATTCAACGGTATTAATAACATAAGAAGCCATTTCTAAATCTTGATCATCTACCTCTAAGCTAACCAATCGATAACTGATACACTTCTCTTGAGGTTCTATGTCCCAAATATACTCATCTAATAGCTCTTCTATCACGTGGTATATCAACTCTAGCTTATCCTCTTCGCCTTCTTCAAAATCAAGCAATTCACCTTTACTCTCTACGATATCTCCTTCTACTTCTAATACTTTACGCACTAAGAAGTTATTACGAGTGTAGTTTAACCCAAATGCCATAGACTCTTCATCTATCACAAAAGATAAAACCTCTTGCCCTATTGCTTTATGAAGAATAGATGCCCTCTCAATAGAAGTCAACACTAAAGTTCCTCTATCTGAGAAGTACACTTCACAGTTATCTGCCTCCTGTTCATTGACAGAGGCTTTTTTAAAAATCGTATCTCCTTCATAGACTAATTTCTTACCTAATATACGTTCTAAACCCTCTATATCAGACTGATAATTCTTATCTATTACTACTCCACCTACGATTATTCCCATATGCTAAAGAATGTATTATTTTTACTACTCCCCAAGTTTACAAAACGCATTTAAGGATCTCTATTTACAAGGTGAAAGATACATATTTCTCTAAATTATACACCCTCTAAGAATGCAAAACACTTGTTAATTAATTCTTCTTTAATCCGCTATTACAAGCTAGAAATATACATGCTATACTCTCCTCATTAATTTATATTCTCGTTTAAAACTTTTAGGATTAAGATCTATTAATTCCCATTGCTCTAGATCAGCTAATACCTTGCTAAAGTTCTCTAATGCTTGTTCTTGCGTCCACTCTTGAGGATAGCGAAACCCTTCAAAAAAGACATCTTCTATAACAGCCTCAAAAGAATGATCAAAATCAGTAAATCCTCCATAAGTTAATGCTACATTTCCTATCCAATTTATTCTAAACTGATCTTGTGTAGTTTTAGCAAATTGAATCGTGTGATTAGCACAAGTATCGTGTCCTAGTAGATAAATACTAAAGGCCAAATCATCATAATCCACATCATCTCCTAAAGGCAACGTATCTAGCTTAAAAATGTGATTCTCTACTCTTGAGAAATCAAACTTATCTCCGCCTGCATTTAATAAAATCCCTTGTTCATCTGACCAATACGATGATGACATAGTACAGCAGTGGTAATTATCCCATACTATCTTTGACTTCCACTGTACATCACTAGTGTACTCTCCTTCATCGTCTTCGTCCTCATCTTCCTCCTCGATATCCTCTTCTTTACTATAATAATCATCTGTTTTTAAATGTAGATCAAACCACAGTTTCAGATCTTCATCTATTCTCCCAAACCAACTGAATTCCTTAATGTCGTGTGCATATGGATAAGCACTATCTATAAATCTTATTTCTTTCATCACTATATAATTTCTTTATGAATCACTTCATATAACTGATCAAAGGTATACTCCTCTCCTTTAAATTCAAATACTGATTGATTAAAATTAATCTTTAACCTTAAATCTGTATTTCCATCAGGATAGATTCTAAAACAGAATTATTTAACTACTTTGCAAAACTATGTAAACTAAAATACTATCCTTGATCTCAAGGAACTTTTAGGCAAAAAAGACCAAAAATGACTACTTTTTGCCTAAATTGACCATTTTTAATTATTACAAACAATTGATTTTCAGTATTTTAATACACACAAATCACACCTTTCTTCGGAACGCCTGCGGAAGAATCCAACAATTGTTCGGAAAGAGAGCCCTTTTTCCGAAGAACTACCAAAGCGTTCTACAACGCCTCCCGAACAAACCCTCTGATATACCCTTTCAATCCTAGTGTACATAAGGGATTGGAGATTTTATATAATTATTTGTGTTTTAAGACCGAATAGGCATAATTAGCCAAAAAGTGGTAAAAAGTGGCGTTTTCTTCCCTAGGTACAAAATACTAACGATAATACCCTGACCTTTGCAAGAGTCTTGAAAAGGGTAAATAGAATTAGTTAACTACAAAAACATAACATAGTCCTCACCAAAGTAAAATAGAGACGAAATTCGTCTATCTCCACTATTGTTTCATTTGGTGATACGTGAGGTATTAGTGAGGTATTCTTGCTGAGCGAGACCTTCTGAGCAAGCATTATTCACTGATACTGCACTTATTCGGCACATATCAGGAAGGAGTTGTTCTATTGTAGGATTTACTTTAAAGATATTTACTCTTTTCAAATGAGGATATATTATTGTTAGGTATATATGTCTAAGAGGACAATAAACAAAAAAAACAGCTAACTAAATTTACATCTAGCTAACTGTTTTTCATACTTATATTACTTATTATTTACTGATTCTTTTGGTTACAACCTCCTAGTATCTACAATACTTTCTTATAGATAATTCTGATACTTGATACATTAGAAGAGTATTTCGCTATATCATATTGATCTAACTTGCGTTCGATGACTAACTGTCCTCTATCTAATACCTTCACATCATATACCTGATCAGCTTTTTGCTCTAAGCTTTTACTTATCCCTAAGTATAATTTAGTACCTATTAACTCCCATTGTCTTGGTGAACGTTCATTAAAGTAATTACCTTGTTTGTCTTTTTGGCTAGAAAAGTCAGTTTGTATAGTAATTCCTTGTTTGTGGTATTCAGTGATCTGTGCAGGGTAATTATGGCTATTAGACAAGTCCTCTCCTATCACATCACCTTTTTTATCAAGCTCTTGTTTCGTTATTAATTCCCATTTTCCCATTAAAAGAGAATTGCTCTTCCCTGCTTCAGTTACTTGTACATCATCACTTGAAGAACAAGCTGTAAAAGTTGCAGTTAACATCATTGCTAAAAGGATACTAAATAGTGTTTGCTTTTTCATTTTAATTTGTTGTTTTGTTTTTTATTTTCGGCAAATCTATTTCAAAATATGTGAACAATACTAAACAAAACACCCTTATATATTCACAATCAGCGAATAACAGTGTTTTATAACTAATATTTAACAATGTTGTTTTCTCTCAAATGTTAAATAATCAATTCATGAGAATTTTTAATTAAATAAACTTATTTTATTAGTGTATTCTAATCAAATAAAACCCAATAATCTACATTTCGTAAAACAATACTACAAACACGGATAACAATCCCTTCTTTATTACTTACCTATAAAGCACAAAAAAGACCTAGGTTATTCTACCTAAGTCTCGTTCTATATACTTCACTATTTACTCAAAATATGAGTTAACTCTTTTACCACTTTCTATTCATTCCCTTTTTCCAATCATATGGCATTAAAGATCCAAGGTTCACATATACCTCATTCTCCACTTCTACTATTGCAGATTCATTCTCTTGAGCTAGTTGTGTCATCAGTTCTCTACATCTACCACACGGAGGTACTGCATTGCCATCTTCCGTGACAGCCACTACACGTTTTATTTTATTTTCGCCGTGTTTTAGCATTTCTGCCACAGCTCCGTGCTCAGCACAGAACCCCATAGAGCATGCTGTATCAATACTTACTCCTGTATAGACATTACCATCTATCGTCTCTATCGCTGCTGCTACACTGCCATAAGCGATAAAATCGTTTAGTTCATTTGCTTTAGCATATTGAAGAGCTATCGCCTTTAGTTCTTTACTTTCCATATTCTTAGTTAAACTATAAGCTTCTCACCATCTCATGTTGAGTGATATAATGTTCTAAACCAACGCCTTTTAAAAACTCTATCGTATCAGTACCATTGTGATCCACATTAGTGATCAATAAAGGTTTGCGCAATGTAGTCATTACATCATTCATCAGAAGTTTGCCTATTCCCCTATTGCGATAAGCTTTAGATACAGCTAGTTGAAATATCTTTCCACTACTTTTATGATATGCAATGTAGCCAACTGTTTCATAATCGTATTTCGCGAGTTTAAAGCATACATCCTCTTTTATTTTATCTAGTACAGCTACAGCATTTTGCCAAGAAGGCTGTATATCCCAAAAAGCTTGAAGCTCCTCCCATATCACTTCCTCCGCAGTACTGATGGTGATATTTCTTACGGTATAAAGCACCTCATTAGGCTCTCCCTTAAAGCATAGCAAATCTCTATTAATAGTGTACCCTTGACTCTTATAAGCTCGGATTGCCTTATCATTTCCTTTGATTACCTCTAACTGTAGAGTACTATTAGCTGACTTTTCTTTCCATATTGGCAATACATATGTGTACATCTGCGCAACTAAACGCTGTCCTCTATAGTCAGGAGTCACTCCTGTACCCGCATTGTAATAACGAGTTAATCCATCTTCTGTGCGCACTCCTGTCAACATAAACGAAACAAGTATACCTTGATCAAAGGCACCTACTGAATAGATCATATCTATTAATTCACTATTTAATTTAAAGCGAAGGGCCTCTTCTGTTAGTTTTAATGGTATCACATAATCAGAGAATGCACTGTTAAATACTTCAACTAATTCACTAATACTAACTTCACTTAAATCGCGTATTTCTATTGCCATTCTATTCACTTTAATTTATTAATCATTCTCCACTAGTGGGCTAAACCCCCAATACTACAAAGCATTTCTACTTCATAGCTCTTTCATTAGCTCTTTAACCATACTATAGTATGCTTCAATCACTAATTTAGACCTCTTTTGTATAATTACCTTTCGTTTTATTTGTCTAACACATTTTCTGGGTTAAACTCACTCGCTAAAAGACCAAATACTACAGAATCTTCTACCATACCATTATTCACATAATGACCTCTTAATTGTCCTTCTTTTACGAAGCCCAATTTCTCAGCCGTCTTTAACGAAGCTATATTATCCGGACTGACGAATGCCTCCACCCTTGTTAAGCCCATCGTATTAAATCCGTAATCTAAAACAGTATTTAGCACTTCACTCATTACCCCTTTTTCTTTCCATTCTTCACTATATAACGCATACCCTATCTCAGCTCTATTATGCTCTAGATACCACGTATGGAATCCACAGTGTCCTATCACTTTATCTGAAGTTGTATCCATAATCAAGAACATCAAATACGATTTATTATACGTTCTAAAACCATATAGTTTCTTTGTTTTCTCTTCTGCTACTTCTTCACTTGGAATACCGATATAATAAAGCATTTCCTCATCCGTAGCTAACTTCAAGAATTCCTGATATGGCTCAGCCTCAAGTATCCTAAGTTTAAATCGTGTTGTATCAACACTGTCAAATATAAATTCTCTCATTTTTTTCTCATCAGTAATAAGCCTAAATATATAGCATAATTACTACTTTCTGTACTGCAAATTAAAAAAAGTAATGCTTCATCTTATATTTTTTTAGTACCAAGAGACATATTTATAAGCTGAATAGACAGTAATAAGTTGTAAAAAGCACATCGTTTAACAACAAACTACTCTATACAATGCTTTCCATACCCTATAATACACAACATCCAAATAAACAAAAATTAACTATATAAGGTAGATTAGAATTAAGCATGGTAGAACATAAGTAAAGAGCTATGAAGTAGAATTTCTTTGTAGTAGTTGGCTAACGCTTATTCTAGGTTAAAACATATGCAACAAATGAATAATCAATAAGTTAATGTTTGAATATGTTTAGTAATTTTTATAATTACATCTAAAAAACCAAAAAAAATAAATACCTTTGTAGAGAAGATAAAAAGTAAACATCACTAATTAACACCCCTTTTTATTATGATAAGCTATCATGTAATAATACCGGACGATAAAGACATCATATTTCAAGAGTTTCTTGATATAATCGGTGCAGATTATAGTGAGCAGATTAATGACTTTAATCTTACATTAGAACAACAAGACATCTTAGAACACAGAGTCGCAGAGCCTAGTACATCATACGT
Organism: Myroides sp. N17-2; assembly: GCF_002286775.1. Classification (GTDB taxonomy): domain Bacteria; phylum Bacteroidota; class Bacteroidia; order Flavobacteriales; family Flavobacteriaceae; genus Flavobacterium. The sequence goes on from NZ_NSGJ01000025.1 coordinate 20,456, forward strand.
TCCGATTAATGACGCTCTAGAGAATCTATATAAAAAGTATGGACTATAGTGTAGTTATTCTTCCAAGTGCAATACAAGACTTAGATAATATACTTGAGTATTATTCCCTTTTATCAAAGCAAACTCAAGTATCCTTTAAAACGGAACTAGACAAAACAATCAAGATACTAAAGATTAACCCTTACTTTCAAATAAGGCAGAATAATTTACGTGGAATCTCAATTAAAAAGTTTCCGTATATGGTTCTCTTTAAAATTGATGGCTATAAGAAAGTAATTCACATCGTAGCTGTATTTAACACAAAACAAAGTACATCTAAATATCCCGTATAAAAAAGGGCATCTTCTTCAAGATGCCCTTTTTCTTTCTCTAATCAAATAACCTTAGCAGATCAACTCTACCTTACCACTTACTACATCGTAATAAGCTCCCACTACTCCAATCTTTTCTTCAGCAATTAGCTTCGTTAAAGAAGGACTCACTTCTTGTAGCTGTGCTACTATCGTTCTTACATTCTCTATTGTAACTAACTCTACTAATTCTGAAGCAGTTAAATCTTCTCCATTGTGTTTTGCTTTTACTCTATCTACCACAGGATGGATACGCTCTAAGATAGTATCTAACTTACCTAATGTCGTATGATTACAAGCACCTGTTACTGCACCACATCTGCTGTGACCTAATACCATAATAAGCTTGCTTCCAACCACATTACACGCATATTCCATACTTCCGATTACTTCATCTGTCAATACATTTCCCGCTATTCTCAAACTAAATATATCACCAATTCCTTGATCTAAAACGTGCTCCAATGGGGCTCTACTATCCATACAGCTCAAAATGACAGCGTGTGGATGTTGTCCGTCTTTGGTTTCTTGCAACTGGTGTAAAAAGTTACGGTTAAACTTTAAGTTGTTTACAAAGCGGTGGTTTCCTTCTAATAATAAATCTAAGCTTTGTGCAGGCGTTGTGTTTTCTAATATTTCTTTTGTAAATGAATTCATAATTATATAGTTTTTCTGTGTGATAAAATAATGTTCTGTTGATCTCCTGATACTTTGATTTCTTTGTGGAAACCTGTCGTTGTAATTAATATGTTTTTCTCTTTTGCTTTCACGTTAATAAAGTTTTCTATCAACTCCAAGACATCGATGTGGATGTACCCCATACGCTTAGCGTCAATCGCTAGGTGACAATCATCAGGCAATTGGTACAACCTATTCTTGATAGCTGTCTTATTTAAAAATGATACTTCCTCTGCTAAAGTCAACGTATATACTAATTGGTCTTCTTTTACAGAGCGCTGCATAGAAAAGGCTTTGCGGACATTACCGATAAGTAGAAACAAAACGCTGATTCCCATTCCTACCATTACTCCTACTAATAAATCTGTAACTACTACCATAATAAATGTGACAATAAATGGGATAAACTGCGTATAACCTTTATGCCAAAAGTGCATTGCTATAGCCGGTCTAGCAAGGTTATACCCTACCAAAATAAGTACTGCTGCTAAAGATGCCAATGGAATCATATTCAACACCAAAGGCAATGAAATAACAGCAATTAATAAAAATACTCCGTGAATTACAGCAGAAGCTTTATATAGCCCTCCTGCATTAACATTAGCAGATGATCTCACAACTACCGAAGTCATTGGCAATCCACCTAATAGTGAACTAAGGATATTACCAATACCCTGTACTTTTAATTCTCTATTGGTATTAGTATGGCGCTTTAATGGATCTAATCTATCCGTTGCTTCCACACATAATAATGTTTCAATAGATGCTACAATAGCTATTGTACCACCTATCATCCACACTGCTGGATTAACAAAACCTGTCCAATCTGGAAAAACCAAGATAGAAGTGATATCTGATAAGCTCTCAAACAGAGGTATAGATACCAATCTCGATTGATCAATCGCTAACGAACTTCCTGTTGCTACCCAAAACTGATTGATTAAAATACCTACTACAACTACAATTAATGCAGCAGGTAAGAAAGAGACTTTCTTAGTCCACTTCATTTTATTCCAAGTAAGCAATATCACTAAAGAAATAACTGCTATAATGATAGTTCCCATTTGAACTGAGGCAAAAGAAGTAATATCTCCTAATACTCCTACTCCAAACACTAATGGCAACTGCTTAATTAAAATTACTAATCCGATACCTGCAAGCATTCCCTCAATTACACTTGATGGAAAATAATTAGCGATTGTACCTGAACGCAATAGTCCCAAAACGATTTGTAATACCCCTGCAATTACCCCTGCAGTTAATAAAAGTTGAAATGAACCAAGTTCTGTTACCGCACCTAAGATAATAGCTGCTAATCCTGCTGCAGGACCACTTACACTTATATTTGAGTTACTTAATAACCCTACTACTATTCCTCCGATTACTCCTGATATAATACCTGATATCGGTGGAGCACCTGATGCTAACGCAATCCCTAAACACAGTGGGAGTGCTACTAAAAAGACCACAAGGCCTGGAGCAACACTTTTTTTCAGTGCTGCCATACTTATATTATTTGTCATTGTTATTTTACGCTTAAGTTTTCCTTTTTATACCTTAAATCTGCAGATAACATTTAAACGAGAATGAATTATACAATACAGAGCAAGATTAGTGATTAAAGCACACTACAGTGTGGTTTAAGAGCTAATTGAAGCTGTGTAAAGTAGAATTTATTCACAGTAAATGGTGGTTGCAGATTTAAGGTTATAGCCTAGATAAAGGCAATACAAATCCTGTTGATTGATTGTTACCAAAAAATCAAAGCGGTAGACATTGAATAATTCAATATCACAGGGCTAAAAAAGGAAATGATTAATTAACTAAAGTCTTCGTCATTGCGGACAATTAACACTTTTGCAAGGAAGACTTCTGTTACAACAAAAGACATCATAGGAGTCAGAAAGAAACATAGCACATGCTCTACAGTATATAAACCTAGCATTAGTTAGACGTTACAAAATAATCTACGCCATAGATTATTCATTAGCTCCCTAAACCACACGATTGTATGCTTAAATCACTAATTTGAACCTATATTGTATATTATCTTTCGTTTATCTATCTATCAAATATTCTAGGATAAACTGCATAATCATCCTTACCTATAAAATAGATAGATAAGTAACCTATAAAATGTCTTTTGTTATATTCTCTATTAGCGTTTACTAATAGGAACCACTAAACTAAGCGTTCAGGAGGGGGAGATAAGATATCGAATTCTTGTGATTCGTATACAAGTTTTAATTGAGAAAAGTTTGTTTCCAATCCTTCCCCTGCGTCAAATAAGTTAACCTCTTTAGAAGAGCTAAAGTCCCATAGGTGGCCTTTCTCTTCTTCTTCCGCATTGGTAATTGGTTTCTTGTTCTCTTCAGAAATTGTAACTGAAGGTATATCCAACTCAATACCCGCCAACACCGCAATAGTCGGCATAGCGATAAAGTTTACAAAGAAGAATAATACGATTAGTGATACATATTTCATAGGAACAAAAATAGTTTTTTTAGAAAAAAAACAATGCGTTGAGTTGTTAATTTTACTATAAAATAGTAGATATACTTCTAAGTGCAGATTCTCTACTTTATTGTTTATTTTTGCTTAAAAGGATAATATGAAAGTACAAATACTTAGTGATCTACATTTAGAGTTTGGTTATAGTACCTCTCTAAATTTTGACCAAGCAGATATAATTGTTTTGGCAGGAGATACGCATATAGGTATTAAAGGTATAGAATGGGTAAAAAAGTACATACCTAATAAAGAAGTTATCTATCTATTAGGCAATCACGAATATTACAAAGGGAGCTACCCTAAAACATTACATAAAATTCAAGAGGCTGCTATAGGTTCTAAAATACACGTATTAGAGAATAGCTGCGTAGATATAGGTGATACTCGATTTCACGGATGTACATTATGGACAGACTTCTCTATTTTTGGTAGTCCTGTTGAATATGGTATGCTTTGTCAGGAGAGAATGAATGATTATAAGCGCATTAAAAAAGACCCGTCTTACTCCAAGATAAGAAGTATTGATGTTTATCAGATACATCAGAAATCAATGCGTTGGTTAGAACAAAGTTTAAACACATCTACAGCATCTAAAAACATAGTAGTAACACATCACGCTCCAAGCCTACAATCTGTACCTGAACAGTACAAAAACGATGGAGTAACCGCTGCTTATGCCTCTAACTTGGAAAATTTTATTGCTGAACATCAACCGATATATTGGATACACGGACATATTCACACTCCTATAAATTACAACATTGGCACTACACAGGTAATCTGCAATCCCTATGGATACATAGATGACAAAGACAATGGCTTTAATAGGGAATTAATTATTGAGATATAAACAGCAAATCAGCATTATATCTTATATAATTCCCTTTTGTTTAGCTGTCTATCACATATTCTGGTATTAAAAAAGCGACTAACCTTTACAGATTAGTCGCTTGTATTTAAAATCTCTTAATAGAGAATTAGTTCTTCGTTCTATTGCTTACTAACTGTTTTAACGCAGCCCATTGTCTCAATGTTGTTTTTGCCTCTTGAGCAGGGTATCCCAATACTGTTTTACCAGCTTCAACATCTCCAGTAACACCAGATCCTGCACCGACTACAGCACCTTGTCCAATAGTAACGTGATCCTTAATAGAAGCACTACCACCGATTACGACAAAGTCTTTTAACGTAACAGATCCTGCTAAACCACTATTCCCTGCCATAATACAGAACTTACCTAACTCACAGTTATGTCCTATCTGAACAAGGTTATCTATCTTACAACCATCTCCGATAATCGTAGCACTGAACTTACCTCTATCAACACAAGAGTTTGCCCCTATCTCTACATAGTTACCGATAACTACATTACCGATTTGAGGTATCTTAACTAAGCCTAACTCAGGAGAAGGACAGAAGCCAAAACCATCTGCTCCAATCACTGCATTAGGGTGTAAAATACAATTATGTCCAATATGAGTGCGTTCACGCACAACAACACCTGACCATAATATCGTATTATCTCCAATAGTACTATCATCTAATACAGTTACATTAGGATATATCTTTACATTTTTACCAATTACTACATTCTCACCGATTACACAACCTGCAGCTATTTTAGCTCCTTCTCCGATCACAGCAGTACTGTCTATCGTAGCATTAGGATGAATATCTGTTTTAAATACAGGCATCTTAGGTGCAAATAACGTAAGTAACTTCGCTAATGCTAAATCAACGTTATCTACTTTTATAAATGCTCTATCAATACCTGGTAGAATAGAAATATCTTTATTTACAATAGCTATAGGAGCTTTTGATTCACCCCACAAGCGTTCGTACTTCTTATTACCAATAAATGAGATTTGGCATTCCTTTGCTTTTTCCAACTGTTCAGCAGTACTAATTTGTTTTAATGTACTTCCGACAACAACGCCATTTAAAACATCGTTCAATTCAGTTAAAGAGTATGATTTCATAATTGTAAAATAAAGTTTATGAGTTTTGTTTAATTAAAACGAAGAAAAGTAAAAAATGTTACACCACAAAATGAAATTAATTTATTTTTATCAACAAGTAACTGTTTTTTATTCAAAAAAGGTAGATTACTTAAAAATTAAATAGGCTAAAGCGGTAGTATTTTGATTAATATTAAAAATAAGACAAATAATATCTACATTTTAAAAGATATCTGACATTTTACTTCATTTATTTAAGAATACACAAATTAACATTCTTCCACACAAATAAGTACAAATAGATTTGTAAAAATATGATTAACTCATCAAAATGTTGAATAAATAACTAGCTTGGCAATAAAACAAGATACCTCTTATTACATACTAAACGTCAATACAAACTCACTCCCAACACCATATTCACTATTTACTGTAACTATTCCGTGTTGTGCTTCTATGATTTCTTTACTAATAGAAAGTCCTAATCCTGTACCTTCTTTATGTGTGCCTGGCACTCTAAAGTAACGATCAAATACACGCCCTAAATATTCCGGAGGTATTCCCATTCCTTCATCCTTCACTTTTATGATGGTATGAAATTCGTCTTGTGTTACATTAACCTCAACTATTGATGATTCGTGAGAATAATTAATCGCATTAGCAATAAGGTTCGTCAGCACCCAAGTAGTCTTATCAGCATCTAATCTAACCTTGTCTATTAGTTCAGGTAGTTTTACATTTAAGGTTATATTCTTTTGCTCTGCCTGAATATGGTTTGCCTCCACTGCATACTGCACGATTTGCGCTACCTCAGCTGGCTTCATATTCATACTTATTTTTCCACTTTCGATTTGAGTAAGATTAAGTAATTCGGAAGTAATCTTTAATAATCGCCCTGCATCATCTTGAATACTGTCTATTAGTGTGCTCTGTTCTTCATTCAAATTGCCTATTCGCTCGTTTTTCAACAACTGTAAACTCATCTTCATAGAAGATATTGGTGTTTTAAATTCATGAGAAACGGTAGCAATAAAACGTGTCTTAGCCGCATCTAACTCCTTAAACTCTGTGATATTTTTTAAAATGATTACGTGCCCAACCAATTCTTTGTGTTCCTCTCCTGTAGGTGTAATCTCAATGTGTAAAAACTCCTTGTTAAAGTAGTTCTCCTTATCATTGTGAATAATCTTTAATGGTTCTTTCTCTGTCTGCTCTACATTCATTTCCTTTAGCAGCATACGCATTAGATCGTTGTAGATAGCAATATCTTTACTACTCTTACCGATCATCTCCTCTTCTGTTAACCCCAATACTTTACACGCCTCCTCATTCACAAAGATTACTTGCATATTCTCGTCCAACCCTATAACTACATCAGGCATATTGTTAATCAGAGCCTCTATCCTCTTCTTCTGACGCATTAGTTTTGCTAAATGGCTATTGTTGTATTCTTCTAACTTCTGTGCCATTGTATTAAAGGACTGTGCCAACTCGCCAAACTCGTCATTCTTATCTAAAAACACACGTTCTTTATAGTTACTACTAGCTATCTGCTTAATACTCATCGTCAGTTTCTGAATGGGATTAGCTATATTAGAAGGCAGGTTAATCAATAACCCTAATGCAATTACAAAACACGCTGTCCCTGCGATAGCTATCCATACCGTTGCCTGTACTGCAGTCTTATTAGCTAATTCACTCTTGAGTTCGATAGCGTGCATATTCATTTCCATCACCTCTATTAGCCATTCTCTGATCTGAAGCAAGTCTTCATTGCGTTGACCGTCTTTCTTATACGCTTCAAAATAGGTACGTAAGGTAGCATTCATCTCCTTTTCCCCCTCTTCTGTGGCATTGCCTTCTTGTTTCTTTAACTGCTCTTCAAATTGGGCTAAACGACTATCTCCGGACTTATCTAAAGCGCGTAACATACTCTTCGCATACAAAAGCGAATTATAGTTATCGTGTAGGATATTACGCGTATCAAGCTTTAGAAGGTGAATATACACTGCTGCTATTCCCCCTAAGAAAATAATAAGTGTAAATAAAAGTCCTAAACCTAAAGTTAGTTTTGTTTTAATTCTCATTTCGAAAAGATTATAATATCAATCGGTAAAGACGACAATTTCTTCAACAATTGATTAAATACATTAGTTGCCAAAATAATCTGATATAAACGCAGTCGGGGCTTGCCAATACAGATTGTAGTCACTTGTCGTTGATCTACCTGTATCATAATTGCTTTGGCTATATTCTGATGTTCACTCTTTATAATTTCAGCTCCCAATTCTGTAGCTAATTTAAAATTATTAATCAAATGTCGCTGCTTGTCTAACGCTATTTTATCAGGGTGTTCTTTAGGCGTCTGTACATAGAGTACATACCACTTTGAATTAAAATATCCTGCCAAGCGAGCTGTCTTTCTGATCACGATCTTAGCATTTCTGTCGTTCGAACTAATACACGCCATAAAGCGATTGGGTTTAGCAGAGATAGACATACTTACTTCACTTGCCACCTTATTCTCTACGTGAGAAGCCACCTCCCTTAATGCCAATTCTCGCAATTGCAAAATATTAGACGAAGTAAAGAAATTCTGCAATGCAGCAGGTACTTTATCCGCAGGATATATCTTTCCTTCTTTTAATCGTTCGATTAGATCGTCAGAAGTTAAGTCAATATTCACTACCTCATCTGCTTCTTGCAACACTTTATCTGGCACACGCTCTGTGACATCGATATTCGTAATGTCTTTTACTGCATTATACAGACTCTCTATATGCTGGATATTTAGAGCAGATATCACATTGATACCTGCCTCTAATATCTCCATTACGTCTTGCCAACGCTTTGCATTTTTACTTCCTGCAATATTAGAATGAGCTAATTCGTCAATAATAACTATTTCAGGGCGATCAGTAAGGATGGCTTCAATATCCAACTCCTCAATCATCTTTCCCTTGTAGAAAACCTCCTTACGTGGTATAATAGGCAATCCCTCTAATAAGGCGTGCGTCTCCTTGCGATTGTGAGTTTCTATAAACCCCAACTTCACATCAATACCATTTCGCTGCAAATCTCTTGCTTCTAATAGCATACGATAGGTTTTACCCACCCCTGCACTCATCCCTATATATACCTTAAACTTACCTCGTTTAGAACGACGAATAAGTTCTAAGAAATCTTCTGCACTTTGACGACTTTCTCTTTCCATCTACAACCGAATTGAAATACTACTTCCTATAAATGTTTGTCCTGTTACCTCTTTATCATTTCTCATAAAGATAGCATCTTTACTGTTCAAAGACCTTGCCTCTATTCGCCATAGCACCTCATCTGTAATCTGATAATCTACATTGACAGAATATCCCAAAGTCTGAAAGCCATTAGAGGTATCTGTACCTATAATTACTCCGTCTTTATCACAGTAATACTCAACTCTTGCAGCCACTCGCCACTTATCTGTTAGCTTATACTGCCCCATAACCAAAGGAGCATACCAATTGCTATATGCCTTACCGTCTTTCTCCTTTTGCTGAACACCAATATCAAACCCTGCCAATAACTTTAAGTTCTCATCCCATTGATAAGAAGCATATAGATTGTGAAAATAACGCATCTTACGCTCTACATCAGGTGTATCACTACCTATAAATGAACTACTGTTAATCATCCATTTGCTATTGGGTGTATAAGTTACCTGATGCCCCACTGCTATAGTAGAATTACCTTCAGGACGCTGAATACGTTGCCAACCGTTCATTACATTCAAGGCAAGCATCCACTTCTGATTTGGCGTTAAATAAGATAACTTAACCGCAGAAGAAAAATACGGAGAGTTCTCCGCCATCATACTGCGTGACATCGTCATAATATCTGCTCCTATATTACTCTCAAACCCTATATGCGAAGGCATAATCCCTGCATCTAACCACAACTCTCTTGTAGGAGATAGCTTTACTCCTATATTTGCCTCATAGATATTCTTTAATCCATCAGGTTCATTCACAAGGTTAGACTGTACATAAGTTCCTGCCATAAAGGCAAGGTTAGCCCGTACACGCTCTTTTGAATAGTTTAGTTTAACCATTCCGAAGTTAAGATTCACTTCATTATGTCTATTAAACGAATATAGAAAGTTGTTAAGTTGTCCTTTTTTAGGTTGGTTGAAGTCGTATGTATAATATAACTCCCCATACGCTTGTACTTTAAGATCATCTGTCCATTTGCGTTCTTGAGCTTGGGCTGATGAAATAGCAAGTGCACCGATGACAAGTGCACCCACTAAAGAAATTCTCTTCTTCATCTTATTTTAACGCATCTAATGCGATATTTAATTCTATAACATTCAGTTTTTTAGGTCCTAATATACCTAATAGTGGTTGTTGTGTTTGCTCTACCACTAATTGTTCTAAGCGACTTGCTTCAATTCCTCTTGCTTTAGCAATACGAGCGATCTGTACTTTAGCTCCTTGAACAGAGATATTCGGATCTAGACCACTACCACTTGCAGTAACTAAATCAACCGGAACATCTTCTTTCTTAACCTCAGGATTCTTAACCAAGAAGTCATCTATGCGCTGCTGTACAGTACCTAAATATTCTCCGTTGGTAGTCGCCTTATTACTTGCTCCTGAACCTGCTGCATTATAATCAACGGCTGATGGACGAGACCAAAAGTATTTATCTGAAGTAAACGACTGTCCGATGTTTACATAGTTCTTTCCGTTAGCGGCTTCAGTTACAAATCCTTCACCCGCATTAGGAGAAAGCTTTGCTATCCCCCACATCGTTAGAGGATAAGCACCACATAGCAGTACTAATAAGGCTGTGGTTAATATAATAGAGGGTAATAGATTTGTTTTCATTGTTTTATTACATAAATAGTGATACAAAAAGGTCAATTAGCTTAATTCCTATAAAAGGAACAATCACACCACCTAATCCATAGATTAGTAAATTGCGTCGCAATAGTGCACTTGCACCGATTGGTTTATACGCCACTCCTCTTAATGCTAAGGGAATTAAGAATGGAATAATAATCGCATTGAATATTACAGCAGATAGAATAGCACTTTCTGGGCTGTGAAGATTCATAATATTTAAACCTTGTAAAGCAGGAATAGCTGTGATGAATAAAGCAGGAATAATAGCAAAGTACTTCGCTACGTCATTGGCGATACTGAACGTAGTTAAGGTACCACGTGTCATTAGCAATTGTTTCCCTATCTCTACAACCTCAATCAATTTAGTTGGGTCATTATCAAGATCCACCATATTCCCTGCCTCTTTAGCAGCTTGTGTTCCGCTGTTCATCGCTACCCCTACGTTTGCTTGTGCTAAAGCAGGCGCATCATTTGTACCGTCTCCCATCATCGCTACTAAGCGTCCTTCTGCTTGCTCACGCTTGATGTAATTCATCTTATCTTCCGGTTTTGCCTCTGCGATAAAATCATCCACACCCGCCGCATTAGCAATATACTTTGCTGTCATTGGATTATCCCCTGTCACCATCACCGTCTTAATACCCATTTTTCTCAATCGGGCAAAACGCTCTTGTATACCTGGTTTTATTACGTCTTGTAGTTCTACTACCCCTAAAACTTGCTCGTTTTGAGATACCACTAATGGCGTACCTCCATTCTCTGCTACATTGCGCACACTTGTTGCCACCTCGTCAGGAAATATGTTACCTGCTTGTACACAGATATTCTTAATTGCATCTACTGCTCCTTTGCGTATGCGTATATCGTCATAGTCAATACCCGAACTTCGAGTCTCTGCTGTAAAAGAGATAAAGCGAGGGTTGTTTACTGTAAAATCTGTAGGATCTACACCTGCCAACTCTATAATAGACTTCCCTTCTGGTGTATCATCACTTAGTGAACTCAAGACTGCTGCTTTAATCAGTACATTCTTATCGACACCATTTGCAGGATGAAAATTTGTTGCCTTACGGTTACCAATAGTAATCGTACCTGTTTTATCTAATAGCAACACATCTATATCTCCTGCTGTCTCTACAGCCTTACCACTTTTAGTAATCACATTTGCTCTTAGCGCTCTATCCATCCCAGCGATACCGATAGCAGATAATAAACCACCTATCGTAGTAGGGATTAAACAGATATAAAGTGATATCAGGGCACTAATCGTAATTGCTACATTAGCAAAGTCCGCAAAAGGCTTCAACGTAATAATCACAATAGTAAACACTAAGGTAAAACCTGCTAATAAGATTGTCAAGGCTATTTCGTTTGGCGACTTCTGTCTGTTCGCTCCCTCTACTAAAGCAATCATCTTATCAAGAAAGCTTTCTCCTGCCTGAGCAGTGACACGTACCTTAATACGATCTGACAATACCTTGGTACCTCCAGTTACAGAACTCTTATCTCCTCCAGCTTCTCTAATCACAGGAGCACTCTCTCCGGTAATAGCACTTTCATCTATGGTAGCTAAACCTTCTATGATCTCCCCATCTGCTGGAATTATATCTCCGGCTACACATACATAGACCATTCCTTTTAGTAAAGTAGAAGACGATACTTGTGAACCATCTTCTAATGTTGCAGGCGTTTCCTCTCTTGTTTTGCGCAAACTATCCGCTTGCGCTTTTCCTCTTGCTTCAGCGATAGCCTCAGCGAAGTTGGCAAACAACAGAGTCACAAACAACAATAAAAAGATGGTGAAGTTGTATCCAAAGCTACCTTGGCTTGTTTCACCTAATAATATCCATATACACACCCCTAACATAATCGCTGTTCCTATCTCTACAGTGAACATCACTGGATTGCGGAATAGCGTTCTTGGGTCTAACTTAATAAAAGCTTCTTTTAATGCTTTCATCACTACCTCTTTTTGAAAAAGAGCTTTATTATTTTGAGTTGCCATTTTCTATAAACTTATTATTGTAAAATAATCAGCAATTGGTCCTAAAGTCAATACTGGGAAGAAAGCTAATGCCGCTACGATTAAGATCACGGTAAGCACAATCAATCCGAATGTTGAAGTATCTGTTGGTAGTGTTCCTGCACTCTCAGGTACATAGCGTTTCTGTGCTAAACATCCGGCTAATGCTACTGGCCCAATGATAGGTAAGAAACGTCCCATTAGTAAGATAATACCTGTCGAGAAGTTCCACCAAGGAGTATTATCACCAAGTCCTTCAAATCCACTTCCATTATTGGCTGCAGAAGAAGTGTACTCATACAGTATCTCACTAAATCCGTGGAACGAAGGATTGTTTAAAGTCTCTCGTGTCAAATCAGGAAAGGCTGCTGCCAATGCTGTACTACTTAAAATAAGCAGTGGGTGAATTAACGCAATCACCATCGCTATCTTCATTTCCTTTGCTTCTATCTTCTTACCAAATAACTCAGGTGTTCTCCCCACCATCAGACCACTGATAAACACTGCTAATACAATGAATACAAAGAAGTTTAGGATACCTACTCCTACACCACCGTAGAAGCTATTAATCATCATTGCCAGTAGTTCATTCATTCCCGATAGCGGCATAGAACTATCGTGCATAGAGTTGACCGAACCAGTAGAAATAACGGTTGTCACTATACTCCAGAATCCTGATGAAGTAGCTCCTATACGTACTTCTTTTCCTTCCATAGATCCGATAGAGTTATCTATACCCATCGCAGTAATATTAGGATTACCTCCTGCTTCCATCAGCACGTTTGGTACTGCTAGACATAAGAATCCTACTGTCATTACCCCAAACATCATCCACGAGAATCGCTTGCGTTCGATATAATACCCAAAGGCAAAGATCATTGCCAATGGAATAATCAACTGAGCGATCATCTCAGTCATATTAGTCAAGTAAGTAGGGTTCTCAAAAGGGTGTGCAGAGTTTGTTCCAAAGAATCCTCCACCATTTGTTCCCAAGTGTTTAATGGCAATAAAAGGAGCCGCAGGTCCACGAGAAACCTCTACTTGTTGTCCTTCTATTGTTGTAATAGTATCTTTTCCTTCAAAAGTCATTGGTGTACCTTGAAAAATCAAGATAGCTGCTACAACAACACTTAGAGGTAATAGAATACGAGTAATCGACTTCACAAAGTATACATAGAAGTTCCCTAATAGTGTAGTTGTTTTGTGTTTAAATGCCTCAAACACTGCTACTGCAGCAGCCATTCCTGTTGCCGCACTTACAAATTGTAAGAACATTAACCACATTTGTGTCAAGTACGTTACTCCTGTTTCTCCTGCGTAGTGTTGTAAATTACAGTTGACTAAGAAAGAGATTATCGTATTAAACGCTAAGTCAGCAGGCATACTTGGATTGTTATCAGGATTAAGAGGTAACGAGCCCTGTGTCATTAATAAGATAAATCCCATCACAAACCAAACAGCGTTAATTGTTAGTAAGGCTACTAAGTGCTGTTTCCAATTCATTCCCTCTTCAGACTTAATCTTACTGCTCTTGTAAAACAGATTCTCTAAAGGCGACATTATGCCGTCTAAGAAGGTAGGTTTACCTGCGTATACCTTTGCTATATATTTCCCTAAAGGAATTGAAATCCCGACTGCCACTAAGAAAGTGACAATGATTCCGATCATTTCTGTATTCATTATAATTAATCAATTAATAGTAATAGTTGATGTACTAAATACACGGTGCTAAACACCATTATAAAAATCAATAAGGCTGCCCCTATTTCCTTTTGTATTTTCTTAGAATTTTTCTGGTTTAAGTAAGACATAACACAGATAGGCAAATACTGCCAAAGCAATAATTAATAATAGAATCATTGGTTGTTGAATTATAGATTGTCAAAAAACTGAATGGCTTTGTAAAACAAGGCAAAGCACACAACGCCTAAAACGATACACGCTAAAATTGTCATTGATAATATATTTAAGTTAGGTTTGATTGTTTATTATAGCTCTTACAGCTAATTCTTTTTTAACCCTGAATAAGTGATAGACAGATAAACGAAAAGTGATTATACAAAATAGGTCTGAATTAATGATTAAAGCATACTGTAGTATGGTTTTAGAATTAATGAAAGAGCTATGAAGTAGAATTGCTTTGTAGTATTTGGCTAACGCTGATTCTGGGTTTATGGCGTAACCGTTTGTTACGCCTGCTTTGTAATGGGTATAGTGTTTTCATTAGGTATTGTTTTGCCAATGTATAAGCGAATGGCGTACCACTTTGGCACAAAAAACAAACATCACTATCAATCAATCAGTTATAAAAACTTGGCACAGATGCCAAAAAAGAAACCCTATCGTTTTGATAGGGTTTTATGGAGTGAACCTTTCATTTTGAAAGGCTCTCACTTTATATTATAAGACTAAATAGATATACAAATTCTTTTTCTTTATTTTTGGGATATGAAAATAGGAAAGAGATTTAACCAATTGACCTTAGAAGAATACTTCTATTTTATCGATAATTATAAAAAATATACAGATTTTAATACTCTTGGCCTATATCGGTCAATAATAGAAAATGAACGACTAAGTACTGCTGATAAAGTAACTGTTCGAGAGTATGCTAATAAGTTATTTCAAAAATATTATGCGTTTTTACAACTAAAAGATCCTTTAGTTTACTTTGAATTATCTACAATAGAATTAGATCTAACTAGTGGAGATAAAGATAAAATATGGAATGATATTCGAAATAATCAACAAAAAATATTAACTGATAAGCGTATTAAACATAGAAACTTCGGTGATTACTCAAAACATAATTGTGGTATAGAGTCTTGTGTTTATAATGGGATGATGGTAAAGCAAAACTCTGTCTTATCAGAAGGAAATATGCATTTTAAAGGAGATAAGAATAAATATCAGAAACAACTAAAATCAGTAAAGATTAAATCTCAACGTAGAGAACAAAAACAAATTGTAACAAGAGAACTTGATATAGAATAGTCCTTTATCTAAAAGAAAAGAGCTCAAAAAACACCTACCTTGATAGAACTTTTTCCCTGTTTGTAATAACTACTTTAAAAGTAACTTAACATACATCAGCAAATGAAAAGTGTTTCATAATTATCATAATGATTACGTGCAGTATGATACATTCTCATTCTTTAAGGTATAAAAAAAGCTCCCTAATTAGGAGCTTATATATATCATAAAAATATCTTTTAAAGCGAAATAACAAAACTATACAGTAACGCTATCGCGATTCCCAATCCAAAACTCATAAGGGTTCCAATCAAGATATACTCTGTCAGTTTAACTTCTTTATTTGCTTTCAAGTCTCCAAACCTAAAGATAGACTTAGCAGCTAATAGAAAACCTATTCCCTCCCAACGTTGCAATACCACAAATAAGAATATAAATAAACGTTCTAGGATACCAATATACTTTCCTGCATTAGCTAATCCATTACTAGGTACAGTAAAATTTAGAAGCTCTATCAGTTTCTTAATAATAATCGGAGATGCATATACTAATAGTACTATTGCACTATATAGTGCTAAAGCATTCTTACCCATTATTATCGTCCAATCTATCTCAAAAGGATAATAATAGTAAACAAACAAAGCAATACTAATAGCGTGTAGTCCTTGATCAATGAGTAGTACCTTAATTGAGTTTAGTTTTTTTGACAAGTACGTTTTAGTAAATATATCAATCAATAAATGCAACATAGATAATATCCATACCCCAATGATATACTTCTCTTCAAATCCTGTAATAACCAATAGAGCAATAAAATGAATAGCAGTATGCTTAAGTAAGGCAGGAGACTTAATCCCCTTATGTTTAATATCGGCTACCATTTTATTTGTTTGCAGTACAAAATCTCCTATTAAATGAGCAAATACTACTTTGATGATTAAGTCAAGCATAATGTTACTTTATTAGAATATAATTTTAGAATATCTATTACCTCTTCATAAGCAGCTCTTTTCAGAGCCTTACTAACTGTAGTACTGTCTTTATTCATCAATACAGCTATTTCTTTCTGCAACATATTCCTATTGCTCAGTGCATAAAAGACTGTTTCGGCAGTTACAGGTTTCCATTGATCAGCTATAAAACTAATCAACCCTAAGATAGGATTAAAATAATCGTCAAACTCTTTATTATTTGTCTTTATACGCAAAGTCTTATCCTTTAACTCTTCAAATGCTTCTCCCGAATTAATAAATGCTTGCCCATAAGACTCTATTACTTTCTCAGAAGTATAACCTTGTTCACCTATGCCTATGCTCATTCTCACATCAAGATTACTGATGTGTTTAATTAGAGCCTTAATCATCAAAACAAGTTCAAAAGCCTTCTCTATCGTTGTTTCTATCTGAAAGCTATCTCCTCTATATATCTCCCATTTAGACACGTCATTAATGCTTGTTTCTAAAAAAGACTTCAATTGAGGTTGCCATTCCTTTGGATCTACACTCCTCGAATTTACTATATCGCCTGTTATAACTGCTATCATAATCTTACATTTCTCTATACAAATATATTAAAAAAATGGCCTAAAAAGGCCAAGTTATATAAATTGGCCTAAAAAAGCCATCTTTATAAACTTGGCCTTTTTAAGCCATCTTGTATCCGTCATTTAAATTATTACGTTTAAAGTTCTAAAAACAAAAAATTGTAATATTTAGAAACTACCCTATCCCATACTCCGCCATCTTGCGATATAGCGTAGTTAAGGCAATACCTAACAGTTCTGCTGTCTTGGTTTTATTGCCATTCGTATGTTGAAGTACTTTTTGGATATGTTGTTTTTCTACAGACGCCAAATCAAGAGCTGATAGACCGTCTTCTGTAGGTTTGTATTTTTGTTGTACTTCATAAGGCAAGTCACTTACTTCTAACTTGGTGTGCATACACAAGATAATAGCACGCTCCATCGCATTGCGCAACTCTCTAATGTTCCCTGGCCACGGATATAACTTCATTGCTTCTAATACCTCAGTAGAGATAGCCTGTACAGCACTGCGTTGCTCTGCTGCAAACTGCTTTCTAAAAAGCTCTGCTAATAACGGAATATCATCAATACGCTCTCTCAATGCAGGAAGGTTAATCTCAAATACAGAAATACGGTAATACAAGTCTTCTCTAAAATGTCCCTCGTTTATCTCCTTCTCGAAGTTGCGATTAGTAGCTGCTATTATACGCACATCTACCTTTGTTGGTTTAGTATCACCTATTTTTAAAAACTCTCCTGTTTCTAATACACGAAGTAACTTAGCTTGAAGCTCGATAGGCATTTCTCCTATTTCGTCTAAGAATATAGTTCCTTGATGTGCTTCTTCGAATAGCCCTTTCTGATCTTTCATCGCATTGGTAAACGAACCTGCTTTATGCCCAAACAATTCACTCTCTAATAAGTCTTTACTAAAAGCAGAGCAGTTAAGCGCTACGAAGCTGTGTTTCGCTCTATTACTTACTCGGTGAATAGCCTGTGCGAATACTTCTTTTCCTGTTCCTGTTTCTCCGGTTAATAATACTGTAGCATTGGTAGAAGCAACTCGCTTAGCCAAGTGAATAGCTGCCATAAAAGAAGAAGACTTGCCGATTACTTGATCAAAGCCTGTAACCTCTTCTTCTACTTCCACTTTATTCTCTTCTAACGTACGGTTTACTGCCACGCGTTCTAAGGCACGATATAGTAGCGGAAGTATCTTATTGTTGTCATCCCCTTTAGTGATATAGTCAAAAGCGCCATTCTTAATGGCCTGTACCCCATCAGGGATATTCCCATAGGCCGTAAGTAAAATCACCTCAACGGTAGGATGTACTAATTTAATATGTTCTACGAATGCTACTCCGTTTCCATCCGGCAACTTAACGTCGCATAACACCACATCGATAGGTACTTGTGCCAACTTCTTAGTCGCTGATTTTAAATCAGGGGCTTGATGTACTTCAAATCCTTCTAACTCTATAATACGCGATAAGAGCTTGCGCAACTTCTCTTCGTCATCTACCACTAAGATCTTCTGTAGTGCCATATTCACTGATTTTATATAAAGTGCTAAAGGTATGAAAGAATCCTTATCTCTGCTTAAAGCCTTTTTTAAAATTAGCAGAAAATATAAAGAACGGTTTATAATATGCAAAAATGGCTACCCCTCTACTGGGTAGCCATTCTTTAATTATAGATAAAATATATGGTAGGATAAATGATTATAATTGTACTTTACTAACAGTATCACCATTAGTATCTACTTGAGCTTCTTGCCCTTCTACTGCAGGCATTTTCTTAGTTTTATTCGTTACATAAGCGATACCTGAGTTTTTATTTACAGCTACAGTATTAGGATGACTTCCTGTCTCTAATTCTTTCACTACCTCATAAGATTTACCATCTACGATAACAGTCTTACCGCCTACTCTATTTGCTAAAACGATTTTATCTTGTTTAGGCAAGTAGTTAACTCCTAAAGAACCTCCATTAAACTTAACTACTTTAAGTAATTCTCCGCTATCTGCATTTAATACAGTTAAACCTGTTGACGAATTAGTAACAAATAATCTTCTTCCTGCTTCATCGATTGATACGTTGATTGGGCTTTCACCACCTGAAGCGAACTTCTTGATTACTTTCTTGCTCTGAGGATCAATAATAGCCACCTCATTTGTTCCCATATTTACAGCATATAATTTCTTAGTCTTTGTGTCAAACGTCAGACCTGCTGTATGAATTCCTGTGTTGTCAATATATCCTTTCAACACATCTTTCTCTCCATCAATAATCCAAATCTTACCGTCTTCTTGTGTATCTGAAGCATAGATAGTATTTGTTTTTTCATCAATAGCGATTTCTCTATTGTGTCCACTTTCATTAGTACCTGGAATTACTTTTGTTTCTCCCGTTTTAAGGTTTAATACAGTTACAGCATTTGTGATTGTATTCGTACCATAAATCTTTTGAGATTTCTCATTTACAGCGATACCGAACACAGGATTTCCATTCACACTGTACTCTTTCTCTACTGATAAGTCATTTCCATTTAACTTAAAGATCTTTCCTTCTTTTGTTTTAAAATCAAGTACAGAAGCTACATAAACTCCATTATCTACACTGTTATAAGCAACCTCATAAAGTCCCTTTCCTACTTGTTGATTCTTATCTATTGTTTGTGCTGTAGCAGTAGTTCCCATTGCTGCTAACACCGTAGCACTCATAAATGTTAGTGATTTGATGTATTTCATATTGTTATTATTAAAAATTATTACTTTCTATTTTAGATAAGTCTGCTATCATCCAATTAAAAGCCTGTTGCCAATACCAAGCGCCGTGCTTTCCTCTTGGATTAATATTTAACTCATAATTCAACTTTAATCTAGACTGATGTACTTCTAAAAACCTCAAGATATCCTCATCCATTCTAACTACATTTCCATCTCCTTTCTTTCTATTCTCACGTTCACCACCATAGATATAATACTGTTGTTTTTGAATCTTCTCAAGTTGATTAGCAGATAACCTACTTATGTAAACATCTAGATTATTGTCATCTTGCCATATCGACGGAGAGAATACCCCAATCTTGCCAAATGTCTCTGGATACGTTAATCCTGCATATAGTGAGATTAGCCCTCCTAGAGATCCCCCTGCTATACCTGTATATTTTACATCCTTCAAGGTTCTATACTGTGCATCAACATAAGGCTTTAAGGTCTCCACGATAAACGAGATATATTCCTGCCCTTCTGCTATTGGATTCTTTTGAGTAGCAAAGAACGAATACTCTTTCTCCCTAAGATTCTTTTGATAATCGTGATCTATCCCTACGATGATATATTGATCTCCATATTTAGCTACAGTCTCATCGACTTCCCATTCTACAGGTCCTAATCTCCCTTCTGATGTTGCCTCGTCAAACAAATCTTGTCCATCGTGCATATACCATACAGGATATTGTTTCTCACTAGATTCATAATCTTTCGGTAGATAAATTCGTATATCCCTTACTCTATTAAGCTCTGGCATATAGAAGTTCTTTAGAACGATCAAATCATCAGGAGCAGTAGATGCTTTAAACTGATCTCTCCACGCCTTGATTTCATTCTTTAGCACAGTATCTTCTGTTATCATCACATCGTGTAGATTGATTAACCTCCCCTGAGTAGAAGACTCTAAAGACTGCCAAGTACCTCTTGTGAATTTGTATTCTAGCACCCCCTGAATGATGTTCTCTACCTCTACAGCATACTGATTACCTGTACCTGCTACTTTCTGCATTAGATAGCGTTCATCTTTAGGCTTCCACTGATTGAAATTTCCCGTTAGATAAATAGCATCCTCTGTCTTAGCGAAGTCATCTACCGTGACCTCTACCCTTACTTTAAAACTATTCTGTGCTTGCAAATTCATAACCATCATTAAAACAATAAACACATACTTCTTCATTGATTATCTCTTATAACTTGTTTACTTTAAAAAGCCCTTGAGGTTTTCCTCCTTTTTGAATCTCTATAGATGGAGTTGCTTTCTGCAAATCACTTGATAATTCATAGTACCCAAGCTTCGTGTCATTCACCACGCGGATAAACTTCTTATCATCTACTTTAGATACTCCTAAAGAAGCTGCCGGTGTCTCTACTAATGTTACTCCTTCTATCTGAATAGGTGTAACAGCCTTACTCTTAACATCTATAACGACATATTTCCAAATAGGCGTTAGGTTAATCTTCTGTGGATCTGCTAACGGTGCATCATTTACTAAGGTTACGATCTTGCCTTTCTCTACATAGATAGTTGAGAATTTACCTGGAGAAACACTGTTGAATAAACTATTAAAATCTAACTCCCAAGACTGATCTACTTCATTCGAGCCATTCTTTATACGAGCTATCTTAGATTGGTCTCCTAATCCTCCTGTTTTTATCCCTTGACAGATAAAATACAAGTCCTTATTCTCATCGAAGTAGTATAATGGATTCTCATCCACAAAAGCGATATTCCCTGTGTTTTTCACGCTTGTATCCCCTATCCATTTGCCATTAGTCAAATCAATAACAGCGATATGCACATCTTTAGATACTCCATCAAACATACCTCCCTGAGCACCTTGATTCTTCCCAAAAGTGATATCTGCATATAACTTATTGCCATTGATAGCTAGTAGATGCTGACCTATCGCTTTAAAATTCACTCCTTGTAGGTTTAGCTTTTTCTCTAACGCATTAATCTGTTCTGAGTAATCACCTAACATACTTTTCTTTGCCATACTCACTGGATCAAAAACCTGTATTTGAGCTGGTTGTGCTCCTTCAAAGTAATATCCTGTTGTAAAGTCATTCGTCAAAGTAAAGTTTCCTGAACCTGCGATCTTAGGTTCTACAGCAATACTTTTAGTTGTATAAAATCCTTTCTCATCAAAGACAAATTGCCCTAAAGCACGAGAGTTATTGTCATCAAACATTCTATATACACGGTTACCATACTGACGGTAACCTCCCATTCCACCTGATGCAGTAGTATTCCCTGTTGCATTATCTATCGCTCCTTTTGGCAAAGTAGAATAGGCTTTTAGGAAACCATTCTTAATAGGTCCCTTCCCCTCAGATAAAGTCATTACAAAATATTGACTTGGTTTAACTTCTGGATCTACTGGAGTGACAGGATTATTGTCATCAGAAGAAGAACAAGATGTCATCACAAGTGCAAACACAAACGACATCGATAATAGTGGTTTTATAAGTTTCATACTAATTGAGTTTATAGTTAAGTTTTAAATAGATACTTCTACCTGCTTTCTGTATTTTGAAGTAATCATATAAGTCTTGATTCAATAGATTTCTAACCTCAACACCTACAGATACTCCTTTATCTTTTAATTCATACACTGTTCCTAGCGTAACGGATGTTTGATCAGGAACTATGTTCTTTACATCCCCTTTACTACTGCCAAATAATCCTAAGAATCCACTTGGTTCCATTGATTTGTCTATAGGTTGAATATAGAACTCACGCACGAAGTTTACATTCATATACGCAGTCCATTGATCTTGCTTGCGCAGTATATTATCGAACTTTGCTTCAGCACCTATATTTGCAAAGAAGTAAGGAATATTAGGTACTCTATTGCCTTTTAGCCATTTGTCAGAAGCTTTATCAAACTCCCCATAGCGAATGCTCTGCCACGTAAAGTTTCCATAAAACTTGTAATGATTAGCTACCTTTAGACTTACATCTCCTTCAAAACCATAGCCATTAGCCTTCTCCTTATTCACATAAATAGAAAGAGGTGGGTTACCTGAAACTAAAACAACTATATCTCGTGTATGTCTGAAAAAACTATTAAAACTATACGCCAAGTTCCCCACCTCTTGCTCTATTCCCAAATTTAGATTTAGACTCTCTTCTGGTTTTAAATTAAAGTTTGATGCTGTAAAAATATAATCACCAAATAACTCTGTATATCCTGGTAATCTTCTAGCGTCTTCTATAGAGAAGCGAAGATTAGTTTGTTCGCCTATTTTATATTTAGCGCCTAATGCCCACCCAAAATCACTATCTGACACACTGTGTATGTCTCTAGCTGTTAGATCTACATTACTCCCTGTGTTCAGTCCTTTACTTGAATAATTATACATCTTCAGGATAGCATTAGTCTCTAGCTTGCTATCTAACCACTGACTCGTCACCCCAACTGCTACTACATTTTTCTTATAATGCGTTGGTAACTCTATCACGGTTTGATTTAAATCTTGAAGAACTCTTCCATAAGGATCTACTCCTTCTCGTTTAGTATAATTATAAGTATTGTTTAACCACAACTGATGATTGGTATTTATCTCATAGCCGATTAGTGTTCTAGAAGTAAAGAAAGTCATATCAATATCAGCATCCATCGGCATATCTCCCTCTCCTCTAAATCCTCTAGGTGTAAACTCTCCTAGCCAATTATATCTCCCTTTCAGAGTATCTATAGCTTGTGATTTAACCACGTTATAAGAAAGAAATTGATCTACAGAAATCTTATCATTTAAGAACTTCTTTTTATAGCGGAGTGTAGGGACAATGCTGTGTTGCTTATCTTGAATACCTCCGTAAGGAACAGCCATAGAAGTTGGGCTATTCTGAAGTTGCTTATCTATCGTATAATAGCTAATTCCCAACTCTAGCTTATCAGCCCAAGATAGATTATTAGCTCCGATATAAGCATTGCTATAGAAGTGTTTATAGCGATTGTGAAACAGCTTGACCTTAGCGTGAGTCTTTGCTAACTCTGCATCTGGTGTATTAATCTTATAATTGTTATCTGAATAGTTATAGAATACTTCACCTCCTATATAGAAGTTGTCATTTAGATTATAATGCCCTCTGACAGCAGAACGCACAGTATTAAATGATCCATACTCAGTAGAGACTCTTAATTGATTGTTTTGAATAGCAGAAGAGACTAAGTTAACCGCTCCCCCTAATGCATCACTTGCCAAGTGCACAGGAATAATACCTTTATACACTTCTACTTTATCTAACACATCTAGTGGTATATTTGACAAATTATATCCCTGCCCCATATAGTTAATAGGAATACCATCTTTAAAGAATCGTATCGCATTTCCCTGGAAGCCATTTAGGTTAATATTTGTCTCCGCACCTAATCCTCCTCCTTGTCTAACACGTACACCTGTCGTCTTATTCATCAAGTCGTTCAGAGAACTTGGACGTAGTATTTCACTCTTCGTATCCACTGTAACCGCGCGAATAATATTGCGATTACTATTCTTTTGCTCATCATCTTTAGTGCGAACGATGATATCAGATAATAAAGTATTATCCACATCTAATGCTATCGAGTTACTGATCGCCTCAATAGTAGTCACTGTCTTTGAAACACTTTGATAGCTATCTGCAAAAACTTGAATCGTGTAGGTAGCTTCTTGTTTTAAGTCAAACTGTACCTTACCCTCTCTATCCGTCTTATGCTGTTGATCATTGATAACTACCACAGCATTCTGCACTGCTTGATTATGGTGATTCGTGATTATTATGCTCTTCTTCACTTGACTCCAACCTATGGAAGTCATCGTTAGAGCCATCAATAATGTAACTTTGTTCAGCGTACCCACTTGTTATTTAGAATTATTTTAAACAGTGACAAATGTAGACTTATTTACATCACTAACAAGAATAATTCTAAATAGAAGGCATTATAACACCTATTATAAAATAATAAAGCACACAGAAAAGACTAATTAAAAATAAAAAGTATAGAATTAGAAATAATATAACTCAATATATCCCTTGATCAAATAAAGAAAAAATAGAATAGTTAAAGTTTAAATACGCTCTATATACAACACAAAAAACCCTTCTAATCACGAGACTAGAAGGGTTATATTATTCCTCTTTATTCCATTTGACAAACCACTTGGCTATTCTACCAAAATTAGTTAACAGTAAGAATCCTAAAACTAAACTAGTAAAAGCGGTAAAAGCACCATACTCACCATAGAGAGGCATATTTTCATTTCTGATTGCTACAGTAAATCGCTGTATAATCCACGTAATCATGTAAGGCAGCTTAAACACAATAAGTATTCCACCAATAATAAATATCCCCACCTTAACAATATCAATAGCAGTCACGTTACCTACCTCAATATTATCAGTCTCATAACCTTTACTCAAACGGAAAAGACTAACTATCTTATCTCCATATAACATTAACAGAGTAAATACTACTAACAAAAATATATGTTGACCTATATCTGCTAGTAAATTACCAAAGGTATTTTCCTTTACAGTAATCAAATAGTACAGACTACTTAATAGAGACAAAAAATAGGTAAGAAATAAGTAGAACCCTATTAACTTAACAAATGCTGTAAACAAATCTCTTTTACTCATAGCTATTCATATTAAAAGAATGAGTATCTAATATACAACACTTTAAGGAATTTATTAAAACTTTCTACCCACAATTATACACTGCTCGTTCCATATCGTGATAGAACAGTACTCTCTCAATAAACTCAATACTATAAAATAATGCCAAGTAAAGGTCTCTAAAAAATTTATTAAACTGTCCCTATTATAACCTAGTGTTTATAAGGGTTTGGAAGGTATCTAAAAATATTGTCCTTTATACCCAAAAACAAACATCTGAATTAAAGCCATTTACAATTTAGTTAATGTCCTATTAGCTATAATAGTGTCCTTTTTTTAGTTTTTTATATGATATAGGTTTGCTACATAATATTTTAACTATAAAATTATGGCCAAATTAGAAAATGCTTTTATGATGAAATACTTAAATCAAGTAGAACGTACTCCATACGTTGCAAATAACCTTGCTAATTTAATCGATAAGATTGAAAAAGTTTATTCTGATAATCAATTACAATTAATAAAGAGTATTATTAATAACAATATTGTTTTAGAAAGTTCTTGTAGAACACCTTATTATGGAGAAATTGAAATTGTAAGAGGATGTATTTATAATCTTGATACCTGGCTTGTAAACAACGATATAAAGTATCCTTTTTAATTTTCTCTTTGTATTAAACTCCATTTAGTTCCTACTTAAATGGAGTTTGCTAATTATTACTATTCGTAGCTTTCTGTCTTATTTATTTTATAATATTCTAAGTAGTATTACCTTATCTACTCACAACTATACACTGCTCGTTCCATATCGTGATAGAATAACACTGTCCAATGCTCTGCCTCCGCCTGTATCTTCCATTCAGTACGCCACTTCATCGCTAACTTACCGTCATAATCACTCTTAAATGCCATATTAAATTCTAGGTAACTATGCTTCGGTAGATTATCCGCACCATAGAATATGATTTGCTCCTCATCTTTAATCCAAAACACCTGCATATACGGCGTATGTCCTCCTACCACTTGATAAGTGATATGCTCATCTATACTGCCCTGATCATCATTCATCCATACAATATTTGGCAAAGCTAATGCCTCTTCTAAAATATCGTAATCAAAAGAAATATCATCCATCGACAACTCTGAAAAGGCAACTTCTCTACGCTGAATGTATATCTTCGCATTCGGGAAGCGCCCTACATATCCGTTATCTGTTTCTTCTACTAGCCCATTGATATGATCTTTGTGCAAATGTGACATCAGCACCCTGTCAATATCTAAAGGAGTTAACCCCTCTTTTGCCAATAGTTTATCGATGACATACTCCCCATTCTCTTGATAACCTAAACCTACATCAAGTAACGTATTATGGCTATCTGTTCTAATCAAAAAGGGCTGTACTGCTAACTGTATTTCTGTGGTTAATACCTTATCTCCTATGGGTAAAAAGTTCTTTACCTCATCTTCATAAAAATCTCCTTCTTTTAAGGGTACTACTTTAATCATATTCACTGTAATTTAAAAGTGTAAAGATACGTAATCAATCATACCTTAAATCCCAATTACGAAATACTCAATCGCTTTAAACAAAAAAACTACCTCTTCTCATATATTAAAAAAAGTAAGTATCTTTGTATTATTCAACAGATTGATTCTTCAATCTATCCTAAATCAGAACAAACACTTCTTTTCATTTAAACTTTCTCTACCTAATCCTCCGAGATTACTATCTACCACTTACTATATAGTAGAATAATTTTGGATGAATGTATAATGACTACATCGTGACAGCATAGTGACTCCATTAAAAAGCCTATTTTAATGGAGTTACTATGGACTCATTATGGACTCACTCAAAACAAAACCACAAGAAACCCTGCAACATATACCAATAAACTAAATAAAAGGAGAAATTGTCTAAAAATAGACATTTAAGAACGGAAGATGAATAAACAGAGATTAATCATCTATTGACTAACTGTTTATATCTGATGCAAAGATACATAAAAAAGAAAAGGCTTAGTGAGACACCAAACCTTTTCTTCTAAAAAATACAATCTATTATTACTTTAAAAGTACTCTCTTTAACTCTTCATAATTTTGAATCACGGTACTCTTCTTCTCCCCTCTCATAATATCCTTAAGGCGATCTGGAATAGGAATCTCAATATTTAGCAATTCTTCTATGCACTCAGGAAACTTAACAGGATGTGCTGTTCCTAAGAATACACCTGTAAAATCCTTATGCTCTTTAGCGTATTTCTTAATTCCTAAATATCCTACTGAAGCGTGAGGATCTAATAGATAACCATTCTTAGCATACTGTTCTTCTATTAATGCTAGTGTAGCTTTATCCGCAAAAGAATAGGCTGACAAATCATTACTTAACTCTTCTGCATCTTTAGCAAATAACTCTAAAATACGCACAAAATTACTTGGATCACTTACATCCATCGCATTAGAGATTGTCTCTACCGTTTGTTTTGGTGTGTATGCTTTAGACGAGAAGAATCTTGGTATCGTATCATTAGCATTAGTAGCTGCAATAAAATGGCTGATAGGCAATCCCATTTGCTGTGCGAGCATCCCTGCGCAAATATTTCCAAAATTACCGCTAGGTACAGATACCACTAATGGTTTATTTAGATGTTGTAATTCCTTATACATCAAGAAATAGTAAAACATCTGTGGCAACCAACGTGCGATATTAATGGAGTTCGCAGAAGTTAGATGACAGTCTTTTAGGCCTTCATCTAAGAACGCTTTCTTCACCATCGCCTGACAGTCGTCAAAACTTCCCTCTACCTCTATTGCCTTAATATTCTTGCCTAATGTAGTTAGTTGTTTCTCTTGGATGCTACTTACTTTCCCTTTTGGATAAAGAATAACTACTTCAATGCCTTCTACATCATAAAAACCGTGTGCTACAGCTCCTCCTGTATCACCTGAAGTAGCCACTAGAATAGTAACTTTCTCTTTCTTTCCTTTGACAAAACTTCTCAAGCATCTAGACATAAATCCTGCCCCAACATCCTTAAACGCTAACGTAGGCCCGTGAAACAACTCTAATGTATAAACATCCTTATCTATTGGCACTACAGGAAAATCAAAAGCTAAAGTCTCTCTAACAATTTGTCTCAATTCTGCTTCTTCAATATCATTGCCCACAAAGGGAGAGATAACTTGGTACGCTATCTCTTCCTTGCTTAAATGCTGTATATTATCAAAAATTGCCTTTTCTAATCTAGGAATCTCCATTGGAAAGAACAGTCCTTTATCCTCTGCAATACCTTGTATTGCCGCTTCTTTAAAAGAAGCGATTCGCTGAGGGTTATTTAAACTATAATACTTCATTACAACACTTTTATACCTTGTGGGTTAATAGGTGACACGTGAATATCAAATTCATATCCTGCATCTTTAACTACTTGTCGCATCGCTTCTGCTACGCGCTCTGCATTTACTTTTCCTTTACTTAGGGCAAATACAGAAGGTCCTGATCCTGAGATACCACCACCTAATGCTCCGTTATCACAAGCAGCTTGTTTTAACTGTGCATAGTTAGGAATTAGCAGTGAACGCTTAGGTTCGACGAACTCATCGTGTAGAGAATTACCTATCAAATCATAATCCGAAGTGTAAAGCCCGCAGATCAATCCACCAAGATTACCACATTGTGTAATTGCTTGCTTTAATGTCACTGATTGTTTTAATACTGAGCGAGCATCTTTAGTCTTTAACTCTATCTGCGGGTGAATAACAGTAGCGTATAGTTCCACTGGCGCTTGAATATGTATAATGTTTAAAGGTTCGTAGCTGTGTATAAAGGCAAAACCACCTAATAACGCAGGAGCCACATTATCAGCGTGAGGTGCACCACTTGCAAGAGCCTCTCCTTGCATCGCATAGTAGATTAGTTCTTTATTAGTCAATGGGTATCCGCATAACGCATTGATACCATAGACTGCACCTGCACTACTAGCTGCACTACTTCCGATGCCACTTCCCGCCTTGATATTCTTGTGAATAACAATCTCAAAACCAAAGTCAGGTTGCAACTTCTCTAATAAGGCTAAAGCAGCTACTCCCGCTACATTATTCTCTACTTCGAGTGGCAAATCAGCGCCTATAATCGCTTTAATACGCACTCCTTTTTCTGCTGTCTTAGTGATAATCATCTCATCACCTACATTATCTAAACACACTCCTAATACATCGAATCCACAAGATAGATTAGCGATAGTAGCAGGACAAAATATCTTAATTTCTTTCATCTTATAACAATTTACTTCCAATTCTTATTACATCAGCGAATATCCCTGACGCTGTAACTTCTGCTCCGGCACCGGCTCCTTTTATCAATAGCGGTTGTTCTTTATAACGGTCTGTGTAGAACATCACGATATTATCTTTACCCTCTAAGTGATAGAATGGGTGATTAGACATAATCTCTTGCAACCCTACACTAGCCTTACCATCTTTAAGTGTTGCCACTACTTTTAGACAAGCACCTTTTGCTTTTGCACCTTCATACATCGCTTTAAAATGAGCTTCTTCTTTGGCTAAAGCAGCTATAAATGTATCAGCATCCTTCGCCTCCATACAAGATGCAGGTAAAAAATTAGCTACTGCGATATCCTCTTCTTCTACCCAATAATTACTCTCACGCATTAAGATCATTAGCTTTCGCTTCACATCTACACCACTCAAATCGATCAATGGATGAGGCTCTGTGTACCCTTCTTTTCTTGCTAAAGCCACAACCTCAGCAAAAGGTTTAGAACCGTCATATTGATTAAAGATAAAGTTTAGACTTCCACTTAATACCGCTTGGATTTCTTTTACTTGATCTCCTGATGCCACTAAGTTTTTGATTGTATCTATAATCGGCAATCCCGCTCCTACATTCGTTTCATATAAGAATGGAGCATTGTATTTTTTAGACAAAGTTTTTAATTCCTTGTAATAATCCATAGTAGAAGAACAAGCAATCTTGTTACACGTTACCACAGCGATACTGTTCTTTAGATAAGCCCCATAAGTCATCGCCACCTCAGCAGTAGCTGTATTGTCAACGAATATACTGTTGCGCAAGTTTAACTCCTTAATCTTATCTAAGAAGCCCGCCTGAGTCATCGGCGCACCGCAGTTAGACAAATCCTTTACCTCTGCTAAATCAAAGCCTTCTACGTTAAAGCACATCAATTTAGAGTTAGCAATACCAACTACCCTGATATTTACCTTAAGGTGATCTCTTAAATAGTTGTGCTGTTGTACGATTTGCTCTAAGAACTTACCTCCTACATTTCCTATTCCCATCACAAATAAGTTCAACTGAACCACCACTTCCTCAAAGAAAGCCTCGTGCAATACATTCAGTGCTTTCTTGACATCTTTCTCTAAGATTACAGCTGAAATATTACGCTCTGACGCCCCCTGAGCGATAGCACATATATTAATATTATTACGTCCTAGTGCGCTAAACATTCTACCACTTACCCCTTGGTGACCTTTAATATAATCCCCCACAGCAGCGATAATAGACATTCCTAGTTCTACACGCACAGGCTTCACTTTCTTATTGTGTATTTCGAATTCAAAAGCAGCATTAATGACCTTCTCTGCTTTCTCAGCATCCGCTGCGATAATAGCAAAACAGATAGAGTGCTCAGAAGAAGCTTGTGTAATGAAAATAACGTTGATATCCTCTAGTGATAACACCTCAAATAAACGCTTAGAAATACCTGCTACACCTACCATACCGGGTCCCTCTAATGTCAACAACGCTAGATTGTCAATATTCGTAATTCCCCTTACAGGATTAGGATCTGTACTCCCTAGTGTACTCACTAAACTTCCCTCTGCCTCAGGCTCAAAAGTATTCTTCACAATCAATGAAATCCCCTTAGGTAATATAGGCGCTAAAGCTGATGGATACAATACTTTCGCCCCGAAGTGAGAAAGCTCCATTGCCTCTTGGAAGTTGATGTGTTTAATGATTTTAGCCTGTTTAACCACTCTTGGGTTAGCTGTATAAATACCACTTACATCAGTCCAAATCTCCAATTCCTTTAAGTTCAATGCCGCGGCAATGATAGCTGCTGTATAATCAGAACCTCCACGCCCTAGTGTAGTCACTTGCTTCTCTTCAGACTCCGCAATAAACCCAGGGACAATAGTCACTGCACATTTATGCTCTTGAAAATAGTCTACAATCAAGGCATCTGTCACCTCGAAGTTCACTGCCGCCTTTCCAAACTTGTCGTTTGTTTTAATAAAAGCACCACTGTACCCCTGACGACAGTCTTGCCCTTGTGCTTTCATCACCTCAGCGATGATGTAAGAAGATAAACGCTCCCCAAATGACATAATTAAATCCTTAATACGAGGAGATAATTCGCGAAGTAGATAACACCCCTGTAACAATACTTCAAGCTCATTTAGTTCTCTAATCACACTACTTAATATTCCTGCTTGTTCATTCACAGGGATTAAGGCACGTATAACTTCTAAATGGCGGAAGCTAATTTCTTTAAATTGGTCTACATATTCATCCTTGTGATCTGCTGCTTGTACAGCTGCTAATTGTAGTAAATCTGTTACTCCACTTAAGGCAGATACCACTACGATAACCGGTTCTTCTATATTGTTGATGATATCTATACATCTCTTTATATTCACGGCATTAGCCACTGATGACCCGCCAAACTTTATTACTTTCATAAAAAATTCATTGATTTGGTTGAGTCCAAAAAAAGTAACTAATTGATACTGTTGATTTTGGACAATAAATAATACAGCCGTTAAAAAATAAACGACCACAGACGATGGTTATATGTAATAATTTCCCCCTTTACAGGGTCGAGATAGACGACGATGACGTAGATGTCAACGTAGACGTAGTTACTGTAGAAGTAGTAATGATAGAAACACGAGAAGTTGCACCACTTAAGATAGTAGTGTTTAAAACAGGGTTATATGTTCTAAGATTCGCGTTCATTGATAAGGCTAAGATACCAAAACCATTTTGAAATAAACTAATAAATTGTTAAAACAATTCAAACATTCTTAATTTAGAGGCAGTTACACTATAGTTGTATCTCAATGATATCAAGACTTTAGAGATATATAATTGTTAATGAAAAAAATCACAGAAAGGGTATAACCTTAAGTCTGTAACTACCATTTACTGCGAATAAATTCTACTTTACATAGCTTCAATTAGCTCTCAAACCACACTAGAGTGTGCTTTAATCACTAATATTGCTCTGTTTTGTATAATTCATTCTCGTTTAAACGTTATCTGCAGATTTAAGGTATAAAAACAACAAACTCTACCACAATGAAGTGATAGAGTTCGGTGTTTTTATGTTTTATAATTCAACAGACAGTGTCTGTTAAATCTAGAATGAGCGATAGACATATAAACGAAAAGTAATTATACAAGATAGTTCTGAATTAGCGATACAAGCATACTATAGTATGGTTTTAGAACTAATGAAAGAACTATGAAGTAGAATTACTTTGTAGTATTTGGCTAACACTGATTGTGGGTTAACTCTATTTATCCTCTGCTAAATAAGCATATTTCTTTTGTCTGTTTTGCCATCTCTCTTCTGCAAATTGTCTCAAGTCAACAATCTTGTCCTTCTCATCTACAATCTCAAACCCCAATAGTGTTTCTAGGATATCTTCCATCGTCACTACACCATCTACCTCACCATATTCATTAACGACAATAGCGATATGCTCGTGATTCTCCTTCATCTTGTTCCAAGTAGTAATTACATTCAACTTCTCAGATACAAATAATATCTTTCTCTTGATGTCTTTTAACTTCACATCAAATCTATCCTCTGCCAAGTACTCAAAGGCAACTTCTCTCAATACATAACCTGTGATATTATCTTTTGAATCGCTATATACTGGAATTCTTGAGAAATGCAACAGCTCTTTATTCTTTAGGAATTCTCTCAATGTCATCTCCTCATCAGCACTCACCATCATAATACGCGGCGTGTGAATCTCATCTATGCGCACTGCGTTTAGCTTAAATACGTTTTGGATAATCTTATTCTCCTTTACCGCGATAATACCTTCTTGCTCACCTATACTCGCTAAAATAGCGATCTCTTCTCTACTGGTAGATGACTCTGTACTCTTCTTGCTCAATCGCTTCGTTAAGAAAGACGACATCACCACTAAAGGGTAACTCACCATCATCATCACCGAAATAGTAGACGCCATAGATCCGTAGATATCTTTGGCATAATTAGCACCTAATGTCTTTGGGATAATCTCTGTCAATACCAAGATCAACAAGGTCAATACAGCAGATACCACACCGAAATAAGCTTCACCAAAAACAATAGTGGCTTGTGCACCTACTCCTGCTGCACCTACTGTGTGGGCAATAGTATTTAATGATAGAATAGCAGAAAGAGGCTTGTCCACATCTTCTTTTAATTCAATCATTTTTAAGGCTTTCTTATCTCCTGATTCTACCTTTGTTTTTAAGAATGAAGTGGATAAAGAAAGTAAGGTTGCTTCTGCGATAGAACAGATAAATGATACCGCTAAGGCAAGAAACAAGTAAACTAATAATAATGTCATCTATTTTTAAATATATCGACAAGATTACTCATTTAAACCACGTAATAAGACAAATAATTAATCAAAACATACAAAACAAGCACTGAAACGTCAATACTGGTTACTGATATTTAAATCTAGTCTTATGTTCTAGTGGAAATAGAATAATGAACTTCTCAAGACAGTTAATTTGAGCTTTTAAAGAAAGTTATGTCTTACTTTCCACTTTACTTTTGTCAGATATAACAAACTACAGATGAAGTCTAAAAAAATAAAATTACATGTACTAAACATAGTGAAAAGAGTTTTTATTATTCTTCTGATTTCTATTATTTTAATCTCATTATTTATGTTACACCCACAATTTGGAAAACGACCATCAGGAGCAAGGTTAGAAAACATTAAAAAATCAACACAATTTAAAGATGGTAAATTTCAGAACACACGCAATACTCCTCAGGTAACTAAGAGTTTAGGAATTGCTCTTTATGAATTCTTCTTTAAAAAGGACAAAGATATAAAGCCCTCTAATAATATACCTTCCAAAACAATAGACTGGGAAGAAATACACAAACAAGAAAATAGTTTAGTGTGGTTAGGCCATTCTTCATATTTTATGCATATAGATGGTAAAAATATTTTAGTCGATCCTGTATTGAGTGGTAGTGCTTCTCCAATACCAGGAGGGGTTCAATCCTTCAAAGGCTCAGATATTATTACCTCAGAAGAATTACCTAAAATAGATTATCTATTTATCTCTCATGATCACTATGATCATATGGACTATAAAACATTAAAAATCTTACAGTCTAAAATAGACAAAGTCATTGTTGGTTTAGGTGTAGGAGCTCACTTAGAATCTTGGGGTTATACTACTAATCAAATTATCGAAGCTGACTGGTGGGATGAAATTAACTTAGCTGATGGTTTTAAAGTTACGATAACTCCAGCTCGTCATTTTTCAGGTAGAAGTATTTGGACAGCTAATACACTATGGGTTTCATTTGTTCTTCAAACTCCACAACACAACCTATACTTAGGAGGAGATAGTGGATACGACACACACTTCAAGGAAATAGGAAATAAACTTGGTCCCTTTGATTTAGCTATATTAGAAAACGGACAATACGATTTAGGTTGGAAATACATTCATATGATGCCAGAAGAAGTAATCCAAGCCACAAAAGATTTAAAAGCAAATATCTTATTTCCGGTTCATTCTTCTAAATTTGTACTAGCCAATCATTCTTGGTATGAGCCTTTAGATCGTGTATCTACTGCTGCTCTAAAAGAAAAACAAGCGATTACAACACCAATGATAGGAGAAATAGTGAATCTAAAAAGTATCAAAACAGAACCAAATTATTGGTGGAAACAATAAGAGTATGAAACAACAAGATGATTTATTTGGAATACAAAAGGTTTGCTATACCAAAAATAACAAATCTGGAGAGCAATTTATCAAAACAACTGGTATCTGTATTATTCTATCTGGAAAATTAGAAGCTTATGATGGAGTCACTAAATATCTCTATCAAGAAGGTGATATTATTCTTTTTAAAAAAAACACACTTATACGTTTTGTAAAATACGCATCGGTAGACAAACCTTTTGAATCCATATCTATCGTATTTAAAGAAGAGCAATTAAAAGATTTTGCCCTAAAAAACAATATATCTTCTACTATCGCTTCTACAGATTCTCTTTATAAGTTAACTAATACTCAACTTATAAAAAACTTTTTCCAATTTTTACAACAATGGTTTAACTACCCAATAACAAAAACACTTATCACACTAAAAAAAGAAGAAATATTGCATCTTATCTTACTAAATAATCCTATTTACAGCAATGTATTATTTTTATTTGACACACCTGGAAAGATTAATCTAGAAGCCTTTATGAACAATAACTTTCGATTTAATGTTCCCCTTGTTCAATTTGCGTTTCTAACAGGTAGAAGCTTGGCTACTTTTAAACGAGACTTTGAAAAAATATTTTATACTTCTCCAAACAAGTGGTTACAACAAAAACGCTTAGAAGAAGCTTACTTTTTACTAAAAGAAAAGAAGATGAAAACAAAGGATGTTTACATGGAAATAGGCTTTGAGACGCTATCTCACTTTTCTTTTGCTTTTAAAAAACAATTTGGAATTACTCCTACTGCATTAAGAGCTGAATAATATATAGAAGCACATAATTATTAATAATTCTGTGCTTCTATATATTTAACCCATTACGTACACTGCATCACATATCCACTTACTCTACTCTTCTCACAGTAGAAGATATAGCATATTCCGCCACTGCCGTAATAGACTTCGCCTCCCTGTACATCAGGGATTTCAGAATCTAACTGCATAATGAATTGCATCTTCTCTCCACTAATCGGACACGTTAATAGATCTGCATTCTGTATCCAAGTAGGCTCACCGCCTATTCTGAACAAGTTCTCTCTGCTGTTGCTACTTGCCCAAGATTGGTATGCCCATCTTGCATCCGTAGGAGCTATACTTACTTCTGTAGGTACCATCGCGTACTCTTCTGTCCATTCGATAATTCCTAATTCTCCTATCTTATGTGGCATTCCCTGCTCATCATGTTGATAATAGACTACGCCATTTTCATTTAATTCGCGTAAATGACATCCTAACACTAAAGTAGGCAAACTTATGTTTAAGCCTTTTGGTATAGGGTCTAACGTGATGATATGCATAAACGGATTGTTCTCGTCTTCTGCTAAGTATCCACCTATTTTATATTTATCTGCTAATGGTGTACCATTCCAAGTTGGGTGATCTGTGCGGTTTAGATGAACAGTACTTGGCTTATTTAGGTACTTTGGTTCAAATAGAATATGGTAAGTT
Organism: Myroides sp. N17-2; assembly: GCF_002286775.1. Classification (GTDB taxonomy): domain Bacteria; phylum Bacteroidota; class Bacteroidia; order Flavobacteriales; family Flavobacteriaceae; genus Flavobacterium. The sequence goes on from NZ_NSGJ01000025.1 coordinate 57,198, forward strand.
TGCTCAGAACAATAGCTCTTTACTTTCCCTTGTTCTATATAAAGTCCTACACTTTCTAAATACCCATCTACATAATCTGATGCACTTGCATAAGTACTCAATTCTAATGTTAATGCGTGTGGAATAAGTTGTTCTATCACCTGAATATTACGTGATTCGACTAAACAGTTAAACACTTTTATCTTCGTTTCTAAGTCTGTATCTATATGTAAGAACTGCGTTAGATAAGGTTCCAACTGTTCTGCTGGCAAGTAACGCCAATAATAATCAGCGTAATAACTATCGCCGTTGGCATTAATAGCCAATAATTCTTCTATATAAGGATGAAGAATATGAGGCATTTGAATACTCGCATATTCTAATAAGCTCTCAGCTAACTTACTCTCTTTTTCTTGCAGTATTGCGATAGCAGTCTTTGCCAAAATGCAAAAGTGCTCTTCGCTAACGTAGCTTAAGGCAGAATCAAATAGCGTACTGCTCTTGATATTATTTGTCAGAAACTCCAAGCAGAAAGCATATACTTCCTCTTCGTTTTTCATAATCGCTCTAAGCTGATTATATACATTCGGAGTATTCCACTCTGTCTGCTTAAAAGCTATGGCTAATTGTTGTCCTGTGTTATTCATTTCTCAGTTAAGGTATACCTATTTTGATTCGTTGCTGAATTTGTGGGGAATGCTTGAGAAATACTAGCCTAATAGGGCATTTTGTCGAAGGAATGTTCTCGCATTCTTCACTTAATTCTCAAATAATTTAATATCTAATTATCTCTTTAAGAGGCGTTCTATGGATTTATCAAAGCAGCTATTCTACGCAAAGCTTCCTCTGTAGAGATACCTTCATAAAACTCCTTGATAAAGATAGAATCACCTTTTTGATGAGGAAGAATAGTCGGTATTCCCTTGCTATTATCCACCTCAACATTAGTCGGTAAAGCAAACGACGTATTCGGTGGATAATTAGGCAGATTAGTCACTAACCAACCGAAGTAAGTAGTCTTATATTCCTTGTCTTCATAATGTTCATAGTAGTCCTTCATACTTTCTTGACTTAAACTAACCCATACCCCGTAATCCAAATATTGGCAAGCATCATAGACATACTGCGTTAGCACACCTCGTAGGTACCACAGTGTCTCCCCATCTTTATCGATACTACACACCTCACTTGTCAGATCAGCGTGCTCTCTTTCTTCCTCTGTTAGCCCAAGATAAGTATCAGGAGCCTTAAACACTAACGCAGGCCAGTCCTCGTGTTCTTGCCCACAATCTGCACATATATATTTCATTAGAATGTTCCGTTATCTATTATAAATTGATATTCATCAGCATTATGATCTTCTAAAACAGCAATTTCTCTGTAAATTAGCTCTTCTAAACGAAACGCTACAACAGTACGTTCCCACGACTCGTTTTGCAATTCTATAATTTGCCCATACATCCCCGTCTCACTTGGGTCAGTATCTATCAGCAAATAATCTCCACTTTTACTTTCTGCAAAAGGAATCCACTTAGAGTTAGTATATCCTGTGCATTTTAAGCGAGTATCATAGTCCTTCAATATTTCTTCTTCGACTTCCTCCTCATCGAACAACTCATTGATACCCTCCCATTCGTCTGCTATTTTTTCAAAAGGCAATAAATCATAATTCCAACCATTCACTTGTAGGCTTAAAGCTGAAGTTACTGCATTCCACTTGACATTGGCTATTTTATAAAAGTTGACTAAAATAGGAGGTAATTCTACTTCGTCTAATTGCTCTACGACAGTGTCTAACTGTTCTTGAGTAATACCGTGCGTAGGGTTATAATATTTATTTTCTGCTCCTACTCTATTTTCTATTGCTTTTTTCCACTCATACCACACTGCTTCTAGGTACTCGAAGTTTTCATCTACAGGAAGTAATGCTACCTTTTCTTCCTCTACCTCTTCATAAGCTTGTAAAGAGAGTGAATTTAACTTCCCATCTCTGATGTTATACCATACTGACACATCATTAAATACAAAAGCCCCTGTATCATCTGTATCCCATAGCTTAATACGATCTGACTTATGATTATTATAATACAACATGGCATCTGCCTCTCCATCAAAAGACAATTGCCCTGTATATGCAGATTTAACAGCAGTAGGATAATCTTCTACCTTATAGTTTACCTCTATTGTGTCAATGCTTATTCTGTCTTTAGAGAAAGCTCTTAATCCTGCTGTATGCCAAATATAAGCATCGTTATACTCTCCAACAAACACCTCCGCCTCTCCAAATAATGCATATAGATCTTCTTTAGCTATAGGAAAGCTGTATTGGTTACCATTTATCTCAAACCCTCTTGTAGTAAAATCAAACTGAATCATCTCTTCTTTATTTTGGGCTAAAATACTATTAATTTCAAAATAGTGAACTCACTGAATATATCGAAATATTTATTATTTTTATAAAAACCTTAAACTATGAAAACACTAGAGCTAACCACAGAACGCCTTCTTTTAAATCAACCCCATATAGATGATATCCCTCGTCTAGTTGAGATAATGAAGAACCCTGTATATAATCAGAATACTACTAATATTCCCTTCCCATATACTGAAACAAGTGGTCAGTTTTGGGTGAACTTAGCTAAGGAAGAGCTTGAGGTTGGTAATGCATACATCTTTGCTATTCGTCTAAAAGGTAGCTCTACTATCATCGGAGGTATTGGATTAGGAATAGACAAGGCCAATAACAAAGCGGAGATGGGCTATTGGTTAGATAGTGAACATTGGAACAAAGGCATCGTTACAGAAGCAGGAAAAGCTATACTACAGTTTGGTTTTGACACCCTTCATTTAAAGAAGATCTTTGCTAGTTATTTTACCTTTAATGAAGCATCAGGAAAGATTATGCAAAAGATTGGTATGCAACAAGAAGGGGTATTAAAAGCACATACTTTAAAAAGTGGTGAGTATCTTGATCATGTGTTTTATAGTGTTATTAATGGCTGTAGTTTATTATTGTGTTGATATTAGCTCCTGATATCTTTTAGAAATATGTTTAAAGCTTAGATACGCCTTAGTATCAAGTATAGTCTTTAATGCAAATTCTTTTAAGATGTCTTTAGCACCTTTTATCTGTTCTTTTATCCTAAACCAATTTAGATACTGTTGCAAATATTTAGTAGATACTCCCCAAAAGGTATTGTTAATCCATTTCTTTATTTTATTATGAGTTGAATTAACGTGTTGAATATGAAATATTTTATTTTTCACACGTTGTTTAATAGCCACTTTTAATGGATGATGTTCTATTTTATTATCTATAGCAAAGCCTTTGTAACTAACATGGGCATCACTACACAAAATAGTTTCATTGGGTTTTATCCTTGTACCAATAGCATTGGCAATGTCTTTTTTCTTTAATCTTCCCATTGTAGCCACAGTAATATCCATAGATGAATTTCTGTCTTGTGTAACTAAAACAGCTACTTGATCATTACTAATACCTTTTTTTTTAGATTTTCCTCCTCGCTTTCTTGATTTACGATCTAAGGCACTACTTCCTTTCTCTGAACTTAAAAAGAATGTCTCATCACTTTCTGTAACTCCAATAAAACCACCCTTTGATTGATCTGATAAAGAAGCTAATATCTTATGTCTCCAATCAAAGGCTGTTTTTTTATTTATTGCTAATGATACTTTTATTTTGTCCAAGCTTTTCTCTTCAACCATAAGCTCTAAATAATTAGTTATCTTATCTTTATGATGTATCCCTGCCATCCAAGTACCTGAATATTCAGTAAAACTCTTATGGCATGACTTACACTTATAACGCTGGGAATTACTTTTAAAGCCAAACTTAACATATTTACTATGACCACAATGTGGACAAGATCCTTGTTTGTTATTTAATAAGTTGCGACGAGAATATTCAATACCTGTATTTAAAGAAGAGACATTAACTTCAGTTTGAATATCTTCAAGAAGTGTTAAGCGTTCTGACTCAGATAAGCTTAATATTATGGTTTTTAATTCTGACAATTTCATAATTAAAGATACGTAAAATAATACCTATTTAAAACTACAGCCTTATTAATGAATAGTCGCTTACCTTTACCCTCTATTAAATAATAAAATATGTACCAACAGCTATTTGATCTTATCTCAGCTAATCTACCACTTACAGAAACTGATATGAAACTGTGTAAACAATACATAGAACCTATATCTGTCCCTAAGAATACAATCTTAGAAGAGGAAGGCACTGTACCTCAGCACCTGTACTTTGTGGTATCAGGTTTTGTGAGATTGTTTAGTTTAAATAGCAAGGGAGAGGAAGTAACTACGCATATTAACTGCCCTCCTGGGTTTATCACTTCCTATACTCATTTTATCAATGAGACCAAAGCAAGTGAGAAGTTGGGCTGTATTACTGACTGTGAGTTGCTAAGAGTGACCAAAGAAGACTTGGATGCGCTAAACCAAAAGAGTCCTTTGTTTAAAGACTTTAGCATCTGGGTATTCCAACAGTCATTAGCCTATAACGAAAAACGCTCTCAAGAGTTAGCTACACTAACTGCTGAAGAGCGTTATAGAAAGTTGATTATAGAACACCCTGAAATACTTCAGAATGTCCCTATTCAACATATTGCATCGTTCTTAGGGATGAATCCTAAAAGCTTAAGCCGTATTCGCAAACAGATTAGCAAGTAAGAAGCCTTACTCTTTAATCTTTGCTTTTACTTTTTGGGTAATATTATTTGTCATATTGATAGTCAGCCCACCTTCAGTCTCTATATTCACGATGATACTCACTGTACCTGATATAGACTCGATGTACTGTTTCTCGATATTATAAACTACTTCTTTCGTTCCCTTGCCTTTCATTTCGGCGAACTTGCTACCTTTACTTTCAGAGGTAATCACTGACTCAATCGTCAAGTACGCTTTTTTCTTCTCTATTTTCACTACTTTACTAGTGTCTTGTGTAGATACCTCTACTGCATTCTCATCTGTAAGCTTGATATTCTTCTTACCATTCGTTATAAATGTTTCATTTACCTTAATTGGTGTTTTAGAGAATCCACTGCTGTTAAACAAATCATCTAATAAAGTCGAAAGCCCATCGCTACTAGCTTTATACTTTTCTGCTAAAGCCCTAGTTTGCTTTATTCCATCCTTGTTTAAATATCCTTCAGTGATATTTTTTGCACTCCCCTCCTTATCTGTGCTAAGCAGTGAAATAGATTTAAACTTTCTAATCACACTTTTGCCAAGGTCTACACTAAAGTTTAGTTTATCCTTATCTCCATTCTTCCAATTGACAAGATAATCAGAGTTAATCTCTAAAGTCTGATAAATAGGATACTCAGTACCACTTGCCTTGATCATATCAATCAATTCCTTATTCCCAAGTAAATTAGTGATATTACTATTCTTCTCTTCTGAAGTAATCTCAAAAGTGGTATTCGGTTTAATATCTAGTACTAAGCGTACAGATTGTTGAGCTTGTAATTGTGTTATAGCAAATACACAAAAAACGGTTAACAATAACTTTTTCATAGTCTTTTTAATGTTTTAAAAACTTGTGCAAATTTAGCATATTTTAACATCCAAACCACTAAGGAAGCAGAATATTAATTAAGTAACATTTGTGAAGTGCATTGATTATCACATTACTGACATTTGCCTAACAAAACAAGTCATCAGATATGGAATCAAACAACTTAGCCCTAGTATCAGGAGCAAACGGCCATTTAGGCAATAACTTAGTAAGATTATTACTTCAACAAGGAATCCCTGTGAGAGCAACAGTGAGAAATATAAATAATACAGCACCTTTTAAAGGATTAAACTGTGAGGTAGTACAGGCAGATATTACAGACAAGGCTTCTTTCGTCAAGGCTCTACAGGGTGTACATACTTTTTATGCTGTAGGGGCTTCTTTTAAACTGTGGGCAAAAGATCCTAAAAAAGAGATTTACGATGTGAATATGCAAGGGACAAAGAATACGATAGAGGCTGCCGCTGAAGCAGGAGTGAAAAGAATCGTATATGTCAGCTCTATCGCCGCCTTAGACTATACCACCTTACCAACCAAGGAAAGCAATGGATATAATCCCGATCGCCGTGATATGTATTACAACTCTAAGAATGACGGAGAGAAGCTTGCCTTCAAATTAGCAAAAGAACTAGGCATAGACCTCGTATCTGTGATGCCTGGAGCAATGATCGGTAGTGAGGCTTTTCTTCCTTTAAATGTGTCTTATGGCGTTCTGAAACTAATCATTAATAAGCAGATACCTATCGACACGAAGATTACGCTTAACTGGGTAGATGTAAAGGATGTCGCTATGGGATGTTATCTAGCTGCACAGAAAGGGAGATCAGGTGAACGCTATATCTTGACAAACGAAAAGTGTATGACGATAACCGATACCACTAAATTAGCACAGAAGCTATATCCTGAACTAAAGCTAAAAGTACCTGGTGCAGTACCTAAATGCCTTCTTTATACGATAGCAGGACTAATGGAATTCTCTGCTAAAGTCAGTGGTAAAGCTCCTGTTTTAACGACCAAGGATATCTCAATGTTCTCCGGATTACAGCAAGACTTTGACATTTCTAAATCGAGAAAAGAGCTAGGGTTTAATCCAAAAAGCACTGAGCAGACACTGACAGAGGCATTCGCTTATTTAATGAATAACAAGGAGTTATTGAAATAGATTGAGAGAAATAGAGCTGACTTTTAACGGTCAGCTCTATTGTTTATATGATTACTTCCACATACTCACTGAGTATATCAGGCTTCTCAAATCTTGTTGTACAGTGCGTACACTCGCTTGTAGTTCATTATTCATATCGGACATCAGGTGAATATCATCAGACTTGAAGAAACCTCCCCTACCGAAATACAGTTCTTCCTCCTTCTTATCTACTTCCTCATCAAAAGCAAATAGTAGCCATCTGTTCTTTAAGGTCTGTATCAGAGATAATTTCCCTTCGTTACTAAACGATCTATCATTCATCACCCTCCATAAGGCAGGTGGAAATGCGATATCACCGTTATTCTCCATCCATACGTTTCTCAGCAGACTGCGATATATCCTTAACTCTATCTTCTTGCCTTTTGGGTTTAACAGTAAGAATCCCAATCCTGTACCTACTACCCCTCCTGCTATATTTAGCCCTTTATTAGTATTGTCATTAGTAATTAAGGCAGTGGATAAGGTCACTGCGGCACCTATAGCGATAGACGCCACGGTCAACTGCGTATTATTAGTATTGTTCTTTGAGTCTAACACACGCGCCAACTGATCATATCGCTCCCCATTACAATCCAACTCCGCTGCCAAAGCATCTATCTCTGTCTGGAAAAGCTGTGTACTGATAATGATCTGTTGCTTTGCTTCTATCTTCTCTAGGGGATCTTTACTATTTAGAAAATTAGACAGCTGAGGAACTAATCCAAGATGTGCGGCAAGGTTATAATCGTGTTCAGACAATTTCTCAGCGACTAGTGCGTCTTTAAAACTCCTTTGTTCTACTGTTGTATTATCTTGATAAGCAATATTCGGCGCACAGTAATTCTCTTGTAAGGCAGTTACTCGCGAACTCTTAATGACAGAAGAACACGACACTAAACTTACAAGTACTGCAATAACACAAACTAGCTTAAGTGATTTCATTGTTACTTATTTTAAGGTAAAAATAGTTAAATAAATACTATTATTTACTTATAATAACAACAAAATGTATTAATGACATTTATTTAACCAACATTGAAGTAATTGTTTTTAAAATATGAATATAGTGATAATGTTTATGATTTTCTATTCAAAGAAATTCTATTGAGGTTATGTACTAACGTTGAGGGTACAAAAAAACGAGACTGATTCGTCTAATTTAGTTTATTAATTATTCCATTCTCAAACAAATCTATACCATTATTAATCGCACGTATTTCTGATATCCCATCTAATCTAAAATGTCTAATTTCTCCATTTTTAAGCAAACAATTAGTTTCTAAAAGTATTACTATATTTTTATCCTTAATAAGTCTAGAAGATACTAAAATTCTTTCCCCCTCTTTATCTTTGCTAATAGTTACATTGCTATTTCCAAAAGAATTTATAAAAAATAAATTAGAACTATCTATAAATTCTTTTACTTCATTATTCTCAGCACTAATATTACCTTCAGTCCATCCTAAGTTTTCATATAAAGCTTTTTTCTTTTCATTTTCAATAACAAAGAAAATATCTCTAACTTTAATAACCCTCTTAGTAAATCTATTCATTCTATCATTATACGAGATCTGATAATACTCATTCTCTTTAATAGGGTAACTTGTAATACCATTTAAATAGCGTCTATAAGCATAATCAGGATAACTTGTCCCCCATAAATCACCATCTTTAATCTCATTAATATTTTTATTAATCAAAATAGATTCTTTACTGTTTTTTAGAAGGTTGTAAACTAGGGCTTCATAAAAATAGTGTTTATACACAATATTTTCTATTTGCAATAGAGAATACTTTACTGATAATCCAACTGTTCCTTCTAAACCTAAAGGTGTTTTTAACTCAATTAAATTAAATGAATTACTTTCTATTTGTTCTTTATACTCACTCAACAAATCACTTGTAATTCCTTCTATTTTTAAATCTATCAAATACAAACTTTCTATTCTAAATGATTCCTCAGAAAAAGTTTTACTCTGAGAATTATACCACTTACATTTTAATTCAATTGCAGGCTCTCCAGTATGACTACAAAACTTATCTTTATCATCAATAAATTTACATCCTATAACTGTCATTATGGGAGGTAGGAACTCTAAATGGTTTGTTTCTACCAAATCTCCATTCTCTTTTTCTCTATTTATTTTATGTTTGAATAACTCTAAATCAACTGATTTCAATACAACCTGCTTAAAAATATACTTTTCTTCAATATCTTTTTTTATTTCTTCAACAGTAGTATATTCAGAACCAATATCTTTCAAAAAGAAGCGTCTTTCCTCTGACCTTATATTAGAATTTCTACATTTTATTAATTCTTCTGCATTTACTCTTTTTTGCACATACTTTCCATCTCTCGAATTGTAATAAATACACTCTACAAACTCTCCTGCTTTTCTACCAGTTTTAGTATTGAATTTTTCTCCTTCACCTTTCTTATTTACCACCATTATAGGAGCAGTATAATCAGCATACATTGCTATTTTAATATCTTGATCATTTGCAGTATATGGATGTGTCTTATAAAAAACAACATCTCCTATTTTTAATGCCATATATTCATATTTTTCAGTTAGTAATACACAAATATACTTATATTTGTACAGATTGCGAGTAAAAGTCATATTACTGTTGTGTGGATTAAAGACATTTTGTCTACTTTATAATAAAGAGATTATAGAGGTAAAAGAGTTAATAAATTTAAATTGAACATACAACCTCATTATGCATGTTCGCATAGATTTAGTATACTCATTAATGCGAACATTGCATAATGAGGTACATTTACATCTATTAGAACTATAATTCATTTGAAGGATAAGTATTTCAATTACCACTAATAAGGTATTTAATACCAGAACAGTGTTATCAGTAATCGTCAAGAGTATTCCAACTTTCACTATAATTAGTATCGTATTGAATAGTCTATTAAAGTTTATTGTTTTCATTAGTTTATATATTAGTTTCACAAATTTAATCGTCAGTCCAATGACTCAGTTACTGGGTACTGATCCAACCTTAAGGTGTGTATGTAATATAAATGACGTTATTGTTTACTCGCAGTTATTTTTTTTTGAATACTATGGAAAAACCTATTTGGTTAAAGGAAAAAGGATATCTACATATATCTCCTTCTTTACAACTCGGTAAAGATTACCAGAGAATTGTACAAATAATACAAAACAAGAATTTTGTATCTAAATATGCTTTTTACCCACTGATACATACTAATATTAGTGATAGAAAATACAAAAAAGGAAATAGTACAAAGCACACTTCTGATGAGAGGAGTCATACGCATTATGATATAAAAACTAAAGAACCTATACGAAATGCTAAAGTCCGCCCACTACATTATGCAAGTCACTTTGACTCATTAGTCTATGGTTATTACGCTTATCTACTAAACCAAGAATATATTGCAAAACTCGAGAAAGAACCTTTACTTAATCAAGCAATTACAGCCTATCGAAAAATATTAATCAATAAAGATAGTTCAAGTGGTAAAAGCAATATCCATTTTGCTAAAGAGTGTTTTGACGAGATTAAACAAAGGGCAATTGAGTCAGAAGAAGTAATGGTATTAGCTTTTGACTTAAAAAGCTTCTTTTCAACATTAGATCACAAGTATCTTAAAGAACGATGGGCTTGGTTATTAAATGAACCAAAGCTACCAGACGATCATTATAATGTATTTAAATCTTGTACTAACTTTAGTTATGTACTACTTGATGACTTACGATTAACTAAAACTAAAAAAGGTGGTAGAAAAAAAGGCTTTGATGAATCTAAGCTTGCAGACATACGCAAGAAAAAAGGTTACCGCTCTTTCTTCTATGATAATGAAGATTTTAGAAATCATATTAAAGATGGTAAATTACCCATCTTTAAAAATCACTTTTATCGAGAGCTTAAAAATGGTAAGAAGGTACAAATGGGAATACCTCAAGGTCTTCCTATTAGTGCAACTCTTGCCAATCTTTACTTATATGAATTTGATTTAACAATTATAAACACAATCGTTAAACAACAAGGAGGATTCTATAGACGATACTCTGACGATATTCTTATCATGTGTAAACCAAGTCAAGAAAAGCAAATTGAAGAATCTATCCTTGCCTTAATTAAAAGCTACCACATTCGTATTAGTGAAGAAAAAACAGAGAAATTCCTATTCAAAAATGTAACCTTTAACAAAGATGAAGATACTCGTCTTGAATGCTTTAAAATAAAAAACATTAGTAATTCTATTAAACTTGTACCTTCACACTTAACTTATTTAGGATTTGAGTTTAGAGGATATAATGTCTGTATTAAATCCCCTAATTTATCTAAATATTACAGAAAAATCGTATCTACAATAAAAAGAAGAAGCAAAAGAACTTTAAGGTTATTAGAAGAAGATTCTAATACTAAAACTACATTATACCTTAACCAACTTAAAAAAGTATACAATGTACCTATAAAACGACCTGATACTGAATTACAAGAATTACGTACTTTAAAGCGTAAACGTTATAGGTTGGTAAAACATATAGATGGGTTCTTTCACTTTGAGCATTTTGAAGTAAAAAACAAGAAACAAGCAAATTACTATAGTTATATTTTACGTTGTAGTTCAACCTTTGGCACGAATAGTTTTAAAAAACAAGTACGCAAGAGAAAACATATTGCATATAGTGCTATAAATAAGCATTTCAAATCAAACTTATAGAGAATTATTCTCTCAGATCCCCTAAAAAGCACTAGTTGTTGCTAATAGAAATGTAATCATCGTTTAAAATAATAGCTAAGAATGTACCAGATATACGTACTTAGCTATTACTTATAATTAGCCTGATACATAATCTACATTTTATAAAACAATGCTATCTTACTCACACATCTACAAAATCAACAGACTCAACTTTATACTTACTAGACAAGTGATCTACTAAAAGCTCAAACAGCCCCTTAATCTGCATAAGATAGTCATAATCTACCCCTGCTTCATTAATATAAAGAGCTAGTTCATAATGGCCATCAAATAAGACTTCTTCTTCCCATATCCCTTTATTAGTACTTATAAATAGTCCTTCTATATTTAAATCAATATATAACTTTCTAACAATGGTGTTTAAGATGCTTCCTATATCGCGATTAGAAGAATGCACTACATACCGCTGATCAAATTTCCTATCGTTTGTTTTTATTAATTTACCATTAAATACATTGACTATCTTATTGACAAAACTTGCTCTATCTATCCTCAATTCAATTGGACGAGCATAAGCAAATCTACAGTAGACTCTAGTCACTCCACGATATTCATCAAATACAATACTAAAGCCCTTATAGGTATATATGGCTTTGGCAGAATACCAATAAGCAGCCTCGTTAAAGCGTCCGCCAATTAATGCACTAAATTCTGTCCAATACTCATTATTAGTTATCGTAACTCTATTCATCTATTCTGTTTAGTATTAATAAACAAACTTACAACAAACCTTGTTATTTATTTTGGGCTCTGTACGTGTTTTAAGAATAAGTCTCACAGAGACCGTCCCTTTTCCACTAAATTTAGAGGATAAACTAATTAGAATATAAGGCGCCCATATAAACTTTATTTTAAATACCAAACTGTAGTTCCACTTTTGGCCAATTTTTACCTATTTTAGGCTAAAATGGTCTATTTTGTCCACAAAATAAAAACACAACATGTTGATTATAAGTAAACAAACACTATTAACAGAGGCTTTTGTTCGGAAGGGCTTTGGTAAAGTTCAGTGTTTGTTCGGACGGAGGGGTCTTTTTCCGAACAAGTACAAAAGCCTTCTACAACAGCTTCCGAATAAACACATGACCATACCTCTCTCACGCCAATAACCACAGTACATACGAGAGATTCACATAAAAAAAGGGTACTCATCACGAGTACCCTTTTATAATTATATAGATTGTTGAACTACCAAACGAACATTGGTCTTTCTTCCATCATTTCGTTTACCTCATCAGCTACAGCTTCTAAAGTAGCCTCGTCTGTATGATTCATAATAACTCTATCGATAAGATCTACGATAGTAGCCATATCTGCTTCTACAAGACCTCTAGTAGTAATAGCTGGTGTACCAATACGGATACCAGATGTTACGAATGGAGATTTGTCATCGAAAGGCACCATATTTTTGTTTACAGTGATTTCTGCTTTTACTAACGCTTGTTCAGCATCTTTACCAGAGATATTCTTATTTCTAAGGTCGATAAGCATCATGTGGTTATCCGTACCTCCAGAGATAATGTTATATCCTTTCTTAACGAAAGCTTCAGCCATCGCTTTAGCGTTCTTCTGAACTTGCATCATATATTGGAAGTACTCATCAGTTAATGCTTCACCGAATGCTACAGCTTTAGCAGCGATAATGTGCATTAATGGTCCTCCTTGATTTCCTGGGAATACAGCGCTGTCTAATAAAGCAGACATCATACGCACTTCTCCTTTAGGAGTAGTTAATCCGAATGGATTAGGGAAGTCTTTACCCATCATGATCATACCTCCACGTGGTCCTCTCAATGTCTTGTGAGTAGTCGTAGTGATAATGTGACAATGAGGCACAGGGTCATTCATTAGTCCCTTAGCGATTAATCCTGCTGGGTGTGCGATATCAGCCATTAATAAAGCTCCTACGCTATCAGCAATCTCTCTAAAGCGTTTAAAGTCCATATCACGAGAATATGCAGACGCTCCAGCGATGATTATTTTTGGTTGCTCTTTAGTAGCTACTTCTTGAATCTTGTCATAGTTTAATAATCCTGTTTCTTGATCTACTCCGTAGAATACAGGGTTATATAACTTTCCTGAGAAGTTAACTGGTGATCCGTGAGTTAAGTGTCCACCGTGAGATAAGTCAAATCCTAAGATTTTATCACCAGGTTTAAGACATGCGAAGAATACAGCTGTGTTAGCTTGTGATCCAGAGTGAGGTTGTACGTTTACATACTCAGCACCGAATAAAGCTTTAGCACGGTCTATCGCGATTTGCTCTACTACGTCCACTACTTCACATCCACCGTAGTAACGTTTATTAGGATATCCCTCAGCATATTTGTTAGTCAAACATGAACCTGCTGCTTCCATAGTTTCTTCACTTACGAAGTTTTCAGAAGCAATTAATTCAATACCATGAATTTGTCTATCCTGTTCTTCTATAATCAGGTCGAAAATCTCAGAATCTCTTCTCATTTAGTTTGTGTGTTTCGTTAATTTGCTTCCAAATGTACAAAAAACGTTTGTTATATTCAGTCTTAATTATATATTTGAATATACTATTAACTAAGTACCTACTTTTAATAAAACCCCTATAAATAAGGGATTATTAATCAAGGGACTAAACAACTAAAAACAATTATGATGATAAGTGCGAATGATCCGATGAGGAAAACGTGGTTACCGGTAGAGAAAGATTCTGACTTTCCAATTCAGAATATTCCGTTTGGCGTTTTTATCACCAAAGATGATATTATAACTATAGGAACTCGTATCGGAGATTATGCTATTGACCTGAGTGCCTTACAAATGCTAGGGTATTTTAAAGGTATTGAGCTTACTGATGATGTTTTTTTACAAGACACATTGAATGACTTTATCTCTAATGGTCAAAAGACTTGGAGAGCGGTAAGAAACAGAATCGCAGATATATTTGATCAAGATAATGATGAATTAAAAAATACTACTAAACACAGAGATGTAATTATCTTCAAAATAGAAGATGTAGAAATGCAATTACCTGTGTACATAGGGGATTATACAGACTTCTACTCTAGTAAAGAACACGCTACTAATGTGGGTACGATGTTTAGAGATCCGGCTAATGCTTTATTTCCTAACTGGCTTCATATCCCGATAGGATACCATGGTAGAAGTTCTACTATCGTACCTTCTGGAGTAAATGTGAAACGCCCTGTAGGACAGACCTTACCTAAAGGAGCTACTGTACCTGTATTCGGAGCATCACAACGCGTAGACTTCGAACTAGAGACTGCATTTATCACTACAGACGCTAACCTAATGGGAGATAGCGTTATGGTAGATGATGCAGAACAACATATCTTCGGTATGGTATTATTAAATGACTGGAGTGCTAGAGATGTTCAGACATGGGAATATGTGCCGTTAGGTCCATTCTTATCTAAGAACTTTGCTTCATCTATCTCTCCTTGGATTATCACTTTAGATGCTTTAGAGCCCTTCAGAGTTGCTAATCCAATACAAGACCCTACTCCACTTCCTTATTTACAACAAACAGGAGACAAAGCCTTCGACATCAAGCTTGAAGTATATATCCAACCTGAAAATGGAGAAGACAAGCTAGTCTCTACATCTAACCTTAAATATATGTATTGGACGATGAGCCAGCAGTTAGCACATCATACGGTAAACGGATGTAAAGTTAACTCAGGTGATTTAATGGGATCAGGTACTATCTCTGGACCTACTCCTGATAGCTATGGTTCAATGTTAGAATTAACTTGGGCTGGTACTAAACCGCTTACTTTAGCAGACGGTAGTACTAGAACATTCTTACATGATTACGATACAGTAACGATGAAAGGATATTGTCAAAATGACGAAATAAGAATAGGTTTCGGTGAAGTACGAAGTATGCTTCTTCCCCCAACTATCAAGTTTTAATAAAAAAAGCGTGAAGTACTAGATACTTCACGCTTTTTTATTCTATTTAGGACATTCAATCTATCGCAGATGTAATCATCGCATCACGTTCTTTGCGTCGTTCACGCTTCTCATTCTTTAAGAATTTGATCAATCCTAATAACATATTTCTAAGCATGCTAATAGAGGCATCATAGTCTGCTATATTATTTATATACTTCAAATCATAGGCGATAACAAGCTGTGTTTCTAATTCGGCTAAACTACCAAGTGCTACATAAAGAAACTGTATGTATTCTTTATTTCCTTTTCTAGCGCTACCCTCCGCTATACTTGATGGAATAGAAACTGCACTGCATCTTATTTGGTTTGTCAAACCATACATCTCCTCTTGAGGAAAATCTTTACTAACAGCATAAATGGTAGAAACAAACTCTCTACTGAACTGCCATACCTCTAAATCCTTATGTGTTTTCATCTTTTTAATTTTAGCCGAATCTAGCTATAAATTCAGATTCACATACCTTTATTTAGATTACTAAACGATTAAGATATAGTAAACTCTAGATCATTACACTACCCATAATCAGTCATCACTTTACAGCTAATCATTTACTCTTAAAATGCTATAAAACAACAAACACTGATTAATCTATTGCTCTAATCCAATAGATTAATCAGTGTTATTTTATTACTATCTTAAATCTACAGATAACGGTTAAACCCACATTCCGCATTAGCCAAATACTACAAATGAATTGTACAAAACAGAGTTAATAGAAACTATCTAAAGTAGAATTAATTCAGTAAATGGTAGTTGCAGATTTAAGATACTCTTTTTACTCGAGATCGTGTTGCTTATTTGTTAGATAGACATACTTTACATCCCTCTTTAATTCCCTTGTCATTGATCGATTTTGCCTTATCATCTTTACCTATTAGCGTGTAGTAAGAATATAGTAATCCATATCCTTCTGCATTGCCAAGGTCGATAATCTTATAGCCTAATTTCTCTAATTCCTCATCTGGTTTGATATCTTGTACCTCTTTAGCACTTGAATCAAATAATACAGATATAAGTCCAAGTGACTTATCTCCTAATGAGTACACAAAGATTTGCACACAACCTAAATCCAAATCTAGATCACATAATCTCTGATTTTCTTTCTTCATTGTTTGCATAGAAGACAAGAAGTTTCCCTTCTTCTTTTTAGCGAACATCTTATTTGCTCTAGTATAATTCACTTGATAGTATTGTTCTACTAGATCAGCGCGTTTATCTCCTGCCACAGATGTTTTCTCATATTTAAAACCTCTATCTTTTGTAGCATATGTTGACTTATCGATCTTTTTACTAAGACCTTTCAGTTGATTGTCATTTGTTTTTACAAAGGCAAGTAAATCATCTTCATGCAAAACATAAATAGAGTCATTCTTCTCAAAGAACTCAAACTTATCTTTATTATTAACGATTACTTTTCCTTTTCCATCAAAATTAAAACTTGCGTATTTGTTCTTCTTACCTTGATTTTCAAATGTACCTACCAAATTATTAGATGGCTTCTGTCCAAAAGCAAAAACAGTCTGCAAAGCCAATACTAAAAACACTAATTTCTTCATATAATTTTTCTCCAAACTTAACTAAAATCAATAGCGTCCTAAATAAATTTCGGGCATAAAATATCCTCCCACTTCAGTAGGATACAAGATATATTTCCGTAAAATCTAAAATAGAACCCCTTGTTGGAGTTTTGGTGGCGGTTTTTCCACTTCATTTAATGGATTATTTAG
>NZ_NSGJ01000026.1 GCF_002286775.1 Myroides sp. N17-2
GACTTACCATTGCTTCTTATTTGATCACTACAAAGCTAAAAAAACATAGAGGTAAAATAGAAAGCTTAAGCTTTCTATTTTACCTCTATGTTGAAAAAGAAGACTTTTTCAGTGCCCTCTTTATGGGTAAGGATTATTTTATATTTTATTACTTTTTTGACAATGACACTTCCTTTAGGAGGATTTGTATTTAATCTTTATATAGGAGAGGCTATTAAATTTATGAATATTGTTGTTTTATTCCTTTTTGGATTACTCTTTTTTAGAATGTTTAGAATGTGTCTGTGGAATACTTATGGCAGAGAGATTATTGAGTTTAAGAATGGGAAAATAAATTATGTAGTAGATTATAAGTATTTTAAAGATAAATTAAAAGAGTTTACTTATACAGATATAAAATTTGACTTGAAAGAGGTTGGCTATGAAGAGGATAAAAAAGCTGTATTAGTTATTTATTCTAATGATAGGGTGTGTTTAGAAACGGTAACTAAGATTGATATTGAAGTAGTAAGAAAATTGGTAAAGTCACTTAACAACAGTACAAAGCTATATTAAAAAAACTATAGTATAAACTAATAAATATTAGATATGAGAACAATAATATTCTTCTATGTTATTACATTTTCTTCTTGGATATATTCTCAAAAGTTAACTCCAGAGAATTACTATGATTTTTATAAAACTATTAATGAGGTGAAAGGAGATAAGCTAACTACAGCATGGTTAAATAAAAAAGAAGCAGCTGAAATATTAGTTGAAGAAATGGAAAAAGCAGGATTTGAATGGGTTAATGATTTTAGAATAGTAAAGTTAGAACAAAATGACTATATCATAGCTATTTGTTATTCAGAGAAGAGTAATGTGGGGTTTGTTTATGAAGAAACACATACTGCATTTCCCAATAAACTAAATAGACAATTAAGGAGCCTGTATAAAAAATCTACAGGAAATGATTATGCAGAAAAGATAATTGATATATATGGGGAATCTGTCTTTATTAAAATAAAAGAGTTACCTAATAATATTAAAATTATAAAAGAAGATATTTATTGGTATCAACAGACTGATAACGATAGAGATAATGATTATGTGGTAACTAAAAAAGATATGCTAGAAATCTTTAGAAATGATGTTAGAAATCATATTTTAAATTTTAAAAAGTAGATAAATGGTATAGTATATAGTAATCTATCCTATTTATAATCTTTCCATTTATTCTGTGTTTTTTCTCAAAAATAGCACAATGATAATTGCATCTATCTGTAAAGAATATCAATGTTTGCATTCTGTTTAAAATAATTCTAAATAACTATTGGTCATTAAAAAGAGTTTTATACTTTTGAAAGAAACTCAATTAAATATGACTATACATTCATTTTTTCGCTTTGGTTTATTACTTAGTGTAATAGGCTCTTTTGTTGCGTGTAGCAGTAGTGTAATGCCAGATAAGGCTGTCCCTGTTACTGATTTTGAAGTTGACCATTATTTGGGAACGTGGTATGAAATAGCAAGGTTTGATTTCCGCTTTGAGAAAGATCTAGATAATACTTCTGCTCAATATCGTTTAGATAAAGAGGGTAATGTAGAGGTATTAAACAGTGGATATAATTATGTAAAGAAGGAATGGACTAAGGCAGATGGCAAGGCTAAGTTTAGAGGAAGTAAACAAACTGCTGCTTTAAAGGTTAGTTTCTTTGGGCCATTCTATTCAGGATATAACGTAATCGCTTTAGATGAAGACTATAAGTATGCTTTGGTAGCAGGGAAGAATCTAGACTATCTTTGGATATTGTCTAGAGAGAAAAGCTTGCCTGAGGATATCAAAACTAAGTATTTAGAGATTGCAAAAGAAGTAGGGTATGACACCTCTCGTTTACTATGGGTAAAACAGGATAAGGACGATAATCCTTATCTGAAGTAGGTAGATAAGGATTATCAACTATTATATCTCTGTGTCTAAATCACCTAAAACAACATCTTCCATAAGGGTTTTCTATTAAAGTAGTGTCTATTCTCTTGTAGGTATTCATCCATTGTACGCGGTTTTCTACCGATGAGATTAGTGATGCTATCTGTGATCGGTTCAGGAATCAGAATAGATAGGTTGTCTAATTCTACGATATGATTAGCTAACCACATAGGTAGTTTGGCTCTTTTGGATAGTTGTTTAAATAACTCTTCTGGTGTAAGATTGATGTATTCTATCTCTCGGCCTGTGACTAAGGATAGCTTGCTAGCCATCTCCTGATTACTGATAGCTTGTGGGCCAGCTAAGCAAACCGAGATGGCTCTAACTTCCGTTTCTTCTAGTAAATAATTAACTGCCACAGTAGCCACATCACGTGCATCTACATAGTTTCTCTTTGCCGTACCTAAGGTGGCGTATATCTTGCCAAAGTATTGAATAGCAAAGGTATTTCGTTCCCAATTTTGCATAAATGAATGCGGCCTCAGACAGCAATATTCCTCCATTTGATCTATTAGGTAATTATCTATCTGATGATGCCATTGGCTTACTTCTACGTAGGCAGAGGGTTGAATAACAGGAGCAGATAGCTTTACTATTCTTCTAACTCCACAGTGTTTGGCAGCATCTATGATATTTATTTCATAGTCTACTTGCTTAGGTGATGTGGCTGTTAATAGGAAGATTGCATCCGCACCAAAACAGGCATTGCGAAGTTGTGCTTTATCAGTTAGATTTGCACTTATGTAGGTAATATTAGAGGGAGTTGAACTCAAGGGGATAGGGTATGTGCGATTAGCTGTTCTTAAAACACCTCGTACATTGCATTCTAAGTATTGTAATTGGCGCATTACTTCTGTACCCACAGTTCCTGTACACCCAAAAACGACTATAGTAGGTTTAATTGTTCTCATAGGTATAAGTAGTTATTTTTTGACGAATAGTGATAATTGTAGCTCCTATAAAGGCAGATAACATAATATTAAAGTACTCTGATGGTAAGTGTAAGGCATAGGCAGTTAACGCTCCTAAACCAACCATAAACGGGATAATAAGCAAGGCTCTTATTGCCTTATTGTGTATTAGTATTTGTCTGTGTTCAAATTGTCTAAGAATTAAGAAACTTAGAATAGTAGCAATCAATGAGGATAGCCCTATAGTCGTATAACTAGCAGTCATTAGTTCAGGGTTTTGCATTATATATCCAGACGCGAAAGACATAACAGTAGGGAAGAAGTAAGCGGGTAATGTAGCAGATACTAACGCTTTTAAGGTAAATGCTGTATTGTGGCGATTATTAGTTATCATAGTGATTAATGGGTTTAAATGATTTGTAAAGTAGATTATCTGCGTTTAGGACTATTAGCTTGGCCACTTAGACGATAACTCAAGGTTACTTTAGCATAGGGAAGATTAGAAACAGTGTATTTGTTTACAGATTTTTGATTGCTGTCATATAACTCATAACTATTGATTAACCCCATACCTGCTTGAAGTTGTAGAGTAATCCCCTTAGCGATGTGTTGATGTGCTTGTAGCCCAAAGTGTACTGTAGAGAACTGTGCATAGTCTACTTCCTTATCCTTGTCATAGTAGTTTTTTAGATTAAAACGCGTCCAATCAATAGAACCCGCAAAGCCAACTTGTGTATTAGGGGTTAGGCGATAGAGTACATTTAGCCTTGGCCAATAGAACTGAGCGATCCACTTATCATCCATACTGTGATAATCTATAGATATCCCCGGAGTGATAATCATCTCTCCATATGAATACATTAGGTGTACTCCGAAACCTATTTCTAAATTAGCATATCTGCCAAATCGCTTAGATACACCAAGTATTCCATCCATATAAAAGTCTTCAAAAGAGATATTCTTCTTCGTATCTGAAGCAAGTGTAGGCATAGCTATACCTAGAATAGACCATCTAGTCGAAATAGGGTGTCTAAGGATGATGACAGACTTGATCTCTTGTATCTTCTGTACGTGATTAGGATTTTCGGTATTACTATCCTCATAGTTAAAATCTAGAAGACGATAGTTAACATTGCTAAAAATAGTGGTTTTGCCTATCGTCACCGGTGGTAGAGGTAGCCAGGCGTCATAAGTATTTAACTGAAACTTAGTATCAGCATTAGTAGCGTCAGCCGATGGCATATCCTTAAAGGTAGCTTTAGTGTGTGCTGTAAAAGAGACTCCCCCTATATCCTGAATAATCTGACTATAGACTATTTGGTTACAGAAAATAGAAGTAATAGCAACTAAAGAAAGGTTTACCCATTTAGAGGGGAGCTTAGTTTTAGAATCAAAAGTAGATCGGTGCCTATCATTTATTTTACGGCTATTCACAATAATTGTTGTTTTCATTTCACGTTGTATTTACTGATACAAAGATGAATTGAAAACGTCTCAATCATTAAAACTAAACCACGCTTTACTCGGACAAATCTTGCGTAATAGAAGTTCTGTATTCTGACGGAGTTACTCCAGTGATCTTCTTAAACAATCTCCCAAAGTAACTTGGGTCTCCATAGTTTAACTCAAAAGCTATCTCTGAAATGCTCTTAGTCAAATCCTGTAAAAGTAGTTGACTCTGTAAGATGCTCACTTTGTTTATCCATTCTTTAGGGCTCTCACCGATAGTCTGTTTAATAGATCGGTGTAAGTAGTTCTCAGATACAGATAGCGCAGTAGCATAAAAAAGTACTGATTTTTGCTCTTGATAGTGTTTATAGACTAATTCTTTAAAGTGAAAGGTAATTTCGGCACCTCTGTTCATAGTCGTATTTAATTCAGTAGTAGAAGAAAATACCTTTTGTAACGCCGCCTGAAACAACGAGTAACAAATACCAAGGTTAGGACTTGTCTGATATAATTCTACATTTAGCAATTCGAATAATGCATTAAGCCATACACTTGTTTCTTGAGGTAGGTTAATCACCATATTGACAGAGAAGAGCTTAATTAACTCTTGTTTTGACAATATTTGATTGAGTATCTGATCTTCAAACAGGATTATATATCCCGCAGCATCAGGACTTACAGCATTTAGAGCAGTTACGTTACCCTGTCTTACGAATAAGATTTCATTTTCTTTTAGGGCTATTTGATTGGCATCTACTTGTTGTACAGCAGTTCCCTTAGTAATATGAACGATAAAGTTAAACTCAGGTCTGTGTAGTGGTGTAGGCACTTTTATGAACCCTGAGGTCTGTGCTATGTTGTGAATCTGAATAGGTGTTTTTAATACCGCGAAGTCAGTAGACATCTCTGACATATATTCTCCTCTAAAGTCAAGTGGAGTTATTCTCTTTATTTTTGTCATAATAGGAAATGGCTGATTAATACTTCTGTGCAAATATCTGATTATTATTGTATCTTAAGATAAATAAGGTATTTTTATGGCACTAGTTTAGTTTTTATGACGATTTACACGTACCACTTAGTGAGAGTTTCTTTCTTGGATGGGTTAAAGCATTTGTTTTTACCTCATCGATTAAGTAAGATAAAGGGGCTGATCCACGCAGAAGTAATGCCTACGATGATATTAGGATCACCTGTATTCTCCCTATCTCGTGTTATATTTAGAGAAGTAGCTTTCTTCGCTCAGTGGGAAGGAGAGAGTGATATTAATGATTTTCTAACGAAGGATAAATTAGGAAAGGAATTAGCTAAAGGCACACATCTTCGCTTAAAGTTGACACGGCAGTGGGGATATGTATCAGGATTCGCTCCTGATGATTTAGAGGGTATTGTTGAAGATAAGAATGCAACTGTAGTAGCGATTACAGTAGCTAGAATGAAGTTCTTGCAGATACCAAGGTTTATTAAATGGGGTAGGCCTGTAGAGAAGCTTGTACGTGATCATCCAGGAGTCCTATTTGCGACAGCGTCTATTCGATTTCCTCATACAATATCTACTTTCTCTATATGGAAGACACAGAAGGATATGTTAGATATGGTGAGAGGACACGGTAAAATAGACCAACCTCATCGACATATTGACGCAATGAAAGAGAGAAAGAAGGGACTTTCACTATGAGTTTACTACCCTCAGGTTTAGTGTTATTTCAGCATTAGGGGAGTGGGGTATTAAGGTTTAAGAATAACAGTGATAATAGTAAGTAAATATGGATTCAAAGCAATTATTTAGAATATATAATAAACAATTCCATTCAGCTAATTGGTTTAATAAAGCAGGTGTTATTGCCCAAAGTGATGGAGATGTTGAATGGGTTTATTGTGGTGTAAATGATGATTTTAAGTACGAAAAGGTTGTCGAATTAATTAGTGATTTTTTTAAAGAGGAAGAGAATCTGTATTTATGTTGTTCGTCAACTAAGAGTCTTTTAGTTTCAAAGGAAGAGGCAGTGAGCGAAATTAGTACCTCCCTCCATAAGAAAGAGGTTGGGCTTATTAATGAATCGCTTGATCGAATTATCCATTTTACTATGTATGGTGTGTATAAAGTAGGAATTATAACAGAGTTCCCTAAAAGTCGTGAAAGAACCCCCAACACACTTTTACAAGTTGCATTTTATGCTAATATAGTAGATGAGCAAACCAAACATATACCACGAGTTATTGATTTATATTTAAAAGAAATAGCACTTGTATTAAATAGAGATTATGGGGGTGTAATGGAACATCTATGGATAAATATTAATTTAAGCGAAGTAGAAAAAGTATTTCCCTTCCGCTTTCAAAAGAGAGTAGAGAGTTCTAGTTCTTATATTAATCCTTATTCTTATAATGTAGGACATTACAGCATAGCTCCGGATTTTAATGAATTAAAAAATTTTAAGACAGAAGAGGCTATTTGTAAGTATTTTTTTAATTTGCTTTATACTTCAATGAAAGTATTGCACAAGAAACAGAAAAGTTTAGGAGGCTTTAATGCTATAATTTTTAAAGAAGATTTTAGAAAGGCATGTAAGAACATAGGCTATACTATTGATTAAAAACACATTTATGACACATCATTTTTTCTTTTACTTAGGGTTATCATTTATGTTAATGCATGAGATGGATGCTGTCCGCTGTAAAGAATGGAGAATATTTCCAGGGCTTTCTTCTTTAAGTGATAAGGTAGGGCAAGTTGTATTCATCATAGTACATCTACCTTTGTTTTTAGCTCTATTTTGGGGATTGAGTAATACTGAAGATATAGATAGATTTAGTTTTTATGGAAGTACTTTTATGTTGGTTCATCTTTGTCTTCATCTTGTGTATTTAAAACATAAAAATAATGAGTTTAAAGATATACTCTCCTGGACTATAATAGGTGGAGCAGGAGTCTGTGGTTTGGTAGATTTGATCATTTCATAAACTAGTTATAAAACACACAATACTAAAAAGTAATTCATATGAAAGTAAGTGAGATATATAATAATTCAGAAATAAAAGTATTTACCATTGTTAATCAAGATAATGAAGATATACTTGAATGGGAGGTTGAAGCTACTCAATATGAATATGCTATTGCCAGAACGAATAAGTGAAATAGCTCTTGAAAAGGAGGAGAATAGCAAAATAGAGATATTGAATATTTATACTTCTAATGATAAGTTTATTCCCTTAGTTGCTTGTGAGAGTTATGGTAATTATGAATTATATTACTTAGAAGATACCCCAATAATAGGGATTAATATTCTAAGAGTAGGACTTGATAAATCTAATGATTATGGCGCTATTGCTGAAGATTTGGGTTATATTTATCGAGATGAACAATGTATTAATGAAGCAATCGAGGCTTTTAAAATCAGTGAATCAGTAGGCGTATCTTCTCTTTATATTTACAAAGAGTTGACAGATTTATATGAAGAACTTGGCGAGACTAAAATGCGAGAAGAATATAATCGTAAGTATAATGAAGCTATTTAACCCTATCTCACCCCTAACCACATACTCATAATATCTACCATTGTCTTTAATAAAATTAGTAATAACACCTACTTCTTTAAAGCCTAAATTCTTATATAGATTGATACCTGCGGCATTCTCTGTATAGACTTGTAATGTGATTAACTCTAGTGTATTATTGCTTTTAGTCCATTTAAGTCAGCTCCTTTCTTATATGTTCAATTTACTTTCGTAACTTTGCCTAACATCTATTTACTTAGAAATCAATGTTTTTAGCCGCTCTAAGGCTTACCTATCTTATCACTTACCTCAAAAAAAAAGAAACTCCTTTACTTATCAATTCTTAGTTATGCAGTTGCTATATGGTTTTATATGAAAGTATATTGACAGCATCCTGCGTGCATAGTGAGTCCATTAAAAAGGCTGTTTTAATGGACTCACTATGGACTCATTATGGACTCACAATGGACTCAGTCAAACCAAGACAGCATAAAGATGGCTATCTTTCCTATTAACGTATATTATTCTGATTATTTTTAGATATTCGCCTAGAAGATTGGCATAAAAAAAGCTATTGAGTTCTTAAAATCAATACTTTGTAAAGATACATATTAAAACCAAAACATTTTGTACATCTTTGTTTTTTGCTATAAAATAAAATTAAAAAGTCAAGATGACTTCAGTTACAAGTAGAATAAAAAACAACGTTAAGATATTCTAATAATAGCACGGATATACCTTCGTTTTTTGTACTTTTCCTTACGAAAAGGAAGTAGGTCTAATGGGCTATTTACCTTTAAAGATATAAATGATTTACAATCGTAAATTTATAAAACTCAAAGAAATGAAAATAACGATATTAGATGATTATCAGCATGTAATCAAAAACCTAGAATGCTTTGATTTATTAAAGGGACAAGAGGTAAAAGTCTTGCACCAGTCAGAGAAAGATAATGCTAAGTTAGTTGAATTATTAAAGGATACGGAGATTTTAGTGCTAACAAGAGAAAGAACTGAGATAACGGAAGAATTGTTGAGTAAGTTACCCAACCTAAAGTTGATCAGTCAAACAGGTAAGATCTCTAACCATCTTAATCTAGATATTTGCACACAGTATAACGTAGCTGTAGCAGAGGGTATAGGTTCTCCTGTCGCTCCTACAGAGTTGACTTGGGCATTGATACTAAATACAGTTAGAAAAATTCCTCAAGCTATACAAGGCATGAGAGAAGGGAAGTGGCAAATTAATATTGGTACTAATGTGAGTGGTAAGACTATTGGTATTTGGGGATATGGCAAGATAGGGCAGAAGTTAGCTCAATATGCAAAGGCTTTTGATGCTAAAGTATTAGTATGGGGAAGTGAATCTTCAAGAGCTAAAGCTGTGGAAGATGGCTTTATGAGTGCAGATACTAAAGAGGCGTTTTTTAGTACAGCTGATATTATTACTGTTAACCTAAGACTAAACAAGGATACTTACGGTATAGTGAAAGAAGCTGATCTAAAACTGATGAAGGAGAATGCAGTAGTGGTCAATACAGCTAGAGCAGAGTTGATAGAACGCGGAGCACTAGTAAATGTATTAAATAGCGGACAGAAACTGTTAGTAGGAGTAGATGTATATGAAGAAGAGCCAATCTATGATACCAATTATGAGTTGTTACATTTTGAGAATGTAGTTTGTACACCTCATATAGGCTATGTGGAAGAATCTAGTTATGAGATATATTTCGGAACAGCTTTCGAAAATGTGATAAGTTATATTAATGGTAATCCAGTAAATATAGCTAACCCACAGGTACTACCTTAAATCTGCAACCACCATTTACTGCAAATAAATTCTACTTCACATAGCTTCAATTAGCTCTTAAACCACACTGAAGTGTGCTTTAATCACTAATCTTGCTCTGTTTTGTATAATTCATTCTCGTTAAAATGTTATCTGCCGATTTAAGGTATTATAAAAACCAAAAGGCACTCTGATAAGGAGTGCCTTTTTTATTAACAAGTTGACTTATTAATGACTAAGTAGGTAAGTGGTCTACTATTATTATATTATCCAAAGACACCATTGATGTAGTTCTTCGTCATTTCATGTTTAGGGTTCTCAAAGATATCTTGAGTCAATCCGCTTTCTTTCACTTCACCCAAATACATAAAATACGTTTGATCAGCGATACGCTGTGCTTGTTGCATATTATGTGTTACGATAGCGATCGTGTACTTTTCTTTAAGGTGTAGAATAAGCTCTTCTATTTTAAGCGTACTCACAGGGTCAAGAGCAGAACATGGCTCATCCATCAAGATAACCTCAGGTCTTAGAGCAACTGCTCTAGCGATACACAGACGTTGCTGTTGTCCTCCTGATAGGCGGTGAGCAGGCATCTTTAAATCGTCTTTTACCTCATCCCATAAGAAGGCCTCTGTTAAGGCTTTCTCGATTACACTCTTATCGTGAGGTAAGTTGTTTATCTTTAGTCCGTAAGCGATATTGTCATAGATACTCTTAGGGAAAGGGTTTGCTTTTTGAAACACCATTCCGATGCGCTTTCTAATCTCTGTTACAGGAATATTCTTTGAATAAATATCAATATCCTCAAGCATGATCTTTCCGTTGATCTTAGCATAAGGCACTAAGTCATGCATGCGGTTAAAGCTTCTAAGTAAAGTACTCTTACCACAACCAGATGGTCCGATAAGGGCAGTTATTTTATTCTCTTCAAACTCGACGTTTACACTTTTTAAAACTTGCTTGTTTGCAAAACTAATACTTAAGTTTTGTGCAGATAATTTAGTTTTCATTTTTTCTGAATTTATAACGGATATAAAATGCGCTTAAGTTTAATAGGAACACGACTAAGATTAGTACTAATGCTGTTCCGTAGGCGATAGGTCTAACTTCATCAATAGCTTGATGTTGTGTAGATAACATGTATAAGTGATAAGGAAGAGCCATAAACTCTTGGTTTACATATCCATTCGTATCACTGATATAGAATGCAGCACCTGTGAATAGGATAGGAGCTGTCTCACCAGCCGCTCTTGACAGCGTTAGTACTACTCCTGTTAATATTCCAGGTACAGCAGAAGGTATCACTACATCTTTGATAGTCTCAAATTTAGTAGCCCCCACTGCTAATGCAGCTTCTCTTGTACTATTTGGTATTTGCATTAAAGCCTCTTCTGTTGTGGTAATAATATAGGGTAGAGATAATAACCCTAAAGTAAGACCTGCTGCTAATAGGGATGTACCTAATGATAATGCCTGTACAAACAAGGCTAATCCAAATAATCCGTAGATAATAGAAGGTACTCCTGATAAGTTACGTATCGCTGCACGGATAATCTTCGTTAGCCAATTGTTTTCTGCATACTCGTTTAAGTAGATGGCACAGAATACACCAAATGGAATACTAAATAGCGCAGTGATTAGGGTGATTAATACTGTACCGATAATAGGAGTAAGGATACCACCTTTAGTCATTCCTTCTTTAGGAATAGAAGTGATAAACTCCCATGATAAGCTACCTACTCCTTTAGTGACAATCTCAAGGATGATCACTACAAGGAAGAAACACACGATAAGTGTTGTTCCTACTAATGTTCCCCATTCAATGATAGAGGAAAATCTAAATCTTTTATGCAGCATGGTATTTTCTTAATCTGTTTATAAAATATTCTCCTACTAAGTTGGCGATTAACGTCATAAAGAACAGTACTGTTGCCAATGCGTATAATCCGTAGTAGTGTGTAGTCTGATAAGGAACTTCTCCCATCTCAATAGCGATAGTCGCCGTCATCGTTTTTACTGAATCAAAGAACCCTGTAGGAATTAGAGCGGCGTTACCTGTAGCCATCAGTACTGTCATCGTCTCTCCGATAGCTCTACCGACACCTAACATAATCGCTGATATAATACCAGGGCCTGCGGCAGGGATAATTACTTTGCGTAGTGTCTGCCATTTGGTCGCTCCTACACCGTAGCTTGCCTCTTTGTACATTTTAGGTACAGCGTGTATAGCATCTTCTGCAATCGTGATAATAGTAGGCAATGCCATAATAGCAAGTAATATCGCTCCGTTTAGAGCATTTAAACCGTTTGGTAGATTAGCCATATCAGCTAATCCAGGGCTTACTACTACGATACCTAAGAAACCGATTACTACTGATGGTACAGCTGCTAACATTTCAACTGCCGGCTTCAGGATGTTCTTTAATCTTTTGCCTGCGTATTCAGAGATAAATGCGGCTGTTCCGATACCAAGAGGAATAGCGATAAGCATAGCCCCAAAGGTTACTATTGTCGTACTTAATATAAGTGGAAGCATTCCATATTGAGGATTCTTACCTGTAGGATTCCACTCCATCCCAGTGATGAAATCAAGTGGTTTAACATCCATAAAGAAAGATATTGAGTTATAGATTAACATTGCTAATATACCTCCTAATAAGAAAAGCACTAAAAGACCAGTTGCTTTAAAGATATACTTGAACGCGATATCTAAGCCTATTCTAATTTTATATTTCATTTTATGGTCGTTCTATGATATAATATCCGTGATCAATGATTATTTTCTTACCTATTTCGCTACTTTCAAAGTCAATAAAAGGCTTTACTTTCTCCCAAGAGTCTTCTAAGATGAATTGGTATAGTGGTCTTTGGAAGAAATACAGACTGTTATTAATCGTTGCTGCATCTATCGGTGAGAAAGCTTGAGAAGTAGCAGTTTCTTTAATATTAAGAATCTTTACAGTAGGATTAGCAGATACCTCGTGTGAGATATATCCTGCACCGACGTAGCCTATCCCTGATTTGTCTGCTTTTACTCCTTCTAAGATCTGAGCATTACCTGTCATTTCTTTAGCTGCATTAGAGAACTCTATCTTTAGTTTCTTTTTAATGAAGGAATGTGTTCCAGAGCTACTTTGGCGACCATAGATGTTAATAGGTAAATCTACTGTAGTGACTTGATTCCAATTAGTAATCTCTCCTTTTAGAATCTTGGCTAGTGTTTCAAGATCTATTTCATTAATCGGTAGATCTTTGTGCACGACAAAAGCAGTAGCATCTTCAGCAAATACGACAGTGTGTACTTTGATGTTCTTGTCTTCAAATTGTTTGATTTCTTTGTCCGATAAAGGACGAGAAGAGTTAGCGATGTCTGCTTGGCCATTTAATAAGGAAGTAATTCCTATACCAGATCCTCCACCAGAGATGGCAATACTAAATTCAGCATCTATTTGAGTGTATTTCTCGGCCAGATTAACTGCTAAGTTCACTTCGGTATCAGATCCTTTCATTTTGATTGAATGGTTCTTGTTACCGCAAGAAAGTAATAATAAGGAAGAAAAGACTAATAAACCTCTTCTTACAAATAAATAGTGTTTTTTCATCGAGGACAAAGTACCTATCTAATTGTAATCTGTGAGTTATTGGTATGTTATCAAAGGGTTAAGTGATATTTTTTATTGATTATTTAGTAAGATTGATAAAATAATTAAGAGATGTTTGTAAAAGGTAGGTTATTTATTAATAGTCAATATTATTTTTAGAAACAACTTGGATTGTATGAGAAGATGTGGACTTGGTTTATTGTTTGCTATGTTATGACAAGGTTAAGAGGGGAGGTAGATTAAATATAGGTAAATACCAAGTCATAGTATTTGAAAACTGATCTTATTCTATTATGTATAAATAGAGTACTAATACAAAGTAATGAGAGGTTACTAACTTATTTTGTATTATTATACTGAATATTTGTATTTTGTTTGTTTTTAGTGAGCTTCTGATTAGTAAACAAAAAAAACAACTGTTTTGTCCTAATAATTTGTGTGTTTTTGTCAGTGTTTATTGATAAAACGAAGTATTAAGTTTTACTAGGGTCTAAAAGAAATAATTACTAGATAATATTTGATTTATATAAGTTTATAGGCGATTGTATAATGTTATCTATTTGTATAACAGATGTTATGGGATTGTAATAGCTTTATGGAAGCTTAATGTTTTATTAAACTGAGGATGGATTAGCTAATTACTTAATGGTACTATGTTTAGCAAAATAAACATTAACACCTGTAATTATGAAGAAATTCAAGGTCTGTTGCTATATAGCATTCCTATTTTACTCTGGTTATCTTGTTGCTCAAGATCATCAACCACCAGTCAGTACCCCATTAGTTTCGATAGTGATCGAACAGGATGCAAGCTTAGGAAGCGTGGTAACAGAATTAGCATCTAAAGTAGGCGCTAAGGTAATCATCAAAGACCAATCTTTAAAACAGACTCCTCTTATTGCTTATGAAGTCAAGGCAACAAAGCTTCAGGATGTCTTAGAAACGATAGCTATGCAGACTGGATATACAGTCACGTATGGCAATGGTGAGATTACCGTAAAAAATGATCAATTCAATACCCAACTAGAAGACATTACTTTAGTAGCTATTGGATATGGTGATAAAAAGAAACAAAACATTACTACATCGGTCACTGAGGTAGACACTAGGACATTGAGAAATAGACCTTTGTCAAATGCTGTGTCTGCTTTACAAGGGACTACTCCTGGACTAAATATCACAAACTCTAGTGGTAAAGAAGATGCAGAAGCAAATATTAATATTCGTGGTTTTAATTCTGTCAATGGGGGAGGTCCTTTAGTGTTAATTGATGGTGTCGAGGGAAACTTATCTAATATTAATCCAGATGATATCGCAAATATTAGTGTCTTAAAAGATGCTGGAGCAGCTGCTGTATATGGTGCTCGTGGTGCTTTTGGAGTAGTATTAGTTACAACTAAGAACCCTGAAGTAGGACAGATTAAAGTAAGTGTTAACTCCTCTATGAATATTTTGTCTCAAACTCAGAATACAGATTTTGTTACAGATCCTTACTTAGCAGCGAAAATAGTAGATCAAGCATTTATCACTGGTAGTGGTCGTAGTTATACAGGATATAATGAATATGACTATGAACAGTTAAAAGCAGTATCTAAAGACCCATCATTAGCTCGTGTTGAGATTCAAAATAGAAATGGACGTGATCAGTATGTACACTATGGTAGTACAGATTGGTGGAACTACTTCTGGAAAGATACTCGTTACTCTTATATTAATGATATTAGTATATCAGGAGGAAGTGAGAAAGTAAAAGGATATTTCTCTTATAGAAACTACTCTGCTGATGGTTTATTAAAAGTACAAGACGATAAGTATAAGAAGAATAACCTACGTGCTAAATTTGATATTAAAATTAATGATTGGATTAGTTTCTCTACAAATAATCAATATTTTAAATCATCTGATTTAGTGCATGGAGGTACACAGTATGGCTGGAGAGACCCGTGGACTAGTGAGATGTTAGTACACGCATTACCATCTTATGTACCTGTGAACCCTGATGGTGGAGCACTATGGCGGACAGAACTTAATAATTATACTATTGGAGATGGTTATTTTGCTTCATTATTACATGGCAAATCGAATAGAACTGCAGTGAGAGATGAGTTCTCTACTATTAATGCTTTTCATTTTAAGCCAACAAAAGATTTTGACATTCATGCGAGTTATGCATATAAGAAAAATACAAGAGATATCAATGAACGCTCTACTTTAGTTCCTTATTCTATTTTCCCTAATCAGATCCAATATTTTGGTGAGAATAAATTGAATGTAAACGAGACTATAGAAGATTATAATGCTCTTAATATTTATGGTCAGTATCGTCTAGACTTCGGAGATCATAATTTTGAAGTAATGGGAGGATATAATCAAGAGTATTTTAAGAACGATAATCGTATTATGAGTATTCAGAATTTAATCTCTGATGATTTGACTAATTTAGGATTAGGTTCGTCTAATCCTACAGTAGTAGGAAGTGCTTATGAATGGGCATTACGAGGATATTTTTATCGTTTCTCATATGATTATGCTGGTAAATATTTAGTAGAGTTAAACGGTCGTTATGATGCGACATCTAAGTTTCCTAGTGAACAGAGATGGCAATTCTTTCCCTCTGTCTCTTTAGGTTGGAATGTAGCGAATGAACCATTCTTTAAACGAACGTTCGGGTTTTGGAATCAGTTTAAAATTCGCGCTTCTTATGGAGAATTAGGTAACCAAGCTATCGGTGCATACGCTTATATCCCTACTTTAAATAAAGCGATAGATAAGGGCTATGCGATAGATGGAGCATTGTTAGAGTATATGCAAGCCCCTTCTTTAAATCCTAGAGATATTACCTGGGAAACTGTAGCTACTACGAACATTGGGTTTGATTTAGGCTTCTTTCAGAATCGCTTAAATGTAGGTTTTGATTATTTCCAAAAGGACATTGAAGGAATGTTAACAAAAGGAAGAACGCTACCAGGTGTACTTGGAACAGAATCGCCTCGTGAAAATGCAGCAGACTTAAGGACAAAAGGATTTGAAGTTTCTGTAGGTTATAATGATTCATTTAAGTTAGGGAATAGTGATTTTAATTATTCATTGTCTGTAGGACTTGCTGATTCTAAGACTAAGATTACTCGTTTTGACAATCCTACAGGTCTTTTGACAGACTATTACGAAGGAATGGAGCTAGGCGAGATTTGGGGATATTCAGTTGAAGGATTATTCTCAAGTGCAGATCAAATAGCTAATCATGCTGACCAATCACGTGTATCTGCTCATATAATTGCTAATGGAGGATTACAGCCTGGTGATGTTATGTTTAAGGACTTAAATGGAGATGGTATCGTGAGTGAAGGAGCTAATACATTAGAGAATCATGGAGATATGCGTAAGATTGGGAATACAGCACCTAGATACCAGTATAATTTCCGCCTTGCATTTGATTGGAAAGGAATTGATTTCGCAGCATTCTTTCAAGGAGTCGGTAAGCAAGATTGGTATCCTGATACAGATAGTAGAATGTTCTGGGGACCATATAATAGACCATATAACTCATTTATTCGCCAAGATTTAGCGAATGATATTTGGACGCCAGAGAATCCAAATGCTTACTTTCCACGTCTAGTGGGGTATACTTCGCTAGGAAGTAATAGACAGTTAGGAGTACAAAACGATCGATACCTACAAGACATTTCTTACCTACGTCTAAAGAATATTACTTTAGGATATACTTTGCCTCAAGATTTAGTGAAAAGAGTGAAGATGGATAAGGTAAGAATCTATGTAAGTGGAGAGAATCTATTTACGTTTACTAATCTTACAGACTACATCGACCCAGAAGCTGCTAGTAATGCTTTTGATTTTAACAGCCCTAGTTCTGCTCGTAAACGCACCAATGGTCAAAACTTCCCATTCTCAAAGATTGTTTCTTTTGGAGTACAACTTAATTTCTAAACAACGAATATGAAAAGATATAAAATACTTGTCTTATTATTAACAGCGGGTTTTCTAGGTTCTTGTAGTGAGGATTTTTTAGAACGTGATCCTATTTCTTCTGTTACTAGTGATAATTTCTTTACTAAGGAGAGTGATTTAATACTCTTCACTAACTCATTTTATAGAATGTTCCCAACTACATCTGTGTATAATGGTGATTATAGAACAGATAATATTATTCAGAATATTTTATCTGATGAGATGCGAGGTGGACGTGTAGTACCGCCATCAGGAGGTGGTTGGTCATGGAGCCACTTAAGAGATATTAATTATTTCTTAGTCAATTTTGAAAAAGTAGGAGATCAGACATTAATTAAGCATTATGGAGGAGTCGCTAGATTCTTTAGAGCATATTTCTACTTTGATAAAGTAACTCGTTTTGGGGATGTCCCTTGGTATGATTTTTTAATTACAGCAGAAGATGAAGCTGCTTTACAGAAACCACGTGACCCTCGTAAGGTGGTAGTAGATAATATTCTTAAAGATTTAGATTATGCTATAGAAAATATGCGTTCAACTAAAGATACATATCGTGTATCAAGATGGACAGCGCTTGCTTTAAAAGTACGTGTAGGCCTATATGAGGGAACTCATATGAAGTACAGAGGTATCCCTGGATATCAAACATATTTAGAGCAAGCCTATCAAGCTGCAGAGATTTTGATAAAAGAATCAGGATATAAAGTGTACTCAACAGGAAATCCTAGTAAAGATTATCAGAACTTGTTCGCTTCTCATAATGCTGTAGCAGATGAAATTATTTTAGCAAGGGAATTTTCTACAGAGTTAAACGTACGCCATAATGTTAACTATTATACAGTGACTGCTTCTTATGGAAGACCTTCTATGCCAAAGGACTTAATCAATAGTTACTTAATGAAAGATGGTAGCCGATTTACAGATCGTATGAACTATAATAAGATATTATTTGTTGACGAGGTAAAGAATAGAGACTTGCGTTTAAGCCAAACTATACGTACACCTGGTTATACTCGCATGGGAAGTACGATACAGTTAGCTCCTGATTTTTCTGCAGCTACTACTGGTTATCAGTTGATTAAGTATGTGGCAGAAGCACAGTATGACACGAATAATGCAGCTATTGTTGATTTGCCTTTGTTTAGATTTGCTGAAGTGCTTTTAGCATATGCTGAAGCTAAAGCAGAATTAGGTATACTAGAACAAAGTGACTTAGATTTATCAGTAAACTCACTTAGAAAACGCGTTGGTATGCCTGACATGATTATGTCGGATGCGAATAGTCATCCTGATGCTTATCTAGCTGCTCAATATAAAAATGTGTCAGGTATTAATAAGGGAATTCTATTAGAATTAAGAAGAGAAAGACGTATTGAATTGTTTATGGAGAACCAAAGATGGGATGATATAGCTCGTTGGAAAGAAGGACAAAAACTAGTACAGAACATAGAGGGAATGTATTTTAATGGACCTGGTAAATATGACTTAGACAACAATGGTAAAACTGATATCTATTTATATGAAGGGACTAGACCTAATGAGAATGAACAAGGAGTTTATTATGCAAAATTAGGAAGTGATATTAAGCTTAATTCGAATAATATGATAGATCCATTCCCTACGTTTAAGAATCGTACATGGAATGAGCAGAAGGATTATCTATACCCATTGCCAATACAGGAACTACAGTTAAATACAAATCTAAAACAAAACCCAGGATGGTAAAGTCAATAATATTATGTGCCTTGTTTATAGGAACGAGCATATTCGCGCAAGAGAAACAACCAGAGACATTAAGAGCAATGACTTTTAATATTAGAATGGATACGCCTAAT
The DNA here is from genome assembly GCF_002286775.1 of Myroides sp. N17-2. Taxonomy (GTDB): domain Bacteria; phylum Bacteroidota; class Bacteroidia; order Flavobacteriales; family Flavobacteriaceae; genus Flavobacterium. The sequence continues at coordinate 19,023 of NZ_NSGJ01000026.1, forward strand.
GATGGAATAAATCAATGGAGTAATCGAAAGGAATGGGTATCTGAGATTGTGTTCTTTAATGATATTGATATTATAGGAATGCAAGAGGTATTACACAATCAATTAGTAGATTTAGAGACTTTGCTTCCTCATTATGATTATGTTGGAGAGGGTAGAGAAGGGGGAACTAAAGGAGAATATAGCCCTATTTTTTACTTAAAGGATAGATTTAAAGTATTAGATAGTGGAACCTTTTGGTTATCAGAAACACCACACGAAAAAGGATTAAAATCATGGGACTCTTCTCTGCCTCGTATTGCTACTTGGGCTAGGTTTGAAGACAAAAAATCAGGTAAAGTATTTATTCATTTAAATACTCATTTTGATCATAGAGGACCAGAAGCACGCAAGAATAGTGTTGAGGTTATAAATCAAGAATTAGCAAAAATTACGAAAGGAGAAACGATTGTGTTCACAGGGGATTTTAATTTACCTCCGACAGATTTACCTTATCAGAAAATAGTAGAAAGTAAATATGTCGATACTAGAGACGCAGCGATGTATCGTTCAGAGCTAGGGTATACACATAACGCATGGAAGATAGAAGCACCTAAATCTAGTAGAATAGACTATATTTTTTTAAAAGGATATAATCTAGCTCCTATTAAGTATAGAGAATTAGATATTCAACGTGGGCCTTTATTTGCTTCTGATCACTATCCAGTAATGACAGAATTTAGATGGGTAGAACCAACAACTAAAGTTTTTAAAAAAAAAGTGAAGTAAGGATACTTAATTATAATGTTCATCATTTTGCAGCAGCTTATGACAGCTATCATCTAATTGATATCAATTCATTAGCTGCTGTTATTAATAGGGATGATATAGATATTGTGACTCTACAAGAAGTAGATGTACACACTATGCGTTCTGGGCAATATCTTAATCAAGTAAAAATGTTAGCAGTGAAAACAGGTATGTACTATTCATTTGGCAAAACGATAGCATATGATGGAGGAGATTATGGCGTGGCTATTCTTTCTAAGTTTCCTATACAAGAAGAACACTTCTATAAACTTCCTCATATAGAGAAAACAGAAGAACAGAGAGGGATATTAGTTTGTAAAATAGATATGGGGAATAGTAGATCTCTTAGTATTGCTACTACGCATATGTCTAGTTCTCACGAAGAAAGTAGAGTAGTACAGGCTAAGCGTATTACAGAGATACAAAAAGCACTCTCTTTTGATTTGCTGACAGGTGATTTTAATGCAATATTAACTTCAAAACCACTTAATGAATTAAGTTCAGTTTTCTCTTTCGATAGTCGATTTGATAAACAAATGACTATTCCTGCCTATCAGAGTACAAAGAAAATAGACTTTATAACTAAATCAAAAGATAGTAAAGTACAGATAGTCCGACAGGATACTTATCAGATGAATGCGTTGTCAGATCATAATATGATTATAAGTGATATAGTCTTTTAAATTAATAATAAGTGATAAAAGCAAAATAACAGTATGGTTTCTGAGCTAATGAAAGAGTTGCTTTGCAGTATTTTAGCGAACATGGATTACTGATTAAATCAAAACACTCCTTAGAGCAGTAGCTGTAAGGAGTGTTTTTTAATTAATGGAGTTGCCTTTTAAATAAGCTAAAAGCTTAAGTGAACCAACTAGGCACCTCTATTTATAAATATTAATTAGGGATTAAATATTAGTAGTGTGAACACTGCAAATAAGACTAAGTGCATAATACCCATAATAGGAGTAGTACGTTTACCTAAAAAAGTCATTAGGCTTAATAGTAGTGTGATGACAAATAAAATTGTTTCTGTACTGTTCATCCCGAATAACACAGTCTTACCTGTGATTAGCCCAATGATAAGAACAGAGGGTACTGTAAGTCCTACAGTAGATACAAATGCTCCATGACATAGGTTTATCGCACGTTGAAACTCATTATTTAGAGCTGCTTTGACAGCAGTCATAGATTCGGGTGTGAATACGATAATAGCGATTAATACACCTCCTAATAGTGTCGGTAGATTAGCTGCTTTAATACCATAGTCCACTACCACAGCCATATTATGAGATAATAGTACAATAGGGAGTATCATTCCGATTAAGATAATAGAGCGTATCCATATCTCTTTCTTTCCATCAGTAGCATTGTGTTCACTATGTGTGGTTACATTATTAGCTATAGCTCTATCCTTAAAGGGAATTTCCATTGATCCCTCTTTAGGTTGTACATATAGATGTCTATACCCTGTCATTTGGAAATACAAGAAGACAGCATAAAGTACAATAATAAAGATTGCTAATACGATAGCTTGTGTATTGCTAAACATACCTCCACCAGCTCCTTGTATAAAATTAGGAAGTAATAAAGCGATGCCCCCTAACATTATAATCATAGCGATGTAAGACATCGTTCCCTGTGCATTATACTCCTGCTCTCCATATTTGCGCCCACCTAATAGGATACACAGCCCTATCACCAAGTTCATAATAATCATCATGACAGAGAAGATAGAGTCTTTACCAATAGTAGGGTTTTCACCAGGGCCTAACATTACTGCCGAGATTAAAATTACTTCTATAGATACAATAGATAAAGTCAGAATCAGTGTTCCGAAAGGTTCTCCTAGTTTATGTGCTAGCTCATCCGCTTCTTTTACTACGCCAAAAGCAGCTACTATAATTGTCAATAGTAGTACTCCGAAAATACTTGTCGCTACTAGGGGAGAGAGTGAGTCTCCTGTAATAGCTCCTCCGAATACCATAAACAGTATTACGATAAGCCATACACCTATTAAGCGCATTCTTGTTTTGGTTGGAAAAATACTCGCTAAGGATAACCCTTTGTTTACATTGTCTTGTGTCATAATCAATCTCTTATTTTAATGAGTCAAAAGTATAGTCTCTCGTTGTTTTACTAATTATCAAATGATAAATAATCAATCGATAAATGTTAAAATCTAAAGTAATGAATATACTTTACCAACTTACATCAATAACCACACCTAAAATAAATAGTGTTCCTATTCTAAGTTGTTGCGGTTTTTGTGGGGAATCCTTGAAGAATACAAGCTAAGGGAGGCTTTTTCAGCAAGAATGATTAAGGCATAGGTCACGCAATCCGCAAGTGACTAACTATTGGGAAGAGTTAGAACAGTAAAGCATTTACATAAATCGTGATAATTCTTCCATAGATTGTGAGATTAAATTTATCTTTATACAAAAACAAACAGATATGAAACAGTTTACCTTACCCTACTTTGGAGAGATAGATCTTGATAATGTAGAAGAATATTATAATGAAGAGATTTCATATAAAGATAACATTGTTCGATTAGACTTGAATATAGAAGAGTCTTCTATTAAGGAGCCTATTGCAATTCAAATGAAGAATGTTCTCAATAATATTGAAGCTTATGATATAAGAAATAGAGAATACATAGATGCAGATTATGCTAAAGAAGAAGATGGTCAAGCTTTAGAGTTTGCAAGTTTTCACTTAGAAGAGATAGGCGAAGAGATTAGTGAAGAAATAGGCATAGATTTACAAGCAGAGGATAAAAATATACAATTTATTAAAAAGCTAAAACTAGTAAGGATAGGAATGTATCCTGATGGCAAATATGGCAGTACTAGTTTTGCAGTATTTGATTACTGTATTGACCAGAATATCTCAGACCAGTTATTAGTGGTTAAAGTAGATGCTTTAGGTAATCTACTTGATATAGCTTGGGAGAGTTAGGATAAACTCAAGTAAGATAAGACAAAAGAGCATAATCAGACCTATCTGATTATGCTCTTTTTGAGTTAAAGTGTATTTGCCTTAAAGTAAGGCAATACTTCTGTTGCAAGTTCATCTAGTGTTTCACCTATATCTCTTTTGCCAAACTGGATACCTATAGCGGCGTGGTTAACACCTATTTCTTCCCACTTATGTAATAAGTCTATTAATCCAAGTCTACCTGTCTTTAATACAAAACCACCTCTTAAGGGCGTTCTCGGGTAATAAGGATCTTCATCTAACTCTATCCATTCATTAGTCATATGGGGTTTAAATGTTCCTTTTGGAATCAAATCTCTAAATGCTTTAATCTTTTGCTCTAGATTTAGGGTATCCTCATTAGTAGTCGTTGGTCCAGGATATGTGATCCATCCATCAGCATTTTTGGCTATCCACTCTAAAGACTGCTGACTAGCCCCTGTGACTAGAGTAGGTATATTATGATGCAAAGGCTTTGGCACTAAGTTTAACTCTTGCATCTTCGTGATACTTGAATCCATTTTGGGTGTATCTATGGTGTGCAATGTCTGTATGTCTTGCATTACCTCGCGAAATAGCTCTCCTCTTTTATCAAATGATTTATTGAATGCAGGAAACTCTGCATATCGATCACCAGATCCTACACCGAATAATAAACGTCCATTAGATAGTTGGTCTATAGAGGCAGTTGTTTTTGCTAAAGAAATAGGGTGATGAAGAGGTAGAACTATGCTAGCTGTCCCTAATGCTACATCAGTCGTCTGACCTGCTATATAAGCGAGATAAGTTAGAGGATCATAGACTTGCCCTACATCTCTAAAGCCTGGATCATACATCGGGATATCCCTTACCCATAAAGAAGCAAAACCACTTTGGTCTATTTGCTTTATGTATTTCAGGTGTTGATTAAAGATTGAAATATCATTATCATATACCTCTAGGGGAAGGAATATCCCTAAGGTTAGTTTGCCTGGATGAAAGACTTTATTGAAAGTCTTATGGTTGTTGAATTTGTGTTCCATTATTTGGAGTATTTAGATATCTAGAATTAACGATATGTTATAGTGTGATATGGTTATGGTTTTATTATATAGTGTTGTTACAGTGTGTTTTGGATATAACTAGCTAACTCTTTTATTTTAGCTTCATTGCGTTTATAGTACGTCCACTGACCATTTCGGATAGAAGTAAGTAGTCCGATGTTTACCATAGTCGTTAGATAGGCAGAAGTAGTCGACTGAGAAAGACCTGCTTTTTTTTGGATTACACTCATACACACTCCAAATTCGTGTACTTCAGGCTCGATGTCTTCTAATTCGAAGAAATCGTGCGGAGTCTTAAGCCACTTTAAGATTTGTACTCTGTGTTCGTTTGATAAAGCTTTAAATAGTTCAGTCATTTCTATATATCGAGAATTTACGATACAAAGAAAGTAAATATTTTTGGATAAACAATATCTAAATATTTGAATAGTGATATTGTTAGTGTAGGATAGACTTTATATGATTATAAGTATGTAAATGTAATAAAGTTGCTCAATGTTCTTTATAATACTCTATTTTTGTACAAAATGTGATTAAATGACACTTAGACTCTTCGCCATATTCTTTGTATTTATATTAAGTAGTTGTTCTGATAATAAGATCAATACTAATCTTGATTATGATCAAGTTATCAAGCACTATAAGGAAAGTGGTGTATTCAAACAAGCTAAAATTAGAGACAGTAAAGAGCGACAGGCTATAGATAATGTCTTTAAAGCGCAACAGCATTTAGAGAACAATGATAGTATTAATACAGTGAGTACTTCATTGTATCTTGAGAGTGTTGATATCGTTACTAAAGGAACTAATGTTGCGTTAAAGCAATGGGTATATAGTGAAGTAGGGTTTTACTATTATACCTATAGTCACTATTATGATGCAGCATCTTATTTTATCAAGATATCTAAAGTGATAGATAGTGATAGCTCTGTGTTAGAGATACAGCCTATAAGTATTCTGATGAAGACAGCTTACTTTTTTGAAACGATGAAGAAGTATGATAAGTCTATTGCCTATTATAAAAAAGTACTTGAATTAACGAAAGATCAAAATATAAATAATAGTGCTACACTGTGGTCATTAGGGGAAAGTAACTTCAGAACAGACAGTTTATCTCAAGCAGAGAATTACTTTCTATTAGCGAGTAAGAAAGCCTTAGCGCATAAGGATACATTAAGATATGCTAAAAGTCTAGGAGGACTGGCCTTAGTCTATCAAAAGAAAGGAGATAAAGAGAAAGCCATATCTTACTTTAAAGAGGATATCTCTATCTCAAGGGAGTTAGATGAAGAGAAGAATCTGATGTATATTCAGATTCAGTTAGGGAAGTTCTATTTTGAGAATAAGGAGTATGATCTAGCAGAGCAGTCGTGGAAAGAGGCCTATAAAGTAGCTAACTCTAAAAGCTATTTGATGGGATTCCAAAGAGAGATAATAACATGTTTACTTGAAGTAAGTAAAATTCAGAATAGGGATCAAGAGGAACTGTCTTATCGCAGGGAGTTAGAGCGGTTAGATAGTCTTATAGAAGATAAAGAAGGAGATGAGGTTATCAAAGAGATTAATTGGAAGGCTAGTCTAGATAGAGTGAATTGGGAATTAGAGATACAGAAGAACATCTCTGAGAAAGTGAAGTATCAGCGACTGTTACTACTGAGCATCTCATCGCTATTGTTTGTGATTATATTCATCGTTTACTTTTTCTATAAACGCATTGTGAAACTTCAAGCAAGAAGTTATCAAGCGAAGCTATTAGACTTTCAATTAGCGAAGGTAAATTCTGAAAAGAAGCTAACGGAGACACATGCTTCCTTAGCGTCATACCAGGTCTATCTAACTGAAAAGACTAAACAGATAGATAAATTAGAAAGAGAACTGTATAGGGTTAAAAACTCGTCTAATGAATTTTTAAAAGATAAACGCCCAGCATTAGAAGAACTGTTAAGTTCACACTTAATGACTGAGGAGAGTTGGACAATGTTTAAAGCTACTTTTAGAGAAGAGCAAGGGGAGTATTTAGAATATGTATCTATCCACTTTCCGGAGTTGACAGAGTCTAATTTGCGCATCGTATTATTACAGAAGATGGGGCTGACTAATCTAGAAACAGCTAACCTATTAGGGGTGACTATCGACGCAATTAAGAAAGCAAAACAGCGACTGAGAAAGAAGTATGGAGAGGAATATACAATGATATTTAATCAGGAATAGAAGTACTAACTAATCATTATATGAATATTTAAAAAGGAATTATCTGTATAGGTAGTTCCTTTTTTGTATTTATAAAAGAGTTGTTTATGAAGTGGTTGTGATTTGTCCACCTCTTTGTCCACCCCCTTTAAATACTAAGAATGCGTTACTAATTATACTTTTACATACTGAAGCTAATTATTGAATATCACCACACTCAACGAATAGCAATCTAGATTTAGTGCTAATGACTTTACTATTCATTAGCTATAGTTGGCTGTGTGGTTTAAATTAAAACATACAAAACTTTTATAAAACAACAGCCATGAACAAACTACTACTCTTACTTTTTTTAACCCTTAGCCCCATGCTTTTCGCACAGACGAGCATAGAGGTTTTCGAAACAGAAAGCAATGCCTCCGCTAGCTTTACTGATAATGGGGTGATCTTTAATATTATTTCAAAGGTTGGTTTATTTGATATACAAGCTAACTTTCCGGGGACAGGATGGAATGGAACAGCTAATGATAATCGCTATATAGATAATAGTAATGACTCGTCATTTCCACCATCTTTTAGCATTAAGACTACCTCAAACTTATTTAAAGTAAATCGCTTTTGGGTTTACCTATCTGCATTGAATCTTGATTTAAGCGTTGCAGGAAGTTTGACTGTTGTAGGAAAGTTAAGTGGAGTAACTAAATTTATGCAAACTAAGACGAGTGGTTTTGCTACTGCATTAGGAATGACTAATGGTTATACATTAATAGATTTGACGAATCTGAATGGTCAGAACTATAGTAATATTATTATAGATGAGTTAGAACTTACAGCTAATGGAGGGTATAGATATTTTGGTTTAGATGCATTTACATGGGTGAAGGATTCTAATATTGTTAAAGGATCTGATTTAACAGCAACAATTTCAGGAACGAATATAAGTTGTTATCGAGGTACTAATGGTACAGCTAAAGTAGAAGTATCAGGCGGAAAAGCTCCTTATACTTACTCTTGGCTTCCCTCAGGCGGAACTGCAGCTACGGCTACAGGTTTAGCAGCAGGTGTATATACAGTGACGATTAAAGATGCTGATAACTATACAACAGCACAGTCATTTACTATTACTCAACCTACAGCTCTAAAAACTATAGGTTTTTCGACTGATGTGAGTTGTAAAGGGGGGGCTAATGGTACAGCTACCGTAATTGCCTCAGGTGGAACCCCTCCTTATACTTACTCATGGTCACCATCAGGTGGTACAGCAGCTACTGCAACAGTACTATCAAAAGGTACTTATACTGTAACTATCACAGATGCGAATGCTTGTACGGCTACACAAAGTGTTACGATTACTGAACCTGCAGAAGCTTTAACAGCTATAACTGCACAGACTAATGTAAGTTGTAATGGAGGTGCTAATGGTACAGCAACAGTGATTCCCTCAGGCGGAACTGCTCCGTATACCTATTCATGGACATCTTCAGGCGGTACAGCAGCTACTGCAACAGGACTATCAGCAGGTACTTATACGGTAACTATTACAGATGCAAATACATGCCAAATAACGAAAACAGTTACTATTACCCAACCAGATCCTATAATAGCTACAACTTCACAGACTAATGTAAGTTGTTTTGGAGGAAGTAATGGATCAGCTACAGTGACTCCATCAGGAGGTACAGGTAATTATACGTATTTGTGGAGTAATGGAGCAACGACTCAGACTATTACAGGACTAAAAGTAGGTACTTATGAAGTGACTGTTACAGATGCTAACGTATGCCAAATAATAAGGACATTTACTATTACACAACCTCCTATATTATTAGCAACGACGGCACAGACTAATATAAGTTGTAATGGAGAAAGTACCGGATTAGCTTCAGTGAATCCATCAGGAGGAACTGCTCCATATAGTTATTTATGGAGTACAGGAGCAACTACTAGTTCTATTACAGGTTTAACAGCAGGTACTTATACTGTGACAATTGAAGATGGGAATGGGTGTCAAATAATGAAAACGTTTACTATTACTCAACCTACTGCTCTAACAGCAACAACTGTACAGGTTAATGTAAGTTGTAATGGAGGAGCTAATGGTACAGCTTCAGTAACTCCATCAGGAGGAGCAGGTGGCTATAGTTATTTATGGAATACAGGAGCAACTACTAGTAAAATTAGTGACCAAAAAGTGGGTACTTATACTGTAACTATTACAGATGCTAATAAATGTTCTATAAAAAAAGAGGTAACTATTACAGGACCAACTGCAATAACCGCCACAATCAAACAAACAGATGTAAGTTGTAATGGAGGTGCTAATGGTACGTCTACTGTAATTGCCTCTGGTGGAACTCCTCCTTATACTTATTCATGGTTTCCCTCAGGCGGAACTGCAGCTACGGCTACAGGACTAAGAGCAGGTACTTATACGGTGACTATTACAGATGCTAACCAGTGTCAAATAGCAGTAAAATCTACGATTACTGAACCAACAGTATTAAATACAGCTATTGCATCAACAATTGTAAGTTGTAATGGAGGGGCTAATGGATCAGCTTCTGCAATTGTCTCAGGGGGAACAGCTCCTTATGCTTATTTCTGGAGTACAGGAGCAACTACTCAGACTATTACAGGACTAACAGCTGGCTCTTATGAAGTGACTGTTACAGATGCTAATAGTTGTACAAAATCACAGCGTATTACGATTACCGAACCAAAAGCACTAACAGCAACAATGTCGCAAACGAATGTAAGTTGTTTTGGACACACTAATGGTACAGCTACAGTTAGCGTATCAGGAGGAACTCCTCCTTATATTTATTCATGGTCACCATCAGGCGGTACAGCAGCTACAGCTGTAGGACTAAAAGCAGGTAACTATACTGTGACTATTACAGATGCTAATAAATGTTCTATAGAAAAAGAGGTAACTATTACAGGACCAACTGCTATAACAGCTACAACTTCACAGACTAATGTACTATGTAATGGAGGAAGTAATGGAGTAGCAACAGTAACTCCATTAGGAGGAACAGGAAGTTATACCTATTTGTGGAATAATGGAGCAACTACTAGGTCAATTACAGGCTTAACAGCAGGTACTTATGAAGTGACAGTTACAGATACTAACCTTTGCCAAATAACAAAGACATTTAATATTACTCAACCAACTGTTATAACAACCACACCATCGCAGACTAATGTAAGTTGTAATGGAGGAGCTAATGGTACAGCTTCAGTAAATGTATTAGGGGGTATGGGTGGTTATACTTACAAATGGTCACCATCAGGAGGTACAGCAGCTACAGCTACAGGCTTAACAGCAGGTACTTATATTGTAACTATTACAGATGCGAATGGCTGTTCAGCAACACAGAGTTTTAAGATTACTGAACCTAGAGAAGCTTTAAAAGCATCATTAGTTTCACAAACTAATGTAAGTTGTAATGGAGGAAGTAATGGATCAGCTACAGTGATTGCATCAGGAGGTACTAATGGTTACAAATACTCATGGGCACCATCAGGAGGCACAGCAGCTACTGCTACAGGCTTAATAGCAGGTAACTATACTGTAACAGTAACTGATGCGAATGGATGTACGACGACAGAGAGTGTTACTATTACTCAACCTACAGCTTTAACTACGATAGGCTTTGCGACTAATGTGAGTTGTAGTGGAGGTACTAATGGTACAGCTACAGTGATTCCATCAGGAGGTACGGGAGGTTATACCTATTCATGGGCTCCATCAGGAGGCACAGCAGCTAAAGCTACAGGCTTAACCGCAGGTAGTTATATAGTAACAGTAACTGATGCGAATGGGTGTACAACTACACAGAGTGTTACTATTATTGATGGAGATGTAGTAACTAAGCCTATTACAGAAACAAGTTTATCATATAAATATGGTGATGCTCCACATCCACTATCTGCTATTAGTCTAAATGGGAATAAACTTAATTGGTATACAGAAGAGAATGGTACACTAAGTAAAGTGAGTTTAATTGCACCTACACCATCGACTAGTAAAGTAGGTCAGCAGGTTTATTATGTTAGTCAGGTTAATCAATTTGGATGTGAAAGCCCTTTAGAAAAGATTACAGTTACTATTGGTGCAGTGCCATTAACAGTGACAGTTAAGCCTCAATCTATGGTATACGGAGCAGTTGATCCTAAGCTTGATTATGTAGTATCAGGATTAGTAAATAATGATAAAGAGACTGCTGTATTAACAGGTAGTTTATCTCGTGCTAAAGGAGAGGATGTAGGAAGCTATGCTATTACTCAGGGTGATTTAAAAGCAAATGATAACTATACGCTTGAATTTACTGGAGCTGATATGACGATTACACCAGCTAAATTATCCGTAACAACGAACACACAATCTAAGGTATACGGTGCTACTGACCCTAAGTTAGATTATACCGTATCAGGATTACAGTTTACAGATAAAGAAACTGATGTGTTGACAGGTAGTTTATCTCGTGCTAAAGGAGAGAATGTAGGAAGCTATATTATTACTCAAGGAGCGTTAATTGTTAATAGTAATTATGCATTAGACTTGAAAACAGCTAATCTGACTATTACATCAGCTAAACTAACAGTGACAGTTAATCCTCAATCTAAGGTATACGGAGCAGTTGATCCTAAGCTTGATTATGTAGTATCAGGATTAGTGAATAATGACAAAGAAACTGATGTGTTGACAGGAAGTTTATCACGTGCTTTAGGAGAGAACGTAGCTTCTTATGCGATAGGAAAAGGAACTTTAAAGACTAATGATAACTATACGCTTGAATTTACTGGAGCTAATCTGACTATTGGTACAGCACCATTAATAGTGACAGCTAATCCTCAATCTAAGGTATACGGAGCAATTGATTCTAAGCTTGATTACACAGTATCAGGATTACAGCTTACAGATAAAGAGACTGCTGTATTAACAGGTAGTTTATCTCGTGCTAAAGGAGAGAATGTAGGAAGCTATATCATTACTCAAAGTGATTTAAAAGCGAATGGTAACTATACACTTGACTATAAAACAGCTAATCTGACTATTGGTAAAGCACCATTAATAGTAACAGCGACTACTCAATCTAAAGTATACGGAGCAGTTGATCCTAAGCTTGAGTATACAGTGTCAGGACTAGTGAATAATGATAAAGAGACTGCTGTATTAACAGGTAGTTTATCTCGTGCTATAGGAGAGGATGTAGGTACGTATGTTATTAATCAAGGAGCGTTAATTGTTAATAGTAATTATACACTTGACTTTAAAACAGCGAAGCTGACTATTACATCAGCTAAATTAACAGTAACAGCTTCTGTTAAGACTAAAGTATACGGAGCAGTTGATCCTAAGCTTGATTATACAGTGTCAGGACTAGTGAATAATGATAAAGAGACTGCTGTATTAACAGGTAGTTTATCTCGTGCTAAAGGAGAGAATGTAGGTACGTATGTTATTACTCAAGGAGCATTAATTGTTAATAGTAATTATGTATTAGACTTTAAGACAGCGAACCTGACTATTACATCAGCTAAACTAACAGTGACAGCTAATCCTCAATCTAAGGTATACGGAGCGGTTGATCCTAAGCTTGATTATGTAGTATCAGGATTAGTAAATAACGATAAAGAGACGGATGTCTTATCAGGTAGTTTATCACGTATTACAGGAGAGAATGTAGGAGTGTATGCTATTAATCAAAATGACTTAAAAGCGAATAGTAACTATACAGTTGACTTTAAGACTGCTAATCTAACTATTGGTACAGCACCATTAACCGTGACTGCTAATAAACAATCTAAAGTATACGGAGCAGTTGATCCTAAGCTTGATTATGTAGTATTAGGACTAGTAAATAATGATAAAGAGACTGCTGTGTTATCAGGAGGTTTATCTCGTGCTAAAGGAGAAAATGTAGGTACGTATGCTATTACTCAAGGTGACTTAAAAGCGAATAGTAACTACATACTTAACTTTAAGACAGCCAATCTAACTATTGGTACAGCGCCATTAACAGTGACAGCTAATAAACAATCTAAAGTATACGGAGCATTTGATCCTGAGCTTGATTATACAGTATCAGGATTACAGTTTACAGATAAAGAAACTGCTGTATTAACAGGAGGTTTATCTCGTGCTACAGGAGAGGATGTAGGAAGTTATACTATTAATCAAAATGACTTAAAAGCGAATAGTAATTATGCATTAGATTTTAAGACAGCCAATCTAACTATTGGTACAGCACTATTAACAGTGACAGCTAATAAACAATCTAAGGTATACGGAGCAGTTGATCCTAAGCTTGATTATGTAGTATCAGGATTAGTAAATAACGATAAAGAGACTGCTGTATTATCAGGAGGTTTATCTCGTGCTATAGGAGAGAATGTAGGAAGCTATGCTATTACTCAGGGTGACTTAAAAGCGAATGGTAATTACTCATTAAGTTATGTAAGTAATAATCTAGTTATTACACCTGCTACGATTAGTGGATTAAGCCTAACGGATGCTATATACACTTATGATGGAACAGAGCGAACACTAATACTTAAAGGTAATTTGCCTAGTGATATGCAGGTGTCTTATACTGCAAATAAACAAACAGAAGCAGGTGTATATCAAATAACAGCGTTAGTAACAGGAGCTAATTATAAGGACTTAACACTTATGGCTAAATTAACCATCACTAAAGCTAAGCAGCATATTGAGTTTGATAAGTTATCACCTGTGATTTATAATACAAACTTTCAACTGCAATTGTCGGCTGTTAGTAGTTCAGGATTGCCTATAACATACTCATCAGGTGATGAGGTAGGTGTAGCTATAGTTGATCCATTAGGATTAGTTAAAATACTAAAACCAGGTAGTATCGTTATCACTGCTCAACAAGCAGGAAATAATAACTATGAACCTGCTCAAAATGTGAGTCAAGTACTACTTGTTCAGAATGATGAAGCGGATATAGAATGGTTAAGTATTAATGGAAGTGATATGGGTAAAATGTCATCTAATGAATACTTTATCATTGATTGTGAAGATATCGATAGTCAAGTTAGTATAGCGTTAAAAACAAGTGCAGGAGCTAATGTAAGCACAGGCAATAACTTTGTGATACGCACTCCTAAAGCGGGTATATATAGACAAGAAATAATCGTTAAATCTCAAAGTGAAAAGGCGAGTAAGAAGTATGTAATAGAGATAGAGCGACCTTTTGTTTTTGACGAAATAGTGACGCAGAAGTTTAATAATACATTAATCGCTAATAATAATCCACTGACTAACGGTGGGTATACATTCACAGGGTATAGATGGTTTAGAAATGGACAATTAATAGGTACAGGACAGATCTATTCTGTGGGTAATAATAAAGAAGATCTATTAGATAGAGATGCATTATATAGTGTTGAATTAACAACAGATAAAGGAGAGGTGCTACACAGTTGTTCTTCTACAGTCAGATATTCAAATACGAACAGCATTAAGCTATATCCTAATCCAATAGTGAAACAGGGAGAATTAGAGATTGCGATTGATTATCCAGACTCGTCGTTGAAGGGTGTTACAGCCTCTATTTATAGTGTGACAGGTCAGTTCTTATTCAAAACTGTACTACAAGAGCGCATTTCTAAAGTAGTCTTACCATATACTTTAGTAGAGGGATCATATATTATGATTATAAAAATTGATGGTAAGAATAAGACATTTAGATTTATAGTAAAACCTAACTAAGATGAACTTAAATAGAAAAAATATATGTGGATTAATGCTTGTCGTACTTGGAAGTACGGCAGGCTTTGCCCAAGAGATTAATGTATCTACATTGGGTTATTTTACGAATAGTGCTAAGAGCCTTGCTCACTATGATTCGAATACTTCTATGGGGTATGGAGTAGGAGTGGGGTATAGATATTATCTTGGTCCTAAATGGAGCATAGGTGCTGAGGTAAACTATCAGCATACTAATCTTGACTTTATACAGCGCAATGCTAAGGGAAGCCTGTCTACTACTGATATGGATAATGATATGTATGAGTTTAGATATAAAACGCAAAACTTAAAAGAGCAGGTATCTTATAATACACTTCAGATTCCTATAACTATACAATATGAGACTCAAGGAACTGTTAGATGGTACGTACAGACAGGTGTAGGAATAGGAATTCTTACAGGCAATCAGAAGTCTACCATTAAGATGAATGACTTGCGTACTTCAGGATATTATCCGGAGTGGAATGCAGAGTTAAATGGGCCTAGCTTTATGGGGTTTGGTTCTTTTGGACATCAAAAGCAAGAAGTAGATCTAAAGCTAGAGAACAGAATCTCTTGGTTGTTTGAGACAGGAATTAAACAAGATTTAGGAAACAAACAGAGTTTTTACATAGGTGCTTTTGTTGATTTAGGTTTAAATGATATGGGGAAAAATATAGATAAGAATAATCACATTCCTGTCGCTATTACTTCAGATTTAGACAATCCATTAGCGTTTAGTAGTCTATGGACACAAACAGAAAATAAGAATAATAAATTGCAGAACTATAACGTAGGTATTAAACTGCGATATTCATTTAATTTATAAGTAGTTAAATGTTTTTTGAATTCACCTTATCCTCACACTAAACAATATGCATAACCCAATAACTCCAGAAGAATTAAAAGATATCGCTTTTAACGCTTCACTAAATAAATATGAAACTATCATTAGAGAATTAAAAACAAATGCGAGTAAAGGAAATAGCTCTATCAAAGTAGAAGAACTTCCAGAAGTTGTACAATTAAAATTGCTTGAAGAGGGCTATTCTGTAAAGCCTTATGTCACATATAAATACGATTATCTCTTGCGTAAAAAGAGGAAAAAATACTATGTTGTTAGTTTTTAACCACTAATAGAGAAAGAGAGGCTGCCCTAAAAGGCAGCCTCTTATTTATTTTGCTAATAAGAAACTGTAATACTCCTGCATATCTTCGAAATGTTCGTTCTCTATTAACCCATCTGACATATCGAATTCGCTACAAAACTTGATAACAGAAGCTCGTAAATAGTCAAATAGATATAGGGGAAGCTGTTTTGACACATGCTTAGCTAATAGTACTTCTAGAAGATCATGATCAAACTCTTCGTTATCATATATCGTGATGTTGTCTATTAAGTTTTGGAATCTAGAGCTAGTGATAAATGATATAGTTAAGTAAAGTATCTCGTTTTCGTCAAACTTTCTATTGTGAAGAAATGTGTTGATTAGCTCAGAAGTATCTTCAGAAGGATAACCATCATCACAATTAACTGTATTAAAGTCATCTGTAGGAATACTCTGTAGTTCTTCATACTTCTTAATACTAAAGTCATAGTATAGTGTATTGAGAATAACAATAGTCTGCTTCTTTGCCTTTTCAATAAAGTCTAAAGAGAAGTTTTTCTCTATAAAAGCTTGTGCAGTGGATTTTGTCATCATAGTAAATGAGTAATAAAAGAAGATCATTATGTCTAATAGGAGATAATTCCCTTCTGATGGGTATTCAAATTGCGTTTCAATCTAATAAAGTTACTTAAAATAGTGAGATAACAAAACAAATAATTAGCGATAGTCAAGTACCACCTTAAATCTGTAACTACCTTTACTGCGAATAAATTCTACTTTACATAGCTTCAATTAGCTCTAAAACCACACTACAGTGTGCTTTCATCACTAATCTCGCTCTGTTTTGTATAATTCATTCTCGTTTAAATGTTATCTGCAGATTTAGGGTGCAAAAAAAAAGCGAACCTCAAAGTTATTGAGATTCGCTTAGTATTAGATTAGAACTTAATCATATAAAACTTCTTCTTTTTTCGTCTGAAAAACAAATCTAGTTTATACTTGAAGTAAGGCTTTACAGAGTATCCATTCTCTATCAATTTGGCTTGTAATAGTTCAGGTATATCTTCAACTAAGACATAATTATGACCTTTTGAAGCGCTTTCTTCAAGCTTAGAGATAATCAGATCATACTTAGGTGTATTAGCACTTAAGGCTAATTCTTTTAATTTTTCAGGTGTATTCGTATTGTTCATAGGTTAGTAAAAGGTGTAGTAAGGAATAAAAAATGTGGTGGTGAACTTATAACTGTTTTATTGTGTTATACTTAAACAAGCTATAAGTTTTAAATTGTTAGTTGTATTTAATATATATTTAGTTGTTATTTTTATTTATAATAAATGTTTGTTTAGTAAAAATAATAAAATTATGCTTTTATATCACAGAATGGTCTGTTTTTTTACGTTTTAAATGTAATGAATTGTACAGTTAACTATACATATATTTGGGTGAATAGATTCTTTTATTGAGTAAAGCTATTCGCCGTATTGACAGCAGATGGTGCTAGTATATAAGGTATCTAACTGATTAGATATTTATTGCAAATTATATAAAGACTTATAAAGGGAGAAGAGGTCAGTAGAGATACTAAAAAGAGGAGATAATATACTCTGTTACTTTATCGAAACAGAGAATTAAATAAGTTATTTGATAAAGGTAGATTAGTGCTATAAACAAAGTAGATCTCAAGGTTATTCTTGAGATCTAATTTGTTTTGCTTTTTGACGGAGTACATATAAGTAAAGACTTTCCGTCTTCTCTCTTGCCCAAGGCGTTTTTCTAAGAAACTTTAAAGAAGAATTAATACTTGGATCGTGTGTGAAACAACGAATATTAATCTGATCTCCTAAACCTTCAAAACCACCATAGTACTCTACTAGTTCTTCTAGAATGTCTACTAGTTTCTTCCCGTGTAAGGGGTCTTTAGAAGTATGCATATATCTATATTTTAGGGCAAAGATACGGTTATTCTTTATAGAGAATACGTATTTTACTACAGTAGTCAAGCCTTACTAAAAGATTTTAGTCTGAAGCCATCTTGATTTTATAGATTTAACATTGAGTTATTAAATTTATAGCAAAAATAAGGTTGTATAAAACTATTTAATTTAAAATATCTATCTTTGTAAAGTATTAAATGTTAATGCTTAATACTTTTTTTTAGGCCGATCTTCGAGGCTAATATTTAAAAATAATCAGATTATTTGTTTATAGGGTAAGATAGTCATCTTTATGCTATTTTGGGTTGACTGAGTCCATAGTGAGTCCATAATGAGTCCATAGTGACTCCATTAGAACAGCTTTTTTAATGGAGTCACTATGGATGCACAATGCTGTCGATATACTTTCATATGAATCCACATAGTAACTACGTAGATAGAAATTGATAATAAGGCGGTTTCTTTTTTTATTGAGAGAAGTGATAAGAGGTATAACCTTTAGATGGATTAATATCGTTGATTTCTAATGAAATAGAAAGTAGAAGATGAGGCAAATTTACGAATTTAAATTGAGTATATAAGAAAGACTTACCTTACATAATTAGTTTTCGTTTATTGGTATAAGACTTATTTTGGGTTAACCCCACTTAACCATTTCTTAATTTTAGAAAGTATAATTAACGCCTAATTAAAGTAGTGTTTATTGTTATAAAGTTAATTATTACACAGATAGTGTTGTGATAATTCTGTTTTACTGTCTATTTAATGGTTTTTTTAATTATTAAGTGTGTGTGAAATACATTAAATGTTTTGATTTAGGTATTTGTAATAGTAATGATATAGAAACATTCTCTTTAGAGGTTGCTCTTAAGTTTGCTTGAAAATCAATCAACATTATAATTATGAAATTAAAGTACTTATTATTCTTATTTGCTATTTGTTTGACTTGGTCTACCCAAGGACAGAGCACTAGTAAAAAAACAGGTATTCTATCTGGTCGTGTTATCGATAAGACAGATAAAAGTTCATTGCCTGGAGCAGCAGTGTTATTAGACAAAGGCAAACAATATACTGTCAGCAATACCAATGGGTATTACGAGTTTTTAAATATTCCTGCAGGAGCGTATACTTTATCAGTAAGTTATATAGGATATGGAGATATCGAAAAACAAATAGAGGTTATAGCAGGTCAGAATACAGTGCTAAATTTAGACTTGTCTACTGATGTAGAGACTTTAGAAGGTATCGTGGTGATAGGTGAACGCTTAAAAGGACAGGCTAAAGCACTTAATCAACAGATGAATAATGTAAATGTTAGCAATGTTATATCTGCTGATCAAGTAGGGCGTTTTCCTGATTCTAATATCGGTGATGCCCTAAAACGTGTACCTGGTATCACAATGCAAAATGATCAAGGAGAGGCTCGTAATATAGTTATTAGAGGATTAGCACCTAGTTTAAACTCAGTGACATTAAATGGAGACCGTATTCCGTCTGCAGAGGGAGACAATAGAAATGTACAGATGGACCTTATCCCATCAGATATGATTTCTTCTATTGAAGTGAATAAGACATTAACGCCTGATATGGATGCAGATGCTATCGGTGGATCTGTTGATTTGATTACCCGTGCTTCACCTTATGGAGAGCGTATATCAGCTACAGTAGCAGGAGGTTTTAATCCCATTAGAGACAAGGGAAACTACGTAGGTAGTTTTGTATATGGCAATCGCTTTTTAGACTCTAAGTTTGGGATGATTTTAAGTGGATCATACAACAATAATAATTTCGGATCTGATAATGTGGAGGCAGTTTGGTCTCAAGATAAGCATGGCAATGTATATTTAGGAGAGTATGATATCCGCAAGTATGATGTACAGCGTGTGCGTCGTAGTTTCTCAGGGGCTTTTGATTATAAGATTAATGAGAATCACACTATTTATGCAAGTGCAATCTACAACTGGAGAGATGATAGAGAGAATCGCTACCGCGTTCGCTATAGAGGTATCAAACCAAAGTATGATACTGAAGACAATATCACAGGTTTTACAGGAGATATTAGAAGAGAGACTAAGGGAGGATTAGATAATAATAGAAATAAGAATACAAGATTAGAAGATCAGAGAATTCAGAACTATTCATTAAGTGGTACACACTTATGGTCTAGTAACCTAGATATGGATTGGTCAGTTAATTATTCTCGTGCATCTGAGGATCGTCCAGGAGAGCGTTATCTTGACTTTCAAAATAAGAAAGTATCTATGACACAGCATATTTCTGATGGCAAATTCCCTATGGTGACTTCTGCTCAAGATACTCCTGAGAAGTTTAGCTTTAGAAAACTATCTGAGAATGATAACTTTACTAAGGATAGTGAATTCGGAGCGAAGTTAAACTTCAGAATTCCATTCTCTGTTATCGAAGATCAAAAGGGTAGATTAAGATTTGGAGGTAGATTGAGATTAAAGGATAAGAAGAGAGATAATATGTTCTATGAGTTTACTCCATTAGCAGGTAATGCTATAGGTAACTTAGATGCAGTACCTAATAACTACTATAACGGAAATGATTTTCAACCGGGAAGTAAGTATGTACCAGGTTATTTTGCATCAAATCAGTACTTAGGTGGTTTAGACTTACACAATTCGGGATTGTTTAAAAAAGAAGCTGTTCCAGCAGAATATTTAGCACTGAATTTTAAAGCAAAGGAGAATATCTACGCAGGATATATTCGTTGGGATCAGGATTTTAATGAGAACCTTTCGATGATAGTAGGTGCTCGTATAGAACACACAAGTATAGATTATACAGGAAATCACATCGTAGATGAAAGTGATTTAAAGGGGACATTAAGTAATACGAATAGTTATACAAATGTACTTCCTAGTATTACTTTTAAGTACCATACAGATACAGATTGGATCTACAGAGCGGCATTTACTACTGCTTTAGCTAGACCAGATTATTATGCATTAGCTCCTTACATTAATGTTGCTTCTCAAGATAATAGTATAGCAGCAGGTAATCCAGATTTAAAAGTAACTTATGCTTATAACTTTGATTTAATGGTGGAGAAGTACTTTAAGTCTGTAGGGATGTTTTCTGCAGGAGTATTCTATAAAAACTTGAATGATTTTATCTATACTTATAGATCAGATTCGTTCACTAAAGATGGTTTTAATGGTTTATTCCCAGATCAGGTAAACCCAATAAAAGATGGTGAGAATTGGAAGTTTATGCAACAACGCAATGGAGATCAAGTAAGTTTATATGGAGTAGAAGTAGCATTCCAAAGACAGTTAGACTTCTTACCAGGGAAGTTCTTAAAGGGATTCGGAGTATATGTGAACTATACATATACACACTCTACAGCTAAGGGAATTACTAATGCTGATGGAGATATCAGAGAGAATATGGAGTTACCAGGTTCGGCACCACATATGTTTAACGGATCATTATCATGGGAGAATGACCGCTTCTCAGCACGTATTTCTATGAACTATACTTCTGATTACTTAGATGCATTAGGAGGAAATAGTTTTGAAGATAGCTTCTATGATAAGCAATTGTTCTTAGATGCAAATGCGTCTTATAAAATAACAAAATATCTACGTGTATTCGCAGAAGCAAATAACCTAACTAATCAACCATTGAGATACTATCAAGGTATTAGTAGTCGTGTGAAGCAAATGGAGTATTACCAACCTAAATTCACATTAGGACTTAAGTTTGATTTTTAATAAAATAGCATAATTAGAACATACAGTGAGTACCCATTCGCTGTATGTTTTTTATAACCTTAAATCTGCAGATAACATGTAAACTTGAAGTGTTAGTTGCAGATTTAAGGTATAATTTAAACACGATATGAAAAAAATATTATTAGTACTATCATTTGTAGCTTATTCCTTGAATATACAGGGGCAAACTCCTTTTGAAAAAGAGAAAAGTACAGGCTATTCGGGTAGTGATATTCCTAGTTTAGTTTATAAAGATAACAGCTTTAACTTCCTTGTATTAGGAGATTTCGGTAGAGTAGGAGATTATTATCAGAAAAACGTAGCAAGAGAATTGGGTAATGCTATGGTCGTTATGGATGGAGAATTTGTAGTATCTGTAGGAGATAACTTTTATCCTAATGGAGTGAGTAGCACGCAGGATTACCATTGGATTTCTTCTTATGAAAGTATATATACTAATCCATCCTTATATGCAGATTGGTATGTAGCCTTAGGGAATCATGATTATCACGGTAATGTACAGGCACAGATAGATTATTCTAATATAAGTAGACGATGGAATATGCCTGATCGTTACTATAGTAAAGTCTTTACATTAGATAATAAGGAGAAAGCCTTACTTGTGGTCATAGATACGAATCCATTTATAGATAGTTATCAAAAAACAGGTAAATACAGTGATTTAGACAAACAAGATACTCAAAAGCAGTTAAAGTGGATAGAGGAGACTTTAGGTCAAGCTGACCCATCTATCAAGTGGAAAATAGTAGTAGGGCATCACCCTATGTACAGTGGAGGTAAACGCAAAACAAGTAAAGATACTATCGGCTTTGAACAGAAGTTCTCAGGACTGTTTGACAAGTATAAAGTAGATGCTTATATCTGCGGTCATGAACATGATCTACAAATCATAAAGCCAAAGGATAGATATACGACACAGTTTTTATCAGGAGCAGCTAGTGAAGTACGCCTTTCAGGAACGATGGAACACACTATATTTGCTGCTGCAGAGCCTGGGTTTATGACGTTCTCTATTCTTAATAACGAATTAAAGGTTCAGGTAGTTAAAGCGAATGCAGTAAATGCAGAAGTCTTATATACACATACAATTAAAAAATAAAACAAATGAAATATAGCTATTTATGCTCTTTAGCAAGTGTACTATTATTACTAGGATGTAAAGATAAATTAGCAGCCGTGTCTGATGATGCTATAAAACCATTAGTAACTACAGAACAAACAGCATATGATACTGATGATCCTGCGATATGGATTAACAAGACAGATCACACTAAGAGTTTGATAATCGGTACAGATAAAGAAAATGGAGGAGGGATCTATGCTTTTGATCTTGATGGGAAGATAATTAATAAGTTTACAGATATGGCTCGTCCAAATAATGTAGATATTACCTATAATTTTCCATATAAAGGAGGTTTAATTGACATCGCTGTTGTAACAGAGAGAAATGCCAATGCCATACGCATCTTTAAGTTGCCAGAACTAACGCCTATCGATAATGGTGATCTGAAAGTATTTGCAGGAGAGGCTCTAGAGGATTATAATCAACCTATGGGAATAGCGTTGTATGAGAAGCAGACTGCTGATAAGAAGATATTTTATGCTATAGTAGGGCGTAAAAGTGGCCCTGCAGAAGATTACCTATGGCAGTATGAGTTAAATACTGATACACAGGGGGATATTACTATTCAGGTGGTTCGCAAGTTTGGTAGCTATAGTGGAAAGAAAGAGATAGAAGCTATCGCTGTAGATAAAGAGCTAGGTTATGTATATTACTCAGATGAGACAGTAGGAGTACGCAAGTATTATGCTGATCCTGATAAAGGGAAAGAGCAGCTAGCGTTTTTTGCTCAGAAGGATGCAAAGAGAGATCATGAGGGAATCGCTATCTACAAGAAAGATAACACTACAGGATATATCATCGTATCTGATCAACAAGATAACTCTCTATTAATCTATCCAAGAGAGGGAGATACTACTAATCCACATCAACATACATTATTAGCAAAATTACCTATCTCTGCTATAGAATGTGATGGATTAGAAGCGACTTCTGTAAGCTTAAATAATCAGTTTGAAAAAGGAATGTTAGTGATGATGAGCAATGGAAAGGTTTTTCAATATTATGATTGGAAAGTAATTCAAGAGCAAATCACTAAAGTGAAGTAGCTTATATAATGTGGCTCTAAAAAGTTATAGACTTTTATAATAAAAGACAACCATTGTTTTTCAACTATGGTTGTCTTCGTTTTTAAAAAAGGTATTAGTGTTATATAAAAAGAAAAATCTCTTATTTATTATTATCTCTTTCTAGAATGAAGAAATAATTCTCAGGACCATTTTTCAAATCCATAATACCAAGTACAGTATTCTCGTCAATCTTCTTGAAAATATCATTGATTGGTAATTCATCATATATCATTGTAGCACTAATAGTATTTCTAAATTCAGTTCTACGTAAACGTGCTTTAAATTCAGTCGTTTCCATTTCTTTACGGAAATCACCAAGGAACAAATCATTGTTAGTATTTTTGTTTACCCAAGCCATAAAATCAGTAGGGTTCGCAATGAACGTTTCTGTTCTTGTAGCATCAGTATAAAATATTAAAGGATGTACTTTCTCAGCGCTTTCAAAGATTTTACCATACCAACCCGAAGAAGCTAAAAAACCATTCATAGGATGTCCTGTTAAAATCTCATCGCCTTTCCATTTACCAATCATAAACTCAGTAGAGACAGTCTCTAATTTATTAAAAAGTTGTTGAGTTTCTTCGCTTGTTGCGGTTCTCTTATTTACAATTTTGTTTATTATTTCCATGTTTTCTTTTTTACAAAGTAAGGTAACTAAAAGCACTAGCTTCTTGAATTAATTCAAGAAAGCAATTCTTTCTTGACTTTACTAAACCATTCAGGTGTAATTCCCATAAAATTAGCAATGCTAAAGGCTGAAAAACGTTGAAAGAAAAAGGGGTAATCTGAGTATAAAAACTCTAAAAACTGTTTAGGCGTTTTAGAGATTAGATTATTTCTAAAGACTTCAGTTATGTAGTATTTCTTAATCATATAATTAGTACAAAAAATGGCTAGAGCGTGATTTTGTTCTATTAAATCATTAAATGTATTAAAGTTAACCTCCATAACGGTAGTCTGTTCGTTAGCAACTATATCATATTCTGTGGTTGATTTTAGAAGATAACTATCAATGCTTGTGACGATAGGTAAAAACTCTGAAGTATGGAACATGACAGTTTGAGTAGTGCCTTGTTTTGTGGTAATGTTTGATATAAGACTGCCATTGAGAATAATATAGATATTGCGCTTTAATTGCCCATAGGAAACGAGTTTTTCTCCTTTTTGTAAAGAATGAACATCTGCATTATTCATAATATCATCAAGTATACTATCCTCTATATTTTCTGATAGTTTAGATCTAAGTTCATCTTTCATATTATTTCAAATTAAAGAGTTACTGATATAAACAAACTTACTGAATTTTAGGTAATTAAATGTAATTTATAGATATTTAACAATAGAGTATAGGTAATAGATGTTTTAATTAGTGTTAATCTATTTAATTAAAGTAAATAATTTGATCAATTGGATTGTAGTCGTTTGCAAACGATATAAGTTCATAGTGTCACTATGAGCTTTTAAGAAAAGTATTATGAGCTTTAGAGTAATGTAAACTATAAACTGTTGCGTATCTTTATATTTCTAAAAGAGGACTTAAAATATGAATTCAAACGATACATTAAAGACTATTAGTTATTCAGGTATATTCTTTTCGTGTTATACTGATTTTAGTGCAAAATGTGTGCATGCAGCACCAGAGCACGTATTAGTTTATGTCTATTCAGGAGAGTTAGTAATAGAAGATAGAAATAAGAAAGTAAAGATAAAACCGGGACAATGTGTATTTATAAGACGTAATCATCAGTTGACGCTTTATAAAAACAATAAGGGGAAGGAGAACTATAAAGGAATATCCCTAACGTTTAATCGCAGTGTATTACGTGAGTTTTATGGCAAGTTAAACAAAGCGGATTTGCCTAAAGAAATAACTGTTTCAGATAAAAATGTCTTTCCTATTGAGGAGAAAGCGGATGTGACAAGTTTATTCCAATCCCTTACTCCTTATTTTAATGAGAATGAAAAACCATCAGAGCAGGTAGTTCATCTGAAATTACTAGAAGGGATTTATGCGTTGTTAAATAACTCAGAGGTGTTTTATCCCTTGTTATTTGATTTTACACAACCTTGGAAGATAGATGTATTAGAGTTTCTTAATGATCATTATATGGATGATTTGACCATAGAGGAGATTGCTATTTATACAGGCCGAAGTTTAGCTACTTTTAAACGAGATTTTAAAAAAGTAAGTAATCTAACCCCACAAAAATGGTTAATTAAAAAACGTTTAGAAACAGCTTACACAAGGTTAAAAGAAGATGGTGGCAGAGTACAAGATGTATATATAGAAGTAGGATTTAAGAACCCTTCTCACTTCTCTACAGCCTTTAAGAAACAGTATGGACTACCACCAACAGAAGTTTAGTTCAGAATAAGTTATTTGAGCTTTATAGCAATGTAAATAGAACTTTACAGAAAAGCTTTAATGACTGTCTCCCGTTAAATTTGCAAGCACAAAAAGAATCAAAATGGAAAAAGAGCAAATAGACATATTTGAACGATTAAGAAAAGGAGAAATAGTCAGGCCTAATGATCCGCAGGGATATACATTAAGAGAAGCTTGCTATAAGACTAAGGAATTGCTTATTCAAATGAACAATAGTAGTAATCCTCTTGAAATAAGAACACTGTTAAGTCAGATAACAGCATCTGAGATAGATGATACAACAGAAGTATTTACACCTTTATATATCAATTATGGCAAGAATACAAAGATAGGAAAGAATGTATTTATCAATTTTGATTGTGTGTTTCTAGATCTTGGTGGAATTACCATAGAAGATAATGTGCTTATTGCCCCTAAAGTTAGTTTGCTATCAGAGGGACATCCTGTTAATCCGCAAGATAGACAATCTCTTGTACCTGCAGCGATTCATATTAAAAGAGGGGCATGGATAGGAGCAAATGCTACAATATTACCGGGAGTAACTATTGGCGAAAATACCATCGTCGCATCAGGAGCCGTAGTCTCTAAAGATGTTCCGGATAATGTAATAGTTGGAGGGGTGCCTGCAAAAGTTATCAAAACTATTTAAAGTTAATTAATAAAACGACATATAATTATGAACACAAAGAACGTAAAGGCGTTTGGAACACAAGCTCCAGAGGCAGAATTAAAACAAATGAGCATCAGCCGTAGAGAAGTGACGGCAAAAGATGTAGAGATAGATATCTTATACTGTGGGGTATGTCACTCAGATCTACACACTGCTAGAAATGAATGGGGAGGAACACAATATCCGAATGTACCAGGACATGAGATTGTAGGGCGTGTGGTAAATGTAGGTAATGGAGTTACTAAGTATAAAGTAGGAGATTTAGTAGGAGTAGGGTGTATGGTAGATAGTTGCCGTGAATGTGAAAGTTGTAAAGAAGGAGTAGAACAATACTGTGAGAGTGGAAATATCCAAACATATAATAGCCCTGACAAATACTTAAATATCCAAACTTTTGGAGGTTATTCAGAAAGTGTTGTAGTTGATGAAGACTTTGTTTTAAAAGTACCTGCTAATCTAGATTTAGCTGCTACAGCACCGTTATTATGTGCAGGGATTACTACTTACTCTCCATTGAGAAGAGCTAATGTAGGACCAGGTAAGAAAGTCGGTATTGTAGGGATAGGAGGTCTAGGACATATGGCTGTTAAGATTGCAAAAGCTATGGGAGCTTATGTAGTTGTTATTACTACTTCACTGTCTAAAGTAGAAGATGCTAAGCGCCTAGGGGCAGATGATGTTATTCTATCTACAGACGCAGAGCAAATGAAAAACAATACAGGAACACTACATTTTATTTTAGATTGTGTATCTGCTCAGCACGATATTAATGCTTATCTAGCACTATTAAAAAGAGACGGAGGTCTTACATTAGTAGGAGCACCAGAACATCCGCTTCCTGTATCTGCATTTAGTTTAATTATTAATAGACTTAGCTTCTCAGGATCTTTAATCGGTGGTATTAAAGAAACACAAGAAATGTTAGACTTCTGTGGTAAACACAACATTACTTCTGATATTGAACTAATTCAAATGCAAGATATTAATAAAGCATATGATCGCTTATTAAAAGGAGATATTAAGTATCGATTCGTTATTGATATGGCTTCTCTTAAAAACAGTGCACTATAGTATTTGGCTATCGCTTATTCTGGGTTAATAGAAGATATTGAAGAACAAAGCCCTTTATGGAGATTCCATAAAGGGCTTTTATCATTCTATGCGTCTAGCCTTCGTTATTCCTTTAGCTTAAAGCTTGAATCAAAAGTACTCTTAAACACCTGAATCTCTTTTTTAGAAACTACAGCAGTTAGTTTGTACAAATCCTCAGGGATAAACTTATTCTTCTCTATAATTTCTTTAATTATATACTCCTCGTTAGTTTCTATATCGACTACTTTATCTTTAATCTTCATAAGGGATGTTTTGTTGGTAAAATTACAAATAAAGATGTGTTGTATAAGCTCTTTTATTTTGTCTTTTAGATTCTATAGTCATTCCTTCTAAAATATTGTATATTTAAATTATGAGAAATAAAGTAATTATTGCATTAGTGCTGTTTTTTATTTCCTTTTTTGGATATGCTCATGAAAAGAATTCCCCTTTTCAAAGTACAAAAAAAGGAGTAGACAAATCTTTTCAAGAACTGTGTACTATAATAGATCAGTATGCTGAGAATACACTTAAAAGAGGAAATATAAATTCATTAGCTATAGCTATCTATAGTAATGGAGAGGTCTATCTGCAATATTACGGAGAATTAGATCAGAAGTCAGGGCAGAATCCTAATGATAATACGCTTTATGAGATTGCTTCTATTTCTAAGGTGTTTGAGGGTTCTCTAGCAGCCAAGGCAGTTTTAGAGCAAAAGATAACCTTAAATGATGATATTAGAAAGTATCTGAAAGGAGGTTATTCTAATTTACAATTTGATGGGACTCCCATTACTATTCAAAATTTACTGACTCACACCTTAGGACTTAAAGATAAAGCTCCTAAAGAATTAGATCGAGTATATCAGAAAGTAAGAGAAGGATATTATGAAAATAATGCCTTTGAATATAATATGACTAATTTACTTAATGAGTTAAAAACAGTTGAATTAGATAAAAAGCCAGGTACTGTATATGAATATAATTCAGTAGGGCCAGAGCTAATGGCTTATATCTTAGAACAGGTGTATGATAAGTCATATAAAGAATTATTAGAAGAATTCTTAGCAGAAGTTAACTTACAGCATACGCACTTGTATGAGTATGAAAAATACAGAAGTCAATTAGCAATAAGTTTTGGTGAGAATGGCAACGTAGCTCCTTTACTTAAAAATCCTTTATTAGGAGGATCTCATGGGATGACTAGTACACTACCTAACCTGACTAAGTTTATGCAATTTCAATTAGAGAGTAACAATCCATTAATTAAAGAATCAACTCGTTTATTATTTAAAGACGAACAAGATGGTGATGATAAGGGATACTTATGGGATGTAGGCTATGGTCAGAAAGAAGGTGCTTATTATGGAAAAACGGGAACATCAAATGGTATTCAAAGTGGGATATTAATCTGTCCAGATTCTAAGTATGGAATGATTTTAATTATGAACAATAATACTGAAGCAGCTCAGAATGACTGGAGTAATCTATATAACAAGATTGAAACAGAGTTAATTATGTACCCTAAAATTAATCTAGTATCATTATTAGCAATGGATTTTATAAGTAATTTTGAGCTTGCATCAGCAAAATATAAAGAATTAAAAGTAGATAGTTCACATTATTTATCAGGATCAATATATTTAAACAATTTTGGTTATGAACTTATTAATAGTAATCAAATAGATAAGGCAATTGAAATATTTGAATTAGCGATTTCAGAGGATGTAAGTAATGCTAATTTATATGATAGCCTAGGTGAGGCGTATCTTTTAAATAATAATAAGAAAAAAGCATTACTGAATTATAAAAAATCTCTAGAGCTTAATCCTAAAAATGACAATGCTAGAGCTGTTATAAAGAAACTTACTAAATAATAAGTAAATAACGAACTCCTCCCTTGTTTTATTACATTAATCTGCAGAGGAAGTCTTTTTATACTTTTGTAGTAAGTATTGAGGGTCGAATAAGAATACATAATACTTTCTTTCATTGTATATAAATGTAGTTTCTTCTTGTCCAAAATAATGGTGATGAATGTCTAGAGATAGTTGATTTGCCTCTTCGACAAAAGCCATACCTTTCTTAAACTCTTTATCCATAGTAGCACATAAGAACAAAAGCATTTGTGTCAATACTCCTTTACCTTTATAATCAGGACTAACCACTACAGGGCCATATTGAAAAATATCATCTGAAGTAAGGTCTTTAAATTTGTTTAAAATACTCTGTGCTGCTTGCACTATAGGACCTTTAGCAGTAATTCCTATTTTTGAGGTGAATGCTGCGGCTATAGTCTTATCATTTACTTTGACAATATACACCCCGAGACCTTGCTGAAACTTGGTTAGCAGTTCATCATCCATTGCTCCTTGAACAAACCCATTCTTAGCTCGCTGTTCTGTAGTTAATCCGTCACCTACTGCACCTTTAAGTAGATCTGATATTTCTTGTTTGTCATTCTCATCAGACCGGATAATTATTAACTCTTCATTTTTCATTTTCTTCCATTTTAATTTTTAACAATAAACTAATTGTAGTTTGGCAACAAGTCATAATCCCTAAAAGGTTTTTAACTTAACAACAATTAGAATTTAAATTAGACTGATGTCTATAACAAACATAAGTGATTAATAATTAATATTTTATGGTTAATTAATTATTGTGTAAAATGAGTGGAATTAACTAATCTATTGACTTAAGAATAAAGCTTTAGACATATGTTCAAAAGCTTATTTTTAGTAAAAAAGTATTAGATTAATTTATTGTTTATAATGAACTGAAAACGAATATGTGTAGTCTACTTTTAAATAGGCATACCACGCTTTACTTTGAGAATAATTTTAGAAAAAAATTAAAAGGAATAAAATAATGTTACTGTTAAATATAAACTAACTATAATCATCATCAATTTATAAATAAATAAATTTTTAATTGTAAAAAACCTTATTATTTATTTTATTATTCACTAATTTATGTTAAATATTTTTTATAGTTTTACAAAAAATATTTTATATGGAGAAATTACTGTTTGTGAATTTGGCGGTAAGTGAATATTTTACTTACACAAAAGTAGGAGATAACTTATGTTTATCTCTACAGATATGTTCAATGTCATTATTGAAAGTAGATATTATTAATGAAATAACAGAGTGCTATGTTGAGAATTAAGTTATATTCAGTTTTACTACTCCTTTTTTCATGTTGTATTTTTGCTCAAACAGGGATAAATACTTATGATGTGAATCCCAATGCTGCGCTTCATATAGATGCGCCTCTTGCTAATAAAGGACTTTTAATACCTCGGTTAACTACTCAAGATCGAGATAAAATTAAAGTTGATAATACCAATGAAAATGGGTTAACAATCTATAACGTTGATGAAGGTTGTTTTAATTATTGGAGTATAACTGAGAAAAAATGGAAGAGTGTTTGTGGTCAATTAGGTAAAGCTAAGTTTGAAATACTTAATTGTGGAAGTGATGTTAAAGCATTTGGGTTATATAAGAGTAAAGAATCTGTAAATCTCAACCACTATATCACAGTGAAAGTAAACGTTACAAAAAAAGGGACATATCACATAGTGGGTATTACTGATGACGGTAAGGATAATGGTTATTATTTTAGTGGTTCAGGTGAATTTTTAAGTTTAGGTACTTATACTTTAAAGATTCCTGCTATGGGGCAACCTAGAGTAGCTCAAAAAGATAAATTGACAGTATTATTAAATGGAGAAAAAACAAATGGAAATGGACCTGCTTGTTCTTTTGAAATTACAGTAGAAGATTCTGACAAGAAACCTGCATTTAGAATGGACTGTACTAATACTAAGGTTAATGGTGTATATCTTTTAAATACGCCATTAGCACAAGGTAACTTTATTTCGGTAAAAATAAAGTATGGTGCTGAAGCTATTGGTTCAACTTATATTATAGAGACGGATGAATTAGATGGCATTAAATTTAAAGGACAGGGAAAAGTAACAAGTCCTAGTCTTGAGCAAGATATTATCTTATACGGTGAGGGTAGCCCTTATACTACGGATACAAAAAGAGTTATTATTCGATCTAATAGTAGTATAACAACAGGAGTATGTTATGCAAATGTGAGAATAGCTATTCCTAAGAAGAAAATATTAAGTATCGGTAATAGTAAAAATGGCTATGGATACAACTTCTCTGGTACAGCTGCATCAAATAAACTTATTAGAGAACCTTTAAATTATGGAACTGACCAAAGTAGTGTTATTTCTTTTGAGGGATGGGGAGAGATTAAAGATGGAAGTGGTAATCCATCTGCAGCAGATTTGAGAACATGGCTTTTAGGTAACGCTCCATATGACATTGTTATACTGGGTTATAGTTGGGGACCTAATGTGGAGCAGGCAAATATTATAATGGAATATTTAGTAAGAGGTGGAGTTGTGTTAGCTTTTTCTGAGAATAATGTTGGAATGACAAATCTTCTTCGTTTAGTTACATCTAATAATTCACTTAGTGTAAAAAATGGTATGGGATTGGGATCCTTGTATGTATATTCAGCTGTAGATGACACTGTACTAAATGGTCCTTTTGGAAATGTGAGAGGTAAGATGTGGGGTGAAGATGCTTCTGCTACATCAATGGCTTTAGATATGGATACTAGCGGGGTATATGTATATAGTGATAGCTTTGATATGGCTACTGAAAAATCACCTGCCATAGGTAATGGAGTGACTGCGTTTAGGCATCGTGTATATAATCTGATTTGGGTCGGAGATGGAGGATTTAACTCAAATGATGGTGGGACAAGTAATACTATTTGTCCATTCAAGTTAGATTCAAAAAACTTCCCAATCGAAAAACCAGGATATGGTAATATAGGAGCTGCCAAAAGACAGGCTGTTATTAATTCAATATTTACAGCTAACGCAATCGGATGGGCATTAAATCAAGCAGAACACAATGGTATTAATTCAATAAAAAAATAAAGAGATGAAATATATATATTCGTTACTAGTTTTCTTTTTATTTAGTATATTTTCTTTCGGACAGATAGCTGTTAATCGCACGCTGCCTAGTGTTAATAGCGCTTTACATGTGGAGGCTTCTGCCAAAGGAAAAGGTATGCTTATACCTCGACTTACTGAAGCACAGAGGAATGCTATCGTTACTACCCAATCAGAGGATGGATTAACTATTTATAACATAGATGAAGATTGTTTAAACTACTGGAATAAAATAGATAATCAATGGAAAAGTGTCTGTGGAAAAGTAGGTAAATCTGAATTCACAATTACGGATTGTAATAAGATAAAAGTATATGGTATTTATAAAGATAAAATTCCATTATCTAATGAGCATTTTATTACGATGGAGGTAGATGTGAAAAAAATAGGGACATACTCTATTATGGCTTCTTCTACTCCTCATAATGGATACTACTATGCTGTCTCAGGGGAGTTTTTAAGTATAGGTAAATATACAATAAATGTACCAGCAGCAGGTGAGCCAATGAATTTTGGTACGGATACCTTTAAAGTGTATTTGAATGATCTAGATGCTAATGGACTACAACCTGCGTGTACGTTTAAAGTAAAAGTAGAAGATACTCGTATTAAGCCTGATTTTAGAATGCGTTGTGGAGATACTAAGGTCGTAGGAGTTTATAAATTAGACCAACCTTTAGATCAATCACACTATATAGAAGTAACGATAGATGCGGATGCATCTGCTATGGGAGCTACTCTAGTTATTGAGACAAATGAGGTGGATGGAATTTACTTTAAAGGTAGCGAGGAAATAACTAAAACTAGACAGGTAATACGTCTTCAGGGATACGGTGTTTCTAATACAACAAGCATAAAGAAGTTTACAATTAAAACAAATAGTACACTAACTAACGCTGTTTGTTATGCGAATGTTCGGGTCTTAATTCCTACAAAAAGAATTGTGAGTATTGGGATAGGTAAAAATGGTTTTGGATATAACTGGTCAGGACCTAGCAGTGCTTCTAATAAGTTAGTTGCAGAAATACGTAATTATGGTAATCTGCCAACTAGTGTAATCGGGTATGAAGGAAAGATAGTGATAGAAGATGGTGGTGCAACAGCAAGTGTTGCCAAACTTACGGAATGGTTGGAAGGACCTAATCCTATTGATATTTTAATTCTTGGTTACGACTGGAATATGAATGCAAAAGAAGCAGAAGTAGTAGGAAATTATTTATTAAAAGGAGGAGTGGTACTTGCATACTGTGAGTCAAATAGTGGAATGACAGCTTTAATGGCAAAATTAACAGGAGGAAATTCTGTAACAGCAGTAAAAGGAGGGACTGCAGGGACAATATATAAGTTTTCTAATATAGATGACCCTATCTTAAATGGTCCTTTTGGAGATATAAGAGGAAAGCAATGGGGAGAGGATGCATCTAGGACAACTACATTAGTAGGGGTAGATACAAGTTCTATTATGGTCTATTCTGATGCTTATAACTGGTCTTCTGATGCAATGACAAGTAAAGGTGGGTTAACTGCTTTTAGACATAAGGATTTTAATTTAATTTGGACGGGAGATGGAGGGTTTAATTCTGATAACGGGGGAGTAAGTAATACAATTTGTCCTTTTAAATTAGATGCGAATAACTATCCTATTGCCAAACCTGTTTATGGAAATGGAAAACTTAAATTACCTGTCTATAATTCAGTATTTACAGCTAATGCCTTTGCTTGGGCATTAATGCAAGCAGAAAAAAATGGTATTAATTCCAATAAGTAGGTAAAAATTAAAAGTTATAATATGATGAGAAATTTTTATATCACAATATGTTTACTAATTACTTATGTAGTCTTAGGACAAACGGGAATTAATACACACCAAATAAACCCTAATGCCGCTTTGCATATAGAAGCTCCATTAAAGGATAAAGGTATTATTATTCCACGTCTAACTACAGTAGAGAGAGATGCACTAAAGCTGACAAATCTTGAGAATGGATTAGGTATTTATAATGTAGATGAGAACTGTCTTAACTACTGGAATAAGCTTGAGGGCAAATGGAGTAGTGTGTGTGGTAATCTAGGAAATTCGGAGTTTAAGGTAGAGAATTGTGCTGATATCAAGGTACATGGGCAGTATCTGTCAGGTATGCCATTAAACGGTAATAATCATTATCTGATGGTTCCTATTGTAGTAACTAAACCAGGTGTTTATTCTATTACTGCTTTGCCTGAGAGTGATAATGGATATTATTATTTTACGAAAGGAGAATATATAGGAGTAGGAAAAGTGTTAATTAAAGTGCCTGCAATGGGTGTGCCTAATAAATTTCAGGTAGATAAATTTACTGTTAAATTAAATGGTTTAGATAATGCTAATGCTTGTACTTTTAATGTGGAAGTCGAAAACTCTAGTGTAAAACCGAACTATAAGATGGTATGTGGAAGTATTATCACACGTGGGATTTATAAGATAGACAAGGCATTAACTGCAGAACATAAACTTAGTGTTACATTAGACGTTAAACCTGAAGCAATAGGGGCGACCTATATTATTCAGTCTGAAGAGGTAGATGGAATTAGCTTTTATGGGACAGGAAAGTTAACAGCAACTACACAAACAGTTGAGTTGGCAGGTAAGGGAATGCCAAATACAACAGATGTAAAGAAATTGCGTATTCGTTCTAATTCGAACGATACAAGTGTGAGTATTTGCTATGCTGAAGTAAAAGTTACTCTTCCAAAGAAAAAGTTGTTAATAGTAGGAGATACTAAACTTGCTAATGCTTATGATTTAGCTAATGCAAATGCAGCGGTTAATCAGATGATTACTAAAGACACGAACTTCGGTTTATTAGCAACAAGTACAGTCTCTTTTGAAGGATGGGAGAGTATCAAAAAAGTGGGTAATAACGCTGATTTAACAGCAGACTTATTAGGAGCTTCTCCTTTTGATATTGTAGTGGTACAAGAAGAGGCAGTACTTAGTGATATACAAATAGAACAACTATATACGTATCTAACGAAGAAAGGGGTTGTGTTAATGTTTACTGGGAACCTTTCTATGGCAAAGGTTTTTGAAACACTTACTTCGAGTAAAAATTTAGTCCCTAGTTTAATTAATAAGGCGGGTTCTAGTTATAAACTGTCAATGATAAATGATAGAATATTAAATGGACCTTTCGGAGATATAAGAGGGAAGTATTGGGGTACTAATGGACCTGCATTTAGAATAGAGGAGTTAGTGACAAGTGATTTTTTAGTATATACTGATGCAACGGATCAATCTGTACCTGTAGTGTCACCACCTGATCCAGAAAATCCTGGTGGAGAAACACCTACTACAGATCCTAATGAGACCGCTAACCAAGGTACACCTGGATATACTGCGCTACGCCAAAATGGATATTATTTTGTATGGGCAGGAGAAGGAGGATTTAATGATAATTCAAGTTCAACAGATAACTTGTCTTCTCCGTTTTTATTAGATGCTAATAAAAAACCAATAGCAAGAGATAATTTTGGACATACTGTAAAAAGAAGCGTTAGCAATTCCGTATTTACAGCGAATGCTATAGCTTGGGCAATATATCAATCTGATGTAGATGGTATTAATTCTAATAAGCAGGC
Source organism: Myroides sp. N17-2 (assembly GCF_002286775.1). Classification (GTDB taxonomy): domain Bacteria; phylum Bacteroidota; class Bacteroidia; order Flavobacteriales; family Flavobacteriaceae; genus Flavobacterium. Next base: position 55,529 of record NZ_NSGJ01000026.1, read on the forward strand.
AAAATAGAATAGATTTTTTAGTGATTTTAAAACAAAATAGGGTGATCTTTTAGGTCACCCTATTTTGTTTGTGTGCTTGTATAGACGATAACTTTAGTAGGGAATTTAGATACTATCATTATGTACCAAGTACTCTATAAAGATAGTTTAGAATTAGATATAATACTTCACTTACCGCTGCCCAAAAGAGGATATAAATCAAAAGCTCCACTTTATGAGATAGTTAATGCTATATTATATAAATTGAAAACAGGTATCCAGTGGAGTTATTTACTAGCTCAAGTTTTATTTAGTACTCAAGTACTAAGTCATAAAACAGTATTTGGTCATTTTCGTAATTGGTGTAAAGCTGGTGTATGGCAATCTTGTTAGACTGAATTATTAAAAAAGAATAAGTCTCTTTTTGATTTATCAAGTGGAGATTTAGATGGAAATCATACCACAGCTTTAAGAGGAGGAGTACAGGTTGCTTATCAAGATAGGAAAAAACGTAAGACGACAAACTCCTTATATTTTACAGATCGTCAAGGCATACCTTTAGCCATGTCAGAACCGATAGCTGGAAATCACAATGATTTATTTGATATAGAAATCTATTTTGAAGATATAACCGATCAATTAACTAAAGCAGAAATACCTCTATCGGGATTGTTTATTAATGCTGATGATAGGTTTGATTCACAGAAACTTAGAAAAATATTTAGTGATAAAGAAATAATAGCTAACATCTGTCCTAATAAACGAAATGGACAAAATAATGAAGATGATTATTTTGATGAACAACTATACAAAGACAGATATGCGATTGAGAGAACGAATGCTTGGATAGATAGCTTTCGTTCTTTACTCAATAGATTTGATACCACACTGTCTAGTTGGATGACGTGGAATTTCATAGCTTTTATTGTTATAGGACTAAACAAATTTCAGAAAAATAAAAATCAAGATGACTTCAACTATAAATTTTGTGCTTTTATATGAAACATGTACTATTTTATCAGTTTATTGTTTAGTAAAAAAACTTTAATGTCATTAACTACTTTTTCTGGATGTTCATCTTTTACGCCATGCCCTGTTTTTTCATATACCTTATGAATAATAAAAGGTTTGTGTTCATTGGCAAGTTTATTATTCTCTTCTTCAAAATCAAACCAATCATATTTACTAACAGGATCAAAAATGAGTATAGGTTTGTTTATATTTCGATAAATAATTTTAGGATTTAATTGATGTGTTGAGGCACCGAAAGCCGTTTCAGAAGTAAAGGGAGTGTAAATAATTGCAATGTTTTCTTTAGCAGAATTCTCACCTGTAAGTACTTCTGCACCTGGGTTTATTTCATATTTCCCAAAGGCATTTTGTTTTATTCTGGCATAAGAAGTAAAAATCTCTTTCTTTAGTTTTGTGTTTTCTTTCCCTTTTATTCCCCAATTATTATATATAAACCAATATGCATTAAAATCATTATCAAAAACCATTGATTTCTTGTTGCTATAATATTCCTTGGTTTCTGCTATGTCTTTTTCGATGTTAGCTGACTGCATCTGAAAGTCCCAAGCAACAGAACCACCGTCTTCAAGTATTAGAGCTTGAACCATTTGAGGATAAGCATCATAAAATGCAGAACTTATGGTACCACCTCTTGACCAACCACCAATGATTGCTTTTTTGATATTCATTTTGTCTAAAAGAAATTTAATATCGTCTGCTACATGATATATTGAAAGATCTTTTTTAGGAATAGGAGTAAAACCATGTCCATAATAATCAATAGCGATGACGTGTAAATTCAATTTTAACAATTGATCTATAACTTCATATAACTCATAGCCATTACTATACGTGCCATGTATCCAAACAAGGGTAGGGTTCTTTTTATTTCCCCATTCTAGATAATGCATATTTACATTATTTGTTTGAATGTAATTACCATGTTTCTTTTCGTATTTCTCAAACTCAGGTTTTAAATTCAAGAATAATTCTCTTTGTGCTATCGAATCTGAAGAGGCGCCTATTTGTGCTTGTACAGATAAGTATAACATAAAAGAAAGGAATAGAATGAGTTTATTTTTCATGATTAGTAAATTTATAGTATTGTTGTTTATGGTTGGAGTAATTATACTCCTAAAGTATTAAAAAGCCACATAATAAACAATATGATTTTTTCATTATCGAGGTATGTGTATCACAAAATTTATATTAAAGTAAAGATAAAAAGGCATATGATATAGTATGTAAAAGTATCCGAAGAATAAAAGCGTACAAATCCGAGCATAAAAAAAGCCTAACTATTTGATTATAAATAGTTAGGCTTTTTTATTTGTGGAGTCGCCGATTAAGATTTCATATTGTTAAAAATATGGATATATACTAAACATACAAAATGAGTTAATTTTGTGAATATTTTTATACTTTATTGAAATTAACTAATGGCTTTACAATGTGTTTTTTGGCTGTTTATTGACGTTTTTAAGGGCTCTGAATTCTCTCCTTTTTTTAGGGTGTAATATTCCTTTTTTTACTATTTTATAGATGAGTATTATTCTGTTTTTTAATAAATATGATAAGTTTAATTCATAATAGTTAGAAAAGTAAAGAAGTACTACTCCAAGTTTAGTAGATCTTTTTATGCAAGCAATTATCAAGAGTGTAAAACGTCAACCCAAAGAGGACAATTAAGAGACCAAAAATAAGATAGTGTTTCCAAAAAAAATTATAAACGAATCTTCTAACATAAGGCACTAGTAATCTTAATCAGCTTTTATTATTGTAAAAGTTCTTTTGTCATCCTGCAGGATTAAGAACTATAAAAAGTAAATTACATGATATTACATAGTTTTTGTAACGCTTTAAATTCTCCTTTTTCTTAGTTTATTAAGAGATTGAATTACAATCTAAACACTATAAATTTTAAAGTAGATAATAAAGTCTGTAATTAGACTAAAAAAGTATAAATATTAACTTTTGAAAAACTTAATACTAAATTAAATATTTGATATTTGCGAATAGACAAATTCTAATAACATCATAAAAACACATAAAATAAAACAAATAAGAAGTAGTAATACTTATCTAACCCAATAAGAGCTATAAAGTTTAAAAGCAATTAGAAACAATACCTAACATATATTACCAACCTTACTAATCATGTTAACATCTATTGAATTAAAATCTCCTTATGGTCTTGATGTAGGCCGGGCAACGTATCTTACAGAGAATATAGAATCTTTTGAACAGCATAAAGATGTTTATCAGCTTCTATGGTTGCAAAACGGCAAAGTAACAGTCACCTTAACCACTAATAAAAAAGAAATAAAAGCTGGGGACTGCTTATTTTTAGGGAAAAATGAATTATTTCGTTTGACCTCAGATCAGGCCTATACTTTGTATTATGTACAGTTTACTGATAATTTCTATTGCAGAACAAAACTCGATACTCATTTCTTAAGTAAGTGTTTCTTTTTTGACAATACAAAGGCAATAAACTCCATTACTCTTAAAGCTGAACAGATTGTGTTTGTTCAGTGTTATTTTGCTACTTTATTAAGGCTTAAAGCAAAAGAATATAGTGATGTAAATTATATGTTGGCACATAATATTATTGAAAGGATTTTATTGTTTATTATGTCTTGTCATATTGATAAGTTTGTTGATTTTAATAAGGAGAAATTATCTCCACAACAACTAAAATACACAGTTGAGTTTAATGAACTTTTAAGAAGCTATGTTAAAAAAGAAAGGAATGTCCATTTTTATGCAGAGCAAATGAATGTTTCTATAGCTAAGCTAACCGAGATTTGTAAAGAAGTATTTGGAACAACTCCTAAAAAAATTATAGCTAGTGCAGTAGTCAATGAAATTAAATTACTTCTTAAACATACTCCATTAACTATAAAAGAGATTGCATTTGAATTGAACTTTGAAGATGTAAGCAATTTTATCCGCTTCTTTATTAAAGCTACTGGTATGAGCCCAAAAGAATATAGAGATTTCCTCTAATATAAATGAAGTAAATATTATCAAAAAAGGGTGTTTAGATATATAATCTAGATACTCTTTTTTTATTCTATAAATGCGAAGGATAGTTTTAAATGTTCTTGATGCATTGTGATAAAACTAATCTTTGGTTTGTAGTTTTAAATAAATAGTAGATTATGCGACTTTTATTTAAAACAATGATTGTAAATTCAATATTTATAGATATTTATGTCTAAATTGAATAATAATCACTCAGGAAGAGTTTATTAAGATTTAATTATCAAATAATGCGAAAAATGACAATTATTTAAAGAATATTGACAGTTTCTTAGAAAGGTTTGTACAATACATTTGCCACACAAAATAATCAAACAAAAAACAAATCTTTTTAAAAAATAATTAGAAAATGAAAACATCATTTAAATTAGTATTAGTAGCAGTTATCACTTTAGTAAGTACTACATCTTTCGCCCAAGATAAAAAGAGTACAGGAAGTACTAACTTAAACGTTAACTTATCAGACGTTTATGAATTAACTGTTAAGAATCCTAATGTAAATATCCAAATGAGTACTGTTGAACAGTTTCAAAAAGGAAGTACTTCTGGTGAATTGCCAAATCACTTAGAGGTAACAGCTACTCAAAAATACGAAGTTAAGGTTGTCGCAAGTAGCGATTTAACTAATAATGGAGTAACAATACCTGTAAATACAGTAGAGGTTAGAGTAAAGGGAAATACAAATTTAGCAGAGGGAACAGGTCCTTCTAATTTTACTGCAACGCATAACATCACTGCATTAGGTACAACAGAAAGTGGATCATTAATCTCAACAACAGCTGGATCAGCAAAAATGGGTTACGCAATTGAATACGCAATTCCTGCTAGTCAAACTTCTGTTTATACAGATAAAAAAGCCGGTACATATACTACTACAGTTACTTACAATTTGTATGCACTGTAAGCGATAGTTTAAAAAATATATAAATCTACTGTTGTGAACATTTTCATAGCAGTAGATTTTTTTTTTAATACAAATTTCGATTTTATAAATCACTTATTTAGTAATGAAAACTCTTAGATAAAAGAGAATTTAAAATATCTAAAACCATTTATTCTTATTGACTTTGTGCTTTTTTTTTCTTAAATTTAGAACTAGAAAAACAAATGATATGAGACAATTATTTTTCACTTTCTTTTTAATTATAGTTGGAACTTTAGCTCAAGCTCAAAGTTCTGCTCAAAGTAATCTAATAGTTACTTTAAATCCTATTCAATCTATTAAGATTAATGATCAGCAGTCTAATATTAATTTGTCTTTTGAATCAGTAGATGATTATACTAAAGGAAAAATTAGTAATCAAGCAGATCATATTGAAATAATGAGTAGTGGGAATTATGAGGTTCGAGTTGTAGCTAATTCTCCCTTAACTAATAATAATGAACAAATTAGTTTAGACCATATTAGTTTAAATCCTTCTTTAGGAAGTATAGGAGAACTACGAGAAAATATTTCAATGTCTCCCGTTCCTTTATCAATGAAAGAACACAATCTGATTAATTCTGGTTTTGGAGATGTCAAAAGAACATTTAATGTTTCTTATAAGATGGATGCTTCAGAAGAATTATTGAACAAGCCTATTGGTAATTATAATACAGTTATTACTTATACTATTTTATCCTTATAATATAAACGTGTTTAAAAGATTTTTACTTACAATTTTATTTTTTTTTACAGCTTCTATTGTCTTCGGACAAATAGGTTCTGCAAGGACTAGAATAGTCTTAAATTTTAAGGAGCAGCAATCTCTTTTGGTTAGTCATCCTTCTGTTGATTTAAACTTAGATAAGGTGGATGTATATTCTAATGGGGCAGAGACGGGGAATTTAAAATCCCATCTTATTGTTAATTGTTCTACTCCATACGAATTATCTGTAAAAACAATAAATTCATATTTTCAATATGAGTTATCTTTGTCTTCTTTACCTGTTTCTATTATTAATCTCAAACCGAGTATCTCAAAATCAACATCTATAGATTCTCCCTTAAAATTAAACACAATAAGTTTAGCCAACACAGCGCAGGTGATCTTGCAATCAGAAAATAGAGGTAATAGTCAACAGATAGATGTTAATTATATAATTCCTAAACAGAATGTCTCTAGTTTACTAAATAAAAAGCCAGGGAAGTATCAGACTGAAATAATTTATACCTTGCTAGCTCATTAAACTAAATTTCTCCACGAATGATGAAAAAATATACAGTTTTATTTCTTTTACTTTTTGTTTGTTTGACTTCGTTTGCTCAAGCTGGTTTGTCCATTTCTCCAGGGAAAATATTTTTCAGAAATGCTCAAGGAACTGTAGCTACTCAGAAAGTTCGTATTGCTAACCCAAACGACAAAGCAGTAGAGGTTGGAGTTTCTTTAGGAGATTGGAATTATGATCAACAGGGAAGTAATAATGTTGTAGAAGCAAATAGTTTAAGTACTTCTGCTAGTTCATGGATTCAAATATTACCAAATTCGTATTTTGTAATGGAACCTAATGAAACAAAGGAAGTTGAAGTAATACTAAATGTACCTCAAAATCTAGCGACTGATGTGCCTGTCCATACAGCTATGATATTTTTCACCCAACTTAATCCAGGTGATGCGCTTGATGAAAATGGGGCAGCTATTAAAGTAACAGTACGAATGGGACTTAAGATATATCATGCTGATCAAAATAATGTGGAATCTATTGAAATTACAGATATCAAACCTAATAAAGGGATAGATGGAAGTAAACTAATAGAAGTTTTTTTTCAAAATGATGGTAAACTTTGGAGCGATGGTAGACTTGTAGCTAGTATCTTTAATCAGCAAACAGGGCAAAAAACAGTACTTAATACTGTTGATTTTTATAGTTTACCCAACGATTTGAGAAAGCAATCATTTGTTGTTCCAAATGAGTTAAATAAGGGGACTTATACTTTTATTGTTCAAATAACTTATGGCAAAGATAATACTGTAAAAGTTGCCGAACTTGACTTCACACTATGAATTTAAAATTCAAAACATACTTAGTTTTTAGTTTTCTAATGTTAAGCAATTTTGTTTTTGCTCAATATGATCTGAATATTTATCAAGGTGGTCAACCTTTTTTTAATTCTTATAATGATTTAAAAACAGGAAAAACTGAGCAGAAACAGATATCAGTTCAGCTGCGTAGTTTCTATGGTACTACTTTTCCCAAAAGGTGGAAGCTGACAGTAAGATTACTTGATGATTTCTCCGCTGGTAACTACAAAGTACCTGCAGAGATGGCTACTCTTAGTACTAATAAGCATGGAGGAAACTTTAACGAGTTAGCGTTGAGTGTTGTTGGGCGTGATCTGCCATTAAGTAAATTTCAAGAAAACGTAATAATAGAGAGCACCACACCATTAACTCAGGATAAAGTTTATACTTTATCATTTGATCTTACTATGCGTGGAGGAGAACATTTATTGACCATTCCCAATGACACCTATAGAAGTACTTATGAATTTTCACTGTATGATACTTCCTCGGGAAGAGATGAACTTTTAACTAGAAAGACATCTCCTTTAGGAGCAGCTCGCTTTCAAATAGAATATGTAGGAAATCAAGGTGATCAACTAGCAGAGCTTAGAAATGGAGCTAATGAATTTATTTTCAATTTTGATTCAGGAAGTGATATTGCTAAGGGTAAAACAATTTCAATTAAAAATGCTTTATATGTTAGGAGTTATCAAGGACATCAAGTTTTAGTAAAAACAGCAGACAACAATATGTATAATTTGACAATGTCAAATAGTTTACCTGTTTCTATTCTAAAACTAAAAGCAACTCTTAATAATTTTGAAGGAGCGAATGCTTCAGACTCAAGAGATGTACAAGTTTTTGGTCCTATCTCATTATCTTCACAAGAACAGGTGCTTGCTTCATTTCCTAGATGGAGTAGATCGATGTCTTATAACTTAGAATTAAGTATACCTCCTAATCAAAAGGAGTTACAACAGGCAAGTGGGAAGTATGAAACCTTTTTATATTTTGTAATTGTACCGAATTAATGTTTAAGAGATTATTTGTTTTACTGTTTTTCTGTTTTTTTGCTTTTGCAAAGGCTCAGCAAATTCCTGTGTATTTAAAATTTTCGGAAGGGGTTACTCAGGCTGATGAATTTGGCAATATTTCATCTATGGTAGAATTGTCTAATACAGCGGGTTTATTATGGACAGGAAGTATTAGAATAGAAGCGAGTAGTACAGATCTTCGCATTACAAGTTCTACAAATAGACAGGTACAAATAAACCAAGGACAGAGAATATTTATTCCAATTATTGCCCATGTTGATCAATCAACAAGTAGTGAACAAGATATATTTATCAGCGTAAAAATTCTTAATGATTTGGGACAGATACTTCAAGTAGCCCAACAAAAAGTATCAATACAAAAAAATAGAAGAATTCTGCTTTTAAACCTAGAAAAACAATTGCAGTTTGAAAAAGTAGGAGATAGTATTTCTCTTAAAGCAATTATTCAAAATAAGGGTAACACTTCAGAAGCACTTCACTATGTATTGACTTTACCTAGTCAATTAAATAAACAACGCACTATAAGTAATCAGATATCTTTGGCAGCACAAAGAGACACAATTATTGTATATAAATACATCATTTCAAAAGAAGCTCTCAAGTTAGAAGATTTTGATATTAATGCCACTCTATTATATCAAAATGGAGATTTTATATCACGTACAAATTACTCTGTTAGTTCCTTAAAGTCCAAACGTAGATTTAAAAGAGAAGACTCAAATAACGATCCTAATTACCAAAGGAATACTATTGAACTAAATCGTGTAACAGGCAATAATGTAATGACCTCATTTGAGTTGATAGGTTCAACAGATATTTACTTAAGTGAAAAAACAAAGATAGGTCTTACAGGGGATTTACTATATTGGGATCAAGAGAACAAGTATAATTTACGTCATTTTTTAGCTGATTTTAAAACTGAAAAAATACAAATTCAAGCAGGGAATATTTACCAAACAGGAGAGTTCTCCTTGCAAGGAAGAGGTATACAAAGTAAGATAAAACTAAACGATTCAATATCATTGAAAATAGGATATTTGGATAAAACATATCTTATTACTGACCCTACTGATCGTACAATAGGATATAATACTTGGTTTGGATTTGAATCGTTAAAACACAAGTGGAAACAATCTGATTTTTACTATGATTTGAACCATCGCTATAGTGAAAAGAAAATGCTTTGGTTTAATGCCTTTAATCTTTTTAATACTTCTAAGTTAGATGTAGAAGTAACTCATGGAATATCAAATATAGATACAAGACAAGATAATCAATTAGGTCTGTTTTTAGGAGTTAATGCTTATGCTAGGTGGGAGAAGTATCAATTACAAACTAATAGTTTCTTTGGTAGTCCTTATTATGCAGGTATTAGACAAGGGGCTTCACAAATTTCAAGTAGTTTTAGAAGAAATTTTGATAAACATTCTATAGGTCTTACTCAGAGTTTCATTAAATATGCACCCAAGTATAGTTATACAGATTATAACAATTCTCGTCAAGAATCTAATACAGTTGGTTTAAATTACAGTATACGATTTAAATCAAGTACATTTCTAGTCAGCCCTCGTTTTGTAAATGAAAAACGTTACAATTATAATACTCAAGGTATAGATAATCTTAATGCAATACGTTTAAACACTACTTTTAATGAGTATAATTATAAGAGTGGTCTAGGATTTAATCTAGCTGGAGATCTTGGTACTTATATTTCAGAAAATGCCTTAAAGAAAAACTTGCATTATCGTATTAATGCAGGTTTAAATTATAAAGCTTTTGACTTGGGGTTGAGTTACCAATTTAATTACAGCAATTTAAGTGAGGTGATAAACTATTCTTATTTGAATCTTGTTGATAATGATACTTATACGAATTTAATGCTAATGGGAAACTATAAACAACGTTTTTTCAATAATTACGTCGGAGTTTTATTAGGAGCTTACTATACTAAGACCTCGACTAGCGATGATCTTTGGCAAATAAATAGTCGTATTGAGTATAAAATAAGTAAAGACTTTGATTTGTATTTGACAACTTATAATAACTATGGAGGATATTCCTCAACTAATAAAACAAATTATATTCAACTAGGGGCAATCAAACAGTTAATGCCTTATAGAGTCTATCAAAAATCATATAATCTAAAAGTAATTGTTTTTTACAAGGATCAAAATAACCATATTCAAGTGGCAAGTAATAGAATTGTTTATATAAATAATAAACCTTTTATTACAGATAATCAAGGGGTAGTGGAGTATAAACGATTGCCTGTAGATAGTTATATTATCAATGTGGTTAACGATAAACAATGGTTTGCTAATACAGATAAAGTTGTATTAAAATCGGATTTAGTTCATGAAATTTATTTAAAACAAACAACTTCAATTTTAGGGTCTATTAAATATCAATATTCTGATAATGCTTACACAATCAGTAAGAATTTATCAGGACAACGTATTGTTGCACAAAATAGTTTAGGTGAGAACTTTACATCTTATACCTCTGATCAAGGTCAATATATACTTTATGTACCTCAAGGGGAGTATGTACTTACAATTTATCCAGAGAACAATAACTATGTTGAAATTCTAGATAATTCTGTTAGAATAAATACACAAATCAATAAGCCTAAAACCACTGATTTTATAATTAAAATTAAAGATAAAGAAGTTCAAACCAAGAAATTTAATCCAATATCATTCTAACTGATCAACTCAAAATTCTCTTTTCTCTTTTAAGCACTTATAGATTGAATAAACTATAAAAAAGTATAATTACTTTTCTTCTATATTTTTAGTTAAGAGATGTTATTTTAACTTCTATAAAGATGAAGGCTATGTTTCAATTTATTGTAAAAACTATTCATAATCATGTAGAATAGAGTAGTGTATGTTAAAAAATAAAATTAACATTTTTTATATATTAGCATAGTTTTTTGCTATTTATACCGCAATTTTTTTCGAAGTATTACTTTAAAGATACTATTTGATTTTAAGCAGCTTCTTTTTAAGAATATTTATAATGTTGTAGATGTATATATAACTTAATTGATTCACTAAATGAGAATAATCACAATATTAATTGTTTTAAAATCACATACTTTGTAATGCTATTATAAAAGAATGTGATGAGAGAAAAAATACTTTTTTTAAAGGTTAAATTACCTTGCGAATACTTCAATTTAATTTATTCGATGCTACTATTTATTGCAGCTTTCTATTGTCTGCTATTTAGTGATACTAGCTTTGTGATGTTGCATTTTATTTCATTGTACATTTTATTTAATGTATATGTAAATCAAAACGACTACCTTCTTAAGCATGAAACAATGATGCTTATAATACTGAATTTAATAGTGTGCTTAATTGGATTTTATGATGTTGTAAAGTGGTTGAGCTTTTCGACACATATTTTCTTTACAATAGTTTTTAGTTTATTTATAGGACTAAATAGAATTACTCTATTAAATTATTTTAAAGGTTTTAGAGAGCTAACTAACATGGTTGTTGTTCTACTTGTTCTTAATAGTACATTAGTTGCTTTTGAGGCTGTTAGTTTTAAATTTAGGTTGAATTATTTTGATTTATTTATTTATAAATTCATTTCCTTAATTGAGGTTGTCGCTTTTATAGTATTTTCTGTAAGTACCTTGATTTATCTTGTTTTTTACTTTAAAAAAATTAGTTCATCTAAAGATTTTTGATGTAGTCTATAATCTATTTTGTCTTAAAAGGATTAGTTACTATAATTTCTCTATATGTTTTTTATTATTTTATTTATTCTGTTAGTGGGACTTTTCTTACTAAAGAATAGTGGTTTTTATCACAAGTATGATAGAAGGTTCATTGAGGTTAGTTTCTTCATGTCAATTAACCTTCTACTTGGTGTTTTGTATAATTATTTTTCCTCTACAGACTTGCTCTTTATATCTGTGCTTTTGAGTTTGTTTAATGGACCATTATTGTATTATTTATTATTTGATAAATCTAAGTTTTTGTTTTATCAATTATATGTCATGATTCTATTGGTCTTTGTTTATATAATTGGATACTCATTTTATGTAGATAAAGAAGAGAGTGATCTTATAACTTTCAATTGCTATAGCGCTTTGATAGGTGGAAGTATTGGACTTACTTATCTTGTTAGTTGCTATTATTTCTTTGTTCAAACTTCTAAAGGTATTTATAATGAGAAGATAGTTGTGATCTTTATAGTAATCTTCTTGATTGAATCACTTCTTATTATTCCAGATTTTCGAAGTGGTGTTTTTGATATTAACCCATTATTAGGTTTTGTTGGCTGTTCACTTATACTAGTGGTTGTGAGTCAAATTTATTTATTGAATAAATATTTACAGAAACAATTCTGTATAACTAAATCTAATGATGATCTTTTGTTTTTAGAGCTAAAGAACTCTGTTGTGTATGATCTACCAGGTATTATTGATGTGGATCATGAGGTTTTAGTTAATGAAGTGCTTAGTATTAATACTAATGTAGCAGCTTCTGATTCGTTAGTTGATGAGACGGAATTATTAGTTATTAGTTCTGTCTTAAATGATGTTCTTATAGATAACAAGCTTTTTTTAGATCCAAATTTGACACTTCAAAAACTATCAAAGAGAACCGATATTTCAAGAGGAAGATTAACGGCATATTTTAAAAGTAGTGAGGCATCTAATTTTAGCAAGTATGTAAATCGTTTAAGAATAGAGTATGCTGTTATTTACTTACACGATAGTAATAATGATGATTTAAGCATTGAAAAATGGGCATTGTTATCAGGCTTTAATTCAAGAGTTACTTTTTATAGGTCTTTTGTTGGAATTTACGGATTCGCACCATCCGAACTATTAAAAAAATAGTTCACATAGTAAGAGGGAAATATTTGTCTCCTTTGTGTTTTTCTCATTTTACAACCTGTTTTGTGTTTCAAAATCTGATATAGTTGTTTCAAAATGATGTTTTAGGTGAAATATCGTAAAATTATCTTAAATAAAACAAAAGTTATTTAGAGTAATATCATTTGTTTAAGAACTGTCAGTATTGTTTAATAGAAGCATTTATAAGCACGAATTTTTGCAAATGAATAGCTGGCAATTTGATGTTAAATATTTGATGCAATTATCTAATAGTCACGTATGGTGATTTTTATATACCACAATTAACTTTGAGTAATAGTAGTTTTGACCATGTTTTTAAAACGAGATATCAATGCAATATCTCAAATCAAAAAAAAGAAATATGAAAAAAAGAGTACTATCTGTTGCAGCATTGCTTTTTGGAAGTGTCGCTGTTAATGCACAAGTAGGTATAGGTACTATTAAGCCTAACAAATCTGCTGAGTTGTTAATTGAATCTGCTAATAGGGGATTGCTAATACCTAATGTAGCTTTATTGGATACAAAAGACAAAACAACTATTTCAAATGGAAATGTTGAGAGTTTAATGGTTTTCGCAACTAAGTCTCAAGGAGATATTACTCCTGGGTACTATTATTGGAATATTAATAAGTGGGTACGTTTAACTGCAGATAAAGATATTCCTGGTATTGTGGTAAATAACTTTCAGGAAATTGTCAATATGGAAGGTGATAAAGTGCAAAATATCATTAAAAATATTGTTAGAAATACAGAGGGAAATGTTATCTATGAGGGGGATAAATTTTACCAAGTAATTAATAAGGATGGGAACATTATTAAACAAGAAATCACTGACAAAATAACACATATTGAATATGATGATTTAACAGGAGATTATATCTATTATAATGAAAATGCTGTCGATCGTCAAGGCAATATAGATAAAAACAAAGGAGTACGTATTCAAGTTAAACAGACTGTTATTAATAAATTCAAGGATATTATTAATGATCAAACTGTTCAGCAACATATTAATAATTTTTTAGAAGGAACTTATGTTGGTGGAAATGTTTATTATGATGGAACAAAGTTTACATATGTAACTAAAGCTGGAGAGACTAAAGAAATTACTATTAAAGAGATAGTAACTGCAAATGAAACAGTAACTACTTTAGTGAAAAATGGGGATGGTACTTATACATATACAAGTGAAAATAATACTAAAACTATTATAGATATACCATCTGAATTTGTAGAGCATTTTGAAAAAATAATTGAACAACCTGTAACAGTTGATGGAAGAACGTTTACTACAATAAATGATTATATTAAGTATGTTACAGAGAGTAAAGGTGGTTTCACAAAAATCGTATACAATAAAGATGGTGATGTTATATTTCAAGAATGGAATGAAACTAAACAAGAATGGGTAAATGTTGATAATTCAAAGTTTACAACTATTGTGAAGTCTAATGAGACAGTGACTCTACTAGTTCCAAACGCAAATGGTACTTTTACTTATTATAACGAAAAACAAATCGGTGCGGATGGTCAACCAAAAGCAGGAGAGACAGGAGTAACGATAGATCCAAAAGAGGTATCAGTAGCCTTAAATACTACGTCAAACAAATATGAGTTTAAGAACTCAAAAGGAGATGTTATTGGTGAGATTGATGCCAATGCAAATGCAATTGTCTACAACGATAACTCAACAAACCTAGGAGTAACAAATGTTCAAGAAGCTATCGAAAAGTTATTACAAAAGATAACTGAAGTAGCAGGAACAACAGGTGATTTATCAGTAGCAGGAGGACTTGAGTTTGTAGAAAAAACTAGTGGACTTGGCAAATTGTTAGCTGACGCTAAAATCCAGATAGCAGATAAGGGAGTAACAAGTGAGAAGTTAAACGCAGGAACAGGAGATGCTGATCGTGTAGGAGTAGCAGATAAAGATGGAAATGTAGTTTACAAAACATTAGACGAAGTGGTGAAGTCTAATGAAACAGTAACTCTACTAGTTCCAAACGCAAATGGTACTTTTACTTATTATAACGAAAAACAAATCGGTGCGGATGGTCAACCAAAAGCAGGAGAGACAGGAGTAACGATAGATCCAAAAGAGGTATCAGTAGCCTTAAATACTACGTCAAACAAATATGAGTTTAAGAACTCAAAAGGAGATGTTATAGGTGAGATTGATGCCAATGCAAATGCTATAACGTTTAATAATGCAACTAATGGGTTTACATCAACTAATGTACAAGACGCATTAGAAGAGCTTAAAAATACTATTAATACTAATAAAGGAGATTTATCAGTAGCAGGAGGATTAGAATTTACAAGTGGAACTAACGGTACAACGAAGCTACTTTCAGATGCTGGTATTCAAATAGCAGATAAGGGAGTAACAAGTGAAAAGTTAAACGCAGGGACAGGAGATACTGATCGTGTAGGAGTAGCAGATAAAGACGGAAATGTAGTTTACAAAACATTAGACGAAGTAGTGAAGTCTAATGAGACAGTAACTCTACTGGTTCCAAACGCAAATGGTACGTTTACTTATTATAACGAAAAACAAATCGGAGCAGATGGCCAACCTAAAGTAGGAGAGACAGGAGTAACGATTGATCCAAAAGAGGTATCAGTAGCTTTAAATACAACGTCAAACAAATATGAGTTTAAGAACTCAAAAGGAGATGTTATAGGTGAGATTGATGCCAATGCAAATGCCATTACGTTTAATAATACAACTAATGGATTTACATCAACTAATGTACAAGACGCATTAGAAGAGCTTAAAAACACTATTAATACTAATAAAGGAGATTTATCAGTTGCAGGAGGACTTGAGTTTACAGGCGGAACTAACGGTACAACCAAGCTACTATCAGATGCTGGTATTCAAATAGCAGATAAGGGAGTAACAAGTGAGAAGTTAAATGCAGGAACAGGCGATGCTGACCGTGTAGGAGTAGCAGATAAAGATGGAAATGTAGTTTACAAAACACTAGACGAAGTAGTGAAGTCTAATGAGACAGTGACTCTACTGGTTCCAAACGCAAATGGTACATTTACTTACTACAACGAAAAACAAATCGGTGCAGATGGTCAACCTAAAGCAGGAGAGACAGGAGTAACGATTGATCCAAAAGAAGTATCAGTAGCTTTAAATACAACGTCAAATAAATATGAGTTTAAGAATTCAAAAGGAGATGTTATAGGAGAAATTGATGCCAATGCAAATGCAATTGTCTACAACGATAACTCAACAAACTTAGGAGTAACAAATGTTCAAGAAGCTATCGAAAAGTTATTACAAAAGATAACTGAAGTAGCAGGAACAACAGGAGATTTATCAGTTGCAGGAGGACTTGAGTTTACAAGTGGAACTAATGGTACAACCAAGTTACTATCAGATGCTGGTATTCAAATAGCAGATAAGGGAGTAACAAGTGAGAAGTTAAACGCAGGAACAGGAGATGCTGACCGTGTAGGAGTAGCAGATAAAGATGGAAATGTAGTTTACAAAACATTAGATGAAGTAGTGAAGTCTAATGAGACAGTAACTTTACTAGTTCCAAACGCAGATGGTACGTTTACTTATTATAACGAAAAACAAATCGGTGCGGATGGTCAACCTAAAGCAGGAGAGACAGGAGTAACGATTGATCCAAAAGAGGTATCAGTAGCTTTAAATACAACGTCAAACAAATATGAGTTTAAGAACTCAAAAGGAGATGTTATTGGTGAGATTGATGCCAATGCAAATGCCATTACGTTTAATAATACAACTAATGGATTTACATCAACTAATGTACAAGACGCATTAGAAGAGCTTAAAAACACTATTAATACTAATAAAGGTAATTTATCAGTTGCAGGAGGACTTGAGTTTACAGGCGGAACTAACGGTACAACGAAGTTACTTTCAGATGCTGGTATTCAAATAGCAGATAAGGGAGTAACAAGTGAAAAGTTAAACGCAGGGACAGGAGATACTGATCGTGTAGGAGTAGCAGATAAAGACGGAAATGTAGTTTACAAAACATTAGACGAAGTAGTGAAGTCTAATGAGACAGTGACTCTACTGGTTCCAAACGCAAATGGTACGTTTACTTACTACAACGAAAAACAAATCGGTGCGGATGGTCAACCAAAAGCAGGAGAGACAGGAGTAACGATTGATCCAAAAGAAGTATCAGTAGCCTTAAATACAACGTCAAACAAATATGAGTTTAAGAATTCAAAAGGAGATGTTATAGGAGAAATTGATGCCAATGCAAATGCAATTGTCTACAACGATAACTCAACAAACCTAGGAGTAACAAATGTTCAAGAAGCTATCGAAAAATTATTACAAAAGATAACAGAGGTAGCAGGAACAACAGGTGATTTATCAGTAGCAGGTGGATTAGAATTTACAAGTGGAACTAATGGAACTACGAAGTTACTATCAGATGCTGGTATTCAAATAGCAGATAAGGGAGTAACAAGTGAGAAGTTAAACGCAGGAACAGGCGATGCTGACCGTGTAGGAGTAGCAGATAAAGACGGAAATGTAGTTTACAAAACACTAGACGAAGTAGTGAAGTCTAATGAGACAGTAACTTTACTAGTTCCAAACGCAGATGGTACGTTTACTTATTATAACGAAAAACAAATCGGTGCGGATGGTCAACCAAAAGCAGGAGAGACTGGAGTAACGATTGATCCAAAAGAAGTATCAGTAGCTTTAAATACAACGTCAAACAAATATGAGTTTAAAAACTCAAAAGGAGATGTAATTGGTGAGATTGATGCCAATGCAAATGCCATTACGTTTAATAATACAACTAATGGATTTACATCAACTAATGTACAAGACGCATTAGAAGAGCTTAAAAACACTATTAATACTAATAAAGGTGATTTATCAGTAGCAGGAGGATTAGAATTTACAGGCGGAACTAATGGAACTACGAAGTTACTATCAGATGCTGGTATTCAAATAGCAGATAAAGGAGTAACAAGTGAAAAGTTAAACGCAGGAACAGGAGATGCTGATCGTGTAGGAGTAGCAGATAAAGATGGAAATGTAGTTTACAAAACATTAGACGAAGTGGTGAAGTCTAATGAAACAGTAACTCTACTAGT
>NZ_NSGJ01000027.1 GCF_002286775.1 Myroides sp. N17-2
TTATAAGAAAAAAACACAAGAAAAAGAACTTGTACAGTAACGACAGGATTACTAAAACAAGTGTACAGTTAGAACTAGGATTATAAACAATAACTGTACAGTTATGGTAGGACGAGACATGCTAAAATAGGGGTGGTCGGCTGGTGGTCGGCTGTTGATAGGCTGATGGTCGGCTTAAAAGTGCCAAAAACAGCCTATCACCTGCCTATCAAATGGGGAGCATATAGGGAGCAGTGCGAATAGTAGTTGTTGGTTAATAAATAGTTTTTGAGATATGTAAGTAGGTATATTTTAATTTTGTGTTCGTTTTTTATGTTAATTTGTGCTGTTTTTGTAATAATGTAAATTAGAGAAGGAGATATGAAAAAAGTGTTGTTTGTACTGGGATTAAGCACAGCATTACTTAGTTGTAAAAAAGAGAATACAACTGTAGTAGAAAGTGTAGGACAAGAGGTGTCTACTCTAACGGAGGAGCAAAAGGAGGGGATAGCGTTTATTAAGGAGTTTTATAAGTATGAATGTGGGGAACAGGAAGGGGTCAGTGAGAATTATTATCTTGATTCTCGACTGAATGCGCGTATGGATAGTTTAAATGAGGGAGGGGATTTAACGATAGATTGGGACCCGTATATTAACGGTCAGGATTATGATCCTGATACGATATTAAGTACGCTTAAAGTAGGGGCTCTAACGGGAAAAGATGAATATAGGGCTACCTTTAAGAATTTCTCGACTGTATCATCTGTTGATTATTTAGTAAAGAAGAATAAGAATGGAGATTTGAAGATAATGAGTGTGCTGAATGAACCGCTGTTAAGCTTTAGAACTGGTATCCAAAAGGAATATAATTTCTATGATTTGTCTAAAGTAGAACTAAAAGTGGGTGGTGCTACCTATAAAATAGTGGTACTTGAACGCAAAGAAAATAAGGGAAAGTCTAAACATTATAACACACCTCTAGTAGTATATAGAAATGGGGAAAGGCTAGTATCTAACATTTTTATGATAGACAATGAGGAGGATAACTGTGACGCAAATGGGTTTATATCTCTTACTGCTACTAAGGATGGGTTTATATTTAAACAATCATTTTGTAAGGATGATCTAGATGTGACTCGTTCGACTACTTTTAAGATAGATAATGCGTTACAGAAAGTGTCTGTACAAGGATATGAGGAGGAGTATGTGGATAGAAGTAATCCTGATAATGTGATACCGAAGGTCGTAAAGAAGGAAACGACTTGGTACGATTTAGGGGAGTATGAGTTTAAGAAGGAATAGGATTGTGGATGTAGACGTCACGGATTACCTGCCCTACATCTCCTGGCCCATTCATTAAAAACATCTACTAGATGTTTTCTTAACATTCTGTCCTGCGACAGCGCAAGTATTGTGGTTACTGTGTGGCATACACGTCACCTACAGTCAGTGTATAAAAGTAGTGGACGTATTACTATACGCCCACATTATATGTTATAACTTAGAAAATAGCTTATTTCTTCAGCTTCTTATATTCTCTAATTAAGTCTTTAAGTTGTCGATTAGAAGTTACATCAACGTCTTTATCAGATAAGAAATGTCTGAATGTGAAATGGCTTCTATAGTTCTTTGATACAATTTCTTGGTCAATGATAAATAGGTCGTTTCTTAATTGTTGTTTGTCTAATTCTATTTTTCCTAAGTCCTCAAACTTGTCTTTAAAATCACGTCTAAAGGTGTTTGTATTAAAAGGGATAGAATTTAGAATCTGCATTTGCTTTTTAGACTTTAAGTCTAAAGTAGAGATAATCTTAATAGCTAGTGCATCTATTTCTACCTTAGTTAAAGAGTCTATTTTCTCAGGTAAGTAAGATTTTGTTTTTAATTGTGATTTTTTAATTGGTTTAATTTTGTCTGACTGCTTTGCTACAGTTTTTTTTGAAGTTGTAGAAGGTGCATAACCACTTCCAAAGCATTTTTCACAATAAGGATCTAAACCTTCACAAGAGCAAATTTCTGTTGTCATATTTTTGAATTACATTTTAATTTAAGAGGACTATATAAATAGCCTAGTTTTTTACGTTACTGTTTTATTATACAAGGACTAACTTATATATGTCGTAAAATAACAGAGCAAAGGTAATTGAATTTTTATAGACTTGGTGAAATTTAAAGAATTAGTAGATGTGGAATAAGTGCTATGTCTTTCTCTTTTGAGGGGAGAAGTGTTGTATATAAACTGTACAGATGTGTTCAGATACCGAACAGTTAGTTGTGTAGGATAGTTGAAATAGGTTGATTTGTAAAAAAGTAAAAGAGATGAAGTATATAGTGTATGTGTTTATGGCGTTGGTGATGGTGGGGTGTAAGGAAAATAAAAGTGAGACTAAAGATGATGAAACTAAAGTTAGAAAGGACTTTTTATATGCAATTCATATGTCTGCTTTTGATTATGAGTTATATGTAAATGATATCATAGTGAGTAATAATATCAATGGTAATGGAGAGAGTGCTGTCAATTCTTTGTTGCCTTATATGTTTAAACCTGGTGTGCAGAAGATGAGAATTAAAATAAAAGCTTCCACCTCAAAGTATGGTATTAAGAAAATAAATTATAATCATATCGCAGATAAAAAGATTGAAATAGGAAAATATGACGCAGCAGTGCCTAACGAAATAGAGAGGATAGAGATGATTTATAAGTTAGAGTTTGACCCATTTGAAGGAGAAGTGTCTGAAATCGAGAAGGAATGGACATTTGAAATTAACGATGTAATGAAAGTAGATAATCTGGATAATTCTACTGATTTACGGTTAATGAAAGAGGAAGTTTTGCAGGAGGAGGTTTTAAGTAAATTTGAGGAACTTCGGTATAATTTAGATCAAGGGAAATCAAAGAAAGTACTTGAGTCTATAGAGAAAACTTTAAATATGATGATGTATTTAGAGGAGTTGAGTTCACCTGAACAAAGGGATTTTAAAAGTAATTTTAAAAAATATTTTGACTCTTCGAAAGGTAGCTTACCCAAGCTGAGTAATTATAATATGAAAATTATGGGTGATGGAAGAGCTGTTGTATTAGAATATGCTGCTGGTGAGCTTGAGGGGCTTGGGATATTATCAAGTGTTAGATTAAATGGTAAAAAAGTAAATAGTAATTATATAATTCTACATAAACCTAAAAGTACAGGTGTATTTGAAGTCTTTAGATATGATTGTAGATTTTGGAGCAATCCTAATAGAGCAAATTAAAAGAGATGGGGATGATAATGTGTTCTAAGCACGAGTTAACAGGTATATTACCCAATATAGAAGATGTGTTGATACATCGTATACACGAAGGCGATAAGATAGAATCTAGTGAGTTATTTACTATAACAGTTATTATGCATTTTGATGATTGTGATAGTTTAGAGAGAAACTATACAATATCACAAAATACGAAAGTTAGATTAGGTTTAGGCGATGTGTATAACATCTATACGGAGGCGGATCTAGAAGTTTTAAATGAGTTTTATCAATCATTAGGGGTGATTTGTGTTAAATGCTTTTTAGAGTATAAGTATAAAGAGAATTTTAGAGGAGTATTAATATGAAGTATATAATATACGCTTTTATGGCACTGGTGATGTTTAGTTGTAAAGACGTTAATTCTGAACAAACTAAGCAATTAGAAGAGACTACTGAGAGTTCTAAACTAAATGAGTTTATCTATGATATAGATGGTTATACCTATACTGCTTTAGGAAAGGCTTGTAAAAATGGAAACATTAGTGAAGTAAAGAGATTAGTAGAGCAAGGAGCAGATATTAAACAGGGATATACTGACGAGATATATGAGTTTGATGTGCTATATGTAGCTATTGTGGAGGGACATTATGATATCGTAGAGTATTTAGTAAGCAAAGGTGCTGATGTAAATCAAATATATACTGAGGATGGTTTAACGCCTTTGTCATTGAGTATTAGAGCGAATCAATTTAAGATTACAACATTGCTAGTGAGCCATAAGGCAAATGTAAATGGCGAAGGAGATTTAGGTGATGATTATGTAACTATTCCTTTGCGTGAGGGTTTAGAACAAAAGGATAAAGAGACTATAAAGCTGTTATTAAAAGCAGGTGCAAGAGCTGATGCTTTGAATGAAGAGGAGGTAGTGGGGTTAAAAGAATTAGTTGGTGATGATGTATAGTCATTAGGGGGAGCGTATAACTATACGCCCATACGCCCACGTAAAACATGTAGATGTTTTAATGTGTGGTATATTGTGGCTATTGCGTGGATATATATGTGAGATGCTTCATTCTTCAGCATGACATGGGCGGTGGATATACTTTGCGGTTACTGTGTGGATATAGATGTCACGGACTATGCCAACACACCATCTGTCTCATTCACTAAAAACATCTACAAGATGTTTTATTAACGCTCTGTCCTGTGACAGGGCAAGTATTGTGGCTACTGTGCGTAAGTATATATGTAGTATTGAGAGGAGGTTAGATAGGAAAAAGGGTGGTGATGCATTTAGTTATTATCAAATGGTTAATTAATAGAATAAAATATGATGTTAGTAATCAATACATTGATTTGTATGTTTTTTGTTTGTTATGGGTATTACTTTACTTATGTGTACCCAAGAAACAAGGAGAGAAAAAAAGTACTGAAGAGGTATTTGATGCTTTTTTTAATTCTATTTTTCCCATGTAATATACTACTGTTTTGTCTTGCTAAATTAGTTTACACAATAATTCCCTTTACATGGCAAGAATGGGAAGTTGTCGAATTATATATACGTAATTTCGCCCTAATGCCTGGTGCTATTTTCTTTTATAACTTGGGAGTTATAGGGTTATTCGAAGGATTACTAGATATGATCATTACTTTTCATCGAGTACATAATGCTGAAAATATAGATAAATATCCAATCAATTTTACGATAAAATATAAATCAGTAATTGTCAATGTTGCAAGAGCAATTTTCTGTGTATTTTATGGAGTTATTAATTATATTATGTGGATTGATGAGTTTATTAAGTAAGTAACTAGTATTAAGAGTAGAGGTCAGAATAACATAGTTTAGGTGCTGTATGTATGAAGGCTAAAACAAAAAAAGGACTGCTGAATAAGCAATCCTTTAGATATAGAAAAGTGAAGTTATTACTTCTTAGTGTTGATTGTGTTTTTATAGATTTGTCCGCCTTTCATGATAAGGATAAAGCTCTTCTCAGGGTTAGCGATAAGAGATAAATCTTTAAGAGGATTACCGTCCACTAGTAGTAAGTCAGCATAAGCCTTCTCTTCTACTACTCCTAGCTTACCAGGGTAAGGGCTACGAAGACCTGATAGTTGTAATAGTTCAGCGTTATCTTGTGTTACCATTTTAAGGATTTCAGCATTAGTAAACCATTTTTGAAGACGTAAGATATAATCGTTTTGATCTTTGTTAAGTTCTGGTTCGAATAAGAAGTCAGTACCCCAAGCTAGTTTTACTCCTAACTTTTTAGCTAGTGGCCATACTCTATCTTGCCCTTCTAATACCGGTTTACGCTTCTCTTTACGTTGCGCGTCCATATTGTCATTGTTATCCATTAGGTTTTGTAAACTTAACCAAATGTTCTTCTCTGCCATTATTTTCAATGTTTCTTCATCTAACATTTGTCCGTGTTCGATAGATTTAACACCAGCTTCTATAGCACGTTGTACAGCTCTAGGCGTATAAGCGTGTACCATCACGTATGTTCCCCAGTCTTCTGCTGCATCTACAGCTGCTTTTACTTCATCAAATGTATATTGAGTCACATCGATCGGATCATATGCTGATGAAGTTCCTCCACCTGCCATTACTTTTATCTGACTTGCTCCGAAACGCAAGTTTTCTCTTGTAGCAGTAAGTACTTCATCACGCCCATCAGCAATAAATGTAGCACCAAGTTCTTCTGCTCGAGATGGTTTGCCAAAGAAACGACGAGAGCGTTCGTTAGGTGTTCTAAAGTCACCGTGTCCTGCAGTTTGACTTATAGTAGCACCAGAAGGCCAAATACGAGGACCAGGTACTTTATTAGCATCAATAGCTGCTTTTAGAGGGAAGATAGGTCCTCCAGCATCACGCACACTAGTAAAACCACGCATAAGCATATTATTAGATCCTACAGCTACTTCTTTCATTAAGCTTTCTGGAGTAGCAGTAGGTGACATCATTTGTTCCATTGTTAAGGCACCAAATACCATATGTACGTGTACATCAATTAATCCAGGCATTAAGGTTTTGCCATTACCATTGATCTTAACTACATCTTTATCCTTAACAGATATAGCTGAAGCACTTATCTTTTCGATAGTTTGACCTGATACTAATACATTCATAGGAGCAGTAAGAGCTGCTGTTTTGTGGTCTAATATTCTAACATTCTCGATAAGAACTTGTTTTGTCTGTGCAAATGTGATTGTTGTGCTGACAAAAAATAGAGTTAATAAGTATTTAAACTTCATGATATATTGGGAGTTATGTGGTTATTCGTATAAAGATGAATGAGGCTCTAAGTTATTATAAAAGTGGCGTTTTGCCTAATATTATTTTGTTTAACGATAATATTGGGTGATTTTAGTATATATTCTATCGGATTAAGGATTGTTGAAAGGGATTAGTTGATGTGTTGTAAATAATTGTAATTATAATAAGGTAGAACTTTAGAAAGTTTTAAGTTTGTAAGTATTAGAGAGAAAATATATAAAGTAATGAGAGTAGTAATCCAACGTGTGACAAAAGCGTCTGTAACAGTTGAAGGGAATGTAATCGGAAGTATCGGTCAAGGGCTGTTAGTGTTAGTAGGAGTAGAAGATATTGATACAGTACAAGACATAGAATGGCTATCGGGTAAGATAGTGAATTTGCGTATATTTGAAGATGAAGCAGGGGTAATGAATAAGTCTATTAAAGAAGTCGGAGGTGATGTGTTATTAGTAAGCCAATTCACATTACACGCTTCTACTAAGAAAGGAAATAGACCCTCTTATATTAAAGCTTCTAAGCCAGACTTTGCTGTGCCGATGTATGAGAAGTTTATCACACAGTTAGAAAAAGATATGGAGAAGTCAATACAAACAGGAGAATTCGGAGCAGATATGAAAGTAGAGTTGCTGAATGATGGCCCTGTAACTATAGTAATCGATAGCCAAAATAAAGAATAATGAATAGTTTAGTCAAGTTTAGTTTATTCACTATCATCTATGTGATGATGACGTGGTTCTTAACAGAAGAAGTAGGATGTGCTTTCTCTGGGGATCAGCAGTGTTTAATAAGTTTCGTAGCGAAGTATATTATCTTTATGATATTGATGTTCGTTTATGACAAGTGGATTAAAGGAAGAATTTTTAAAACAAAAAATAAGTAAGAGTATGAATATTCAGGGTGCACAACTAGCTGTAGATAATTGGATAAAAGAACATGGAGTTCGTTATTTTAACGAATTAACTAATATGGCTCAGCTTACTGAGGAGGTAGGTGAGGTAGCTCGTATCATCGCGAGAAGATATGGAGAGCAATCTGAGAAAGAGAGTGATAAAAATAAAGACTTAGGTGAAGAGTTGGCAGATGTGGTATTCGTAGTGATGTGCCTAGCTAACCAGACAGGTGTGAATCTTCAAGAAGCTTTTGATAAGAAGATGGATTACAAGACAAAGAGAGATCACGACCGTCACCACAATAATGAAAAACTAAAATAAGAAGACGTGAATATTAAGCTGTTAAAAAGTAAAATGGAGAATGACAAAACACTTGTCATCTCTGGTAGTAAATCTGAGAGTAATAGATTATTGATATTACAAGAGTTGTTTTCATCATTGGTGATAGATAATGTATCTGATTCAGATGATGTACAAGCGATGCAACAAGCGTTAGCTTCAACAGGAGATGTAGTGGATATACACCACGCGGGAACTACTATGCGATTTTTGACAGCTTATTATTCGCTGTGTAGTACTCGTACACTCACTTTAACAGGAAGTAGTCGTATGCAAGAGCGCCCTATCGGGGTACTAGTAGAGGCACTTAGACAGTTAGGAGCGGATATAACCTATGATAAAATAGAGGGATATCCTCCACTTCGAATTAAAGGGAATGTGGTAACTGGAGGTAGAGTAGAATTACCTGCAGATGTGAGTAGTCAATATATCACTGCTATGTTATTAGTAGGAACAAAATTAGAGAAAGGAATAGAGCTTCATTTAATTGGTAATATTACCTCTCGTCCTTATATAGAAATGACTTTAGCATTATTAAGTCAATTAGGTGTAGAGAGTAGTTTCAAAGGGAATATTATTAAAGTAAATCCTTTAGTTAAAGCTAATACAGAGCAGTTTACTGTAGAGTCTGACTGGTCTTCGGCATCTTATTTCTATTCTTTTATAGCGTTATCTCCTATAGGTACAGTGATAAAACTAAAGAGTTATAAGAAAGATAGTTTGCAAGGGGATAGTTATGTGAGTGAGTTATATGCTACTCTAGGGGTAGAAACTACTTATTTAGAAGATTATACTTTAGAACTTAAGAAAGTAAGAGATACCGAACCTGTTTTTAAGGCAGATTTGATAGAAACTCCTGACTTAGCGCAAACTATAGCTGTGACTTGTTTTGGTTTAGGGATAAAATGCGAAATGACAGGATTGCATACTTTAAAGATAAAAGAGACAGATCGCTTAGTCGCATTACAGAATGAGTTGACTAAATTAGGGGGTCAAGTAGATATTACTAAGGATTCTATGTTTATTCATCCTTCAAGTGGGATGAGGGAAGGAGTATCTATTCATACTTACCAAGATCATAGAATGGCCATGGCTTTCGCACCATTATCTTTAATAGGCGAACTAGAGATTCTAGAGGCAGAAGTAGTAACTAAGTCATTTATAAACTACTGGGATTGTCTAGCAGAAATAGGCCTAAATATGGAGAAAAAGTAAGGTACTAAAATTAAATATGGCTAAATACTTGACAACCCCTACTCTGAGGTTGTATATTTGTACTCAATTTGGACATCTTGTGCTTTATAGATGCCTGAATAAGTTTAGTATTATTTTCTAACAAAACACATATTCAATGAAGTTATCAAACTTTAATTTTGATTTGCCTGAAGAATTATTGGCAGAGTTTCCAGCAGAGAACAGAGATGAGGCACGCTTAATGGTGGTGGATCGCAAGACTGGAACTATTGAACATAAGCAATTCAAGGATTTAATTGACTATTTTGACGAAGGAGATGTGATGGTGTTAAACAACACTAAAGTATTCCCTGCACGTTTATACGGTAACAAAGAGAAAACAGGTGCTAGAATCGAAGTATTCTTGTTACGTGAATTAAATGCTGAACAACGTTTATGGGATGTATTAGTAGATCCTGCTCGTAAAATACGTATCGGAAATAAATTATACTTCGGTGATGATGATTCATTAGTAGCTGAAGTAATCGATAATACAACTTCTAGAGGAAGAACTTTACGTTTCTTATACGATGGTTCTTACGAAGAGTTTAGATTTAAATTACAAGAGTTAGGAGAGACTCCAATACCTAAGTATATTAATCGTGAGGTAGTGCCAGAAGATGCTGAGCGTTACCAAACTATCTATGCTACTGAAGAAGGAGCTGTAGCTGCACCAACAGCTGGACTACACTTCTCTAAACATTTATTAAAGCGTTTAGAAATTAAAGGAGTAGAGTTCGCTAATGTGACGTTACACATTGGTTTAGGTACTTTTAACCCGGTAGAGGTAGAAGATTTATCTAAACACAAGATGGACTCAGAAGAGATGTTCGTGACTCAAGAAGCGTGTGATATCGTAAACGCTGCGCAAGCTAGAAAGAGCAGAATATGTGCAGTAGGTACTACAAGTATGCGTGCTTTAGAAAGTTCGGTTTCTTCTAGTCATACATTAAACCCATTTGTAGGTTGGACTAATAAGTTTATCTTCCCTCCTTATGACTTTAGTATAGCTGACTGTATGATAACTAACTTCCATATGCCTAAATCAACATTGATGATGATGATCTCTGCATTCTGTGGACATGACTTAATGATGAAAGCATATAAAGAAGCTGTAGAAGAGAAATATAAATTCTATTCTTATGGAGACGCAATGTTAATCCTATAATAGAACGATTATATAAAACTAAAAAAAGCCTTTGAGAAACTCTCAAAGGCTTTTTTTAGTTTTATATTCTTCTTTTTGAACCCAGAATCAGCGATAGACATGTAAACGAAAAGTAATTATACAAAATAGGTCTGAATTAGTGATAAAAGCATACTGTAGTATGGTTGTAGTGCTAATGAAAGAGCTATGAAGTAGAATTGATTTGTAGTATTTGGCTAATGTTGATTTTGAGTTGAAGTAAAGTTCTTTTATAAAATATTTAGGAACGTTATTATCTTAAAAGGCTTAAATTTACTTTTAACTTATAAATGCTATATAACATGACTTTTGAAAACACACTTGCTTATGCAAAGAGCTTAGATGCACAAGATCCTCTAGCACAGTACAGAGACGAGTTTAACTTTCCAAAAGTAAATGGGAAGCAAGTTATTTATTTTACAGGTAATTCTCTAGGGTTACAACCTAAGAAAGCTGTAGAATATGTAAGTGAAGTGATGACTGACTGGGGAGAGTTAGCAGTAGAAGGACACTTCTATGCAGAGAAACCTTGGTGGGATTATCACGAGAGATTAAGTGAACCCTTGAGCACTGTGGTAGGAGCATTGCCATCAGAGATAACGGTAATGAATACATTGACAGTGAATCTTCATGTGTTAATGACTACCTTTTATAGACCAACATCAAGTAAGTATAAGATTATATGTGAAGAGAAAGCATTTCCTAGTGATCAGTATTTGATTCAATCACAGGTTAAACTACATAATCTAGATCCTAAAGATGCTATTGTAGAGTTAAAGAAAAGACCAGGTGAGCACAATTTTAGATTAGAAGATATTCTGGCTAAGATAGATGAGGTAGGAGAGGAGTTAGCTTTAGTTTTGATAGGTGGATTAAATTATTATACAGGACAGGTATTTGATATAAAAACGATCACTGCTGCAGCTCATCAATATGATGCAAAGGTAGGGTGGGATTTAGCACATGCAGCGGGTAATATAGAATTAAAATTGCATGAGTGGAATGTAGATTTTGCAGCATGGTGTAGTTATAAATATATGAATGCAGGACCAGGTAGCGCTTCAGGATGCTTTATCCATGAACGTTATCACACAGATAAAGATCTAGTAAGACTAGCAGGATGGTGGGGACATAATAAAGAACGCAGGTTCTTAATGGAGAAAAAGTTTGATGCCATAGAGAGTGCGCACGGATGGCAGATTAGCAACCCCTCTATTCTAAGTTTAGCTCCTTATTTAGCTTCATTAGAAATGTTTGCTGAGGTAGGGATGGAAGCACTAATCACTAAACGTGATAAGATTACAGCCTATTTAGAATTTGTGATGGAAGATGTTGCAAGAGCTGTTCATGCCAATTATGAAATTATCACACCAGAAGGAAAAAATGAGCGAGGTTGTCAGTTATCTGTATTACTTCATGGAAAAGGGAAAGATCTTTTTTCATACTTGTTGAATGAAGGTATTATAGTAGATTGGAGAGAACCTAATGTAGTACGTATAGCTCCAGTCCCATTATATACATCATACGAAGATGTTTTTACATTTGGAGAAATTCTAAAAAAGGCGGATAGCCTATTTTAACCCAGCATCACCGTTAGCCAAATAGTATAAGTAATTTTACTTTATAGCCCTTTTATTAGCTCTATTTTGTCTAGTTACTTTTCGTTTATAGGTCTAGCACATACTCAAGGTTTAAAAGTATTTAATATAAATTTTCAATATCAATTTGGATATACTGAAACAGCGTTTAAATTTGCAAAAAATAAAATAAGATGTCAACTAAACAAAATAAGATAGATAATTTCGATCCGTCTCAACCAGGATTAGCAGATGCTACTATTTACGGATTACCTTTTACAGCAGAAGAAAGTGAAATAATCGTGGTGCCTGCACCATGGGAAGTAACTGTAAGTTATGGAGCTGGTGCTTCTGAAGGACCAGAGGCTATCTTAGAAGCTTCTTATCAAGTAGATTTGTTACATCAACAATATCCTGATTTATGGAAGTTGGGTATCTATATCGATGAAGCACCTGAACATTGGGCTGCTGATAGTGCTAAGTATAAAGAAATGGCTCAGCCGATAATCGAAGCATTAGAGAATGGAGAAAATATAGATGACTTACCTGAGTTAAAAAAAGATCTAGATACAATCAATGCTGTTTGTGAGAAATTTCACAAAGAAGTAGAAGAGAAAGTATCTTATTGGATGGCGCAAGGGAAGAAGGT
Source organism: Myroides sp. N17-2 (assembly GCF_002286775.1). Lineage (GTDB taxonomy): Bacteria > Bacteroidota > Bacteroidia > Flavobacteriales > Flavobacteriaceae > Flavobacterium. The sequence goes on from NZ_NSGJ01000027.1 coordinate 12,365, forward strand.
AGTGTTATTAGGAGGAGATCACAGTACTCCACTAGGATACTATAATGCAATGGCAAAACATCATGATGCTTTTGGTATTTTACACTTTGATGCACATATGGACTTAAGAGATGCTTATGAAGGATTTACATATTCTCATGCTTCTATTATGTTTAATACATTAAAATTATCTCAAGTAAAAACAATTGTACAAGTTGGTATCCGCGACTTCTGTGAACAAGAAGTAGCGACTGTAATGGAATCTAATGGAAGAGTATTAGTACATACAGATGCTGATTTGAAGAAAGATGAGTTCGAAGGAATGTCTTGGAAAGATAAGTGTGACCAGATTATCGCATCATTACCTCAGAAAGTAGCTATTAGTTTTGATATTGACGCTTTATTAGCATGGTATTGTCCGAATACTGGAACACCAGTGCCAGGAGGATTAACTTATGAGCAAGCGATATATATGATCACTCGTCTGTCTGAATCTAATAAACAAATAATAGGATTAGATTTAGTAGAAGTAGCACCAGGAGAAGATGACTGGGATGGAAATGTAGGAGCTAGATTGTTATTCCACATGTGTGGAGCATTTGCAAAATCACAAGGTTTAGCAGTAGGACAAAAAATAGAGTTTAAGAAATAAACAAAAAATAAAGAGTCTTTAAGACTCTTTATTTTTTTATAGGTTTATCAATAAAGAATATATTATACAAAGAAAGTATAGAAGCAACGACTAATAATGTAGAGACTAAAATATGCTCTATATTAAATACAATGTAAAAGAGATACCACCCTGTAAGAAGCAGTATCACGAGGATCCACAGTAAATCTTTCATAGGGTTTGCTTTAGGTTTGTTGTTTAATAAAGATACTTCTAATGCTTGTTTTATAATAAATGAAATCAAAGTATTTGTTGTTTAAAATGATAAAATTCAAATAGTTAATCTTATGGTGAAAGATATATCTATAGTAGGTAGTGGATTAGTAGGTGTAGTATTAGCTATTAGTCTAAAGAAAAAAGGATATACAGTAACGGTTTATGATAGAAGTGAAGATATTCGAAATATAGATTTTCGCGGTAGATCTATTAATCTAGCGTTGTCTGATAGGGGATGGCGTATCTTGACAGAGTTAGGGATAGATGGAGAAGTAAGAGAATTAGGGATACCTATGTCAGCACGTGCTATACATACTGAAAGTGGTGAAGTAAAGTATCAACAATATAGTATAAAAAGAGACTCTATCTGGGCTATTTCTCGTGGAGGACTAAATAAGGATTTAATTTCGATTGCAGAAAGAGAAGGTGTAGTCTTTAGATTTGATACTCCTATATGGGATATTGATTTAAAAGAGGGCATTCTGTATACTGCAGAGCATGAGAGAGATCAATGGATGGCTATTAAAACGGATTTGATCTTCGGTGCTGATGGAGCATATTCTAGAGTGCGTGGGAAGATGCAAAAACAAAGTCGTTTTGAATATCAACAGTCCTATCTGCATTTAGGTTACAAAGAACTTAGAATAGAGGCTGGAGTTAATGGAGAACACAAGTTGCCTAAGAATTCTTTTCATATTTGGCCGCGCAAAGATTTTATGTTTATCGCATTGGCTAATGTCGATGGTTCATTTACTTGTACTTTGTTTATGCCTTATGAAGGAGAGATCTCTTTTAAAACAGTTGTTAGTGATGACGAGATAAATTCATTCTTTACTACATACTTTAAAAATGTAGAAAACTTAATCCCTAATTATCTAGAACAGTATAAAGAGAACCCAGTCAATTCGTTGGTGACAATGAAATGTTTTCCATGGGTGTCTGAAGGTAAAGTAGCATTAATAGGGGATGCTGCACATGCAGTAGTTCCTTTTTATGGACAAGGATTAAATGCCGGTTTAGAAGATGTATATGTTTTAAATAAGATAATCAGTGAATCTAAAGAGGATGATTGGGAAACTATTTTTGAAAAGTATCAAGATGAAAGAAAACCCAATGGAGATGCTATAGCAGAGTTATCTTATCGCAATTTTAAAGAGATGAGTGAAGATACGGCTGATGATATGTTCCTTCTTCGCAAGAAAATAGAAGGCAAATTCGCTGCTCAGTATCCTGATCTATGGTTGCCTTTATATGATAGAGTGACATTTAGTACAGAGAGCTATGTATCTGCCTTAGCAGAGGGAGATAGACAGGCGCGTATTATGGATCAAGTAATGTCAGTAGATAATATTAATGAGAAGTGGGATAGAGATGAGGTAATGGATATAATTAAGGATCTATTATAATCTAAGATAAAAGTAAAACAAGTAAAAGGCTGTGCGATTTCGTACAGCCTTTTTTGTTTCTATAACGTATTTCTAAGACAATTAAGTTTCTTACATAAAAGTGTGTTTGGTAATATTATGTCTTCTTCAAAGATTAATGTTTTAAATTTTGATGACCTTTTTTTACGTAGTTACTTCCTAATCTGACAAAAAACTACTTTTAGCTATCTCTAATTAAACACTTTTTTTATCCTACCCCTTCCACAGGGCTTCTAGCATACTCTAAGTTTCATTTTATGTACATTTTTTTAAATCCATTTTTAGGTTAATGTATTGATAAATAGATGTTTAATTTGTTTTGTGCAAAATAGACTAGTCTCTATATTGGCCTTTAATCCCAGTGGAATAGAGCGATGATAATGTATTGTAGGTCATTTAACGGATAGTAGTAGGAGAGTAGAAGGGCTGAGAGATTTTTGCCCGTGTATGCTCTTGTTGATTATCTTGAACTTATTGTTAAGTGGATGCCATGGGCTATGTGCTAGAAAATCAAAATTTGGATCAAATCAGTCGTCATTCGATGAAATGATACAGTTTTTTTGTAAATAATTTCAGTTGGATTAACAGCTGATTGATACCAAGCTAGAGTAGGAGTGGGATGAATAGGTGCTAAACTTTTTTTGATCTATATGTGTTTGGTATTCTGATTTTTATATATTACAAACGCTGCGCTTCAATTAAGAATTAGGAATTAATAATGTTTGGCTTCGCCATAAGGTGAATTTATGTGTCACACAGATTGCCGAGCGAGCGACGACGTGTATTTCCACACAGTTGCGGTGTCGCGGATTTGAAATCCGTGACTTGTATTTCCACAACGTAAACACAATGCACGTTGTCAATATATATACATAACGTAAACACAATACTACGCTGTCTCGGATTTGAAATCCGTGACGAGTATAAAACAACATCACAACATCACAACTAACCAAAAAAAACACGAATTATGGCAGAAATTAAACAAGGAATACTAGGTGTAACAAGAGGAAAAATAGGACCGGTAGTAGGATATATATGGAGAGGGAAAAATTGGCTTCGTTCTAAACCTAGTAAATCAAGAAAAAAGGCAACCGCAAAGCAGTTGCTACAGTGGGATAAGATGAGTCTAGTGTCTACTTATGCAAGTAAGTTTAGGGATTTTGTCAATGCGCATTGCCCTACGGCTAAAGTAGGTGATAAATGGTTGATAGGCAAAGAGCAACTGATCTCAAGGATGATGAAGCAGGGCATTACCATGATCAATGGACTACAGCATATCGCAGTAGAGCAAACGATTTTGTCTATCGGAAACCTTGCCCCTGCTGTGATTAGAAAGATTAATATCATGAAAACGGGCAAATTTAAAGTGCAGTGGGATAATAGCTTAGTCAATGCGATGACACTAGATACGGACTCGCTGACGATGATGCTGTATAATGAAACGTTAGACAAGTTCGTGGCTATATATAATGTCGGAAATCGCGTAGAGAAGTACGCACATTTTAGTGCTCCAACAGAGTGGAAAAGTGGAAAGGTATATTTCTGGAGTATGTGGAAGGCTGCTGACGGGAGTATGCATAGTACAAGCTGTTTCCACGGGATGATAGAGCTTATCGAGGAACAGGAAACAGGAAAAAGGGAGCAGGAAACAGGGCATGGGAAACAGGGAGCAGGGAATGGGAAACAGGAAATAGGGAAGCAGGAAATAGGGAATAGGATGGAGGTGGTAGAAAATGTCAATCAGGAAAAGGGGAATACAAAACAAGAAATAACAGAGGTATTACCTGTAGAACAAGTACAAAGAATAGCGTTAAAACAGTGCCTAGAAGAGGTGTCTTCTACTACCAATGTAGAAATAGCTACCAAATCTGTTGAACCTGCTATTAAAGAAAAAAAACTAAAGAAATGGACACCGCCTGGCTATACCCGCCGTGTAACAAAGCGAATCTTAAAAGGGAAGGCTGAGATAGGTAATAATACAGAAGTTAACAAGAAACAGAGTTCTTCTAAACCTAGTGGAATAATTGAGGGAGCGCGCTCTATCTTAGATGTACCAGATATTAGAACGGAGCAGAAAGAGTGAGAATGAGGTGAGATATAGAGAATAAGTGTATTAGGCAGATAAGTATATAATAGGCAGAAAATAGGTGTATCTATTATAATAAGGAGTAGTGTATATGAAAAAAGGAAACCTATTTAGGTTCCCTTTGATTTATTTGCGTTTTCCTTTGGTATTACTACCGCCGGAGAATATCTTATTTAGTATTCCAAAAGCTCCTCTAATAAAGGTAGCGCTAGTGACTACTTTTAATATGCTCTTCGTTACGTCACTATTTCCTTGTTGCGTTTTAGGAGGATTAGCTGTTTTAGAAGAGTTAGTGCTTTCTTTCGCTTTTTGTTCTTCTTGTTGCGCTGCTTCTAGTTTAGCAGTTAGGATTTCGTAAGCACTTTCTCTGTCAAAGTATTCATTATATTTTTTGGCAAGAGGTGACTTGGTGATTAGTTCATCGATTTCACTATTAGATAGGATATCCATTCTACTCATCGGTGCTCTCATAGTACATACTACTAAAGGAGTAGGAATTCCTTTTTCGTTTAGTACTGTGACAAGTGCGTCTCCGGTCCCCATGGAAGTGATGACTTCATCCGTTTTATAGAATTCAGTAGTAGGGAAGTTTTCTGAAGCAGTCTTGATTGCTTTTCTATCTTTCTCAGTGAATGCTCTTAGCGCATGTTGAATCTTAAGACCAAGTTGTGCAAGTACACCATTAGGTATATCAGTAGGATTCTGTGTGATAAAGTATATTCCGACTCCTTTAGAACGGATTAGTTTAACGATAGTTTCTATTTGATTGAGAAGTGTTTTGCTTGCTTCATTGAAGATTAAGTGTGCTTCATCAATAAAAATAACAAGTTCAGGTTGCCCGCTATCCCCTTGTTCAGGTAGCTGTGAATATACTTGAGCTAATAGATTTAGCATAAAAGTAGAGAACAACTTAGGTTTATCTTGTATATCTGTTAGGCGAAGAATGTTTACATATCCATATCCTTTGTCATCTACACGCATAAGATCAGCGATGTCAAATGATGGTTCTGCAAAGAATACATCAGCTCCTTGTTGTTCTAATTCGATTATTTTACGAATAATAGCACCTGTCGATGCAGCAGAAATACGACCATATTCGCTTTCTATTTCTTCTTTTCCTTCATTAGTTAAGTACTGAAGAGTCTTTTTAAAGTCTTTTAAATCAAGTAATGGAAGCTTTTTATCATCACAATACTTGAATATTAATGAGACTATTCCAGCCTGTGTATCGTTTAAGTCTAAGATTCTACTGAATAAGATAGGTCCGAATTCAGTTATTGTAGCTCTTAGTCTAACGCCATTTTGTTGCGAAATCGATAAAAGTTCAACGGGAAATTTGTCTGTATTATAAGGAAGGTTCATTTTAGTATGACGATCTCTTATGAATTCATTTTCAGTACCTTCCTTTGCAATACCACTAAAATCCCCTTTGATGTCCATCATCAGGACAGGTATGCCTTTTGCGGATAGTTGCTCAGAGAGAACTTGTATTGTTTTTGTTTTTCCAGTACCAGTTGCTCCAGCTATAAGTCCGTGTCTATTAATGGTTTTGAGTGGAATAGTAATAAAGTGGTTGGCTAGAATCTCATCTTCTAATTTGGCTGTACCGATGGTGATAAACTCTCCTTTAAATGTATAGCCATCTTTAAAGGAAGTACTGAAGTTTTCTTTATTTATAGTCATAATTATATAAAAAGTAGCATTGATTGTTAACAAAGATAAACTATTCAGAAATTAAATTATATATAAAATTGAAATGTTAAATTTGAAGGGAATGTAAAAAATGGTTTAGTTTTTTCCATTTAGACTCGTTATCTTTACCTTAGCTTAACATTTCCTTTTAATACGGGGTGTTAAATTTCCTTATTGTTAAATGACGAATTAAAGAATTGAAAAAAATCATTATAAATTTTTTTATTTGATCTAAAAACATAAATTTGCGACTCTCATAGTTCAAAAGAGAAATAAGTAATAAGTAATAATTGAAAAAAAAAGAATTAAATTTTTAAAAGATGACAAACGTATCAAACGAATCAATTGAGAAAAAAGGATCAGGCTCAAGCGCAAGCAGAGTAATTGCATCACTAGCAGTAGTATTTTGTATTGTATTTGGTTACATTATCTGGAAGTTTGTAATGGGTAACCCAGCTAACTTTGAAAATGGAAATCCAGATGCTCACCCACTACCAGGAAACTTTTTAGGAATGGTGTATAAAGGAGGAATAGTTGTAGCAGCGTTAATTGGTTTATTAACAATGACTGTTGTTTTCTCAATCGAGAGATTCTTTGTAATTTCTAAAGCTTCAGGAAAAGGAAACGTAAGTAAATTCGTTCAAGATATCCAAGTAAGCATCAATGCTGGGAAAATCAACGAAGCAATGGAAGCATGTGACGCTCAACAAGGGTCAGTAGCTAACGTAGTAAAAGCTGGTTTAGTTAAGTACGAGCAAATGAAAAAAGAAGGTTTTGATAGCGAAGAAGCTACAGAAGCTATTCAAAAAGAAATCGAAGAGGCTACTACATTAGAGATGCCAATGTTAGAAAGAAACATGATCGTATTAGCGACATTAGTATCTATCGGTACATTAGTAGGATTATTAGGTACAGTAACAGGTATGATTAAAGCGTTCTCTGCTTTAGCTACAGCAGGTACTCCTGACTCTACAGCATTATCTGCAAGTATCTCTGAAGCATTAACTTGTACTGCTACAGGTATTGGTACTTCTACATTAGCGATTGTTATGTATAACACATTTACAACTAAAATTGATAGATTAACTTATTCAATTGACGAAGCAGGTTTTGCTATTACTCAATCTTACAGAAGATTCAAAGGGTTAGCAAAATAATTAGTTAAGAATAAGTAATAATATAAATACTAGACCTATATACTTAGTATTAATGAATATGGGTTTAGTTTAAAATATACTATCAATGGCAAAAGGTAAAATGAAAAAGAGTAGTATGAGAGTAGATATGACCGCAATGTGTGACGTGTCGTTCCTACTTTTGACTTTCTTCGTATTGACTTCTACTGCTAAAATGCCAGAACCATTACCTGTTGATACTCCATCATCTACAGTACAAACTAAATTACCAGAGGTAAATTTAGCTACAGTTACTATCGGTGGTAAAGAAGGAGAAGAGAAGGTTTTCTTTGGGGTTTTAGGAAAAGTAGACCGTATCGCAACTCTTGAAAAAATGGGAGAGCGTTACCAAATAGAATTTAATGATGAAGAGAAAAGAGTTTTTTCATTTTTAGAAGGTGTTGGTACACCTATGCAAGAATTGAAAAGCTTTTTAAATCTACCGCCAGCTGTTAGAAATAAAGTTAGTTCATCTCAACCTGGAATCCCTATGGATTCAGTTAACAATCAATTAAAAGATTGGGTTCAGACTTCTCGTATTGTTGCGAAAGATTTGAATAACAAAGTTTTAGAGGTTGCTATTAAAGCAGATGCTACAATTGCTTATCCAAAAGTTAAAAAAGTTATGGATATCATGCAGGAGCAACGTCTAAACAAATTTTACTTAGTAACAGGTCTAAGAAATGAAGATTTTTAATCATTAAACAAACTCTAAATGGCTGAATTAAATACAGGTGGAGGGGACGAAAAAGGTAAAAAGGTAAGAAGTAAAAAACAAAACGCTGGAGTAGATTTAACTGCGATGGTGGATTTGGCTTTCTTATTGATTACTTTCTTTATGTTGACTACATCAATGAATAAGCCGCAATCAATGAATTTAGCGATGCCAGATAAGTCTGAGGACGCTAAAGATGTTGAGAAGACTAAAGTGGATGAGAATCGTACGATGACTGTCCTTTTAGGAGCGGATAATAAAGTAAAATGGTACATGGGTATGCCTAATGCACCATTAGAAGGGCCTACGGAAAGTGCGTATGGTCAAAATGGGATAAGAAAAGTTATCATGGAGAATTCTAAGAAAGCTTTATCTTACTCTCAAGATGCAGAAAAAGGATTAATTGTTATTATAAAAGCTAGTAAGAATGCTAATTATCGCAATCTAGTTGATATTTTGGACGAAATGGCAATCACAGGGTCTAAGACTTATGCTATCGTTGATATCTCGGATAAAGATTTAGAATTCTTAGGTGAGAAGTAGTTAACGTCTAATACAAAAAAGAAATGTCAAAATTAAATATCTTTAAAAAAGATTGGATTGATATGGTTTTCGAAGGACGTAACAAATCTTACGGAGCTTATCAATTAAGAACAGAAAATCCAAAGATGACTACTATCGCATTATTTGCTGGTATGGCTGTGTTTGGATTAGGAATAGCATCACCAATGCTAATCGATATGGCAAAGGGAACTTTTGGAGTAAAGAATGTTGATAACTTAGATCAAGTAATTGAGATTAAAGATATTAGTATTCCGCCACCGGTTGAGGAATTACCTCCACCACCAGAAGAAGTACCACCACCACCACCTCCTGTAGAAGAAGCTAAGTCGGTTAACGACCAAAAGCAATTCGTAGAGCCAGAAGTGGCTAAGAAGGAAGAGGTAAAACAAGAGATCGCTAAGCAAGATGACTTTAAGGATGCAGATCCTGGAGTGAAAGATGCTAAAGGTGACAAGGATAAAGGAGAAATCAAAACTGGTGAAAGTACAGGTAAAGCTGACAAAGGTGATCCTAAACCTGAAGCTTCAGGAGATGGAGACCCTAATAAGGTTTTCGTTGCTGTACAAGTAAAAGCTGAGTACCCTGGAGGTATGCCTGCTTTTAACAAGCAATTCATCAGCCGTTTCAGAACACCAGATATTGATTCAGGTGTGAAGAGAATCCAAGTTATCGTACAATTTATTGTTGAGATAGATGGTTCATTAACTGATATTAAAGTTGCTCGTGACCCTGGTTACGGTGCTGGTAAAGAGGCAGTACGTGTATTGAACTCTATGCCAAAATGGAAACCTGCTATTCAAAATAATAGAAGTGTTAGATCACAATTTACATTACCAATTACTATTCAAGTACAATAGGTATGTTTAAAAATAAATTTCAACAGAAATCGCTGCTACAGCGATTTCTGTTTGTTTTCGGACTATGCTTCTTTTTTCTTTATTTAGGATTAGGATGTATGTTTTTGTTTTGGGATGATATGCCTATAGCTATGGAATATACTTACAGAATGCTTTTTGGAGGTGCTCTGATAGTATACGGTGTATTTAGATTTATAAGATTATGGAATCAAGAGTGATTCTCAAAATAGATTAAGCCGCTTTTAGCGGCTTTTTTTTGTTCTAATCTTAACAATATAGTTTGTTTGTTTTGTATATCTTTATGGAATAACAAACTTTAGTGTATTAAGAATTAAATGATAAAAAGAGGTTTTAAGGTATTTAGCTATGTTTTAGCTATTGCTACTTTGTCAAGTGTTTTTGTGGAATGTAAAAAGAAAGAAGAACCTATAGTTAATCAAGAAGAAATTGATTTTACTAAGATTGAAGAGACTCCGGTATCCGGATATACTAAGATTTTAGTAGATGAATCTATTTACCCAATTGTGAATGATGTAAATACGATGTATATGTATGAATACAATCGCAGTAAGATTGACCTTCTGAAAATGTCTACAAATGAGGCATTACTATTGTTGTTTAATGATTCTGTTCGCGTTGCAGTTTTGCCAAGAGAGTTGACTGATAGTGAAGTTAAGCGCTTTGAGGGTAGGGTGACACCTAAGATGACTCATTTTGCAACTGATGCAATCGTTTTTGTGGCGAATAAAACTTATACAGATAGTATTATTGACTATGATTTGGTACTTAAAAATATGAAGAGTACTACTACTGATGGTAGTAACGGGACTATTTTAGTCTTTGATAATGCAAATTCTAATGTTGTGGAAACTTTCAAAGAGAAAACTAAGGTAACTGATCTTCCTAAAGATAAAGCTTATTATGCTGGAGATTCTGAGGCAGTGATTGAGTATGTTAGTAAAAATCCACGTGCTATAGGTGTAATTGGACAAAACTGGCTTACGCAACCAAGTGAAAAGGTTGCTAAGTATATGGGAGATATCAAGGTTCTGGGAGTTAAGAATTATGAAGACGGTAAGTATTATAAGGCATCTCAAAATAATATAGCTGAAGGAACATATCCTCTTACACGAAAACTGTATGTGGTAGATATTCAAGGTATGTCTGGACTAGGTGTTGGATATGCCTCATATATCGCTGGATATAAAGGTCAAAGAATTGTTTTGAAATCAGGTTTAGTACCTTTTAAAGTTCCTCCAAGAGAACTGAATGTGAGAGATAAAATTTAAGAATATAAATAACCAAAATATATCAAAAAATGAATAAACGTAATCTAAAATCATTACTGGCAATAGCCTTGATTAGCGCAAGTAGTTTTGCACAAGATCTAGAAACAGCTAAAAAAGCTATACAGGATGAACAATATGATAAAGCAAAGGCTATTTTAAAGTCTTTAGTAGAGAGTAAGCCAAATGATGGTATAAACTATTATTATCTTGGTGATGTTTTATTACAGGAAGAAGAAGTAGAATCGGCACGTACTTATTTTGAGAAGGGTATTGCGGTAAAAAGTAAAGGCTTTCTTAACTTTATTGGATTAGGTCAATTGGCTTTAGACGATAATAATGTTGTTCTAGCTAAAGAGAACTTTGATAAAGCATTAAAAAGTATTCGCAAGAAGGATTATAATGAGCAACTTTTAGTAGCATCGGCTTATTTGAATTCTAAGCACAATCAACCTAAAGAAGCTATTGCAATTGCTCAAGCGGTTATAGCATCAGATTACACTAATGCTAATGCGTATAATGTTCTAGGTAAGGCTTATTTAGCTGAAAATAACTTTAACGAGGCTTTTTCTGCTTTTAGGAATGCGATTTCTTATGATGAGAGTCTGTTAGATGCAAAATTGCAATTAGCTATTATAACTAAACGTGGAAGAGGATTTGCAGAGGCTATTAAAGCTTGTGAGGAGATTTTAGTAGTTAACCCTAATTATGCTCCTGCTTTAAGAGAGATTGCTGATAGTTATTACTTATGGTCTACGCGTGATAATGCTAATAAAGCAAACTACGTGAATAAGGCAGATGAGTATTACCAAAAGTATTTAGTTGCTTCTGATAATTCTGTTGAAGCAAGAGTGAAGTACGCTGATTTTCTATTAGTGACTGGTGACTATATCAAGCTAGAGAAACTAGCTTCTTCTTTGAGTAAGGAAGAGGGAGTTAATAATAAAATTAATAGATATCTAGGATATGCAGGTTATCATAATGCAAATTATGCTGTTGCAATTCAAGGTTTAGAAAAGTATTTAACGAAGGCTAAAAAAGTGATTGGAAGAGATCATTTATATTTAGGGTTAAGTTATTTGAATACAGCGAAAGATAATAACGGTTACTACGCTAAAGGGGTTGAACAATTGCAGAAAGCAGTGCAAGTAGAACCTGCTGTAGCAGAAGAGTTCCATGCGATAGGATTAGATTTGTCTAAGAAAGGTAACTTAAAAGAAGCTATTGATGTATTCTCTGTTAGTGCAGCTATTAAGACTCAACCTAATTATACGTACGATAATTATTATGCAGCTTATTGTTATTATTTGTTAGGAAGAGATGATGCAAGTGGAAATAATGAAGGGGTATTAAACCAAGCAGATAAATATTTTGCGATAGCTATACAAGCAGATCCTAAGTTAGGAGAGGCATATTTCTTTAAAGCTAGAGCGAATCGTTTATTAAAAGGAGATGAGGCTTATAAGAGAATGTTTGATGCATATAGCGGATACTTAAAAGTAATAGGTGAAGAAGGAGGTTTAAGTAAATCTGATAATAAAGATAGAGTAATAGAAGCTTATACTTCGATTGCAACATATCATGCTAATAAGAAAGAAAATAGTGAAGCTATTGCTATGTTTAATAAAGTATTAGAACTTGATCCTCAAAACGAGTTTGCTAAAAATACAATTAAAGCATTAAGCAAGTAGTTTCTTGATATATAACCTTAAATCTGCAACTACCATTTACTGCGAATGAATTTTACTTTACATAGCTTCAATTAGCTCTAAAACCATACTAATGTATGCTTTAATCACTAATCTTGCTTTGTTTTGTATAATTCATTCTCGTTTAAACGCTTTCTGCGGATTTAAGGTTTAAATTAAAAACTCATCTGTCATCAGATGAGTTTTTTTGTTTATTATTTATTAGGAAGTTATTATAACTTATCTTTGTTGCCTTAATGTAAAAGTACAATGACTAAAGATTACGATAAAGTAGCCTTAGAAGATGGTAGAATATTACCTTTAATGGAGGAGTTTTATACAATACAAGGTGAGGGATATTATTCAGGTCACGCAGCTTATTTTATTAGATTAGGTGGATGTGATGTTGGATGCCATTGGTGTGATGTAAAAGAGAGCTGGGATGCTGAACTACATCCATTGACTGATGTAAATGAAATAGTGCTACGAGCTAAGTCAGATGCTAATTTAGCTGTTATTACTGGAGGTGAGCCTTTAATGTATAATCTGGATTATATTACTTCAGAACTTAAAAAAGCAGGTCTTCAAACTAATATTGAAACATCTGGGGCTTATGATTTAACAGGAGACTTTGACTGGATATGTCTATCTCCTAAAAAGAATAAATTACCAACTCAAAGTGTATATGATGCAGCCAATGAGTTAAAAGTAGTGGTGTATAATAGACATGATTTAATCTTTGCAGAAGAACAAGCGGCAAGAGTAAATAAAGATGCGCTATTATTATTACAAGTAGAGTGGAGTAAGAGAGAAGAGATGAATCCTATTATCGTGGAGTATGTGAAGAAAAATCCGCAGTGGAAAATATCAGTACAGACACATAAATATTTGGATATTCCTTAAATAGCTTTAAATTTACAATAAGGTTTAAAAAACAGAAACTATGAAAAAAATAATACTTGCTTTTGCAATGGTATTAGTTTGTCAGTTTACTTTTGCTCAAGATGCATTTAAAGTTGACACTAAGAAATATATGGAACTAAGTGGTCAGTTAAAGACTTTTGAAATGTTAACAAAAGAATTGTCTACTAATGTTGAGGAAGGAAAACGTGCAGATTTTGAAAAAGAATTAAAAGCGAGTATGCTTGTTCTTGTAGATAAAATGGCGGATATGTATATGACAGAGTTTACTCATGATGATGTTAAGAAACTTATCGCATTCTATGAATCTCCAATAGGAATGAAATTAAGCAGTAAGAGTGAAGTTCTTTTTGACAAAGGACAGAAAGTAGGTGAAGAGTGGGCTGTAGGCTTACAAGGCTTAATGATGAAATATATGACTGAGTAATCGATTAAAATAGAAAAAGACCTTTATGTATCACATAAAGGTCTTTTTTATTGATATAATTTAAGCAAGTGTTAGTTTGGCTAAGTAATCACAGTTTTCTCCTTCAGTGATAAGGTCACAATTTAGGCCATTGGCGTGAGCTGCATTTTGAAGAGTATTATAATCTAAGTATAACCAATCAAGTGGCTCATCTACTTCTCCTTTATATCCTACTGTGAAAGTTAGTTCACCATAGTAGTCTTTGTTTTCCATTGGTATCCATTTACCACCATCTTCGTCTTCATCAAACATATAGATTAAATCAGAACTATCAATAAGAATCTGACCTCCTGGAGTTAATAAACTTTTTAGATGCTGTAGGTATTTAGTGATATGGATTAAACGTCCGAATATTCCCGTACCATTCATTAAGAGTAATATAGTGTCATATTTCTCATCTTTTATATCAAGGATATTTTCTACGTGAACATTTGTAATCCCTCTTAATTTACATGCCTCAACAGAGTTTTTAGAAATATCGATTGCTTTGATATCAAACCCCTTTTCTTGTAAGTAAATACTATGGGCACCTGCTCCACATCCGACATCAAGTATCTTTCCCTGAGCTAAATTAAGCGCTTTTTGTTCAATCTTAGGCATTTGCTTATATGATCTGAACAGATAAGTGATATCCATTTCTTCCGCTTCAGAAATGTCTGTTTCCGTGATTACGTTCTGTGGATTGTTATTGGTTTGAAAATCTAAGATAGCTTTTCCTAAAAGGTCTTTCATTATTTTATCTTTCATTTAAAATTAAAGAAGAGTTGTTGTAATTTTGTACGCAAAATGATAGAGATGGATAAAATACTTTCACAACTTCCTAAGTTGGCCAAAGATAAGCATAATGAAAACAAAAAGTATTTCGATAAATTAAAAAAGAAAGCTCCTAAGGATTTAGATTACCAAATGCAGGATATACACGATGCAGTATTTAAACGCACTGATTGTTTGAGTTGTGCTAATTGTTGCAAGACGACTGGTCCTTTGTTTACCAATGCCGATATAGAGCGTGTAGCAAAGCATTTAAAAATGAAACCCCAACAATTTATAGATAAGTATCTACATATTGATGAGGATCGTGATTATGTTTTACAAAGTCTTCCTTGTACATTTTTAGATAATGAGAATTACTGTATGATTTATGACGTTCGCCCAAAAGCTTGTCGCGAATATCCACATACAGATCGCAAGAAGTTTAATCAGATATCAAACCTCACACTTAAAAATGTAGCTATCTGCCCTGCTGCCTATGAAGTGGTAGAGGAGATGAAGAAGAGAATAGTAGTCAAGTAATAAAAGTATTTTCCTTAAATCTGTAGCAAACTATAGTTGCAGATTTAAGATTTTAGATAAAAGTATATTCTTCTTCTAATGCTTGTAAACTTTCATCTGTAATATCTTCTATTCTATCTGTGAAGTACTCTACTAGTTCAAGTATTTTATCTTTTAATCTTTCAAAGAATGCTACTGCATTATCTAAATATCCTTTTATAGCATTAAATAAGTCAAGAATTCTATCAACAAAGTTGATAAGACGATCTCCAAAGTCCATAGTATTTTGTTTTTTAATTTAGGTTATCTCAAATATAACAAAATAACACACTGAATTATCTTAAAGGAATGAGAAAGTTTTAACTTAACCATGTTTTTAAGTCTAATATTTGGTTTTTGCTAACTAATATAGGTGCATCATCTTCAGGATCAGGAGTGATTTTCAGCTCTATCTTTTGACTATTGTGTTTGATGATATCCGATACAGATTTAATGTTAATGATATATTTTCGATTAACTTTAAAGAACGTTTTATTATCTAGTTTGTTAATGATATCCTTTATTGTATCATCATAGATATAAGAGTTGTTGTCAAATGTATGTAAGAATAAGTGCTTTCCTGATGCTACGAAGTAAGCTATTTGGTCATTTTCTATTGACTTTAGTTTATGTCCATTATTTACTAAGAAGCGATCTTTAATGCTAGTATCTCCATCGTTTTCTATCTTTATTAAGCTGTCTAAAGTGGGAGTGATTTCAAACTGCTTACTGATCTCCTTAAATTTTATTAAAGCATCACCAAGCTCTTCACTTGTAAATGGCTTAAGGATGTAATCTATAGTAAATTGTTTGAACACATGAATGGCATAAGAGTCATAAGCCGTGGTAAATATGATAGGTGACTTTATCTCTATATGCTCGAATATCTCTAGGCTTTTGCCATCTCCTAAGTGAATATCCATAAATATCAAGTCAACCTTATTTGTCAAAAAGAAGGCAGTTGCTTCCTTTACAGAAGATAGTATAGTTATCTCTTCTATAGTTAGGTAATCTTGCTTTAGAAGCAATGATTTTAAGTAATTCGATGCTAAAGACTCGTCTTCAACTATGGCAACTTTCATGTGGTGGGAATTTTTACAAAAGTATAAAATATAATTGAATCTGTCTTTTTCTTTACTTCTTCAGATAGGGAAGCTTTATTGATGTTGATGAGAAATAAAAAAGCCACTCGATGTCGAGTGGCTTTTTTCAGTTATATGAGTCTGGCTAAGACTATAGATTTGGGTTGTTTTCTCTTGCATCTTTAGGGAATGGCAACGTATATCTCAAGTCATTTTCTGCTAGAGTGAACGTGTCATTACCAAATTTGTGTACTATTTGTTTTTGGTTTAGACGTCTTAAGTCAAACCATCTGTGTCCTTCGAAAGCAAATTCTTTATTTCTTTCATCTAAGATAAAAGTGATAAATCCTTTCTGATCCAAACCTGAAAGCTTCTGTAAAACTTTTGCAGCAGCTTCCGGCTTGTATCTACTAACTATCAATTTCTCAATTGTACTCTTAGCTTCAGCTAGTCTGTTTAAGTGACCTAATGCTTCCGCTTTTATCATATATAATTCAGAAGTACGGAAAGATGCTTTCATCTCACCTGTACCTGTCTTCTTACTAATATAAGATCCTTTTGCTAGTTCAAAAGAAGCATTAAAACGAAGATCATTAACTCTATCGTACGTATTATATAATTCGTCAGATAGTAATGCAGTCTCCTTTAAGTCGTTTTCTAGTGTTTCTTCTAATGCTAAGATTGACTCTACTGATTTAAAACTAGCGACTGATATATCTGTCTTCTTGTTTAGATCTTGTAATTCACTTTTATATCTTAAAGCTTGATCAACACTTACTAATGCTGCTTCGTACTCTTTTTGATATAAGTTAACTTTAGCTTCTAATGCATAGATAGCAGCCTTTGTAAAACGATAGTTCTGACCAACTTCATAAGTTGTAACTCTTAAGTGCTTTTTAGCATTATCTATATCAGAGTGTATCTGTACATAAACTTCAGCCATTGTTGATTTATGCTTTCTTTGCTCTATTTCATGTTCTATATGTAGAACAATAGCTAATTCAGTAGATGCTGTTGACTTATCATAAGGTTTAGCATATAAGTTAACTAAGTCAAAGTAAGCTAACGCTCTTAATCCGTATGCTTCTCCTAATAATTGTTCTTTTTCATCACCTACTTGCATTGTGTTGACCCCATTGTTGATCAAGTCATTTGTATAAAAAATTGACTTGTAAAATTGACCATAACCAAAGCTTTTAGTCTGTTTTGAAGGGTTTACATCTTGGTAAGAATAGATATCCTTAATAGATAGAAAAGCCATTGACTCACTAGCAGTAGTTGTGATATGCACTTCATCAGTACGGAAATTACTTCTTGACTTATGTTGTGGATAGTTAAAATATGCCGTTGTCATAAGTTTGCGGTAATCTTCTGTCGTCTTAGGAATTATTTTTCCTTTTGGTTCTATATCTAGAAAACTATCGCAACTAGTAGTGGTTAATCCTAACAATAAACCACTTAATAATAATATTATTTTTTTCATGATGATTCGGTATTAGAAAGTTACATTTAACCCTAAAGTAAATGACTTTTGGATTGGTTGTGTATAGATATTACCATACGTTTCTGGATCAAAATAACCATCATAGTTAGTTCCAAAAACAAATAAGTTACGACCTTCTACAGTAAATCTGACGTTGTCAAGATTAAGTTTTCTCAATAGCTCTTTTGGTAATGTATACCCTAAACGCATACTACTGATACGGATATAGCTAATCTCTTTAGTCCATAGATCTAAATACTTGTAAGCATTTCCATTATCTCCACCATCAAAGTATTTTGCTAACATCCAGTTATCATTAGTAGGATCCATATTTCCATTATAGTCATTACCTATGATACCTGGTAATGTTGCACTTGGATTGTCTGGAGTCCAGATATTTAACATATCTGTTGTATAATTTCTTCCTGGATCTACTTTATAAGCATTGTATGAAGGTGTTTTTTGTACAGTTTGTTTTAAATTAAAAGCTGCAGAAATTGTAAAGTCGAAGTTTTTAATTTTAATTGTATTTATTAAACCTCCAGTGAATTTAGGATCTTTATCACCTGCATAAGAGTATAAATTTCTATATTCTTCTGGTGTAAGTTCTGATTCAACCATATATCCTGGCATAAATTCAGCCATTGGATCTTTTAGTTTAAAGAACTCTTTACCTGTTACTTTTTCTCCCTCTTTCCAGAATAAGATATTTCCTTTATCATCTAAACCTGCTGTTTTGATATGGAATACTGCATTAACAGGTAGTCCTTCTCTAGAAGGTAGCGTTTCATTGTCAAATATCTGGATTTTATCTACTCTACTTTTGTTATGTGCAAAGTTGAATGTAGTTGTCCAAGAGAAGTCAGGTGTAGAAATATTCTTTGTAGTAAGTGATATTTCATAACCTTTATTTGTCACCTGAGCCCAGTTCATATTTGTCCATTCGTATCCTGTCTCTAGAGGTAATGCTCTAAGACCGATTAAGTCAGTACTTTTTCTGTTATAAGCATCGAATGCAACAGCTATTCTATTATTAAATAACCCTAGATCAAAACCAAAGTTTGTATTTGTCGTTTTTTCCCAACGTAATGTTCCATTTGGAGCAGCATCTACTTGAATAGTACTTTCTGGATATCCCGGTAAAATAGTAGAAATACTATAAACTCCAATAAGATAAGGAGATGTGTTTCTATCTATATTTCCTTGTAATCCATAAGAAGCACGTAATCTTAAATTACTTACGAAGTCTATGTTCTCCATAAACTTTTCTTTAGATACTAACCATGATCCAGACACAGCCCATAGAGGTACATATCTGTATTTAGGATCTACACCGAATAAGTTAGAACCATCTGCACGTACACTTCCAAATACTGTATATTTTCTATTGTATGTGTATGATGCAGTTGCAAAGAAAGAAGCATAAGCATTGTTATTTTCTGTTCTTTTATAGGTCTCATAGATTGCTTGTGTAGCATCTGCATTACCTTCTGGGAAGATGATTGGTTTTGTTGTTAAAGTATTTGAGTCATATCCAAAGCCTTTTGACTTAATGATTGTTTGATCAGATTTTCTAATCTCCATACCAGCCATCACGTCTACTTCATGCATATCGTTGAAGATAGCATTATAAGTAGCTTGTGTTTTCCAGTTATATTGGAACATATCGTCATTAAAGTTTTCAATAACACCTCCGTCTGGCAAGAAATACTTAAACTGTTTTGCCTTACTATCCCAATAGCGAGTTGCTTCATTTAATTTACGAGTAGAGTAAGTTTCTTTTCCTAAATATTTTTCAGTATCACTTTTGTCAAGTTGTAATCCTAATTGTGACGTTAATTTGAAATCACTGAATAGTTGATATTCTAAATCAAATACAGCTTTAAATGATTTGTTAACTAATTCGTAGCTTGTATTCGCTCTTTCTTCAGCGAAGTTAAAAGGCACATATCTACCGCTAAATCCGTCGATATCTTTATCATACATATAGCTACCATCAGCATTATATGGAGCTAAATAAGGATTGGCATTTCTAGAGTAGTTAACTGGGTTAATAGAAGAATCAGCATCTGTTACGAAGTTTTTCTTTTTAGAGTGAGTTCCGAATAAAGCTACTCCTACTTTAAGTTTATCACTTACTTGGTAGTTGTCTTTTAAAGTAATATTAAAACGCTCAAAACCTGTTCCTATCGTTGTACCATCTTCATTAAAGTACCCTAGAGAGAAGTAATAATCATTCACATCACTACCACCAGAAAGGCTTAAACCATATTGTTTATTAAATGTAGGACGGAATATCTCTTTACCCCAATCTGTATTTGTATTTCTTAAGTTGTTGATAGACGCTTGTGTTGCTGATGATAATGAGCCAAAACCACCATTTCTATACATGTCTAATTCATTTGTACCATTTAGGATACGCATTACTTCACCTTGATTAGATCTATCATTAAAAATATCAGATCTACCTGCTAACATTAATTCTAAATCAACTTTTTGATCAGAGTTAAGTAAGTTAAGTTTTTTTGAATCAGGTCTCTGGTTAACGAAGGTATTAACTGTAAAGTTTACTTTCATATCCCCTTTCTTCCCTTTCTTTGTAGTAATTAAGATTACCCCATTAGCTGCTCTAGCACCATAGATGGCAGTAGCTGAAGCATCTTTTAAAATAGTAATATCTTGGATATCGTCAGGGTTTAATCCTGCGATAGAGAAGTTCTGAAGTTGATCGATATTAGCCTTATCATTAAAGTTAGGAACATCGCTTCCTTCTAATGGCATACCATCTAGTACCCATAATGGATCTTGTGCACCTGATAGAGATGCAGTACCACGGATTCTGATTTTAGCAGGTCCACCAGGAGCACCAGTTAGGCTTGTTACAGCTACACCAGCTACCTGTCCCGCTAACATTTGATCCACACTAGCCACACCGCTTTGATTTATCTCAGCCATACTCACTTGCGCCACTGAAGACGTAAGTTTTCTTTTTTCGATAGTCTGGTATCCTGTGATTACTACTTCGTTTAATACGTCTGGATCAGCGCCTAAAGTTACTATATAGTTTCCTTTAGCACCTAATGTAATAAGTTTTGATTCATATCCGATAAAACTAATACGAATACTCTTAGTATCTTTTGGAACTTCTAAAGTAAAGTTACCATCGAAGTCAGTCATAGTACCAATACTAGTACTTTCTACGATACCGGCTTGAGTAGTAGCATTAGAGACAGTCTGTGTCTCCACTATTACTGAAGCACCTGGTAATCCTAGCTTGTCAGTGCTATCCTGAACAAGACCAGTGATCACTCTTTTCTCCTGCGCAAAGGCAAGAGAAATAGTAAGGAGTGAGAAAAGGAGAAAAAGTTTTTTCATGTTTCCTTTAAAATAATTGGGGTTAGTTTATTTCTATAGATTTAAAGCTTCATTGATTCTATTAATTAGATCTAAGTAATGTGCTCGTGTCGCTTTATCTCCACTATTTTTCTTTTTTGTCAATGTATCTTTAATATTCATTAATTCACCTTTTTTGTAAGAAGTAACTTCCGAAACTCTTTTCATTACAGTGTAATTAATATTTCTCAATTTATTCTCCTCTTCTATGTGGTTACACAGCGTTGGGAATTGTAGAGAATGTGCAGTCAGTAAACCTTTTTTGCTTGTTTTCTCAAACAACTTGTTTACGTCAATAATCAACGCATCAACATAGTTCTTTTGCGTCATACGTTCAAAAATAGATAATGCCTTACCTTTTTTTGTGGGTGCAAAAATCTCACTATTAAGCATTGAAAACAAATCATTTATGGTAAAGTTTTTCTCTTTACCTAATTGTACTTGTTGTACTTCGTTCTCTAATAGACGCAATAAGCGTTCATCCATTAAAGTGTAGTATAACGTAGAGTACTGTAGTTCTCTCGCTAATGAATATGGTGAATATTCGAATGGACCTACTGGAGAATCTTTTAAGCTGTATGTATTCTCAATAACCTCATTAAAGAACAACCACGTAGGAATTTGCAAAGCATTCTTTGCTAAATATTCCACTGCTCTTTTTTGCGTTTCGAAAGGGACAGGCTCGTATGCTTTTTTGTTGTTTCCGTATACTGCATGGTTTAAATAAACCCCTCCGATATTGTTTAATACATGTTGGTTATACATCTGCCATTGACCAATAGCTCCCATATATAACTTCCCAGCTTCGTAGTAATCTTCTCCTTCATCGTAAGTCCAAGGAATAATATTTTCTACAACTATCTTTAAATTTTTAAGACCGTATTCACTTGCTTTCATCGCATCGTCACCTAAATCCTCTGACTGAGAACGTGGGTCTACGATATTTAATGAACTTTGTTGCTCTCCGTAGAAGTACATAGGATCATCTTGATGATCTTCTATCATAGTACGCAGTGCTTTCTTTTCTTCTTCTTGAGTAGCGTACCAACGGTATCCCCATTCGATAGCATACTTGTCATATAGACCGATCTGAGGAGTTATCGCTGTTACTCCATCACCAGGCTGTGCTACATAGTTATAACGAGCATAATCCATAATAGAAGGAGCGGTACCACCCATTTTATCTGTAAACTCTTTTGAACGCAATGACTCAACAGGGAATGCAAATGACGATCCCATATTGTGTTTTAGTCCGAAAGTATGTCCTACTTCATGAGATGATACAAAGCGAATAGCTTCTCCCATATGCTCATCTGTAAACTTGTTGGCTCTAGCTCTAGGATCTATAGGCCCTGTCTGTATGCGCATCCAGCTGTGAACTGATGTCATTACGTTATGCCACCAAATAATATCTGATTCTATTATCTCACCACTACGAGGATCTATAACCGCAGGTCCCATCGCATTAGATTTAGGTGATGCAGCATAAGTAATCACTGAGTAGCGTACATCATCTATATCAAAGTCTTTATCTTCTTCAGAAGGTTCTTTAGCGATAATAGCATTCTTAAAACCAGCTTTCTCAAATGCTACTTGCCAATCGTGTACCCCTGCCATGATCTTAGATCTCCATTGGGGTGGTGTAGCAGGGTCTACATAGTAAACGATTGGTTTTTTAGGCTCAACTAATTCGCCTCTTAAGTATTTCTCTATATCTTCTTCTTTTGGTTCCATGCGCCACTTCGTGATGAATTCTTCTTCTTTCATCTTGTGTTGTGCATCGCTAAAGAACCAATGTTTTTCTGTAAAGTATCCTACTCTCTTATCAGCTATACGCGGCTGCATTGGCTTCTCAGATAATAAGACGATATTACTCGTGATTCCTAAAGAAACAGGTAATTCACCTGAACCTTCATTCACACTTGTAGTTAGTAAAGATTTTACAACTAGGTTCTCAGGAAACGTTTTAACTCCTTCTATATAAGATAGGTTAGTCTTAACAGATGTAGGTAAGCCTAATCCATTTAAGACATCGTTAAAGCTCTTTTGATTTCCATCAAATACTTTGTTTACTTTGATTACAGTAGCAGTAGAGTCTGGATTTTGAGCTTCGATATCGAATACCTCTAATACAGATTCTATAAAGTTTGTTTTTACTGATTTTGTGATTGCATCATTAGCAGGAGAAGAAACTCTTGGGGTGATTGTTTTAACCCATACTTTTTTTGCAATTGTATCTTTGTGAAATGTGATCAGTTTATTCTCATAGTTCATACCAGTATTAGCACCAGCATCATTAACTTCTAATGGAACTTGAGATAGTTTATTAACAATTAAGAATTGACGGTTTAGTAGACTGTCAGGGATCTCAAAGTAGATATCAGTCTTAGCTTGGATTGTATTAAACATTCCTTTACTATACACACCTTTTTTGATTAAGTCTGCATAGTTGTTTTTCTTGCTATCTGTAGAGTCTTTCTCTGTGGTTACTGTTTTTTCAGTTTTTGGGGTAGTTTTTTTCTTAGCTGCATAGGCAGGTGGTACCTGTGTCAGACAGTAAGAAAATATTAAAGCACTGATACTTAGTTTAACCGTGTTTTTATCCATTGTTATGTTAAGTTATTATTAAGTCAGTATAAAACTAGTTGACTTAATCGTATGCTTAAAATTTTTGGGAGTGAATGGATTGAATAGGGGAGTGAGTGGATAATTTTAACATTTGATCAAAGGCAATATGCAAACAAATTCTCTTTCTTCGCAAACTGTCTTAAGCCCTGACACATTATAATAGTTATATATTGATGCTAAGTATTTTATACCGAAATGTTCACTTCCTATTTCAGACTTTTTAGGTTGATAGTTATTCGTGATAACAGCTTTCTCATCATCGATAATTATCTCTATAGTGAGTGGTTGTTCTATCGTTGCAATATTGTGCTTTAACGCGTTTTCTACACAGATTTGCAGCCCTAAGAAAGGGATTTTTTTAACTATTTTTTCTGAACGATTATCAATTAATTTAAAGTTTAGTTCTTTTGTGAATCGCGTTTTTTGTAACGTTATGTATTTATCAATAAAGTCTATCTCACTGTTAATATCTACAATGTTCTCTTCAGGAGGAGTTATTAAGTAACGGTAAGTTTTACTTAAATTCAATGTAAACTTTTGGGCAATTTCAGGTTCTAAGTCGATTAACATATATAACGAGTTAAGCGAATTAAATAGGAAGTGTGGGTTGATCTGATTCTTTAATTGTTGTAATTGAATCAATGCTTTTTCCTTTACAATCTTTTCATTCTCTACAGCCAACAACTCTTTCTCTAAATATGCTTTTTTATTCGCCATACTAAAGATGTAGAATAGCAATAAGAGTATAGTTACAGTAGTAATAAAAATTAATATCGTATTGGTTCTAATAGGTTTAATGTTATCATCTACATTAAACTTAGGGAAGTTTATCGTGATATAACCTGAGAAGTTTTCTGATTTAAAAGGACTAATAAATCTGAATACCTCTAAATTAAGGTACTCCGAATTAACCACTGGTGGATTAGCAGCATCAGTAGTCTTAATAGTATCCTGTACAGAGAAATTACTTAGCTCAAAAACATTTTTCCCCATTAGACTATCCTCAGGGTGATATACGCATAGTCCATCTCTAGTGAATATATAGGCGTAGTTAGGCGTAGTCACATCTATATTAGTAAGGTATTTATGGAACAGTGACATATCGACTACAATACCATAGATAATACGTTCGTTATTAGCCGTAGGCATACTGTGATACATTAGCCAATATTGATATCCATTCTTTTCTATGAAAGTATTCTTCTTAGAGTGACTTGGATGAGCTAAGATAGTTTGCCCGAATATATTATCCTTTTCGTGTTTTTGACCTTCGCCGACATAGGCATCAATGACTTCATTGTTCGTATTAACTCTAAAATACCAATTAAGAGATACCACACCGTCTAAATTGTACATCTGATTTAGTACCTCATACTTTAAAGGTAATTGATCTATGGGGGTGCTTTTAGTGATGTAATCTAGAGAGTTTAGATGAGAGTCTATTTTCTTAAACTCTAAATCTAGTGAACGTAGTTTTTGATAAAAATTCTTAGAGGTGATATATTTATAAGTAGACTCATTACTCTTGTTAATCGAAGAACTTAATACATATATCGCCCCTATGGTAATAAGAAGTATTGCTATTCCTATTGCCATAAAAGCTTTACGTGATATTAATTTAGTATTCTTCTTAGCCACTTGTCAGTGTAAAGTATTAATTAGTATAAAGTAAGTAAGGTTTACGAGTTTGTTTAAACTTGTCTAAACCACCTTGCCAAGTCTTGCGTATTTCATCCTCTGATTTACCCGCTATTATCTGTGCTTTTAAGCTATCTGTACCCGCTAGTTTAACAAAGAAGTTAATGAAGAACTTGTCTTTATTAGTCGAGTTTTTATACGCTTTAAGTAACCACTTTAATTCTATCTTCGTCAGTTTCTTTTCTTTTGACAAGTTCTCACCATAGCACAGTTTTCCTTTGTTCATCGGATCTTTTGCACCTGCATTAGATTGAGGAGTGAATTGGTAAGGCATATTTGTTAAGAAGGGAGAACCATATATTTGGAACTGTAAGTCAGTCCCTCTACCTGAGCTCACATTTGTTCCTTCAAAGAAACATAGACTAGCATATAAGTTGATAGATTGATCATTCGGTAGGTTAGGAGAAGGAGATACAGGTAGAGAATAACTCATCTCTCTAGTATAATTCTCACATGGGATAACAGTAAGGTCACATTGTACCCCATTAGCTAACCACTTTTCGCCATTGATCATTTTAGCATATTCACCTATTGTCATTCCGTGCATAGCAGGGATAGGATGCATCCCAACGAAACTCTTATTCTTCATCTCTAACGTTGGCCCATCTATAATACTAATATTCGGATTAGGTCTGTCTAATACGATAACTGGTATGTTCTGTTCTGCACAGGCTTCCATCAGGTAGTGAAGTGAAGAGATATAGGTATAGAATCTAGCCCCCACATCTTGCAAGTCAAAAACCATTACATCTATTCCTTTTAACTGATCTACAGAAGGCTTTTTATTATTTCCATATAGTGATATAATAGGTAATCCTGTCTTTGTATCCTTTCCATCTTTGACTAATTCACCCGCATCAGCAGTTCCTCTAAATCCGTGTTCAGGAGCATAGATCTTCTTTACATTCACCTTATTTTCTAATAAGAAGTCAACAGTTGATGTATAAGTACCTTGTGCGTTATTTACTACACCTGTCTGATTAGTGAGTACACCTACGTTTTTATTCTTAAGCAGGCTAGCATATTCTGAGATACGCTCAGCACCAACCTTAATAGTCTGCTCATTTTTTTGTTTTAAAGTTGCAGTTTTAGCATAAGTTTTTAAATTAACACCGAATGCTAATAGACATACTAAGAATAAAAATGTATTTTTGAACATTGAATTTGATATCATATTTACTTTGAAATTAGAATATTTTATAACCAAACGATTAGTCACTACTAAGAACTATAAAAGTAGTGTATCTGCACCAATTATTAAAATTGCCATAACTGCTATTGCGTTAGGGATGATAATGATGTTGATAGCTGTAGCAACAGGACTCGGTTTAAAATACAAAATTAGAGATAAAATCTCAGCTTTTAGCGGTCACGTCATAATTACTAACTATGATAGTAATATTACTGACATCACCCTGAAGCCAATAGATGCTCAGATAATGAATTCTCCTGATATCAAGAATATCACAGGAGTTAAGAATATACAGAAGTACGCTTCTAAAGCAGGGATTATACGTACAGAGACTTCCTTTGAAGGAATTATCTATAAAGGAGTAGACTCGCTATATGATCTTAATGAACTAAAAGATTATGTGATAGAGGGAAGACTACCTAAGCCCTCTGCAGGGATGAGTAATGAAGTATTACTGTCTCAGTATATGGCAGATCGTATGCACTTTAAGGTAGGCGATAAGGTCACTACATACTTTATGAAAGAGTGGGGGAATAAAGTTCCTAACGTACGCCAATTCGAGATAGTTGGTATCTATAACTCAGCTTTACAGCAATTCGACGCAAATATTGTAATAGGAGATATAAGACACGTGCAACGTCTAAATAGATGGCAACCCAATGAAGTAGGTGGCTTCGAAGTAGTCCTAAACGACTTTGATCAGATACAACAAAAGGGACAAGAGTTTTATACCAATCTTCCTTCAACAGTAGACAGTAAAACGATAGTAGATAAATACAGTAATATCTTTAGTTGGATAGATATGTTTGACTTTAATATTATGGTGATCATTATTATTATGGTAGCGGTCGCTTCTATTAATATGATTGTCGCACTACTAGTATTGATATTAGAACGCACACAGATGATCGGTATCCTTAAAGCGATGGGAGCTAATAACTGGACTATCCGCAAGATATTCTTATATAACGCCACATACCTTATCGTGAAAGGACTCCTTTATGGAAACATCATCGGATTAGGATTATTATATACACAGCAGTACTTCGGATTTATCAAACTTGATTCAACGTCTTATTACGTAAGAGAAGCCCCTGTGTTAATCCGTTTTACAGACGTATTCCTATTAAATGCAGGAGTTATCTTAATCGCATTCTTAGTGCTGTTAATCCCATCATATCTAATTTCTAAGATCAGCCCTGTAAAGGCTATCCGATACGACTAATTTAATTAAGAATTAGGAATTCAAAATTAAGAATTTTTTGCCTTCGGCAGAGGGGTATTCTCATACCATGTCATGTCCTATCGCTACCCAAACCATGTCAAGGTACAGACGCAATATTTTGCGTGTCACCCAAACCACATCTCCAACGTAACCACAATCCTTGCGCTGGCGCGGATTTGAAATCAGTGCCGTGTATATCCCCAAACCATATCACGCCCTATCTACACCCAATTGTACGGGCGTATCACTATACGCCCCGCCGCCACAATCTTTTTATAGGTAGAAGAATCCGTGCCGTGTATTTCCGCAATCAAAACTTCTCCACCTTCCATTCTCCCCTTATTTAATCTCGATACTCAGCGAGTCGTAGATTACCTATCAATAAGTGAAGTATTGCTCGACTAATATTTCTCAGAGCGACTATTTACGGCTAATACTCGAGCAACTGTCGAGCAACTTTGCATGAGTACTGATTCCCATTGGGATTGAGAGATGTACTTGAAAAGTCTAAAAAAACTAAAAAACGGTTATAGTATTTAAAAACAGTGTGTTATGTTTTTAGGATATATAAAAAAAGTATTAGCCTTTTTTTGAGTATTTGGCTATTAAGCCTAAAATGAGGGGTTTTTAGAAAAAAAGTGAATTGAAAAGGGTGTTTTAAGCCTCAAATAGGGAGATAAATATACTAAAATAAAAAAAGAGGTTTGCGTTTTTTTACATACTCTATATTGACTTAAAATTTTAACGGATAACTTATTATAAATATCAGGTGATAGAATTGATTAGTACCACATTGTTTGGTAAAAGTATGATGAGTATGTTAAAATATTATGCTAAATTTGTGTGAAAATATATTTAATGAATTGATATTGAGTGTGTAGGGATAGTGTGGAAAATGAGAAGCAATATTTAGTTATGAATGTAGAAACAGGCATTAGAAGTAATACAACGAAGAAAGCGTTCATTACTGTAGTTATTATCGTCGCTCTATGTGTGTATAAGTTTATTTATCTTGATTATATAGGAGGGGATGATGTAAAAAGAAGGATTTATAAGGATTATGTAAAGACGGAAGCAAGGATAGTAGATACCCATACTTCTGGTAGAAGAGGGACGCTAGGACGTAGTGCAATGTGGTATTTAGAGTACCAAAATAGTAATGGCAGAATTTATCGCAATAGACAATTTAGTGAGGGGCTCAAGACTAGAAAAGTAGGGGAGTCTATCTATATTTATTACAATCCTAATAATCCTAATGAATACGTTACTGAGAAAGAATATAATAAAGTAAATAATTAAAAGATAGAATATATGGGAAGTATTATTGATATGATTAAAGGATTATTCGTTGCATCAAATGAGGAAGTAACTAGAACTAAGGAAACAATGAAGTCATTTCTTAAGCAGATTCTTAATCGAGATTCAATAGATGAGTATATGATTATTTACGGTAAAGCTATAGAACAGACATCATATGTAGTGGCAAGTCGTACTACATATTATAATTATATGATAGCGTTTAATAAGAATACAGGGGATATTATTATCACTGATATTGATTCTAAGTTAACAGGATATGGTACTTCAATTATCATAACAAATGACAATCTGAAACAAGCTAAGTTAAAATCATTTGGAGTAGTTTATAAATTTGAGTTTAAAGACAAAACTAGTATAGAGTTCCAAGTACCAGAGATAAACTCTAAGATAGCTGATCTAACAGGTGGTTATGAATTAGCTATCTCACAGAAAGAAGAAGCTAAGGTATTCAAGCAATTCTTTAAAAATAGGTTCAATTGTTAGACTAGAGAATGAAGAAGTGGATATTAGGTTTTTTAGTAATGATGAGCTTGTACTCGTGTCAGGATAATTTAGGGGATTATAAGACGGTGATTTATGCTTATAATAGAATAGAGTTTTGGAGATTAGATAATACGATAAAGGTTGATAATCTAAATGTCCAATTACAGGTTGTACAAGATTATGAGAGAACTTTATCTAATGCGATTGAAGAGATTAAGACAGTGAAGCCTGATCGTAAATCATCTGAATTTACTAAATCAGCATTAGAGTTATGTGAGTTTACTAAGGACGAATATATTCCTATGAGGGTGGAGTGGATTAATATGTATATGAGTAAACGGACTAATAGTTATACTCCTGCTGAACGACAATTGTCAGAGAAGTTAGAGAAGATGGATAAAAAGTACGAGCAGTTAAAAGCAGAGGCAGATAGACAGTATAATGCATTTGTAGCAGAGATTAACATCAAGGTGTTAGATTAAAGTTGAGGAACAACGTTGTTCTGATAAGTAAGTAATTTGTTTTGAAAAATTAAATAAAAATTAGATATGAAAAAAATGATTTTAGGTGCTGTAATAGCATTAACAATGTTCTCTTGTGGGGGAAATATGGATATGAACCAACAGATAGTAGGTGTTTATAATAAGTATGTAGTGGAGTCTGAAAAGTTGGTAGACAATGTAGATAAAGGTACTTTAGAGGAAAGAGAAAAAACACTAGCTAAGTTAGCATCATTAGTGGATAGCTGTACTACTGTGGTTAAAGAGATCAAACCCACTAAAGAGGCTGAGGCATTTCACACTAGTACTTTAGAAGTGTATAAAGTAGTAGCTGAAGAACAAGTACCTGTTTTGAAAGAGTTTATTGCAATAGATGAGAAGGATGAATCAAATGCTAATATAGATAAGTATAATAAGGCAATTGATAAAGTAAATACAGTAGGAGAAAAAGTAAGTAAACTAGAGGAGAAAGTATTAAAAGTACAAGAAGATTTTGCAAAAGCAATCGGAGCTAAACTATACTAGTTTATCACTCTTTAATTATATAATAAAGGCGATTCTAATCAGTTTAGAATCGCCTTTGTTATTTTATATAACTATTTAGATTGATACCACTGTTCTAGGTCTTCGAGTATAGGCAGTAGTCGCTTGCCTTTATCAGTGAGCATATACTCTACGCGAGGGGGAACTTCTGCGTATACTTCTCTGTGTAGTAACCCATCATTCTCAAGCTCACGGAGTACAGTAGTCAGTGTTCCTTGCGCGATATTATCTAGCTCTTTCTTTAGTATTCCAAATCTCTTAGGACATTGAGACGCTATTGTTTTGATGATAGAGGTCTTCCATTTGCCTGTGATGACTTTAAGAGCAGACTGCACTTGACAGTTGTTTTCAAAATATTCTATCTTTTTTTCTGCTGTACTCAGTTCATTGTCAGCATTAGTACTGTTTTTCATACTTAGTCTGTATTTTACACCTACTTGACTGCAAGTGATATATAAAGCAATTTTGTACTGGTAAATATAAAAAACAACAGACAACATAATGCAAAATATATCTATAAATAAGAAGAAGTTCACCCTACTGCTAATCTCGATGTCAGTGTTCTTATCTGTACTCGATTTGTTTATTGTCAATGTTGCCATACCTAAGATTAGGGAGTCTATGGAGGCGAGTGTGGCAGAAGTGCAGTTTATCATTGTGTATTATGTGATAGGGTATGGGGCATTTTTGATTACTTCAAGTAAGGTGGGGATGAAGTATGGGCATAAGCGAGTATTCGTGTTATCGATGTTTAGTTTTGCGATATTCTCTCTGCTGTGTGGGATAGCACCTAATATCGCCTATCTGAATGCCTTTAGATTGTTTCAGGGAATTAGTGGTGCGTTTATGATACCGCAGGGAGTGGTACTATTGTCTTATGTGTTTACAGAGGAGCACGAGAGACGTAAGGCGTACTCTATCTATGGAGCTATAGCAGGGATATCTTCGGTATTGGGACAAATATTAGGAGGATTACTCCCGGATTTAAACATCAGTTTTGGAGCGTGGAGACTGATATTTTTGATTAATGTACCGATTGCTTTAGTGGTAGGGATTATTTCGATATACGCATTGGTAGAGATAGAACGCAAGAAGGACTTGAAGATACAGCCTTTGGCTCAGTTCGCATTAGTGGGTTTATTAGTAGCCTTAATGTATAGTCTGATAACGGGGGCAGAACACGGTTGGTCGAGTAGTTTATTGGTCTTGTTAGTTGTCGCTATTATAGGGGGAATGTTATTTGTGTGGATGCAGTGGAGAGGGTATAAAAGGAAAGTAAGTACACTACTTGACTTTAAACCCTTTAGATATGTAGCTTTCAGCGTTGCTTTAATTGCCTTGGTATTTTACTCTTTAGTTCAAGATTCCTATTTCTTTATCTACGCAAATCACTTCCAATTAAAACTAAATTACACTGCTACAGAGACAGGACTCTTATTTGCCTTTCAGGGTATAGGGTATGTATTGGCTTCTTTTTTATCCTTAAAGTTTCTGGCTAAGTATCAAGAGAAGTTTCTACTTTTCGGGTTAGGGCTGATGGTTGTTGGGTTGGGGATGCACTATTGGTTATTACGTGGAGATCAAGTACAGTTTTATCAAGTAGGGGTATTGCTGTTTGAGTATGGAGTAGGATGTGGTATTATACTGCCATCGATGTTTACATATGCGATGAGCCAGTTGCCGACTGAGATCACTTCTACTGCATCTGGATTATACCTTACTGTACAGCAACTGAGCATTGCACTTGGGGTAAGTATAGTCGGTCAATCTTATTTTGGCAGTGTAGACGGACATTTTAATTCGACTGTTTTGATGATTGTATTATTAGTATTGACAGCTTTAGTTTTTGTTATTAGCTATAAAAGGCGACTTAGTGTGTAAGTCGCCAGTGTAGTTAATGGTTGTTATCCTCTGTATTCAAATAACTGTTTGATAGTATTACCTATTTCTTCACCTAATTGTTTACTAACTAAATAAAGGGCTCCGTCTATTCCTGCAGTGATACCAGCCGTGGTTAATACTTTTTCTTGGTCTATGTATCGCACTCCTGAGATTACTTTTGCTTTTGGAGTAGCTTGAGTGAATGCCTCAATTGCCATAAAGTGTGTTGTTACTTCTAAATGGTCAAATACTGCAGTGTTGCTTAACAATAAACTCCCTGTACATACAGTGAATAACATTGCACCTTGTTGATGTTGTGCTACTATCCAATTAGTATATGTGTTTTGGAAGTTTTGATCCTGTAGATAGTTCATCACGATATCAGGATTAGCTCCTGGTAGTACGATTATATCAGGAGTAGGACAATCGTCAAAGCTGTATTGAGGCAAGATATGAGTCGTATTACTCTCTGTTTTTACCACTTCCTTAGTAGCAGATACTAGGTAGTGATTATACGCATTCGGGTGAAGTACATTAGCTTTAACGAATACATCTAATGGACCATTAAGGTCAAGAACTTCTACTTGGTCAAAGATGACAAAGGCTACATTTAGGGGTTGATTTGTTTGTTTCATTGTTTTATTATTTTGGGTTTATGCTATAGTATGGCTGTCGAAATAGTCTTCGATAGTGGTTATTTACGGGTTATATGATGTTGTTTATAGACTACTTGTTGATATCAGTAGATTGAAAAGCTGTTCTATAGTGCATAGGAGTGACCTTGACTAACTTAGTAAAGGCTTTTCGAAATACATTATCTGTGGTATAACCTACCAGATGAGCTATCTCCATAACGGGGATATCTGAGGATTCTAATAGTCGTTTAGCGTTCTCTATTCTCACACAGTCGTTAAAAGCACCTGGTGTCATACCCGATTCTTTCTTGAATACTCGTGAGAAGTTTCGCTCACTCATATTGACTAACTCTGCAAGTTCTATTATAGTAACAGACTGCTGTGCTAGACGCTCAGTGATATACAGTTTTACCTTCTTGACTAGAGGTGTAAGTTCTATATCAGCAGGAATGAGAGAGCTGTATAACTCTTGTGTATGTTGTCTTTTGAGATTAACGACCAAGTAGCGTGATACATCAGAAGCTAACGTGTGTCCACTATCTTCTTCTATAATGGCAAGTGCTAAGTCTATGCCTGAAGTTATCCCTCCTGAAGTATAGATATTCTCATCTTTAATATAAAAATGATCATAAGCTAATCGTACTGATGGGTATGTATCTTTAAAAGTTTGTGCAAATTGCCAGTGGGTAGTTGCCTTTTTATTGTTTAGTAACCCTGTCTTTCCCAATAAGAATGCCCCTATACAGATAGAACCTATACGCTGTAGTGATGGATAGATTCCCCTAATCCAGTGTAGTACTGCGGTGTCGTATTCATTGGTTAAGTCAGCTTTAGAGCCTGCTATTAGTAGTGTGTCTAAGGGGATCTCTCTGTCATAGATGGTATAGTCACAGAGTACAGATATACCTGAGCTAGTGGCTACAGTCTTTGCTGTTGTACCAGATATTAAATGTAGTTGATACGTTATAGCAGTCTTTGCAGATGAGAATGTAATTAATTGATTTGCTGTGTTAAATACATCACTCGGCCCTGCAAAGTCTAATAATTGCGTTTGGGGTAATAATAGAAAGCCGATGTGATGTATAGAGGTAGTCATTTTGTTTCCTTGTTTGTTGTAGTACAAAGATATAACGCATTGTTGTGTCTTTAATGACATATAAAGTGCTTTTTCTGCCAATGTTTAGAATAGGAAGTAATGTGTTGTGTCTTATTTATTTAGATTGATTAATTGGATTATGAAGTTTTTTGTCAGTTAAAGCGTTGTTTGACTGTTTGTTATAGTTAACTATTTAAAATACTTCTAAATAATATTGTTTAGAATGGTTTTAGATTATACATTTGCCCCATTAAACATAATCTCGTTGTGATGCTAAAACACTTTACTATTATCACACAACCAACCCAACTAACTATTATTATCTTATCGTTATTCATTCACTGCTTTAGCTATGCACAGAAGACTTCTTCTTCTATATCTATCAAAGTAGAGAATGAGTATGGACAGGCTATACCTACTGCTGTGGTAACACTAAAGAGTGATAGGGATGCCGTCTTAGAGCTAACTAATGATGCTGGGGTGGCTACCTTCAGGGTTACTCCTGATAACTATCTACTAGAGGTACAACATATCAGTTATACACTTTATACACAGAAGATAAATACACTAACGCAAAGTACATTCACTATTAGAATGAAGGCGGAGACTAATCAGTTAGAGGAAGTCATCATCTCAGCTAAGGAGGGAACTGGGCTAACGAGTAGTTCTGTGATTAATAGAAGAGCGATGCAACATCTACAGCCTTCTAGCTTCGCTGACTTGATGGAGTTAGTTCCAGGAGGTCGTTCTAAAGATCCGTACCTAAGTGGTGTAAATAAGATACAACTAAGAGAAGTAGGTCATCCTGGACTGAGTAGCTCAGGAGTAGGAAGTCGTCAATATGACACTTCTTCTCTAGGAACGCTATTCGTAGTAGATGGAGCGCAACTGAACTCTGGTGCTAACTTACAATATACTTATAACTATATCGATAATGTAGGAACTGGTCTTAACAAGAGCATTAATGTTAGTTCTGGTGTAGATATGCGTACAATCTCAACTGACCAAATAGAAAAAGTGGAAATCATCAGAGGAATACCGTCCGTAGAGTACGGTAACCTGACTTCGGGTGTAGTCAAAATCACTAAGAAGAGTGGGTATTCTAAATGGAATGCGCGCTTTAAGGCTGATGGATATAGTAAGTTATTTGCTGTAAATAAAGGTTTTGAGTCTAAGGACAGTAGCTTTAAGGTAAATGTAGGGTTAGATTATCTAAATGCTAAGCCTGAACCTCGTAATGACCTGGAGAGTTATAAGCGTATAACAGGAGCTCTTCGCTTGAGTAAAGATAAGAATCTTGACAATGGAGGATTGTTCTCTTGGGTGTCTAATCTAAGTTATACAGCGTCTATAGATGATGCAAAGTCAGATCCAGACATAGATTTGACAGGTGTGAATAAGTATAAGGTAGATAATCAGTTCTACAGCCTGAGTAATATATTTACGTATGAGAGTCGCAATGAGTCTTTCTTTAGAAGTATAGAATTACAGACGACCTTTAATCAGCGCTTCGATAAGATTAGCCAGACGAAGTTCGTACAGCTAGAAGGAGCTACAGCTCTGCCTATCTCTACTGTAGGTGGTGAATACGACGGATTCTTTCCGTCTGCAAACTACATAGGGGAGAGTACTGTAGACGGTAAGCCGTTAGATATATTTGCGAAGTTAATCAGTTCGTTTCACTATAAAGTGGCTACTGTATCTACAGATATAAAAGCGGGTATCGACTGGCAATACAGTAAGAATAACGGTAACGGACAAGTCTATGATATCTATAAACCATTAGATCCTAAGTCTAGTTATAGAAACAGAGCGTATAAAGATATACCTGCTTATGTGACTACAGCTTTATTTGCAGAGCATATATCATCTACGAAGTTTGGACAACACGGGCTGACATTAACTTTAGGGCTTAGAGGGTCTGTGATGCAAAACGTGTCAAATGAGTTCACGATGAACGGTAAGATGTATATCGATCCACGTGTGAATCTACAGTGGAGTTTGCCTTCGTTTACAGTAGCGGATAAAGAAGCAAGAGTTGATTTGACATTAGGATGGGGACAGCAGAGGTTATTCCCTGACTTAAACTTGCTTTATCCTGAGCCTTATTATAAAGATATCCAACAACTAAATTACTTCCATAGCAACCCTGAGTATCGCATAGTGAACTATAAAACAACTGTTTTTGATGCACAGAATAAAGCGTTGACACCTGCCTTAAACAATAAGTTAGAAGCAAGGTTAGATTTGAATTGGGGCTTTCATCAGCTGACTTTAACAGTTTTTAAAGAGAAGATGAGTAATGGGTTTAGGACAATGAATGACTTCGGGCTATATAACTATAAACGATATGATACTTCGGGTATAAAGCACGATGAGGTAACAAGTGTGCCGGATAGAGAGGACTTGCCTTATCAGGAGTATAACGAGAACTTCTTATATAATGTATCTCGCAACGGGAGTAGAACGGATAAGGAAGGGATAGAGTTTCAATATAGTTCAAATAGAATACCTGTGATAAATACACGTATTACGGTTAATGGAGCGTGGTTTAGAACGATGTATGATAATAGTATGCCTTCATATAAACGAGGGAAGTCTGATGCCAACGTGAACGGTAAACCTTATCCTTATTTAGGACTGTATGATACGATGGAACCAAAGAGCAAATATGAGGAGCTGAATAGCAACCTAATGTTAGATACATATATCCCTAAGTTAGATTTGCAGTTCTCTACTTCGTTTCAGTTTAACTGGTATTACTTGAGAAAAAACGAACCGCTAAACGGTATGCCTAGTCATTATGTAGACTTAGATGGTCAACTGCTTCCTTATGATGCAGAGCAGGCTAAGGGTACGTTATTAGAACAACTAGTCATTCCTCAGAATGGAAACGCTAGTAAAGCAACTAGAAAACCGATGCTTATGGATGTCAACTTAAAACTGTCAAAAAGCTTTAGAAACAAACAAATCACAGTATCTATGTTCGCTAATAAACTATTTACTTATTATGCGCCTTATGTCGTTAATGGGACTAAGGTAAACAGAAAGGGACTACAAGATCCTTACTTTGGAATGGAAATAAATTTTAATCTATAAATACTATATAAAAATGATAAAACGAATACTACAATCACTGTGTTTACTGCTAGTGGTACTTGGATTTAACGCTTGTTCATCTGATGATAATAACAATCTAAATGGCGATGAGCAGACCTTCGTGACCTTCTGGATTAACGATCCTCAAGATACTAAAATAGAAGAGATAAAGGAAATGACTATTAAGTTAGTAGAGCTAAACGCTAATACAAAGACGGAGTTAGTGTATCAAGGAGACAGAAAGATACAAAAAGCACTACCTACTGGTACATACGATATCAGTGTAGAAGGAGTGATCACACATAAAGTGAATGGTGTATTAGAAGAGAGTAAAGTGAGTAACTTTATTAAGGGTGTAGTCATATCAGGTAGAGAGATGACGAAGACTATTGACTTAGTATTTAAAGGAGCAAGTACAGGATTTGTAATCGAAGAGATATTCTTCGCAGGAACTAAAACACCTGAAGGATATCAGTATACAAGTGATCAGTACTTCAAAATAACTAATAATTCTGATGAGGTATTATATCTAGATGGGATGCTGTTCATACAGTCTAAGTTTATGACAAATGACAAACAGGATTATAAACCGAACATTATG
The DNA here is from genome assembly GCF_002286775.1 of Myroides sp. N17-2. Classification (GTDB taxonomy): domain Bacteria; phylum Bacteroidota; class Bacteroidia; order Flavobacteriales; family Flavobacteriaceae; genus Flavobacterium. The sequence continues at coordinate 50,277 of NZ_NSGJ01000027.1, forward strand.
GCAGAGGCTTTCTCAGCTGGTGTGGTATTACAGTTCCCTGGTAAAGGAAAAGAGCACGCTGTAGAACCTGGTAAGTCAGTAATCTTCGCTGAGAATGCGATAAACCACAAGGAGTTTAACAGTAATTCTATTGATTTGACTAAGGCAGACTTTCAGAATTATAGAGAAGATGTACACGATGTAGTAGGTCTTAACGCTGCTAAGATGGTGAATATCTATGATGAGTTAGTGATTAACATACAAGGGAACTATGCGTATGCATTAGTAAAATTACCTGAAGGGATGACTACTGCTAAGTTAGTAGTGGATAATCTATACGATTATGAGTACGATATGATCTTCGGAGGTGAGTCTTATCCGAATGCTGATTCTGCGATAAAAATACCTAACTCGTGGATAGTAGATGCTGTTAACTTAGGGGTAGCAGAAGAATACCAATGGATGGTAACTTCACCTTCAGTAGATATGGGATATACTTCTATCACACAGCATAAAGGGGATGAAGGACGTTATGGTAAGGGTGTGAGAAGACGTGTACTAGGTAAAAATAGCACAGGTAACAATATCTTAAAAGATACCAATAACTCGACAGTTGACTTCGAAGCAGGAGTAAGACCGTCATTATTTAAATAATAATTAGTGTAGTATGAAGCACTTTCGTTTAGTATTATGTCAATTGTTGTTGTTAAGTGGTGTATGGACTTATGGACAGCAGTCAGATTCATTAGCTATTAAGATAAAAGATAGACAGGATGTTCACTATCAGTTCACCGAGTCTATCTATGCTAATCCATCTCACTATCTGGACTATAGAAAATACAACCTTACTTCGTTTAGTATCACTAAACAATCAAGTAAGAACAAAACAACTTTAGCACAAGAAGGAAAAAATAGGGAGAACTTATACTTCAGTGCAGATGCTTATCATAGGTTAGATGAGAATAGCGCAGTGTGGGGCAGTGCATCTTATCAACAAGGTAAGCGAAAAGAGGTAAAATGGAATGAAAGTGCGGATTACGATCTTATATTTCCTTATGTGGTAGCAGATAGTATCGGTGGAGATATTAAGTATGAGAATTATTATGTGTCTGGCGGATATGTACAGCGATTAGGTAACTATAATATAGGTGTCTCTGGATATTATGACGCGAAGATGGAGTACCGCAATATAGATCCTCGCCCTAAGAATTTATCTACACGTGTAGGGGGTACACTAGGGGTAAGTAGAGACTTTAATGAGAAGGTGACTATCGGTGTGAATACAAGTATAGAGAAGTACACACAGAAGCATAAGATGAGCTTTTATAGCCCTACAGGGTTCCCTGTTATCTATGAGATGAATGGAATGGGGAACTTTAATAACTTGCTCAAAGGAAAACGCACAGAGGCATATTATGACGGATGGATGTATGGAGTGAATGTACAAGTGTATGATAGTAAAGCAAAGGATTGGTTTGTGACAGTAGGGACTAATGTATTTAGTTTTGAGAAGTTACTTCCTGATTTTTATGACTTGCAAGCTTCTAAGGCAAAAGATGTGATGTATAATTTCTCTAGTGGAAAGTTGTTTCACATTAAGGATATGCAATTAGGGGTACGTGTAGAGGGAATGATGAAGAAAAGATTAGGTACGGAGAATTTGTTTATTAATGAAAGTACAAACAACTACTTAAAGATAGGAGAGGACGAACGCTATAAGTATGAAGAGCATAAGCTACGTCTAAGTGGGGTATGGAAGTATGAGACTGCGTATAATACATATAGTGTACAGCCTTATGTGGGGATATCACAAGAGATAGAGCGCTATAAAAAGCCTTATTCGAAGACAGATATTCAGTATACTCATTTAGGAGCTGACTTACAGTGGTTACACTCATTTATGAACAAGAGCATATTATCTGTACAGTCTAGTGTATCGATGAGACAGATGAACACAGAGAAAGCAGTATTCGCTTATGGTAATAGCAATGCGATTAATCAGATGTTAGTAGATAATTATGCCCTACAGATAGCAGATTATTGGACAGGAGGAGTGAGGGTTCGTTATGATTTTAGTCTTCCGAGTGTGATAGATGTGTTTATAGGAGGAGAGTATAACTACCAACACTTTCAGAAGTACGCTAGTAATAATAGTGTAGTAATGAGTGTTGGGATTACGTTTTAAAAAGAATAGAATAAAATGAAAAGAAATATAGGTGTTATCACAGGGGCAATATTACTCTTCGTTGGGTATACTAATTTTGAGGTGAAGACTGTATCTGAGTATACAGACATTACGGATAAGTATAAACGACCTATCGAATATTGGCCAAGTCCTGAGGTTGATAAAAGTGTACAGTGGAAGGAATTTGAAGCATTATCAGTAGATACATTATATTATGAGACGCAGGACCTACCTGAGGTGGCATTAGGTAGAGCCTTGTTCTTTGATCCTAAGTTGTCAAAGTCTAATCAGATATCGTGTAGTTCTTGTCACGATCCTGAGATGGGATGGACAGATCATAGACAGGTATCATTAGGAAATGACCATCTGTTAGGAGCACGTAATACTCCTTCGTTATATAATATCGCTGAGGTAAAGTCATTCTTTTGGGATGGACGAGCTAGTAGTTTAGAAGAGCAGGCTACTGGTCCGTTATCCGCACACCACGAGATGGATACCAATGTCAAAACACTACCTGCCAAGCTGAATAAAATAAAGGACTATAAACCCTTGTTTAAAGAGGCTTTTGGGGATGAGAAGATTACGTATGAACGTATCGTAGGTGCTATAGCTACTTTTCAAAAGACTATCAGAAGTCAACCAAGTCGCTTTGATAAGTTTATACAAGGAGAATATCAGTATCTAACAGAACAAGAGATATATGGAATGCACTTGTTTAGAACTAAGGCGGGATGCATGAATTGTCACAACGGAAAGAATCTAACTGATGAATCGTTTCACAATATAGGATTGACGTATTATAAGAGAGAGTATGAGGATTTGGGTAGATATCAATATACTAAGAAGGCTGAAGATGTAGGAAAGTTTAGAACTCCTTCTCTTAGAGATTTATTAGTAACGAAACCCTGGATGCATAATGGGCTGATGGATGATCTAGAAGGTATAGTCAATCTGTATAACAGTGGTATGCATATGATAGATCCTAGCACAGAAGAGAAAGCGCTAGATTCCTTGTTTCCTGTTACTGATCCATTAATGAAACCATTAAAACTAAATGAGAAAGAGATAAAAGCAATTGTAGCTTTTTTAGAATCTATGTCAGGGAGCTATTATAAAATGGAACGTCCTGTGTTTCCAACAAAATAACGCTTATTTACTTTAAATAAATACAAAACATCTTCTTTTGATACTATTCAGAAGAAGATGTTTTTGTTTCATAGAAGTTTATGGTATATGCTTTGTGTTGTAGTGTGTTCCTTATTGATGATAATAGTGATGTTGAATTGTGTTTTTTGTGATTAAAATACAATGTATTTGTTTAAAAGCTATTTATTAGTTTATTTATATTCGTTCTTAAATGTATATATAGTATTAATTTGAATCAAATCTAAATAACTTGTGTTATTTCAGAGATGTTGACTACTTTTGTCAATTGTTAATACAGTTCTAAATGACACGCTTATCTCAAGTTCTTCTTGTTGCTTTACTATTACTATGTAGTACTCTTACATTTGCACAATCTTCTACGTTGCAGTTAAAAGTATTATTGTTAGATTCTCAAAATAAAAGCATTCAAGATGCTAGTATACAAATTACTAGTTCTAAGACTTCTCAGTTAAAAATCAGTGATGAAAAAGGTATTGTAGTTTTTGATTTAAAAGCTGATAGCTATACTGTTGAGGTATTTCACATTGGTTACGGGAATTCTAAGACAGTAGTAAATCTATTGCAAAATCAGACATTGCCAATCTACTTATCTGCTAATACGAATATTTTAGAGGAGATGATAATTACAGCAACGGAGAGCAAGGGGCTTACGTCAACTTCTGTGATAAGCCGTCAAGCGATGGAGCACTTGCAACCATCAAGTTTTGCTGATTTAATGGAATTATTGCCTGGAGGACAGGCTAAAGATCCTAAACTAACTACAGCTAATCCTGCACTAATTAGAGAGAATAATCCTGGGGAGAAATATGCAACAGGGGCATTAGGAGTACAGTTTATGGTAGATAATAATATCATAAACACGAATGCCGATATGCAAGTATCTGCCAAAGGTTTTAAAACATCACATATAGGTGTAGATATGCGTAGTCTATCTACTAATGATATAGAGAGTGTAGAGGTTATCCGTGGTATACCTACTGCTGCATATGGAGACTTGAGTTCGGGATTGATTAAGATTAATAGAAAGATAGGATACACACCACTACAGGCGAGATTTAAAGTGGATGGTTTTAGTAAACTGTACTATGTCGGAAAAGGGATAGATACGAAGACAGGGTGGAAGCTTAATGCCAGTGTTGATTTCTTAGATGCTAAAAATGACCCTACAGATATACTGCAAAATTATAAGAGGATATCTTCTTCGTTGCGTTCTGAAAAGACTTTTGTAGTAGGAGGATATGATTTGCAATGGAAAGCCAATTTTGATTATAGTGGTACGATAGATAATGATAAGTTTGATCCTGATACAGGGTATGATAGAACAGATAGTTATAAGAATAGTAGGCAGAACTTCGCTTTAGGAAATAATCTAAAACTTGACTTTAGTAAAGATGGCTTGTTTAAAAATATAACATTGAATACTTATGTGTCACAAGGAATAGAAGATATTAAAGAAACGATCTTTATACAGCAGAATGGACGTGTAGCTATTCCTGTTGGTAATGAAACAGGAGAGAATGAAGGTGTCTTTTTACCTAGTTCTTATGTAGCTACTTCTAAGACTGAAGGGCGACCTTTAAATATTAATACAAAGTTACAGTCAGACCTAGGTTTTTCTACAGGAGGAATTAAACATAATGGTGAAATAGGGATTGACTTTAGATATGCTAAGAATAATGGTAGAGGAGAGTTATTCGATCCATTATTACCCCCTACTACAGGAACGATGAGACGCCCTCGCCCTTTTAATGAAGTACCAGCTTCTCAGATATTAGCCGCTTATGTAGGTGATCGTATGGAGTATGAGTTAGGTAATCACCATCTGCAGTTATATGCTGGTTTGCGTATGTCTAAGTTACTAGGAGTAGGTAAGGCATTTAGTATTAGTGATAGAGTATTTACAGAACCTCGTATTAACTTTCAATGGGGACTCCCTAACCTAAAAATAGGGAATGAGTACTTAAAAACTGATATTACAGTAGGGTATGGAGAGCTGTATAAACAACCTACTTTAGCTGTATTATATCCACAGGACCGTTATTTTGATATGGTTCAGGTGAGTTATTTAGATCCTAAAACTGATAATGCTTATGCACAGTTCTATACCCATAGAATGTCTTTAGAGAATCACAGTCTTATAGGGGCTAAAAACACAAAGAAAGAGATTCGTCTAGACTTAGAGTATAGTAAACACAAGTTTTACATCACTTATTTTGACGAGAAAATGACTACTGGTTTTAGAGATATGACTCAGTTTATGGGATTTGAATATAAGCGTTATGAGTCTAAAGATATCGTATGGAATGATGAGTTAGGAAAACCAGATTTAGAAAACTCTCGTTGGTCAAATAGACAAGATATGATGCAGTACTCACATACAGAGAATGGAAGTAGCACACTTAAGGAAGGAATAGAGTTTGGATATTCTTCACCGCGTTTTGAGGTTATCAATACGCGTATTACGCTAAACGGAGCTTGGTTTAAAACAACGTATTCTAATAGCGCAGATATTATCTGGCGACCTGGAACTACTGTTAATGGACAACAGTTTTTGTATGCAGGTATTTATGCTGATGATAGTGGTAATAGAAGATCTTCTTTAGTTTATAATTTAGTAGTAGATACTTATCTACCAAGTTTAGATATGAACATCTCTGCTTCTTTGCAAGGGGATATTTTTAGAAGAGATTTAAATCTGAATAGGGTAGCAGCACCATACGCTTATATGGGATTAGATAATGTGGTTCATCCCTTCACAGACGAAAGTGCCAATGATCCGATATTACAGCATTTAGTAAGACCTGTTTCTAAAACAGATGGTATGGAAGATAGAAGACCATTCACCTTTAATGCAAACTTTAAAATATCTAAGAGAATTTATAAATCAGTGAAAGCGTCAATGTTCGTTAATCGTTTATTCTCACATTATTCGTCATATACATTTAATGGTGTGAAAGTTAACAGAAAGGATGCTAATGGACCATATTTCGGAATGGAGATAAACTTTAATATTTAAGACAATGAAATTAAGACATATATTTTTATACGCATTGATGGTGACAATGAGCTTATCTGTTAGTTCTTGTCTTACAGATGATAATGCTATTAACATAAACCAAAACTCTACTGTGTCAATGGCATTTAAAGTAGAGGGGATAAAGGAAATAAAAGAATTAGAAGTAGAGTTCGTTGAAGTAAATACTGGGCTAAAAATAATAGAGAAGGCTCAAGGAACTCCTTACTTTTCTGTTGCTCTTCCTATCGGTTCTTATAGAATGTCTGCTGAAGGGATAGGACTTTTAGCGGAAGGAGAAGAAGTAAGTTTAAGTAGTAAAAGCGAAATGTTAGATGTGACAGATCAAGTTGTTAATCTAAACATTACACTTTTTGTTAAACAATTAAATGAAGACTTTGTATTCGAAGAGATTTTCTTTGCAGGATTGCAAACACTTGAGCTAAAAGCATATCAAACAGGAAAGTACTTTAAATTAGTGAATAATACGGATAAAGTGCTTTATGCAGATGGTCTACTTATAGCTCAATCTGATTTCTTGACAACCAAAGACAATAAGGAAACTCCAGACGTTTTAAATGAGGCATTCGTATTGCAGTCTGTTATGATGTTGCCAGGTAGTGGTAAAGAATACCCTGTAGAGCCAGGTGACTTTATCGTGATAGCTGATAATGCACAGAATCATAACTTACCTAATGTACCTGGCGCTGATTTATCTAATGCGAACTTTGAATTCCCTATTACAGAGAACCCAAAAAACGTGCAACCAGATAATCCTAATGTACCTAACGTTAAAATGATATATAGTAAGTTGAATTTTAGTATGTTCGCTATGCACGATCGTGGACAAACAGGATATATAGTAGCTCGTTTTCCTGAAGGAGAAAATGAAGAGACTTGGTTAGCTAATTATAAGTTTGATTATAGTTATTTAACGGCAGCAGGTAAAGAACAAAAATTCGATAGATATAAGATTCCTAATAGTTGGATTATTGATGGTGTGAACGGAAGTATCCCTGACAAATTTGAACGATTAGTAACTTCTCCTTCTTTGGATAGTGGATATTCTTATTGTGCAACTTCAGAATCTGACAAAGCTAGATATGGTAAAACAATTCGAAGAAAGGTTCTAGGTCCAAATGAGCAAGGGCGTAATGTATATAAGGACACTAATAACTCTTCAGTTGATTTTGTTCCTCAGTCAGTGATGTCTTTAAAAGATGGAATACATCATAACTAAAAGATCAGTACATTGAAAAATAGATATATAAATATAATAGCGATAATTAGTGTATTGTTTTGTGCTGAGATTAATGCTCAGGATATGACAGCACCTAGTCTTTATGTTAATAGATTAGCTCAGCGCGATATGAACATCGTTTTCGGACAGGAGTTCTATGCCAATCGTGCTTTTATGACAGGATATAATTCTTCTTCTTTTTCTGAGTTAAGTATAAATCAACAGTCAAGTCGTAAGGATGCTTATCTTATACAAGACGGAGATGGCTTAGATGCTTTTAAAGTAAATACCTCGTCTTATAGAAGATTGAAAAATGATGCTGTGTTATGGGGAAGTGCTTCTTATACTACACAGAAACAGAAGAATATGAAGTGGAATGAGAATCTAGATCGACATATATTAGGACCATATGTATTGGGAGATTCGATAGGAGGGACTATGAAGCAAGAAGTTTATCAGTTCTCAGGAGGTATGGCTAAGCAGTTTGATAAATGGACTGTTGGTGGAGAGGTGAGCTATGTAGCTAAAAGCGGATATAGAGAAGTTGACCCTAGGCCAAAGAATACTACTTCAGATTTGAATGTGAGATTAGGAGTTAATTATAATGTATATAGAGATTATGAATTAGGAGTATATACTAAGTTGAATAAGTATACGCAGAATACTTCTATTAAATTCGTTAGCCTATTAGGTAAGCCCATTGCATATCATTTAACAGGATTAGGCTCTTATAATTATTACTTTAGTTCAGCTAATAATATGTCGATGATCTATGATGGATTAGGATATGATATAGGTGGTACTTTTGCAAAAAATAAAGGTAAAGACTTTTTAATACAGGCTTCCTTTGGACAGTTTGATATCAAAAAAGGATATAGTACTAACCCGTCGAAAGATATGTCTGAATTAAAGACTAAGAACTATACTTTAGGAGCTATAAAGTATGTTGATTTTGATGAACATCGTTTAGGAGCTAAGATAAATTATGTATTAAGTGAATCGAGAGGGACTGAGTCTTTTTATTCTAAAGTGGGAAAACTAGAGGAGAAGATAGCAGAGAAAGAATTGTATAAATTCATTCGAAGTGATATTTATACTAGTTTATTCTATCAATATAGTACAGAGGTTAGTCGTTTAGTAATATCTCCTTCATTTACTGTAGAACAGACTGATGAGAAGAGAAGAGATACTTTTGCTAAACAACGCTTTACATATCTTCACTATGGTTTAGAACTTGATTATATGCGACAACTTAATCAAACTAATATCGTAACAGTAACTCCTTATTTTAAAGTACGCAACCTTAAAGAAGACACCGTGAATATGGTAGATTCTTATAAAAGCCCTGCGATGACTGAGTGGACTAGGAATGATTTGGCTATTAATACTTCTAATTATCAGAGTTATGGTGTGACTGCTAGATATGATGTGAAGTTCATGAATATACCAGCTATGTTTGCTCAAATACAGTTTGAGCAGACTAAATACAATGTAAACAAAACGAATAACTATATAGGAATGTCTTTAGGGGTTACTTTCTAGATAGTTATCACTAACAATAATAAACAATGAAGAAGGTAATTATTTTATTATCTGGAGCAGTTGCTTTTGGGCTTTTTAGTTTTAGTCCTAAGTTTACTGGATTCTTAGGAAGCGACAATCCTGAGTATCAAAAAATAATCGATAGTTATAAACAACCAATTTCGCAATGGCCTAAACCGACGATAGAAGAAGGTGTAGTGTGGAGTGAAATGGCAAGTATTCAGAAGGACTCTGCTTATTTTACAGATCAGTCTAAACCGGAAGTTATTTTAGGAAGAATGTTGTTCTTTGATCCTAAGTTATCTAAGTCTAATCAGATATCGTGTAGTTCTTGTCACGATCCAGAAATGGGGTGGACAGATAGACGTATGGTTGGTTTAGGTCACGATCATTTAAAGGGGGCTCGTAATACGCCTTCTTTATATAATACAGCCGAGCGAACTTCTTATTTTTGGGATGGTCGAGCAAATACTTTAGAAGAACAAGCTACAGGTCCATTATCAGCTCATAATGAAATGGCAATGGATGTAGTAGAACTACCTGCTAAACTAAGTAAAGTGGAAGGGTATAAACCTTATTTTGAGAAAGCCTTTGGAGATAATAAGATTACTTATGAAAGAGTAGTGGGGGCAATAGCTTCTTTTCAACGTACTATCAAAAGTCAACCAAGTAGATTTGATGCTTTTATAGATGGAAAATATAAAGCGTTAAATGATCAGGAGATTTATGGAATGCACTTGTTTAGAACAAAAGCGGGATGTATGAACTGTCACAGCGGTAAATACTTAACAGATGAATCATTTCACAATATAGGATTGACTTATTATAAACGACAGTTTGAAGACTTAGGAAGATATGAAGTGACAAAAGATCCTAATGATGTAGGTAAGTTTAAGACCCCAGGATTACGTGATTTATTGAATACTAGACCTTGGATGCATAATGGACTGTTTGATAACTTAGAAGGAATTGTGAATATGTATAATAGTGGTATGCATATGATAGATCCTAAGCCTGAACAGAAAGCAAAAGATCCTATGTATCCTGTAACAGATCCTCTGATGAAACCATTAGAATTAACAAAAGAGGAGACAAAGGCTATTGTTGCTTTTCTTGAATCATTATCAGGAAGTAAGTTTAAGATGAGAAGACCAGATTTTCCAAAAGAATAGATTATAAGGAGATTGTTTCTAGTAAACAGTCTCTTTTTTTCGTTAAAAAGGATAGGTACTTGTTGAGGTAAAAGACGTAACTTAGATGTTCATCAAAAAAATGCAGTGTTATGCCTTTAAAGATTTATCCAGAATATCCTCTAGATGAGCTCGAACAACTTGTTATTAATGGTAATAAAGTACCTTATGGAGAATTTCTAATATACGGAGATATTGTAGAATCTCTATCTAATAGTCCACATAATTGGTATGTATGGTATAGCTTAAAGCTTCCTTTTCACGATAACTCTATGATTAAACGTGCTAAGGCTGATGCTGAACTAGACTTTATAATTGTCTCTAAGTTTGGTGTCATCGTTTTAGAGGTAAAAGGTGGTAATATCTTTGTTGACCAAGGACGTTTCTGTTTTAAAGATGGAAAGCGCAAAAAATGGTTAAACCAAAATCCATTCGAGCAAGTGAAGGGGTATAAGTACACCCTTATGAATAAGGTATTCCCAAACTTTAAACACGTATTATTCTGTGAAGCCGTTGGATTTCCGACAACTAAAATAGCCATAGAAAATACTATCTACGATAAGAACCTGATCTTTAGTGATTATACAAGACGCAATAAGTATAAGAATATTGAACGTTTCTTATTACACATCTATGAGTATTCTCGTGTGAAATTAGAGAAGACACACCCTATTAAGTTTAATCATTTAACGCAAGGTGAATTAGATAATATAGTGAATACTTTTAGCCCTATGATTCAAGATACAAACGTATTTGAATCAAGAGATTCTTTGGAATGGCTGAAAGAACGTAATTTAGATATCCTTTATTCTTTATCTGAGAATCCTAGGCTAATGATAGAAGGGGCGCCAGGTACAGGTAAGACGACTATGGCAATGGCTTATGGCGAGATGCAAGTAGGACGTAATGGGATGTATCTATGTTGGAACTCTCTTTTATGTGCTTATAATGCGCAGAGGTTTAAAGCTAGTAAAGTTAGGATTGACTGTATGACATTAACTCAGTTTGTTGTAAAATATCTACCTGATGTGTGTGAGAAGGACTTGTTATATTTAGATCCACAGAAGTTCGCTGATTACATTAGAGATACGATTGACTATTTAGAAGAGAATAATCAACTTCTAAATTATGATTATATGATTATAGATGAGGCTCAAGATTTGTTTGATCGTAATCTACATTTGATGATGCATAAATTATGTGGAGATCACAATGGTATGAAACAGGGTAATATTATGTTATTATATGATTTAGACCAGAGTTTCTCTTTGTTTGGACGTGATGTTTCAGATTATGCATATTTCTTAAAGGAGTATTTTACACATTTCAAATTACACAAGGTAAGACGTAGTGCTCAGAAATCTCAGATACGCCAAATTGCAGAACATATTCAGATACATCCAGAAGATTGGGAGGATGTGACAACACATAAAGCGCAGTATGATGAGATTGAGTTAAGGTCATTCCACGATCAACAGGAGATAAAAGAGGCAATGCAAGAAGTGATTCGCAGTATACATGATCCCGCATCTTCTCTAAACGCTGAGGATGTTATTGTGCTTGTACAAAGTAAAGTTTGGCAAAGACGTAATAACGTAGCAGATTTGATATTAGAACTTGGAATGGAAGAGTTGACAGTAGAGAATTTGACTTTAAAACCTGAGAAACTTCAGTATACTACAGCTGTTAAATTCAAGGGATTAGAGCGAAAAAATGTAATTCTTATAGTGGATAAACCGAATAAGCTAACACCTTATGAATGGTATGTTGGTTGTACACGTGCTATTGAGAATTTAGAAATATGGCAGTTACATACATATCAGGAACATGAGCTATAATGCTTATTTTTGTTGTTTAGAAAAATAGAATATATGAGTGTAGCAGATTTACTTAGAAAAAAGAGAGAGTTATTAGAACTAAAGAATAAAGAGGAGGGTAAAGAGTATTTAAAGAACTTTTCTGCCAAAGAAGATGTTATTACGCTAGTTTCAGGAATCGCTTATGAGATACTAAGCGTTGGAACAGGTGTTAACGCGAGCTTATCAGATAAAGTAGAGTGTCATTATCATGGTACTAATATAAGGGGTGAAGTATTTGATAGCTCTATAGAGCGTGGTTTACCTGCTGTCTTTAATTTGAGTAAGTTGATTCTTGCATACCAAGAAGTTGTACCTCTGTTACCTATGGGGACGAAGTTTAGAATGGTTACACCTCCAGAGTATGCATATAGAGATGAGAATAAAAGTAAGGAGATTGGACCCTATAGCACATTAATTTTTGAAGTAGAACTAATTTCTATTAGGTAAGAATAAAAAAAGTGCCATTATCAATACTGATAATGGCACTTAACAATAAAAAAGATTTAGGGCTACTATTCTTCATTTTTTTTGCCTGAAGATGGGCAAATGCGCCTTGCAATCATTCTAAATTGATTTCTTATTCGATAGTAAAGCTGTTGTATGTTCTAATGTAAATTTAGTACATAAATACAGTATCTGAATTAAAGAAATCAAACAATTTTAATAGCTTTTATTGATTTCTCCTGTATTGTACAGGTGTTATTAAAGTAAATTTTTTAAAAAAACTTGAAAAATATGTTGGGTACTCAAAACCTAAACAGTATCCTATTTCTGCGACACTTAAAGATGTTGATTTTAGTAATTTTTGAGATTCGATTAAGATTCTTTCTTGTATACAATCTGTTGTACACTTTCCTAATGTCTTTTTTATTGTGTGGTTTAAGTGATTTACGTGTACATTTAGTTCTTCTGCAAAGTCTTTAGGTGATTTTAGTTTTATTACTGTATTCGTTTTTGAAATTGGAAACTGTTTTTCTAATAATTCTAAAAACCTAGAGCACAATCTTTGTGGAGCATTTATATTTTGATCTACTGTAATTGAGGCATCTAATTTGTTGCTTTGATGTATAATAATCTCAATATAGTTGCGCAGTAGTTCATGCTTCTGTGCATACTTTTGACTACATTCTTCATTCATTCTTTTAAATACATAAGAGATGAAATCATCTTGTTGTGGTGTTAGTAGATAAATTGGATTCTCATGTAAGTGAGAGAGAATGCTTTTTAATAAATTGCTCTTGTACCCTAAAAAGTTATTATTAAATAAACAGTAAAAACCTTCTGGAGAATCTGATACTGGTTCAAATGTATAATGAGATACAGGATTAGAAAAGAACAATGTTGGTCCATCTAACTCTACTACTTTCGTACCATTAAAGAACTTACTCTTTGTTTTTAAGTAAGAAAGTTTGTAATAATTTCTCTTGTTATAAGGAGATGTTATTTTTGGATCCTCATCTTGTGAAAGAATTAGAAAATCTTCTCTCGGGGGATTTTTCAATTCAACAACCTTTGGCTGAACTGAAAGTTTTGATGTTGTGTTTGTCATAATGTAGGTGATTTATGTACACGTTTATAGGGGAGCTTAAAACGGTGTACAGGTTCATAGTTACGTTGTGTTTTTTAATTGGCTATTCATATTCTTATTTTGTTAATTTTTTGTTGTAATTATCTTATTGTAAAAGTATAAATATGAAATTTATTAAAGTTGTGTAAAAAGTATTTTTTATTGTCTTTTTTACTTAAAATGAAAATATTATTTCATTTTAAGTGTTTTAAAAATGTGTTTTATTTATTTTTTAAACAAATAGTAACTTTGTTTTTTTAGAGATTATTTTGTAATCTTGAATAAAACACAAAATTTGTTTGTTAGAATTATAGTTTTGTTTGTAGGAGTTTTTACTAATGAATTTTCTATTTAAGCTGTTTTTATAATTATCTGTTTATGTAGTGTAGATAACACAGTTAAGGTTGAGGAGTATTAATAATGGTCTAACAAATCTGTTTTTAAAAAATTTAGGTTGGCTAATGGAGCGTACTTAGAAGCTCATTTTTTAATAACTAGAATTGTTATAGCTTTGCGCCCTACTAAACAAATAAATAGAATGAGTACTGTTAGCACAAAAAGCACTAAATGTCCAGCCGAAGAATTACTTAAAAGTTTAGGAGGTAAGTGGAAGGTGCATATTCTTCATTTAACAGAAGATATGCCTAAGAGATTTAGTGATTATATGCGTTTATTAGAAGGAGCTAATAAGCAATCTGTATCTGTGGCGTTGAAGGAATTAGAAGAAGATAATTACTTAAGTAAAGTTATTGTTAGTGAGAGACCCCTACATATAGAGTACTCTTTAACGGAAAGAGCTAGGTTAGTTATCCCCGTTTTAGAGAAACTTCATCAATCTTTGAATTCTGATTTATAGTTTTTTGGAATATGTTAGTTTATATTTTTTATTCTCTATACTGTCTTTGGTAAGTAGATTAAAGTCTAATTTTTCTAACAATCTACGCGACGCTGTGTTTTCTTCATACAGCTGTGCAATTAGTTCAACCTCTTTGTCTTTTAAGAATTCTTCTAGACCTATTAATAGTTCTGTTCCGAAACCTTGTTTCCAGTACTTTTTATGAATGAGATAACCGATTTCTATAGCTTGGGTATTATGGTTATAATTCTGAAGTAGTAATTCACCAATTATTTCTGTGTTTTTTTCTGTTTCAAGACTTATTTTATACATTCCTAGATTTAATTCATACATTTCATTGTTTTTTTGATATTTTTTAACTAATTGTTTTGAATTCCAGTGTTTTATGTTCGTTGGTATCCATTGCATAGTTTCCTTACAATTATGTATTTGAAGTAAAATGTCAAAATCTTTTTCTGAAACTATTCTTTCTATTTTTAAATTTTTTGTAGTAAAAAGCATCATTTTTTTTGTTTTTATAAAGTAAATAGTTGTTTGATTCTATATTCTTTTAACATATACTATTTCTTGTTAATATCATAGTCACACTAGATTGTTTTGTGTAAAATATTGGTATGTATGTATCTAACCCGATTATTATTTTATATATTGTGCTCCTCTAAAGCGAATATAGGAATAAAACATATTCCTTTTTTAAGGAATATTCATTTATCACTATTAGATTAAAGAAGATATTTATAACTATCTAAAAATTATTGAATGAATAAAAAAGCCATATTTGATGCAGTTACAATTGGATTTGCATTGTTTGCCATGTTCTTTGGCGCAGGAAATATAATTTTACCACCTATCATTGGGTTATTTACTGAAGGTTCGTGGGTATCTGCTGTTTCTGGTTTTTCTATAACAGCTATATTAGCTCCTTTTTTAGGTATTGTAGCTGTCTTGATTTCAGGTGATGAATTTACCGACTTAGGTAATAGAATCAATAGTAAACTGGGATGGATATTAGCGACTGCTATTATTTTAAGTATTGGACCTTTAGTTGCTATTCCGCGTACTGCCGCTACTACTTATGAAATAGGTGTTTTAGCTATTTTTCCAAATTTTAGTGCGATTTGGTCATCTATAATATTTTTTGGTATAACATTAGTACTTTCTATTTCGCCATCTAAGGTTGTTAATATTATTGGTAAATATCTAACTCCATTGTTATTAGTATTACTAGTGGGAATGGTTGTTATAGGAATTGTGAATCCTATTGATACGTCTAATTTAGCTAATGTTAGTTATGCAGATCCTTTTAGACTTGGTTTCTCAGAAGGATATCAGACTATGGATGTGCTAGCATCAGTTATTTATGCAGGGATTATTATTTCAGCTGTTAAAGCTGCTGGATACGTTAGCTTAAAAGAGAAGACTAAAGTTACTTATATGGCTGGAGGTGTAGCGATCTCTTGCTTGTTATTCATTTATGGAGGTTTAGTTTACTTAGGTGCTACTTCTGGCTACCCTATTACTGATAATTTGAAAAGAACAGAGTTGCTATTACACATCTCTAGTGGATTATTAGGTAGTCAAGGGACATTAGCACTTTCATTGTGTATTGCGTTAGCATGTTTGACTACAGCTATTGCTTTAGTATGTGCTACAGGTACATTCTTTAGTCAGTTGACTAATGGTAAACTTAGTTATCAGTTTGTTGTTATAGTTACTTGTATCTCATCTGCCTTTTTGGCTGTGAAAGGAGTAGATAGCATTATTGATTACGCAGCTCCTTTCTTGGGGATCATCTATCCTATTACGCTGACGTTAATTATTTATATGGTTGCGTTTGGAAAAAGTGTGAAGAGAAAAGCTCCATTTGTTGGTGCTATTATAACGACAACTATTATTGCACTGATTCAATTTAGTTCTTTTATTGCAGCTAAATACGATTTTATAGCTTACTCTGAGACTTCTAAGGAATTTGTAAATAAATTACCTTTGAATGATTATGATGTTCCTTGGTTAATTCCATCTCTTGTGATGTTCTTTGTTGTCTTTATTGTTGACAGAATGTTTTTTAAACAGGAAGTAATCAGTAAAGCATAACTATCTATATTAAAAAAGCCGTCACTTAGACGGCTTTTTTGTTGGTGTTATTTTAGTGTAATTTTCTTTCCTTGTTCTGGGAAAATAAAATTGACTTCATACTTATTGTTATCTGATAGTTCTTTCTTAATAGTTGTTATAGCTGTACCACTCGGTTTTAGATGTGTTATAACTATATTTAGACCTTTAAGACTTTCTTCCCCTGTATATTTTGCAAGGTTACCTAATTCTTCATTTAGTAACTTTGACGTTAGATGCCCAAATAACTTGTCTTCTGCTTGACTATTTGGGAAAGAAACCTCGATTAATATTGTTTTAAGATTCTTGTTGATTATTAGAGGAGAAATGTATTCCCAAATATAATTAAGCTTTGTAGTTTTTTCAACTCTATCAGCCCCTGTGTCGCCGAAGTATAAGATGTACTCATCATTGTTCTTTACTAATATAGCAGAACTAAGTTGGGGATTAACATGACTTAGTTCAAAGACTTCTGCAGACAAAGTGGTGTTTTCTATACTGAATGACTGTGAAGGTTTTACTCTAGTGTAGGCGTATTTTCCTAATATCGGTTTTTCTCCCTCACTTCCAAAGTTAGCCCACGATGCATTGGTAAAGTAATTATTCTTGAAAATATCGATTACAAAAGGGAGTGCATATATAGGTTTGTTAGAATCTTCAGGAGAATTAATGATTAATCCAGACAGGTGATCTAAATGCCCATGTGAGATGAAGTACCCTTTTATATAATCACGTAATACTATTTTATTATCGACACTGAATGTTTTTTGCTCTATAGCTTTATTAATTCCACTGTATATAGTACCTGCGTCTAATGCTAAATAGGTATTTGTTTTTTCTACACCTATTAGATAAGAGGATAGATTGCTTTCATCTCCACCACCATATATGCCTAGTGGGATGATTTCTAATTTTTGCGATAAGCAGAATGTACTAGATAGTAATACTAAGCTTAAGATTAGTTGTCTCATTGTGTTACTTGATGTTTTGTGCAAATGTACTACAGCTCTATGAAATACTCCAATATGTACATTGATTATTATATGTATTGAAATATTTCTATTTAGTTACCTATTGTGATTAGTCTTTAATCACTTCTAATACACGTTTTATTTGATCAGATTTATGTAATGTTAAACGTACAATACTATCTTTAGTCGCTATTAAGTCATGTGGTATACTTGGATCTAAAGCTATTATACTACCTTCAGATAAGTGATGTGGTTGACCTTCTACACCGAAAGTAATAGCTCCTCTTACTATTTCTACCACGATAGGGAATGATGTTTTGTGTTCTTTCATTTCTTGTCCCTCTTTAAAAACTATTCTTATTTCTTTAGAAAAGTCATTATCAACTAGGATTTTTACAGCAGGCTTTTTATCACCGTATTCGATGTTCTCTAATAAGTTTTCGATATGTATCATGATATTAATGATTATGGTTAATGAGTTTAAATTTACGATTATTTTGTAAGAGTGTATACGTTTAATTAATGTTTTATATTGATATTCAGATAAGTAATGTGTATGTCTGTTAATTTTGTATTATAGCGTGAGAAAGGTTATTTATTTTAACCTTATCTTGTGAGTAATCAATTAACAATAAATAAAATGAACCAAAATATACCATATTCTTTTCTTGATTTAGCCATTATTGGTGAAAACAAGTCAACTACAGATACATTACACGACGTTTTAAAAGTAGCTCAGTATATAGAACACTATGGCTTTAATCGACTATGGGTAGCCGAACATCATAATATGCCTCATATTGCCTCATCAGCTACTTCAGTATTGATTGGTTATCTTGCTGGTGGAACCAAAACTATTAGAGTGGGTTCAGGTGGTATAATGCTACCTAACCATTCTTCTTTAGTGATAGCTGAGCAGTTTGGAACACTTAATGCTCTTTATTCTAATAGAATAGATTTGGGATTGGGTAGAGCTCCGGGTACTGATCAAGCCACTGCTTTAGCATTAAGACGTAATGATTTTAATGCAGCTAATTACTTTCCACAACAAATTGAGGAATTAAAAACTTATTTTAAGGTAAATGAAGGAGCTAAAGTTCGTGCTTTTCCTGGTGAAGGATGTGATATACCGATGTGGATTTTAGGATCTAGTACAGATAGTGCTTATTTGGCAGCTGAGTTAGGTATGCCTTATGCTTTTGCTAGCCACTTTGCTCCTGATCATTTAGTTCAGGCAGCGGCTATTTATAGAAAGAACTTCGTCCCTTCTGCTCAATATGCAAAACCTTATTTTATGCCTTGTATTAATGCAATTGTTGCTAATACCAATGCAGAGGCTGATCGTTTAGCTACTTCTTTTCATAAAATGTTCTTAGGGATTATAAGAAATGATAGAAAACCTCTTCAGAGACCATGTGATTCAATGGAAGGTAATTGGACAGATTATGAAGAATATATTGTTCGTCAAAAAACATATTATTCTTTTATAGGTGATAAAACCAAAGTAGCAAACGAATTACAAGAATTTTATAAGGGATTAGAAGTAGATGAAATAATGATTACTACTCCTATATATTATACTGAGGATAGGATTAAAAGTGTTGAATTATTTTCTGAAGTAATGAAGGAGGGCATAATTAGATAGTTTTTCACTCCAATATATAATCAAATCCAACCCGAGGCATTCCGCTTCGGGTTTTTTTATGCACTTTAGCAAACAGCAGCCTCTTCAATACTGCGTCAAGTCTTCGTCAAGAATGCTTCAAAAAAAGGTTCTTCTAGCAGAGCAATCTTGTGGTAATGTTGAAGAAGTGTTGAAGGAGAGGGTATTAAGGTAGATGTCTATTGACTTCAGAAGGCTTTTTAAGATAATCATCATAATGGAGTAAGAATACATTAATTATTGAATTACAATAAGTTAAGGTGAATATTGCTCAAAATGAGAACGAAAAAACTATACCTCTTTTTATTCAAAAATCAGATAGAGTGCTAAAATAGAACAGATTAGCAGATAAAAGTAGCTGTAAACAATTCAATAAGGGTATATATAAAGGTATAAGGACAACCTAAAACAAAAAAGTAAGGTACAATTAATCAAAAACACCTTATATAAGGAGTATTCGTATT
>NZ_NSGJ01000028.1 GCF_002286775.1 Myroides sp. N17-2
GTTGATAGGCTATAGATGTAAAGGCAGTAATGTCAGAGTCGAGTAGTACTAATAACCCGTAAGCTTATGTGTACTCCCCTTGTTTAATACAAGGGGAGGGAAACTTTCTAAAACATAAATATTTGTATTCAAAAAAGTCTAACAAATAGTTAAGATATATCAATATAGTTCAAAAATATTAGTTACGTTTTAGTAACAACCGATTTAAGGTGGTTATTGCAGCGGGGCTCACCTCTATCCATTTCGAACAGAGAAGTTAAGCCCGCTAGCGCAGATGGTACTGCTAACCAGTGGGAGAGTATGTCGCCGCCTTTCTTTAGAATCCCCAATCTCGTATGAGGTTGGGGATTTTTTGTTTTGTATAGTTTCTCCTATTGTAAAGAGATTTTTTTTAAAATAGTTCACTTTTCTCTGTAACGTTTTGTAATTTGTTATACTTACTATGTATAAAACAAACTACCATTAGAATTATGAAGCGTTTATCTTTTATTTATTTTCTTTCTTTTTTTACTATTGCACTAAGTTTTGCACAATCATTACCTAATAAATCGATTCTTTGGGAGATAAGTGGTAATGGATTAGCACAGTCTTCCTATGTTTTGGGTACATTTCATATTCTTTGTGAGGAGGATTTACGTATAAGTGATAAAGTACAGCGTGCTATAAGCTCAACTAAACAGCTTGCATTAGAAGTGAATTTAAGTGATCCTAGTGAATTGAAAGATATTCAATCCTTAATGATTTCGGATAAACTCTGGTCTGATCAATTGAATAAAGAGGAAATACAAGAACTAAAGACTGTCTTAAAAAATGAATATGGAAGAGAATTAGTGGAGGTGGATAATATGTCAACAATGGGATTGATGAGTCTGATGATAGCAAAAACAATTACTTGTTCTGCGAAGGGTTATGATATGGAAGTACTTGCTTTAGCAATGCAAGAGGGGAAAACTATTTTAGGATTGGAGCATTTAAAAGATCAAGTAGAACTTTTAAATGGAATGTATACTGCTAAGGAACTTATAGTACAGTTAAAGCAAGTATCTGAATATACAGGGAATTTTGAAGAGATGAAACAAGCCTTTATTTCTGAAGATATTGAGTTATTGTATCAATATGGAACTGATCCACAATTTATGACTACAGAGAATAAGCGATTTTTATTAGATAGCCGTAACATTAATTGGGTGGATCAAATGCCTAAAATGATGAGTGATAAGTCAACTTTATTTGCTGTCGGAAGTGCTCACTTAGCAGGTGAATTAGGGGTATTGAATTTGCTGAGACTTAAGGGGTATACTGTTAATCCTGTATTTAACTAAATTTATTTGTGTAGTGGATAAAGCTATAGAGAAAGAGTTTCTACTTAAAATAGACACCCATAAAGGCATATTGTATAAAGTCTCCCGTATGTATATGGACAGGCAAAGTGACCAGGAAGATTTGTATCAAGAGATTGTTTTGCAGTTATGGAAGTCTTATTCCAATTTTCAAGGGAGTAGTCAATTCTCTACTTGGATGTATCGCGTAGCTGTAAATACGGCAATTACTTACTTTAAGAAAGATAAGAAAGTTACTGATCAGATAAGTAGGTTAGGTGACAGTGAATTAAAATTACGGAGCTTAGAAAGTGATAATGTAGTTGAAGGACAAATAGATTATTTATATAAAGCTATTTACCAGTTAAATGATGTAGAGAAAGCCTTGATATTTTTGTATTTGGAGGGTTTTTCTCATCAAGAAATTGGAGTAAACCTCGGTATCTCTGAAGGAAATGCTAGAGTAAAATTGAATAGAACAAAGAATAAGTTACAAGAAATTATAAAAAGTCAAGGATATGAATTTTGATGATTTAAAGAAATCGTGGCAAGAACAGAGTATCGAAGATTCTGTTAGTATTTCTAATGATTTAGGTGCACAGGTTAGTCATTTGCCATTAGAGAAGGTTAGAAAGAATGTAAAGAAGGAGATTTGGGTACAAGTTTTATCTGTTATTTTGGTTGCTTTTACCCCACAGTTATTGAAACTTAATGCATCTCGTATCGGTGGATTTTATCTGTTTTATATTTTGTTTGTTTTGATATGTGGGTATTACATTTTTAAGATGTACATCTTTTATAAGAGATCTGCCTCTTTAAACTTGAATAGCAAGGATAGTGTGTATGAGAGTTATTATAGTCTCAAGCTTTATATTCAGTTGTATGAGAGCTTTTCCTATTCGCTTATTCCCTTTGGTATTTTATTGTTATTAGCAGTTACTTCTTCTAACACATTAGATAGTATTCTTAGAGGAGATATAACTTCACTGATTAAACTGGGAATAGCTTCAGTGATTATGTTAGGCTTTATTTATGTGTTATTAAAGATATGGATAAGCAAGCTTTATGGACAATATCTAATACAGATAGAGAATACCTTAGAATTGTTTACGGAACAAGAATAAAAAAATCCCGATAGCTATCGGGATTTTAAGTTTTATATAGTTAGATAAATTTCATCTTCTGTATACGTACAGCATTTAAGATAGCTAATAGTGCTACACCTACATCTGCGAATACTGCCTCCCACATAGTAGCTACACCACCTGCACCTAGTATAAGTACAATGATCTTAACGATTAGAGCTAATGCAATATTCTGTATTACTATCTTACGTGTTTCCCTACCGATATGCATAGCAGTAGCGATCTTAGAAGGTTGATCCGTTTGAATCACAACGTCTGCAGTTTCGATAGCAGCATCACTTCCTAAAGCCCCCATAGCTATACCAACATCACTAAGCGCTAAAACAGGTGCGTCATTAATACCATCACCAACAAATGCTATAGACATATTAGGGTACTCTTTTTTCAGTTTTTCTACTTGCTCCACTTTACCTTCAGGAAGTAATCCACCTATAGCCAAATCAATATTTGTTTCTTTAGCGACCTTCTGTGTAATGGTATTTTTATCACCACTTAGCATTACAGTCTTTTTCACTCCCATTGATTTCATTAAAGCGATAGCATCTTTAGAATCCGCCTTTATTTGATCTGCGATAGTGATATATCCCACATATTCTTTGTTTATAGCTACGACTACGATACTTTCTACTATATCATCTATCAATGTAGGGTACGCTATGTTATAGTGGCTTAAAAGAGCCGCATTACCTACTAAAACTTCTTTATTATCTACTTTACCCATTAATCCTTTACCTGATATCTCGTGTACCTCTTCTGCTACTTTATCAGTAGGATAAGCTTCTACGATGGCTTTAGCGATAGGGTGAGTAGATTGTTTCTCTATAGCAGATACAATATTTACGAAGTCATTTTGTTCAAGACTAGTTTCTACTTTTTGTACTTTAAAAACACCTTCAGTCAGTGTTCCTGTCTTATCCATCACGACGATGTCTAACTTAGCCATAAGCTCTAGATAGTTAGATCCTTTAAAAAGAATACCATTCTTAGAAGCTGCTCCGATACCACCGAAGTATCCTAATGGAACTGAAATAACTAATGCACAAGGACAAGAAATTACTAAGAATACTAATGCTCTACCTAGCCAAGTTTGGAATACGTATTCACTTCCTAGTACGAAATATGGTATTATCGTTAATGCTACTGCTAAGAAGAATACAATAGGTGTATATACCTTAGCGAACTTGCGTATGTATAGTTCTGTTGTTGCTTTTCGAGCACTTGCCTCTTGTACCATTTGAAGGATCTTAGCAAGAGAACTATCTTGATATAATTTAGTAGTCTTGATCTCTACAACATTTTGTAAGTTAATCATTCCTGTAAGTACAGTTTCTCCTTTTTGGTATGTATTCGGTTTACTTTCAC
The DNA here is from genome assembly GCF_002286775.1 of Myroides sp. N17-2. Taxonomy (GTDB): domain Bacteria; phylum Bacteroidota; class Bacteroidia; order Flavobacteriales; family Flavobacteriaceae; genus Flavobacterium. Next base: position 3,827 of record NZ_NSGJ01000028.1, read on the forward strand.
CAGTTAAGGCAGAGGTATTAAAGCTACCTTTATCTGTTAGCATTTCACCATCTAGAGGAATCTTTTCACCTACTTTAACTTGGATTATCTCACCGATTTGTACTTCCTCAGGATTGACTACAGTATATTGATTATTCCTAAAGACAGTAGCCTCATTTGGACGTATATCAAGTAATGCCTTAATATTTCCTTTGGCTTTGTTAACAGCACTTTCTTGAAACATTTCTCCTATCGTATAGAAGATCATTACTGCCACACCTTCAGGATATTCTCCTATAAAGAAGGCCCCTATAGTAGCGATTCCCATTAAAGAGAATTCATTAAAGAAGTCACCTTTAGCACCTAATTTTACGGCTTCTTTAAGAACAGGAAATGCAACAGGTAGAAAAGCAACTCCATACCATACTAACCTTAGCGTGTTATTATTAATGAACCATTCTGCTTTTAAAACATAGGCTAAAATAACACCTATAAATAGCATAGCTAAACTAAACCCAACAAAGAGTTTTGTGTTCTCACCTCCGTGGCTGTGGTCGTGATCGTGGTCGTGATCATTGTCATCATTATGATCATGAGAGTGATCGTGAGTATGTTTATCGTTATGAGAGTGATTATGATTTGAATGTTCTTGACACATAATACTTTTGTTTTATTTATAACAAATGTACTAACATATAATCATTATAAATAATCTCAAACTATGTTTGCAATGCTGTTGCATTAACTGTTAATCGACATAATTCTTCTTGAACAAGTACATTAACGGAAAACTTCTACAGCACATCCATACCCCAAAAGCGATCCATATACTATACAGTTTGAAGTCAAAGTAGTCTAAGATTAGTAGAGTAGGTATAAAACCACAGAATGTAGCGAATAGTAGATTGTTGCGCAATACTTTAGCATCTCCCATTCCTTTGAATATTCCGTCAAAGATATAAGCCAATGAGTTGATAGGTTGCATAAACAGTACGAGCCAAAAGATACTTACGAAGACCGTAATAACTTCAGGATCTTGGTTAAACAATAAACCAATTGATTTATAGAATAGGGCACAAATAGCGATAAGTATCAGTGAGATTATAATAGCATATTTACTGATATCTTTGCTCATGGTCCACATCGTTTTATAATTCTTCTGACCCACTAATTTGCCTGATAATGCATTACCTGCACTAGCATACCCATCTATAAAGAATGAAAAGAATAACCATATATTCATCAGTATACTTTGTGCAGCGATGTATTCTTTGCCATATCCAGTAGCATAAGCATTCGCTAAATATATTGCTAAGTTTAGTGTAGCAGTACGGATAATGAAGTTAAAGCTCATTATAATTAATGGCTTTAAGGAAGGATTAATTGTTTTGCGTATTTTTAAACTAAAGGGAGTGTACTTAAAGAAATAGTAGAATGCCATTATGAGCATCACTGTCTGAGCGATTACACTTGCGTAAGCTGCACCTTTAATATGCATAGCAGGTAATATCCCTTCTATTCCAAAAACAAAATAATAGGTTAGTATAACGTTTATGATAGCACCTGTCAGACTACATTTCATTGCCCACATTGTATTTTGTAGCCCTCTAAATACACCGTATAGCGCGAATGTTATCAATGTAAGGGGAAATCCCCAAACTCTTATGAGATAGTAATCTTTAGCATAGGTTAGCAATAAACCCTCGGCATTATAAGCAGTGAATATTTCATTGACAAATAAAGTTGTAAATATAAACAGTAATACACTTAAGAGAAAGTTGAACAAGATTGCTTGTGGAACCAAAGTCTTTACTGCAAAGATGCGATTAGCACCTAAATGTTGAGATACAGTAGCTGATATAGACGTTTTAGTTTGAGCTACTATCCAGATAATGGCTGATAAGAAAGACCCTACTAATCCCACAGCACCTAAGGCTTCTACGCTATTTTCTTTTAGATTACCTACTATAGCGATGTCAGTTAACGAGATTAATGATTCTGATACCCCTGCGAATATCGCAGGTATAGCTAGTTTATTAATATCTGTAAAACTTATTTTGGTTTGCATTGTTCTGATAATCTCTTTAAGAAATGCAAAGGTCGATTAAAAAACAGACAATAAAAAACCACCCTTACCTGTGGTACAGATAAGGGTGGTAAAAAAAAATGTCTCATTAAATAATTAAAAACGCATTCCTACACCAAAACCAATTAACATTGGATCTAGTTTTACTTTTGCAGGGATGTTTAATTGATCAACACCTTGTACTCCTGGAGCAATTAGGTTTGTAGCATCAACAGTAACATCTGTTTTTAAGAATAATTTTTTGAAGTCTACGTTGATAAAGAATTTCTCTGTGATGTCAATATCAAAACCGAATTGGTATCCCCATCCGAATTTATTGTCGTAAGAAATATCTTTTGCTACACCTGATTTTTCATTGTAGAAAATAGTATAGTTAACTCCAACCCCTACGTATGGTTTAAATACTTCACCGAATTTGTGGTGGTATTGGAACATTAATGTTGGAGGTAGTAAGTAAACACTTCCTAAGTCTACATTAGCAGTACCTGGACCTTGTGTGATAGGGTTGTCTAAGCTTGATCCTATTGTACCTACATTGTGTCTTGTAGTACCTAAGATTAATTCAGCTGCTAAGTTTTCTGTGAAGAAGTAAGTAAAGTCTAGTTCAGGTATGAAGTTATTATCTACATCGATTTGACCACCGATAATACCGATATCTGCTCTGTTATGAGGAATAACACCTACTCCACGTAGACGTACTTGCCATTTATAATCTGTTTTTTCAGGTGCACTAGTTGTTTCTTGTGCGAATGCAGAACCGCTCACAAATAATGCAGCTCCTAAAATTGAAAGTAGTAACTTTTTCATAATTGAGATTTTAAATTTCTAAAGTAAAATTACTGTTAAATTTGTATCAGAAATATGACTTTTATCATTTATCTAAAAATTATTACAAAAAGTACTTAATTATTACCTAATTTATAAGAATATTATTTATTGAAATGAACTGTTTTGGTTCTTAAAATGTTGTATATTGATGTATCGTTATTTATATTAAAGGTTAATTGTGTTTAATTTGTTAAAATAATAAAAATTATGAAAACATTAGTTATAGGTGCTTCGTTGAACGAAGAAAGATATTCAAATAAAGCAATTAAGATGCTTAGAGAGTATGAGCATCAGGTCGTGGCTTATGGATTAAAAGAGGGGGTAGTAGTAGATGTTAATATTTTGAAAGAATGGAAGAATTATACAGACATTGATACTATTACGTTATATCTTAATCCTGCACGTCAGGAAGAGTTATATGAAGACATTGTAAAATTAAATCCTCGTAGAGTTATTTTTAATCCGGGTACAGAAAATGAAGAGTTTATGAAGTTGCTTTCTACTCATCACATTAAGTCAGAAGAAGCGTGTACATTAGTATTATTACGAACTAATCAATATTAACCCTGAATCAGCGTTAGCCAAATACTACAAAGCAATTCTACTTCATAGTTCTTTCATTAGCTCTATAACCATACTATAGTATGCTGAAATCACTAATTCAGACCTATTTTGTATAATTACTTTTCGTTTATATGTCTATCGCATATTCTAGGATTAATGTAAAAGAGCGAGGTCTTAAGTAATATTACTTAAGACCTCGCTCTTTATATGTATGATAGGATGTAGCTATTCTGTAATGGCTATCGTTCTTTTTGTACTTGTAGATAATAGAAGTATTACGGTGATTAATCCATTCACTAATATTAGTTCATTATCGAAAATATATCCACCTAGTAAAGCAGCAGAGTTATTGCTAATTAGCAGTGTTAGTAACGGTGATAAAATACATATTATAGGTACTAGTTTATCTTTTACTGTTCTGTTACCAAAAAGAATAGCAAAGGCAAACAGACCTAATAGTGGTCCATACGTATAAGATGCTATCTTAAAGATCATACTGACTACAGAAGCGTCGTTAATGGCATTGAATAGTATAATAACAAGGAACATCAATAAAGAGAAAGCTAGGTGTACTAGTTTTCGCTTCCAAACATTTGAGTTGTCATCTTTCTTTTTATCCATCTGTAGAAAATCAATACAGAATGATGTTGTCAGTGCTGTCAGTGCTGAGTCTGTAGTAGCAAATGTTGCAGCTGTTAATCCTAGTAAGAAAACTATAGCAGGTATAGCGCTTAAGTAATTAAAAGCAATTTCAGGAAATAGTAAATCTGTACGTGGCTTACCTGATGCTAAGTCTAATGGTACTTGTATTCCATATTTCTCAGCATAGATATATAATAATGCACCTACGCCCAAGAAGAATAAGTTGATCACTATAAAGATAGCCGTGAAGGAATACATATTCTTCTGAGCCTCTTTAATATTCTTACAACTCAAGTTTTTTTGCATTAGATCTTGGTCTAGTCCTACCATTGCTAGTGTGACGAATATACCTCCTATGAACTGTTTTAAGAAGTGATATTTAGAAGTGATAAAGTCTTCAAAGAAGAATATCTTTGAGTAGTTGCTGTTTTTTATCGTTTCAAATGCTTCTACAGCTGATAGATCTAGGCTATGGCAGATAAATATAATGGTAAAAATAACAGACGCTACTAAGAAGAATGTTTGTAAGGTATCTGTTACGATGATTGTCTTTAGTCCTCCTTTATAAGTATAAGCATAGATCAGAAGTAATGCTATCAAAACTGTAGCAAAGAATGGAATACCAAAGTAATCAAATACATATCTCTGTAGTACGATTACCACTAGATATAGTCTAAATGCTGAGCCTATAGTTCTACTTAATAAGAAGATAGATGCTGCTGACTTATAACTATAATGACCTAGTTTTTTCTCTATGTACGTATAGATAGAGACTAGATTGTACTTATAATATAATGGCAGTAGAATAGATGCTGTAAGTAAGAATCCAACAGCGTTACCTAATACAAACTGAAAGTACTTAAACTGCTCGCCGTTAGGAGACCCTACTTCTCCGGGTACAGATATAAATGTCACTCCTGATAAGGCTGTACCTATCATCCCGAATGCTACTAGATACCATTTAGCATTTTTATTAGCACTAAAGAATGCATCGTTACTACTATCTTTTCTACTGATGTAATGAGATATGGCTATTAATATCCCGAAGTATATAATGATAATAGATATAATGGTTATTGGAGTCATAGTAGTTGTTTCTATTTTTAGGTATGAGGTCAAAAGTAATTCTTTTTTGGTAATTTTTATATTGAATTTGAAATGCAGTTGATTGGGGGCAATGATATAGCTTATAGCAACAAAATATGTAGATTGCCTTCTGCTAAAAACCTTTATTTGAATAGTTTATTTTTTATCTTTGCACCTATGGAATTTCCTTCAAAATTATTAGAAAAAGCTGTAGAAGAAGTATCGCAATTACCAGGAATAGGTAAGCGTACCGCATTGCGTTTGATGTTGCATATTTTAAAACAACCAGAAGAACAAACACTTCATTTGGCAGAAGCATTGATGAAACTTAGAAAAGAAATTATCTTTTGTAAGAGCTGTCATAATATATCAGATTTAGAGATATGTGATATCTGTGCTAATGATGCACGTGATCATAGTACGATCTGTGTGGTAGAGGATGTACGTGATGTAATGGCACTTGAGAATACACAAATTTTTAAGGGAATTTATCACGTATTAGGAGGGAAAATATCTCCTATAGATGGAGTCGGACCTAGTCAGTTAAATATCCAATCATTAGTAGAAAAGGCGAAAGCAGGAGAGGTAAAAGAAATTATTTTTGCACTTAGTTCAACTATGGAAGGGGATACAACCAACTTTTATATCTATAAACAAGTAAAAGATTATGATGTGATTACTTCTACTATTGCTAGAGGTATCGCAGTAGGAGACGAATTACAGTATGCTGATGAAGTGACATTAGGACGTAGTTTAGTACATCGTGTCCCTTTTGAGAATGCATTTAAAGCTGTTTAAATAAGATATAACCTTAACGGTTGAAAATAAAAGAGATTAAAACCATCGTGATTTTATAAATTTATTTTATGCCTTAAAGCTGTAGATAAAGTTTAAATGAGAATGAATTGTACAAAAACAGATCAAGATTAGTGATTAAAGTACACTGTAGTGTAGTTTTAGAGCGAATTATAGCTATTTTAAATGGAATTCAATTGTAGTAAATGGTAATTACAGCATTAAGGTTAAAACAAAAAACAAGGATGTAGCAAAAAGCTTGTTTTTTATTATATATCTTTGCAAAGTATTGAATATTAATATTCAATAACTTTTTTTAGGCCAATCTTCGAGGCTATTATTTAAAAATAACCGAAACATACGTTAATAGTAAAAAAGAACCATTTTTATGCAGACTTGGTTCGACTGAGTCCATAGTGAGTCCATAATGAGTCCATAGTGACTCCATTAAAATAGCTTTTTTAATGGAGTCACTATGGATACACGATGCTGTCAATTTGCATTCATATGAAAGCAGGTAGAAACTTCATAAATAGGTATTGATAAATAAGGTAGTTTCTTTTTTTCTTGAGAAAAGTGATATGATGTATAATCCTAATTCTATCTGTACACTTGTTTTTGAATTAAAGGAGATAGACAATGTTTATTTTGGACTTAGAATACCTGATTTAATTGAAAATTAGTGAGGTTGAATGAGAGTTGTTAAGAAATGGATTTTCATTTTAACGTATTAAATCTCCTCAAAGCCCTAACTTAGAATGTTTTTATATAGATGTTTTAACACTAAATTAATTGTTAGGCTAGTCTAATTTTGTAATTTTACCAATCTAAAGAATAGTAATATGAAATTATCAAACTTGGTAATAGGGGAGAAAGCTATCATAAAGGGGATAGAACGCGATTGTCCTGCAGAGGTACATCAGCGTTTTTTGGATTTAGGTTTTGTACCTGGAGCAGAAATTTATGTGCATAATATCAGTCCATTAAAAGATCCAGTAGCTTATTCTATTTACAATACGATTATATCACTCCGTCGAGAAGATGCAGTGAGAGTATTAGTGACTTTAGTTAACTAAAAAAAGAGAAGGAGAAAATAGTTATGGCACAATCAGCCTGTGATATATGTGATCTAAATGCAACAGCAGAATTAAAGAAACTAGGTGATACATCTGGTAAGTTTGATTATACGATAGCTTTAGCAGGGAACCCTAATACAGGGAAGAGCACAATATTTAATGCATTAACAGGGTTAAAACAGCATACTGGTAACTGGCCAGGGAAAACAGTAACACGAGCAGAAGGAAGTTTTCAGTTTAAGGATAATAAGTATAAAATTATTGATTTGCCTGGAACCTATTCACTTATGTCTACTTCAGAAGATGAAGAGGTAGCTCGTGACTTTATTCTATTCGGACGTCCTGATGTGACTGTAGTCGTGGTGGATGCTGGGAGACTAGAGCGACACTTAAGCTTAGTAGTACAGATACAAGAAATTACGAATAAAGTAGTAGTCTGTCTTAATCTAATGGATGAAGCTACACGTCATGGTGTAGAAATAGATGTGAGAGGACTATCTCGTGACTTAGGAGTGCCTGTTATTCCTACGTCTGCTCGAAATAAAGAGGGGATTAATGACTTACTATTAGCTATCGATCAAGTAGCTACGGGTAAGTATGTACCTGAACATAAAACAATAACTGGTATATCTGGTGCTTCAAGAGATGCAGTGCAGGATGTAGCTGATAAATTGTTAGCATTAGATGCAGATTTGCCTAGTCCATCGTGGTTAGCAATGCGCTTAATACAGCAAGATACAAATATTCAGACTGCGTTAGTAAATCAAACGTTATCTACTAAAGTTAACAGTGAGAATATAAAAGAGATACTAACTTTAGCAAATCAGTACCATGAGAAGCTTGGCTTTGACTATTCTGATAATGTTGCAGGAGCTATTTTTGCTCAAGTATCAAAAACAGTAAAGAGTACTGTCAAGACAGATGTAAATCAGCGTGCGTTCAGAGTGGATCGTATGATAGATAATGTAGTGACGAGTAAGACATTTGGTTTTCCTATTATGTTATTAATGCTAGGAGGGATACTATGGTTGACTATTATAGGGTCTAACTATCCGTCTAGTGCATTGTCCTATTTATTGTTAGAAGAACTATATCCTATCTTAAGAAGTGGAGCAGAGAGTCTACATTTCCCTTGGTGGTTATCGGGATTCTTAATAGATGGAGTGTATCTTGCTACAGCATGGGTTATAGCAGTAATGCTACCTCCTATGGCTATATTCTTTCCTTTGTTTACTCTATTAGAGGACTTCGGTTATCTGCCTCGTGTGGCATTTAACTTGGATAGACTATTTAAAGGAGCAGGAGCACATGGGAAGCAAGCCTTGACGATGAGTATGGGATTTGGCTGTAATGCAGCTGGAGTAGTGGCTACACGTATTATCAATAGTCCTAGAGAGAAGCTAATTGCTATTATTACGAATAACTTCTCGTTGTGTAACGGTCGTTGGCCTACACAGATATTAATGGCAAGTATATTTATAGGAGCACTAGTACCCTCTTATTTGTCACATACTGTATCTACATTAGCTGTAGTAGGTATTGTGGTATTAGGTATTTCGTTTACTTTCTTTACTTCATGGCTATTATCTAAGACCATGTTGAAAGGACAGGCGTCTTTCTTTACCTTAGAGTTACCACCATATCGTCCACCTAGAGTGTTACAGACTATTTATACCTCTTTAATAGATAGAACACTGATCGTATTATGGAGAGCAGTAATGTTCGCAGCACCTGCAGGAGCTGTGATTTGGTTGATTTGTAATATTGCTATAGGAGATAAAAGTATAGCATTATGGACGATACATGGACTAGATCCTATAGGAGTATTTTTAGGTTTAAATGGAGTGATTTTATTAGCTTACATTGTTGCTATTCCTGCTAATGAGATTGTTATCCCTACTGTGTTAATGTTAACAGCGATGGTATTAGGGGATGCTTCTATTGGTGAAGGAGCAGGTGTAATGTTCGAAGTATCAGATGGGGAAATAGCTAATATTCTACATATGGCAGGTTGGACTACTTTAACTGGGGTTAACTTGATGTTGTTTAGTTTATTGCACAACCCATGTAGTACTACGATTTATACTATTTATAAAGAAACGAATAGTGTGAAGTGGACTACAGTAGCTTCCTTATTACCTGTGTTATTTGGAGTAATAGTGTGTTTTGTTGTAGCTCAAATCTGGTATTTATTTGCGTAGAGTATTTTAGAAATAATTATAGCATTATAACGCTGCCTTGTATTATGCAAGGCAGCGTTTTTTTTATGCCATTTTGTTTATTATTTATGGCTATTAGTGGAGGCTATTTGTACTACTTCTTTAAATAGTTTCACGATATGTGATTTTTGATGCTCCTAATTGTGACTTTAGACTGTTTTAAGAAGAATGCTGTTTGTAAAATGAATAAAATCAAATAATTCAAAAAAATCATAGAATGAATAGTTACATATATTAGTTGAATAATACCATTAAATTACTGATAAATAGGTGGTTTTACTCAAAAAAACAACGGTTTCGCCCTTTTTTTAATGGTTTTATTGAGCTGAGCGAGCTATGTTTGTTTTGTATATCTTATTTTTTAAAAGAGTTTATTGTTTTGAAGTAAATTTGTGTTAAAAATATATAATAATATTATTTGTGTAACATAAATTAATAAAAAATGAAAAAATATTTACTTGTTTTAGTATGTGCGGTGTTCGCTTTATCTGCACAATTCTCTTTTGCTGGTGATCCTAAAAAGGAGGCTGCTCAGTGGAAATATGATATTGAATGTGCGGGTACTGGTAATGAAGGAACGTTCTTGGTAAAAGTGTGGACATATAGTAAAAAAGCTGTTATCCCTAACGAAGAAGCTAAGAAAAATGCTGTACATGGAGTATTGTTCCGTGGTTTTGCAGCTAATGGGATAGGATGTGTATCTCAACGTCCACTTATTAAAGACGCTTCTGTTCAACACGACAAAGCTGATTACTTCGATGCTTTCTTTGGTAAAGAAAGCGCATATTTAAAATATGCCTCTATATCTTCTTCTGTTCCAGAAGTAGTAAAAATCAGTAAAAAAGAGTTTAAAGTAGGCTATGTAGTTACTGTATCTAAAGATTTACTTCGTAAAGACCTTGAGGCAGCAGGTGTTGTTAAAGGTTTATCAGCAGGATTCTAACAAGTAACTATCCTGTATTTACTCTAAAAAATAATGATATGATTAATAAAGTACTGCGTATATCTTTTTTGCTATTAGTAGTAACGTTGGCTTCATGTAAGAGTAAGCCTACTAATACGATGGCTAGTTTTTATACAGATAAGAAAATAGACTGTGTGAGTGCTGATATGTATGGCAATGAAGTTGTACAGGTATTCGCAACAGGTCGAAATAGAAGTACAGCTATAGCTGAGGCAAAAGAAGAAGCGATCAAGACAATCATGTTTAGAGGTATTGTCAGTGATAAGAAGGAGTGTTCTGTAAAACCAATCGTTAAAGAAGCAAATGCAGAAGAGCGATATAAAAAATACTTCGATAAGTTCTTTAAAAAAGGTGGTAAGAACAGAAAATACACTTCTGTTAGAAGAGTGGCCTTTCAAAGCAATGTAGTTAAACATGGGATTACTTATGAATCTTATAGTGTAGAAGTTACAGTTAACCGTAAGGAAATAGAAAAAAGACTTGCAAAAGAAAAAATAATAAAATTTAATAGCTATGAAAAATAAAATCTTAACTGTTTGTTTGTGTCTGTTCAGTGCAGCACTATTCGCACAAGCAAAAAAACCTTCATTAATGGTAGTACCATCAGACTCATGGTGTACTAGTAACCGAGTGATGGAAGTATATTATAATCAAGGAGTAGAAGAATATATTCCGGATTATAAATTAGCATTATTACACGGAGATTTAATGAATGTAATCTCTAAGATAAACATCTTAATGGCAGATAGAGGATTCCCTCTTAAAGATTTGTCTGCTACGATGAAATCAATCAACAAGGTGAATGCAGAAAATAGCCAAATGACTAGTAAAACTTCTGGTGCAGCATTAGCAGAAAGCCCATTAGACCGTATTAGACGTGCAGCTAAGTCTGATATTATCTTAGAAGTGGATTGGCAAGTAAAATCTACTGGTCCTAAAAAATCTATTACTTATAACTTAAGAGCATTAGATGCTTATACTAGTAAACAAGTAGCAGGTGCTCAAGGGACAGGTGCTCCATCATTCTCAGCGGAAGTGGCTGTATTATTAGAAGAGGCAGTATTAGTGAATATGGATAGTTTCGTTAATCAATTGCAAGCTCACTTTGATGATTTATTAACTAATGGTAGAGAGGTAACTCTTGATTTATTAGTGTTTGATAATGGTTCTGGAGTTGATTTAGAGACAGAGTTCGGAGGATCAGAACTTATAGAAGGTATTGATAACTGGATGGCACAGAATACAGTTAATCACCGTTTCAGCAAATCAGATGGTACTGAGACAATGGCTTTATATGAGGGAGTGCGTATCCCGTTATACAAAGCGAATGGAATGGCTCAAGACACTGATGGTTTTGCACGTGAGTTAAGAAGTTTCTTAAAAAAGGCACCTTATAACTTAGAAGTGAAAATCGTGAACAGAGGATTAGGTAGAGCTGCTTTAGTAATCGGTGAGAAGTAATAAATAGACTAATCATGAAGAAAATTATAGGAAGAGTATCAGCCTTATTAGTACTGTTAACTAGTTTAGTTAGCTATGGACAGGAAGGTAAGTGTGAAATAGCTTTTATGTCTTATATACCAGAGCAGACTGATGGTCTTTATTCAGGTGCAGAAGGACAGTTAAAGACTAAATTAAAGAGTATCATATCTTCTAGTGGACTTGGTTCATCTGAAGATTATGCGCAGTTCGCTATTACTCCGGAGTTTAATGTACTAGAAAAGAGTATTCTGCCAGGGCCTCCACGATCATTTGTTTTAGATATAGATATGACTTTGTTTATCGGAGATGCTTTTGGTCAGAAGGTTTTTGCATCTACTACTGTTAATTTAAAAGGAGTAGGAGAAAGTGAAACGAAGGCATATATCAATGCGTTTAAGAAGTTAAACCCTAAGAATAAGGAAGTAGCTGCTTTTATAGAAGAAAGTAAAAAGAAGATTATCGCTTACTATGATGGTAATTACAATACTATTATCAAGAAAGCAGAGACTTTAGCTAATCAAAAGAACTTCGAGGAAGCGATGTTTTTACTAACAGCTATTCCTGACTGTAGTAAAGGATATGACGCAGGTATGAAAGCTGCTGAAAGAGTTTATCAATTATATGTAGATCATGCTTGTATGGAAAACTTTAATAAAGCTAAAGCAGCATGGAATGCACAACAGGATGCTTATGGAGCACATGAAGCAGGTCAGTATTTAGTAGAAATATTCCCTGAGTCTAAATGTTATTCAGCTGCCGTAGCGTTACAACGTGAAATGAAAGCTCAGGTAAAAGCGGACTTAGACTTCGAAGTTAAGATGTATAATGATGCAGTAAGTCTTGAACAACAAAGAATCGAGGCATGGAAAGCAGTAGGAACTGCTTTTGCTAAGAGAAAAGGAGATACTTATGTGGTCTTAAGAAAATAAGCTTAAAATAATTACTCAAAAAAAAAATACAGATATGAATAAATTAACTTTTATGCTAGCTGCTTCATTAGTAGCTTCATCAATAGCTTCGTTTGCACAAGATAAGAAGCAAATTGCAAATGATTATATGCGTAGTTCTTTGTACACAATTATCGTAGATGACCATGGTATCAATGGTGATGGTAATGCAAAGGGTGCTTTTATTAAAGAAACATTCTATAAGACTCCACTTCCTGAGAAGTTTAATGACCACAACTTAGAGACAGCTTTGCGTTCTTTTAAACCAAGCGCTTACAAAGTAACTGAGGCTGAGATAGCAGCTGTGAAAGGTAAAGATGACTCTGGTGCTAAAAAAGGTGGTTTAGGTAAATCATTAGGAAAGTTCGGTAAGAGCGTAGCTAGTGAGACTACTGCTGGTGTAGTAGACACTACTAATACAGATAAAGTAACTGCACAATTTATTAAATTCTTAAATCAAAATAATATTGGTGATAAGCTAGTTGCTAAATGGTTTAATGATGGAAAGTATAATGCAACTACTAAATCTCCATATAATATGGAGTTGATTAAAGAGCGTGGTTTATATAATGCTTCTGCATTTGACAAAGATATTGCTGAGAAATCGACTAGAGGAAAAGCAATGTTAGAGGATGCTGGTGAGAACTTAGTAGGAAATACATTCGTAGTAGGACTTCGTTTTAACTATGTGAATAAAGAGGATATGGCTAAGGCATTAGGTGCTGGTAGTAATAGTTTATTAGGACAAGCTGCATCTGTAGCTGGTAGAGGGTATGTGATCAAAACTACTGCATTCTTATTCCAATTAGTATGGGATGAAGAAGCTGCAGCTACTTTCTACACAAAATACTATTTTGCTAAAGACTCTAAAGAGTTCTTAAAATCAGGATTGTTTAAATTAAAATTAGTTGGTACAGAAACTTCTTGGGCAGATGTACAGTCTACTACTATCTCTAAGGTATCTGAGAAAGAATTAGTAGCTCGTGCTACAGTTCGTGCAGTTGATAACGTAATCGCTAAGTTACAACGTAAGTATGAGCCTTTCCGTACTAAAACTCCACTTGCAACTACAGACCCTAGTATTACTGCGTTTATCGGTATGAAAGAGGACGTAGAAGCTGGTGATAAATTTGAAGTTTTAGAGAAAACTGAGGATCCAGAAACTAAAATTACTAAATACAAAAGAGTTACAACTATTAAAGCAGAGAAAAACAAAATATGGGATAACCGTTTTGATGCAGATGTAGAGCAAGCAGAGAATGCTGCTAATAAATCAGGGGAAGTACAAAAAATCAAAGCAACTACTTTCTCTGGAAGTGCTAAGAATATTTACCCAGGTATGTTAATTAGACAAATCGATTAATACAGAAGTATTTTATTAATATTTTTTTGCATGCATGACCCTTGAGTTTACTCAGGGTTTTGCTTTTATAAGGTATAACGAGAAAGAGCTCAAGGTTATTTGTCCTGAGCTCTTTCTTGTACTATACCTTCTCCTATGCTAACAGGTTGACCTAGGTACTTTGGTTTTTTATTAATTAGATTATCGAGTAAGACTTTTACTCTAGCAAATTTCTCTCTAAGCATTGTTTTGAATCCAAAGTTGCGTGATACATCTTGTGCATTAAATGCTACAGTATTTAAGTCTAAGTGATTAGCGATGTATACTGCACGTTCATTGTGAAAGGGTTGAGAAATAATCGTAAAACTCTCTTGGCCGAAGATCTCCTTCATACGATAGACCGAATCTAGCGTACGTAGCCCCGCGTAATCTAAGTATATCTTCTCTTTAGGAACACCGTGTTCTATTAAGGCTTGTTCCATGTCTTTTGGCTCATTATAATCATTTTTACTGTGATCACCACTCACTACTATATAATCTATCTTACCTGCTTTATATAAGGCAGCAGTAGCTTCTATTCGATACGTAAAATAGTAGTTGACATTTCCACTTGCTAGTAACTTAGTGGTTCCTAAGACCACACCTACCTTATTATGTGGTATCTGCTCAACAGAGTTATGGAGTTGCTCCTTGGTTGTTTTGGTTACTCTATAATTAGCGAACCAAGTAATCAATATGATAATGGATAGTAAATATAATCCATACTTAAATATCTTTTTCATTTAGTAGTAACTAGCAATTATACAATCAAATATATAGCAAAAAAAACGTTAGTACTAATACCAACGTTTTTTATTCTTTTTAGAGTTCTCTGATTTGCGTGAGTTGCTTTGATTAGCTTGTTTTCTGTAATCTTTCTTTTGCCCCTCTTTGTTGTCATTCTCTTTCCATGGGAATGGGTGGTCTGACACTATCTTTGGTTGAAGTCTTCCAAACTTGCAGATAGCTTCCCAGTATGTCTTTTCTGATTTGTCACAGAACGAGATTGCTAGACCATCATTACCTGCTCTACCTGTACGTCCGATACGGTGAACGAAAGTCTCAGGAATATTAGGCAAATCATAGTTAATAACAATAGGCAATGAATCAATATCAATACCACGTGCTGCAATATCTGTTGCCACTAATACTTTAGTTTCTTTATTCTTAAAGCTATCTAATGCTTCCTGTCTTGCAGTCTGTGATTTATCTCCGTGAAAAGACTCTGCATTTATACCATTCTTTTTTAGAGATTCTACTACAGTATCAGCCCCTGCTTTAGTACGTGTAAATACAAGTACATCAGACATTTTTTCATTTCGGATGATATGATAAAGTAGTTTTTTCTTATCTCCTTTCTCTACAAAGTATATTTTGTGTTTTACATTTTGTGCAGTAGATGAGATAGGGTCTACAGCTACATACTCCGGCTTCTGTAAAAACTCGTGCGCTAACTCTCTGATCGGTAGAGGCATCGTAGCAGAGAATAATAGAGTCTGTCTATTAGTAGGAGTTAGCTGTATTAGTTTTTTTACTTCATCTATGAATCCCATATCTAACATTAGGTCAGCTTCATCTAACACTAAGTAATGTAGGTGATCTAGATCTAGGTGTTTCTGTTTATGTAAGTCTAGTAAGCGTCCAGGCGTACCGATGATCACATCAGCCCCTTTCGTTAACTGCTCTATTTGAGGTTTGATAGACATACCACCATATATGATAGCGTGAGTAACATTAGTGTACTTTGCATATTTCTCAAAGTTCTCACCTATCTGTACAGCTAATTCACGAGTAGGAGTTACAATTAATACTTTGGCTTTCTTTGCTTTCTTCGTATTTCCTATTTTATGTAAATAGTGAATAATCGGCATCGCAAAGGCAGCTGTTTTACCCGTACCAGTCTGTGCACATCCTATCACATCTTTTTCTGCTAAGATAAGAGGAATTGCTTTTTGCTGAATAGGAGTAGGTTCTTTATACCCTAGTTCCTCTATGGCACGTAATATATTTTTGTTTAATTGTAAGTCTTCGAAAGTCATATACTTCATCTGTTAATTGGTACAAAGGTACTTCATTTATTTTTATTCAATGTTATATGAATTGAACAGTAGAGTGTGTCTTATTATTAGATGATATTAAATGACATTATTATCGAAATAATAGTATTACTACTTCTTTATTCAAAAAAAGATAGTTAAATTGGTTTATTAATTACCTTATTATGATCCGACAACTTGAAAGAATGTATTACCCTTTAGCCATCTTTATGATTTTTGTGGTAATAATAGCAGCTATAAATGATATGCTTTACTTATTATTGTTTATACCTGTGTTAATGTTATTAGCTTGTATTAAAAAGTATACTATTACGTTTCGCTTAAAGTATAAAGGAATAACAACTAAAGCTAAAATAGTAGAGTATGAGTCTTATCTAAATTTTGATGAAGATCTTGCTACTAGTCGAAGAGGAGATGTCAAAAAAGAAATACTTGTTATGGAGTTCTTAACTAAAGATAATAAAATTATTAAGGGGCAACCAATAGAGTATGATATCAATGTGCCAGAGTTAGAAGATACAGACTTTGAGTATCCTTATAACGAGAAGTTCATAGCCTTTAGAGACTTTAACCCAGTAGGAGAGGTATATGAGATTACTTATGATAGAGAGAGACCGACAGTATTTACCTTTAAAGAGTCTGTGGGAGATAATACAGGAGCATTACTTACGTTAATCTATATTCTTAGTGGTATTATAGTATGTGCTTTTGCTTATGTTCTTAGTCAGTATAGCATTATAGGTACTATAGGAAGTCTGTTTAGTTAAGTATAATGTTGTCTTTAGATATAGTCATCAGACTGTTTTTCTAACAAGAAAGATTTCTTTCTGTATAAAATAAAAGCTCCGCAGTATGACTACGGAGCTCTTTATTTTATAAACCATTGTAACGATTATGCTTCGTCACCTATTAATATTTCTAACATCGTTATAGCAGCTTCACTAATCTTAGTACCAGGACCGAAGACAGCTACAGCACCTGCATCGAATAAGAATTGGTAATCCTGAGCAGGAATAACTCCACCTACGATAACCATAATATCATCTCTACCGTATTTCTTTAACTCCTCGATTACTTGAGGGACTAAAGTCTTATGACCTGCTGCTAGAGAAGATACTCCTAAAGCGTGCACGTCATTCTCTACAGCCTGTTTGGCAGCTTCAGCAGGAGTTTGGAATAAAGGACCTATATCCACGTCAAAACCTACATCTGCATATCCAGTAGCAACTACCTTAGCACCGCGGTCATGACCATCCTGTCCCATCTTAGCGATCATAATACGAGGACGACGTCCTTCTATCTCAGCGAACTTATCAGCTAGGTCTTTAGCTTTCTTAAAGCTCTTATCATCTTTTATTTCTTTGCTATACACACCGCTTACAGATTGTATTTGTGCTTTAAATCTTCCGAATACGCTTTCTAAGGCGTCACTAATCTCTCCTAGAGTAGCTCTAAGTGTAGCAGCTTCTACTGCTAACGCTAATAGGTTACCTTCACCAGATTTAGCAGATTCTGTTAATGCTGCTAAAGCCTCAGCTACTTTCGCATTATCACGTGTAGCTTTGATATGATTAAGACGATCTATCTGAGCCTTACGCACAGTCTGATTATCTACTTCTAATATATGTAATGGGTCTTCTTTCTCTAATCGATACTTGTTAACCCCTACGATAGTATCTTGTCCACTATCTATACGAGCTTGTTTACGAGCAGCCGCTTCTTCGATGCGAAGTTTAGGAATACCAGCTTCGATGGCTTTAGTCATACCTCCTAGTTCCTCTACCTCCTCGATTAGTGCCCACGCTTTATCAGCTATCTCTTTCGTCAGACTCTCTACATAATAACTACCAGCCCATGGGTCAACAGTCTTGCATATCTTAGTCTCTTCCTGTAAGAAGATCTGTGTATTACGTGCGATACGCGCTGAGAAGTCAGTAGGAAGAGCGATAGCCTCATCTAGTGCATTTGTGTGTAGAGACTGTGTTCCTCCGAATGCAGCTGCCGAAGCCTCTATAGCTGTACGAGCTACGTTATTAAACGGGTCTTGTTCTGTAAGGCTCCATCCAGAAGTCTGACAGTGTGTACGCAATGCAAGTGACTTGTCTGATTTAGGTTCAAACTGCTTTAACAGCTTCGCCCATAACATACGTCCTGCACGCATCTTCGCTATCTCCATAAAGTGATTCATACCTATCGCCCAGAAGAACGATAAGCGAGGTGCGAAGTCATCTATCTTCATACCAGCGTTAAGCCCTGTACGGATATATTCAAGTCCATCTGCTAAAGTATAGGCTAACTCAATGTCTGCTGTAGCACCTGCTTCTTGCATGTGGTATCCAGAGATAGATATAGAGTTAAACTTAGGCATATTACTACTTGTATAATCAAATATATCAGCGATAATCTTCATAGACGGAGTAGGTGGGTAGATATACGTATTACGCACCATAAACTCTTTTAATATATCGTTCTGTATTGTACCTGATAAGAGTTTTTTATCTACTCCTTGTTCCATAGCCGCTACGATGTAGAATGCTAGGATAGGGAGTACTGCTCCATTCATAGTCATTGATACAGACATCTCATCTAGAGGGATCTGATCAAATAGGATCTTCATGTCTTCCACGCTATCTATCGCTACACCAGCCTTACCTACGTCTCCTACCACACGCTCGTGATCTGAGTCATAGCCACGGTGAGTAGCTAAGTCGAATGCTACAGATAGCCCTTTCTGTCCTGCAGCTAGGTTACGTCTATAGAACGCATTACTTTCCTCAGCAGTAGAGAACCCTGCATACTGACGGATAGTCCATGGACGTCTTACGTACATCGTAGCGTAAGGCCCACGTAGGTTAGGTGCAAATCCTGCGCCAAACCCAATGTGTTCTACTTTATCTAAGTCAGCTTCACTGTAGACTTTATTTATATCAATACCCTCTGCAGTAGTGAAGTCTGATGTTACAGATTCAGTTCTCGCAAAAGAGGTTTTTATAGTCAAGTGTTGTAAGTCCTTTCTTTTCATACCTTATTGTTTAGCTGTTTTTTCTTCCTCTAATCTTTTTTGCTCATAGCTTTCAGCTAGGCGTTTCTCTATTATCGGGATAATAAGAGTCTTGCGAGGATTCTGTTTAACAAAAGGGAATAGCTCAAGCTCGTGACTCATCACGTCTTGAGGATTAGGATACTTATTAGTACCTAATAAGACTTCTTTACCATTGTTGAAAAGCTCTTGTTCTTTAAGAGCACTTTCAACTATTTTTTTCTGAATACTACCTTCGATTAGTGATGTAATTAATCCGTCAGCTTTCTCGATAGTTTTAAATAACTCAAGTGCTTTCTCTGCTAACTGAGCAGTAAGTGTCTCGATATAGTAAGCACCTTCAGCAGGATTATCTACCGTATCGAAGTAGCTCTCTTGTTTTAGTATCAACAATTGATTGCGTGATATACGATCACCAAATTCGTTTTCTTTATGATAAATAGCATCATACGCTAGGTTACTCACATAGTCAGCACCTCCTAGTACAGCACTCATACACTCTGTAGTAGTACGTAGCATATTTACATTATAGTCATATAATGTCTTGTTGCGTTTAGTAGGGATTGCAATGATCTGTACTTTCGTTTCGATATTGTACTCTTTATTAAGCGTGTCTATTATTAAGCGTAGAGCACGTAACTTTGCTATCTCAAAGAAATAGTTAGTACCTACAGCTACTTCTATAAATAGAGGAGTCTGCTTGAGTTCGATACGATTATAGTATTCATTTAGATGAGATAAAGCATACGCTAGTTGCTGAATCATATTAGCTCCAGCATTTTGATACACAGTAGCATCTACGTGAATAGCGATATTATTAGTGATCTTCACACACTCGTTTACTATACTGAAGTCACTGTTTAGGTTAGTATACCAGTTACCATCAGTAGTCAAACGATGTATAGGGTCTAATAGTATAGATATTTCATATCCATTACTACTAGCATAAGTAGATAGATGACGAGTATATGCAGTATCTAAGAAGTTACATACGAATAGATAACGGTGAGTCTTAGGTAGTGCATTTAATAGGGTAGTAGCATCTAATGAAGGATTGTCTATTGTGAAATAGATTACTTCAGCTCCTCTATTAAGAGTGTCAATAGTCTTAGCTATTGATTTCTCAATATCAAAAACGTAGATACGTTGTACTATATTGAATTCGCTTGTATGAGTCTCTATAGGCAATGGTCTATTATCCGCATCGTTGTGATAGAACGGCTTAACCTTGATACCTTCAAGACTTTCCCAAACAAGTGTTTCATTATAGTCAGCGCCTTTTAGCTCAAATTGTATTTGATTTTTCCACGCTTTAGAAGAAACTTTATCAAATTCTTCAAATAATTGGTTAGTCATAATTTTTGGTTGGTAGTGAAACTTATTTCGCAGGCAATGAATCAAACTCTATGATGAACACATCCTCATTCTCGCGTTTCATATAATAATTCTCACGAGCATATTTTTCAGTAGCGTCACCACTTTTTAATCCTTTGATTGCTTTTTTGTCCTTTTCTATTTCTTTTTCGAAGTATTTTTTATTGTCTTCGAGCTTGTCTATTTCTGCATTAATAACTTGCTGTTCAAGATAAGAAGAACTATCAAAGAAAGTTATCCAAATTACAAATAAAATACCTACTAAAAAAAAAGGATTTTTTAGTAGGCTTATGTAATTGTAGTTTTTTAGTGTATCAACTATTTTCATAGTCTAAAGATAGTAAATTAACCGATTTTTTCATTAATAACTGTACGAACAATATCGATTGCTACAGTATTATAAGTATCATTAGGGATAATGATGTCAGCGAATGCCTTAGATGGCTCGATAAATTGATCATGCATAGGCTTTAGAGTCGTCTGATATCTGTTGACTACCTCCATCATATCTCTACCTCTGTCAGCGATATCTCTTTTTAATCTACGGATAAGACGTTCATCAGAATCAGCGTGTACGAATATTTTGATATCACATAACTCACGTAACTCAGGGTGACATAAGATAAGAATTCCCTCAACGATCATTACTTTTCGAGGATGCGTTAATACATAATCATCAGTGCGATTGTGTTTTACGAATGAATAAACAGGTTGGTTTATACTGTCACCTTGTTTTAATTCTTTTAGGTGCTGAACCAATAATTCAAAGTCTATTGAACGTGGATGGTCAAAGTTGATTAATAATCTCTCCTCTAACGAAAGATTATCAGTAGCCTTGTAGTATGAATCTTGTGATATAACACCGACTTCTGTCTCTGGTAATTCAGTCATAATCTGGTGAACTACTGTTGTTTTACCACTTCCTGTACCTCCTGCAATTCCTATAATAAGCATGTTGTAATATATTTTTAGCAAAAGTATAAATTAATAATCTTGCATAGAAACATTTTTTAAGGAATGACTCTTTTTTAGCTTTTATTATCAAAAGTTTAATGACGTTTTAAGGCATATCTATGATGTGTACTTGGCTTAGTTTAATAGGTTGTTATAAATCACTCCTTGCAAATGCTTAAAATAGCAAATGAAATCAAATAATACTACATTGTAGTTTATAGGGTGTTTGTTTTTAGTTGGAATTATTTAAATAGATTGGGCTTTTAACGGAATACCATATCAGAATATCTTAAGAATCTTTTTTTGAAGTTGCCATGATTGGACAATGCGTGGTCTGTATTGGATAATTAAGTGATTAACTACTTAGTTTATATTGAATCTAAATAAATAAGCTATATTTGTCAGACTTAGAATAAAAGAATAAAAAACAATATGGCAAAGAAAGGTAACATACAACGCAAGGTATTTACGTTAAAAAATAGAGAGTATATCACTCCTCATTATATTCGTATCACATTAAGTGGAAATGATGTGTCTGACTTTAAAGACACAACTATTGGAGTAAATAATAAGATATTCATCGCACCAGAGGGATGCACAGAGGTACACTTACCAGAGTTTGACTTCGAAAAAGGGGCTTGGAAGCCGATGGAAGAGTCTATCAAACCTTATGTCCGTACATACACTCACAGAGGGATTGACTTAGAGAAGAACGAACTATACATAGACTTCGTTGCTCATGGAGATGAAGGTCCTGCGTCTAACTGGGCGATTAACGCACAGATAGGAGATTCATTAGGTGTAGCGATGGGCTGTGATCCTAGTGAGCTATATCCTACTGCAGACTGGTATATGTTAGTAGGGGACGGTACAGCTATTCCTGTATTGGGGTCTATACTTGAGACATTACCTACTGAAGCGAGAGTGAATGTGGTAATAGAAGTAGAGAGTGCTGAGGATATTCAAGAGCTTTATACTAAAGCACAGATGAATATAGAGTGGATTATTAATCCTACTTCTGGACAAAACTCTACTGTTGCTAAGAGAGTACGTGAGATAGTAGCAGACCACAGTGCTGAGGTATCTAAGTTTGGATATGTAGCTACAGAGTTTGATACAGTAAAAGAGTTGAGAAACTTCCTACGCAAAGAATTGAAGTGGACGAAGGATGAACTTTATGCATACTCGTACTGGAAGTTCGGTAAAGCAGAGTCTGCATCTGAAGCAGATCGTAGAGCAGAGAAAGATAGTGCAGAGTAATAGAAATATATTTTAGCATTACATATATTTATTTCACTTTTGTACTCTTAACAATATAGAATTATGAAAAAAGGTATTGCTGTTTTATCATTGATTTTATTAGGTGTATTCATGGCTCAATGTAAGGATAATCAAGAGTCAATTACTAATGAATCTGTTGATACTACTATCACACCAAAAGGAGAGCCTGTTCAAGAAGAACCTACTCAAATAGCCTTCTTAGGTACTTATCAGGGAGTATATCCTTGGGAAGAAGAAGGTCAGAATATGCAGGTGCTTAACATCACTACTGTCATTAAAGATGGTAATGTGTATACGTATAAGGTAGTGACAGAAGATAGTGAACATAATGAAACGGGTGAATGGGAATTAGAAGGTGATAGATTATACTTGAGAGAAGATAAATACAGTGCTGCTAAGGCATTCCTTATAAAAGGCGATAAGCTACACTTCTTAGACAGTGAGGGTGATGTAGTAAATGAGAATGAGTCAGGTGACTATATCTTAGCGAAGAAATAATTAGTTTTCCATAAATATGACTAGAGAAGACAAGGCGGATATATTCGTTCTTGTCTTTTTTTATGGAGTGAACTGAACTGTACAGATGTGTACAGTTATGAATATACAAGTAAGTGTAATTATATGTAAATTAGCTATGTAAAATGATGACAATGAATAAAATACTAACAATAGTAGTGATACTATCTACAATAATAGTATCAGCACAGACTAAGATAGATAACTCTTTTAAGAAGTATGTCCCTAAGGGATATAGCTTAAATGAGGTAATCAAGGGGGACTTAAATAAAGATGGTGTAGAGGATGTTGTCTTGATTATAAAGGGGACTGATAAAGATATGTTGCTGCCAAATCAATGGGATACTGATATCGTAGATAAGAATAGAAGAGGTATTATTATTCTCTTTAAAAAAGGAGATAGTTATGAAGTAGCCGTTAGGAATTATTCGTGTTTTTCATCAGAGAATGAAGATGGAGGGGTGTATTACGCACCCGAATTATATATTAGTATAGCAAAGAATGTACTCTATATAAACTATGCTCATGGGCGCTATGGTCATTGGGGATATGTATTTAGATATCAGAATGGTGATATGGAATTAATAGGTTATGATAGTGCTAGTCATCATGGACCGATAGTTCAGTCTGAGAGGAGTATTAACTTCTCTACTAAGAAGAGATTAGATAGAGAGAATATTAATGCAGATAAAGGAGATGATATGGAGGAGAAGTTTGTGGATAAGTGGTCAACTATTGACTTATCACAACTTTTAAAGCTGTCTAAGATTAAAGATTTTGACGAGCTGTATTTTTAAGAGTGAAGATTAACTTAAAACTTGAGGGCTGATAATTAGTGATAGCTATTTTATTGATGATTAATAATATGATCCAGTTATTTTTAATTCAAAAAAAGTTATAAAAGATGAGGATTATTAAATAAAGTATTTATATTTGTCGCAAATCAATGAACAAAATGTTTATATCTATCATAAAGAAGGGGAAGAAACAGTACTTACGTCCAACATCGTGAGCAGTCTTCCTATGGATATCAACTAAAATATACTAAAGGGGCTTGTCATCACGACAAGCCCCTTTTTTTTGGTTTAATTATTAACAAATTAATTTTATATGAAAGTTTTAAAATTTGGTGGTACTTCAGTAGGAAGTCCAGAAAGGATGCAACAGTTGTTGCCGATTATTAATTCACAGCAGAGTGATCGTCATTTAGTAGTTTTATCTGCAGTATCAGGTACTACTAATGCTTTAGTAGGTATAGCTGATGCTTATACTAATGGCAAAAAGGAGGAGGCAAAAACACTAATCGATAACCTATACGCTACTTATAAAACTTTCATAAAGCAATTATTTAAAACAGAGGATGGACTGCGGATGGCGACAGACGTAATAGATCATCACTTTAATTTGTTAACGTCATTTAGCAACGATTTATTTACTTCAGTAGAGGAGCGCATCACTTTAGCACAAGGTGAATTACTATCTACTACGCTATTTCATTTTTATCTAAAAGAGATAGGAGTGAGTTCTGTACTTCTTCCTGCACTTGATTTTATGCGTATAGACGAAGAGCAAGAGCCTAACTTAGAGTATATCCGTACACAGGCTACTGCATTATTAGAACAGCACGCTGATGAGGTATTATTTATTACTCAAGGATATATCTGTCGCAACGCTTTCGGTGAGATAGATAACTTAAGACGTGGAGGTTCTGATTATACAGCCTCGCTTATAGGAGCTGTACTTCAGGTAGAGGAGATTCAGATATGGACAGATATAGATGGCTTCCATAATAACGACCCTCGTTATGTACCGAATACTAAGCCTATTGCTAATCTAAGTTTTGATGAGGCAGCTGAGTTAGCATACTTCGGCGCGAAGATATTACACCCACAGAGTGTATTCCCTGCTAAGCGTTTTAATGTACCTGTACGTCTATTAGATACGATGGAACTTAGTGCTCCAGGTACTCTAATCTCTGATCATACGCAGAGTAATGATCAGATTGTAGCGATAGCTGCTAAAGACGGTATTACGGCTATACGTATTCATTCATCACGTATGTTATTAGCTTATGGATTCTTAAGACGAGTATTTGAGGTATTCGAACGATATAAAACACCTATAGATATGATTACTACTTCAGAAGTAGCAGTATCGTTGACAATAGATAATACACAGCATTTAAAAGAGATTATAGAAGAACTAAACTACTTTGGTAACGTTGAGGTAGACACAGATCAAGCTATTTTATGTATTGTTGGAGATTTTAGGAACAATAAATTAGGGCATGCTACGATCGTATCAGAGGCAGTAAAGCATCTGCCAGTACGTATGATATCATATGGTGGAAGTGAGCATAATATCTCAATATTAGTTCCTGCTAATCACAAATTAGAAGCGATGAGATCACTACACAATAGATTGTTTTAACTAAGGATGTAATCATGATGACACAAGATATAATTAAAGAATTAGAGGGACTAGAGACTCCTCTTTATTACTATGATTTACCTCTACTAAGAGAGACTTTATCTGTAGCTAAGAGTGCTGCTGACCGATTCGGATACCATATACACTACGCTATTAAAGCGAATAATAATCCGCGTATCCTAAGAGAGGTAAGTGCTCACGGGTATGGAGCTGACTGTGTGAGTGGATTAGAGATAGAGCGTTCTATCGCTAATGGTTTCTCAGCGTCAGATGTAGTATTCGCAGGTGTAGGGAAGACAGATAGAGAGATACTAATCGGATTAGAAAATCAGATTATGTCTTTTAACGTTGAGTCAGTACAGGAGTTAGAAGTGATAGGAGAGTTGGCAGCTAAACATCAGTTAAAAGGACGTATAGCATTGCGTATTAATCCCAATGTAGATGCTAAGACACATCACTATATTACTACAGGACTTGATGAGAATAAGTTCGGTATTATGAAGCATGAGTTGATGAGCTGTATAGAGATTATCAATGCGAATGAGTACTTAGAGTTGATAGGACTTCACTTTCACGTAGGTTCTCAGATTACGGACCTTAATGTATTTAAGAGTTTATGTTTAAAGGTGAACGAATGGAATACTTGGTTTTATGAGCGTGGATATGATGTGCCTGTGTTAAACCTAGGTGGTGGTTTAGGAATAAACTATATGGAGCCTGATGAAGAAGCGATTGTTAACTTCTCTAATTTCTTTTATTTGTTTCACGAATTCTTAGAAGTTAGAGCGCATCAGCAGATACACTTTGAGTTAGGACGTTCTATTATTGCTAATAGTGGTACATTAGTTAGCCGAGTATTGTATATCAAAGAGGGAATCAAGAAGAACTTCGCTATCCTAGATGCAGGTATGACAGAGCTTCTTAGACCTGCACTATATCAAGCATATCACAAAGTAGAATTATTATCTGATAAACATACAGAAGACACTACAGCTAAAGAAGAGGTAAGGTATGATGTAGTAGGGCCTATCTGTGAGAGTAGTGACTGCTTTGGTAAAGATATTATATTACCTAAGTTAAAGAGAGGTGATCTTATCGCTGTCCGATCGGCAGGTGCTTACGGAGAAGTAATGTCGTCACGTTATAACTTAAGACAAGAGTTGCAATATTTTTTCAAAGAATAACACACGAAATAGTTTCATATTAAGAATAGTTTGTTAAATTTGATTTCGAACAAAAGAAATTATAAATTTTAAAAATACTAGTAATGACATTAGGAGACATCGATGTAGCAGGAGAATTAATTGATTTAAACTTTCAATTATTAAGAACACAAATTTTATTAGAAGAAGTTTTAAAACACAATTCTGAAACAATGAAATTGCCTTCACCAGAAGCAATGAATGAGATCAATGAATTCGCTTTAAAATCTATTCAAAAGAAATTTCCAAATATGAACATTGGAAGAAAAGAAGGAGAAGAAGGAGAAGCTCAAACAGAGCAAGTAGAAGCATAATAAAAAAGCCAATCGATTGATTGGCTTTTTTTATGGATTTAAATGTCTTGTGAGCAAATTAACGTGTAGTATTAGATTAATGGCAGTAGTCTGCCCCCCAATCTTGATGCCCTCTGTTTTTCCAACATTGGTAACTCTCTTTAATATCTATAACTCTAAAAGAGTCTTTCTTTTTCTCAACAGTCATGATGACTTTTAGTGCTTTAAGAGAATCATCATTAATACCATCTTCTAATAAAGTCAATGTACATTTATTCGGATCAGTAGTACTAGCAGTAGTGATGATATAAGTATAGTTTCCTTCTGCATCTACATCTTCAGGAGCATACTCTTGCATAACCATTTCTATAGAGTTTAATTTGTGATCTATGATAGATTTGTTAAGAGTATTGATCTCTTCTTGATTGATTATTTTGAATTCCCTATCCTCTGCAGTCATTGACGTTAATAAGTTAGGTGCATCTATAGGTGTATTACCTGCAGTAGCAGTATTATTTCCACAACCCATTGATATGAAAGCAAAAATAAAACCCACTACAACGACTATCTTTTTCATACTCATTTGATTTTAGCTTTAGACTATGGGTCAAAAGTAATCAATAAGTACTTAAAGTTAGGTTATAGTAGGTTGGGTATACTGATAAATAATCGTTAATTATTTACAGATAATGATTTTAAATAGTGTAAGTTTTTAGCTTTTTTTTGATTAAATTCCTATTTCGAACTGTAAACGGAAGTACCAGTTGTCCTTAGTAGACCCTTGATAAAAGCTTTGTTTGTCATACGTTATCTCAGCTTGTAATTTAAAGGTATGTTCCCATAAATACTTGTTTGCACCTAAAGAGAATTGTGTCGTATTTGGTAATTTAAAGTCAGTGTGTTCGTATAATTGGTCTTTCATCTTTTGTGTTGATACACGACCAATAACTTCATAGTTGCTCGGGAATAAGTAACTTAATTGGTAATCCATTCCTTGACCAGCAAATACATAGTTATATCCACTAGCAGTATTTTCTAAATCTTTTAGAGATAAAGCATCGTCTAGTGTTCTGTTCATATACGAGATCATCCCCGCCCATCCATTATATTTCACGATACCATCTAGCATCAGAGAGTTAAATGATTTTGGTTCTACTAGTTTACTACCTGTTTGCCCTTGAGAATTCTGTGCTTTGTTATTGCGGTGGAATGTACCTGATAACATTAGTTTAGGTGTTTGTTCTCTCGCTAAATCTCCTTCAAAGAATGCTCCATTCTTAGAGAAACTACCTAAAGGAAATAGTTCTACTCTACCTGTTAATGCATAACTATCACTTTCACTCCCTGAGAAGTTACGCCCTCTACCTGTAGATACAGCTGTCTTAATATTATATCCGAAAGCATTTTTCTTTTCTTGTAGATAGTAAGCCTGAATACCAAAGTCACGGTCTATATTAAACTTAGCATTGTTAATAGAGCGGTCAGTCAACTGAAGTGCTCCAGAAGAGTTAATACGTTGTCTGTTACCAGGTAGTTTAGTTTGTCCGAAGATAAAGTTCCAATGTTCGTTAGGACGATAAGTTAATGCAGCATCACGTATGATATTAATAGGTTCGCCCTCTTTAGTTGTTCCCATATCTTTAGGAGCAAATGATAGTTGGATAACATATAGGAACTTTGGGTTCCCCACAAAACCATCTAATCGCAAACGAAGTCTTCGGATTTCTCCTTCATAAGTACTCTTTTCGTCTTCATTATTATTAAACGTTAATCGGTTTTGCATTCTGAAGCGAATGTTTAGTTGGAATATACTATCAGCTGAAGTCATTCCTAACCCCTTACCATAGCTGTAATAAGGAAGTTGTTCTAATTTTAATTCATTACTTTTTGTATCAAGCTTTAAATCCTGCGCTATCATTAACGTCGGCAAAAGCAAAAATAAAAGGTGTAATAGTTTTTTCATAGTGTGTTGTATTTAATTAGCAAAAATAGCATTAGTTTTGCAATTGGATAAGTAGCACAGTTACTTAAGTGTAAAATTAATGTTACCAAAAGGTTAAGTAATAGGAAATTAATAGAAGAATATGGAATATATAGGGTATCATTTTAATATAGAGCCAAGAGATTTAGGTACAGAAATACTTATAGCGGAGTTAGGAGAGAAAGCATTTGAAAGTTTTGAAGAGACTGCTACAGGAGTAAGTGCTTATGTACAGAAAGGAATGTGGACTGAAGAAATATTAGAAGATATATTTATCTTGCAGTCTGATCAGTTTACTATTACCTATAGAAAAGAAGATATCGAACAGGTAAATTGGAATGAAGAGTGGGAGAAAAACTTTGATCCTATTGATGTAGAAGGTATATGTTATGTAAGAGCTCCTTTTCATGAGAAAACAAGCGCTCAGTATGATATCGTAATCGAACCTAAAATGAGCTTCGGTACAGGACATCACGAGACAACATTTATGATGATACGCCAAATCTTAAATAATGATATGCAAGATAAGGAGGTATTAGATATGGGATGTGGTACAGCTATTTTGGCTATACTAGCTGCTATGCGTGGTGCTAAACATGTAGATGCTATCGATATTGACAATTGGTGTTATCAAAACTCTATAGAGAACGCAAGTAGAAATAACTGTACTAATATAGACGTGTTCGAAGGAGATGCTTCTATTATTACGACTACACCTAAGTATGATGTAATCTTAGCGAATATTAATAGAAATATCTTATTAAACGATATGGATAAGTATGTTGCTAGTTTACATAAAGGTGGAGCGATATACTTCAGTGGATTCTATACTGAAGATATGAATGCAATTAAAAATTGCGCAGATAAGAATGGTTTAGTTTTTGAAAACAATTTTGAAAAGAATAATTGGGTATCTTTGAAGTTCATAAAGGCTTAATTTTTTTAAAACATTATTAGATATATATTATGAGTACACAAGAACAGATTCAAGAGAAGGTAGATGTAGCGGAGTTATTGAATGGAAATAGTGAAATTATTCTATACAATGATGATGTTAATACATTTGATCACGTTATTGAAACTCTTATCCGTGTATGTGATCATACATCAGAACAGGCCGAACAATGTGCAATGCTAGTACATTATACAGGTAAGTGCACAGTGAAAACGGGAGAGTTTAAAAAACTTAAATCTCAATGTTTACAGTTGCTAGACGCAGGTCTGAGCGCTGAGATTATGTAAGTAGATTAGTGAAAATACTTAAAAAAAAAGGAGTATTTTGAAAATTATATAAAACAGGTTGTTTCCCAATGGAAATAACCTGTTTTTTTTGTGTTTTGTTTTGAGTGAGTCCATAGTGAGTCCATAATGAGTCCATAGTGACTCCATTGAAATAAGCTTTTTAATGGAGTCACTATGTATTTACTATGCAGTCAATATACATTCATATAAAAGCAAATAGCAACTTCATTAAGAATGAATGCTTATTAAAAGAGATAGTGTAAGATTTTTTGGTAAGATGTAATCGTAGGGATAATGTCTTTCTATGTATATAAGGTTGATATTAGAATTTTATCCTTTATAATACAAGTGAATTATTTCTAATAGAATAGAATTAATTAGATGAGTGCAAGATACGATATTTATATTAAATGTTTAATATACAGGGTGTAGTATCATGTGATTAGCATAACTCTAGTGTGGAGATCTGTTAAAATATAAAAGGGCTATCGGTTTAAGATAGCCCTTTAGGGTAATTATTTGTTTTTAAACTTTAGACCAATGAAAGTACGAGTAGGGTTACCCCTTTCTACTTTCGTTTGGTTTAGCCACGTATTCTTTTCTTCTAGTTTGACTTCATTTAATGCCATATTCTGAAGTTTTTCTAGTATTCTTTCGGTAGCTAATTTTTTGTTTTGGTGCTGAGATCTGCTATCCATTGCTAGTACAGTAATACCTGTAGGTAGGTGAGTAGCTCTCACAGCTGAGCTAACTTTATTGACATTTTGTCCGCCAGCTCCCGAACTGCGTACAGCTTGGTATTGAATATCACTGTCACGGATGATAGCATCATTTGTTCTAGTGCTTTCAAAGATACCGATGTACCAATTCTTCCTTTTGTGTTTAGGTCTAAATGGACTTTCACAAATCCATTGTATAGTACCTAACCATGTACTCAAAAAAGTTTCAACTTCTTTAGACGTTTCGACGATTTGGATAATGACCGACGCGCCATGTGCGTCGGTATCATCCTGTATTGGATCAACTTTAATATTGGATTTGACTGCGTCGTCTATAAAAAGTTGTGCGATCTTCTCAACGGCAAAATCACACTCCTTGGGACCTCTACCTGCTGTAATCTGAATAAATCTTGCCATAACTACTTATCCATTCTTACAAACTTAGGAGTAAAACTTCCCAATACTTTTACTAATTCACTTTGAGCTTGCATCACAGCATTGATGTCTTTATAAGCCATTGGGGCTTCATCAATACCCCCTCCGATGAGCTGAACGCCAGAAGAGCTAAGCTCTTTCTTAATATCACTCTTTGTAAACCTTTGTTTACATGCCGCACGAGAGTGTAAGCGTCCTACACCATGAGAAGCTGAATTTAAGCTCTCTGTATTCCCTAGACCTTCGACTATAAAGCCATTCGTAGTCATCGATCCAGGTATAATTCCCAATTGTCCTTTCGCTGCAGGAGTAGCTCCTTTGCGGTGAACGATTAGTTCTTTATTATCTATCACCTCTTTCC
The DNA here is from genome assembly GCF_002286775.1 of Myroides sp. N17-2. GTDB lineage: Bacteria > Bacteroidota > Bacteroidia > Flavobacteriales > Flavobacteriaceae > Flavobacterium. Next base: position 35,761 of record NZ_NSGJ01000028.1, read on the forward strand.
AAGCGAAGTTATGATGGTTTTCTATGGTAAAAGCAATGTGCTTACCTAAAGCTTTTGCGATACGACGATGGATGTCATCGTGACATGCCTTTGCGTAATCACCCGCTAGATTCATCGCTAACCAATACTCTTGGCCATCATGTGTGTTGAGGTCTAACCAAGCTAGATGCTGTGCATTACTTGGTAGAGGACATTGCTTGGTCGCTAAATATGTATAGTGCTTAGCAATATTAGCCCCTAAACCTCTCGATCCACTATGTGAAAGAACTGCAATATATTCTCCCGGTTCTAGTTTCCACTCAGGTTTAGTCTCTGTTAATCTAACGATACCAAACTCTACGAAGTGGTTACCTCCACCAGATGTTCCTAATTGTTTATATGCCTTATCTAATAAACTCTTGACAAAAGGAATGTTCTTAAACTCCTCTCTACTAAAGACTTCATGGTCCGCTTTAATCTTATGTGTGTCATACATACCGAACTTTGTGTGTTCTGATAAGATGTTTAGCAACTGATGGTCTTTTCCTTTTAGAAAGTTGGCAGGTAGATTAAATACCGATAGACTCATTCGACAGCCTATATCTACACCTACTCCGTAAGGAATGACCGCATTATCAGTAGCTAGTACACCTCCGATAGGTAGACCATAACCATAATGAGCGTCAGGCATTAATGCACCCTGTACTGCTACAGGTAGTTTTAAAGCAGTATACAGTTGATACTTAGTCTGTTCGTCTATTGCATCTTCCCCATAGATAGAGAATGGTACTCTATTGGTATTGAGTTGATGTTTTTTGACTTCTACTTGCTTTATCATACTCTCTGCTACTTTGCCCCAGATACCGTCTCCCATATAGGACTCGGGGTTCTGTAGTACTAATTTAGCTTCTTCTAGTATGTTGTTTTTATTCTCTTTTTTCTTGTATCTATTTACTTGCCCTAAGGCGATGTTTATTGTATTGTTTTGAGGAAAACCTATTTTAATAAAGTCTTTCCCAGAAAGTTTCCTTCCCATGATGTAAAATTTAAATTGACTAATATGATCAATTGTATATACTACAATTGATTTAATTTTTACTGATGATCTTTAGCATCTATCAGTCAATTCGGGCAAACTAAGAATATGCACTCGATATCGTAATAATAGTTAGTTATACAGGATAGCTCTTAATTAGTCCAAAAAACATACTGAAGTATGGTTTTAGAACAAGTGAAAGATCTGTGAAGTAGAACTAGCTAGTAGTCGATGGCTATGCGGATTCTAAGTTTGATTTTGTTAAGGGTCCGGAATAAACAAAAAAAGCCCGAATCAATCTTCGGGCTTTTCTATTATATGTAAAATTGTGATATTTTAAATAAGAGTAGCGCGAAGACACACCCCAGCAATTCCTGCTGATGTGAATGATGTAGAAGTATAATTTAGTACAAACATTGTTCTTCGTTTTTAAATGGTTAAACCTTAATTCGTTGCAAATGTTGCATAAAAGATTTGGATTATGCAAATAATTTTGGCTAATTTTATTTTAGAGTGAATTTATGATTTGAAATTGTTTTTAATAAATCTAGTATATTTGTTTAAAAATTAGAAAGATGAAAAAGATTTATTTATTTTTATTAGGATTGACCTTATCGCTTCAGTCATGTGTGACGAAAGAAGAATTATATGTAAAAGATAATGGAGCAATAGATTATACGTTTAAGATGGACTTTAAGGAGTTACTTCAGAGTGTGCCTGATAAGAACGCTATTTTTAAAGGAGATGCGGATAAGATAGCCCTAATTAGTGGTCAAGAACTAAGTATCGATCAGATATTAGACTTCGCAATGCTTAAGGAGAAGAATGGTGCCTTTAAGAAAGATAGTATTATCAAAGCCAATAAAGAGCTGTTTGACAATACGAAAAATGTCCGTTTTATGGTTAACATGAAGGATTCTCTAGCTGATTTTAATATGAAGGTTAATGCAAAAGATATCGCTGATCTAAACCAATCATTGATTAACATTAATAAGATTACGGAGAAGTCTAATGAGTTCGATAAGAAAAAGGACAGTAAGAAGCAACCTCCTTTACTAGTTGAAAGTAAATACAGTCTTAGCTCTAAGCAATTTGAGCGTAAAGTAGTGACTAAAGGAGAGGATAAGACAAAAGATATGGGAGAGTTAGGAGCTATGGCGGGTATGTTTAGCTATGTGCTAAAAGTAAGCTTTGACAAACCTATCAAATCTGTGTCTATTAAAGATGCTAAGATAAGTAGCGATAATAAATCGTTTGAAAAGACTTTCTCTATGACGGAGATAGCTGCTAATCCTAAGGTATTAGAATATCAAGTAGAGTTTAAGTAGAACTTAGACCTATGTAAAAATAAAAAGAGCTGTCATCTAAATTAGAGACAGCTCTTTTCTATTAGGTTAAACTAGATAACTATAGTTTATTCATATTTCCAGCTAAAGCTTCGATAAATTTACCGATAGGTCCTTTTACCATCATCGCCATCATCGGGTTAAAGCTACCTTCAAAAGTAAGTTGTACTTCCGAATTATTAGCATCTACTTCAGTGATATTCCCAGTTAACGTAAAAGGAAGTTTTTCACTAGCAGCACCTAAAACAACTTTAGAGTTAGGAGTTTGTTCTTTTTGCTTTAATTTGATTTCAGGCATTCCTTTAAGTGCGAATATAAAAGAATCATCACCAGTTACTTCAAATTTAGCAATAGACTCAGGCATTAACTTCTCGAAGTTTTTAACATCAGTCAACGCATTAAAGATATATTCAGCTGATTTAGCTACGTTTACTTTTGGGCTTTCTAAGTTCATATATTCTGTTTTTAGGATATTATTATTGGTTCCATTCAGCAGGATTCTTTCTCCACTCCTGTAGAGTTTCAAGATCACTGTCTGAAATGTATTTTTGGTTTACTGCATTTTCTAATAAAGAAGTATAGTTACTTAGTGTAGTAAGTTCTACACCAGCATGTTTAAAGTTGTCTTCCGCTACTTGAAATTCGTATGTGAAGATAGCAGCCATTCCTAAGATATTCGCTCCATTTTCTTTTAATGCTTCTACAGCTTGTAAGCTACTTTTACCAGTACTGATAAGGTCTTCGATGACGATTACTGATTTACCAGCTTCTAATTGTCCTTCGATTTGGTTTTGTCTACCGTGTTTTTTAGGTTCAGGGCGTACATATACGAAAGGTAATTCTAAAGCTTCTGCTACTAATAATCCGATACCGATAGCTCCAGTAGCTACACCAGCGATAACATCTGGCTTGCCATATTTGGCTACAATGTTCTCAGCAAACTCTTTTTGTAAGAATTTTCTAATCTCAGGATAAGACAATGTAATACGGTTATCACAATAAATTGGAGATTTCCATCCTGAAGCCCATGTAAAAGGATTTTTAGGATTTAATTTAATTGCGTTAATTTGCAGAAGTGACTCGGCAGTTTTGTGTGCTGTTTCTTTATTAAAAATCATAATACAAATGTATAAAGTTTTTGTAAACGACAAACCATTGTTCTTAACAGATAAAATCGAGAAAGAAACCGATTTTCAACTGTTCTTATTAGATAGCGTCGATATTGACAAAATTATCATTAAATATTTTCAAAATAAAATTGATAAGGCTTTTTTATATCATCCAGACGAAAAAGAGATTCTAAAAAAGATAAAAGAGAAGATTCCAGTACAGAAAGCAGGAGGAGGAGTTGTGTTTAATCCTAAGGGAGAAGTATTATTTATTCTTCGCAGTGGTAAATGGGATCTGCCTAAAGGTGGTATCGAGAAACACGAAGAGATGGAAGAAACTGCTATCCGTGAAGTGGAAGAAGAAACTAGGGTATCTCAATTAAAGATAGTGCGTAAGCTACCTAAGACCTATCACATCTTTAAAAGAAATGGCAAATATAGGCTTAAGATTACCACTTGGTATGAGATGACTTCTGACTTCGATGGTCCATTAGTAGGGCAGATAGAAGAAGATATAGAGCAAGTAGCTTGGTTAAATAAAGAGCAAATCAGAGAAGCAATGAATAACTCTTATGAGAATATTAAATTGCTAGTAGATGAGTTGGGTATTTTAGATTAGAGCATATAATCGATATAATCAATCCATTTTGAATTATATAGAAGTATACTTGCCCAATACTAGAGGTATTCTTGCTGAAAAGTACTTGTCTGGGTAGTAAACATCAAGTAATCTGCAGCTATTGTGCAATAAATTTGAATGACCACAGATTTTAGTGTCATAAATCAAAAAAGCCTATCTACTTTAAAATAGATAGGCTTTTTTGATATTTTGGGTTATAATTTTACTGTAGAAGGGACTAATTTAGAATAGTCGCCTTTGTTTCGTATAACATCTCTAACGATACTTGAGCTAATAAATGAAGTACTAGCCGCTGTAAGTAAGAATACGGTCTCTAACTTCGTTAAAAATCGATTAGTATGTGCTATCGCCTTCTCGAACTCAAAGTCTGCAGGATTTCTTAGTCCTCTAAGGATAAACTGTGCATCAACTTTAAAGCAGAAGTCAGTAGTCAATCCCTCATATGTAGCCACTTTAATCTTCGGTTCATCTTTAAAAGTATCTTCGATAAACTTCTTTCTCTCTTCTAGAGTGAACATATATTTCTTATCAGAGTTAACACCTATAGCGACGATGATTTCGTCAAATAGTGGGATAGCTCTTCTTATTATATCACAGTGTCCGTTAGTAATAGGATCAAACGAACCTGGTAAGACTGCTCTTCTCATAATACTATATTATTTAGTTTGCTTCTGTAAAGCTAAAACAATTGCATTGTCAAACAAATCTGCTAATGGGATATCAGCTGCTTTTGACTGTTGAGGTAAGATACTTTCATTCGTAAGTCCAGGTACTGTATTCATCTCTAATAAGAATGGTACGCCATCTACGATGATAAACTCACTACGAGAGAATCCTGACATATTAAGTATTCTGTATATTCTACCCGCTATTTCAGCTATGGCATCTCTAGTGGTATCGTCTATTCTAGCAGGAGTGATCTCTTGAGACTTACCTAAGTATTTTGCTTCGTAATCAAAGAAGTCATTCTCAGATACTATTTCCGTCATCGGTAATACTTTGATTTCTCCTTTGTAATTAATCACACCAACAGATACTTCTGTTCCGTTTAAGAAGCTTTCGATAATAATCTCGTTGTCTTCTTTATAAGCTACTTCTATAGCAGTAAGAAGTTCTTCAGTAGATTTTGCTTTAGAGATTCCGAAACTAGAACCTGAACGGTTTGGCTTTACGAAACAAGGTAATCCTACACGTTGAATAATATCTTCTGTATTGATAACATCACCTTGGTTTAAGTAATATGAAATAGCTGTTTTGATCCCAAAAGGTTTTAATACCGATAGCATATCTCTTTTGTTCATTGTAAGGGCTGCTTGGTAATAATCACAAGAAGTGTGAGGCATATTAATTAATGCAAAGTAAGCTTGCATTAGTCCATCTTCACCTGGAGTACCGTGTATTGCATTAAATACGACATCAAAAGTTATTTTGTTTCCCTTGTATTGTACAGAGAAATCATTCTTATCGATAGCGAACTCTTCATTGTTTTCATCTACATATACCCATTTATCTTCAAATATATGGATAGGGTAAGGGATGTACTTAGAACGGTCAAGTGTACTGCATACTACTTTACCACTATTTAATGAGATTTTATACTCACTAGAATATCCTCCCATTATTACTGCTACGTGCTTCATATAGAGCTAAATTTTAATACTTTACTACGTTTTGGTACGTTGTATTTGTTTAAAACAAATTTATAATAAAACATAGAAACAAAAAATGTTTTCGATTTTATATCTTTGCTCAAAATTAATAGATATGAAATTAACTGATTTTTTAAAAAGTAAACCTTTTTTCGTCTCTCTAGCTGCGGCACTTATTATCGTGATACTAGGTGTGTTTTTAACACTTAAATGGTTAGCACACACTACTAACCACGGAGAAAAGATAGAGGTTCCTAACTTGATAAAATTAGATACAGACCAAGCAATACAGTTGTTACAGAAGAACGATTTAGATATGGTGATCTTGGATACATTGGACTACGATAAGGATTTTCCTCCATTGAGCATCATTGAACAAGATCCTGCACCTAAGACAGGAGTTAAGACAAATAGAAAAATATATGTAAAGATAAATGCCTCTGGTTATGGTAGTGTGAAGTTACCTAGACTAGAAGAGTTGACACATCGTCAGGCATTATCTACTATTCAGGCACTAGGGCTAAAAGAAGGAACTATTACGTACCAAACTTTTATTGGCAAGGATGTTGTATTAAAAGTGTACCAGAATGGTAGAGTTTTAAACGAAGGTGATAAAGTGGCAAAGGATTCTAGAATAGACTTCGTACTAGGTGATGGTAGAGCTGGAATGTCAGAAGAAGAACTTGATGAAGCTCCAGCAGTAGATGATTCTAATAGCAGCTCTAATAGCTCTAATGAGTTTGATTTTTAAAAAGATTTAAATAAGATTAATGCAAGAAGATAATGTAGAGATGTTCGATGACTTAGAGAATGAGTTGTTTGAACATCATAGATTTGAAGCAGGTAAAGGACAAGCACCTTTACGAGTAGATAAGTTCCTTATGAATTTAGTAGAGAATGCTACTCGTAATAAGATCCAACAAGCTGCTGCGAATGGTAATATATTCGTGAATGAAGAGCCGGTAAAGTCTAACCATAAAGTGAAGGCAAATGATGTAGTGCGTGTGTTGATGAAACAACCACCATTCGAGAATATCATTATACCTGAGAATATTCCATTAGATATCGTATATGAAGATGATTCGTTATTAGTGGTGAATAAACCTGCAGGACTAGTAGTTCATCCAGGACATGGTAACTATACTGGAACGTTAGTGAATGCGCTAGCATACCACTTCGAGAACTTACCACTTAACAGTAGTGAGAGACCAGGATTAGTACACCGTATCGATAAAGATACAAGTGGACTATTAGTAGTAGCGAAGACAGAATGGGCGATGACAGAACTTCAAAAGCAATTTGCTGAGAAGACATCAGAGCGTGAGTATGTAGCGATGGTATGGGGTAACGTAGAAGAGGAAGAAGGAACTATAGAAAGCTACATCGGACGTCACGTTAAGGATAGAATGCAGATGGCTGCTTTCGAAGATGAGAGTATGGGTAAATGGGCTGTAACGCACTATAAGGTATTAGAGCGCCTAGGATATGTGACATTAGTATCATGTAGATTAGAGACAGGACGTACACATCAGATTCGTGTTCATATGAAATACATCGGACATACCTTATTTAATGATGAGCGTTATGGAGGGAATATGATCTTGAAAGGAACTACATTTACTAAGTATAAGCAGTTTGTAGATAATTGTTTCTCTGTATTACCGAGACAGGCTCTACATGCTAAAACACTTGGATTTACACACCCTATTACTAAAGAGAGAATGACATTTAACTCTGAAGTACCTACAGATATGGTAGAGTGTATCGAGAAATGGAGAACGTATGCGCAAGCTTCTAACTTCGGTAACAAAGTAGATAATATGTAATTTACTCTTTATATGTGTAATACATATTTAAGGAATACAAACAAAAATAGCCTCATCAGACGATGAGGCTATTTTTGTTTTTATACAATTCAAACTATTGTATTGTAAAATCTATTCTAAAATGTTGTAGATAGTCTTATTCTGGGTTAAAAAAATATAAAATAGGGAAGAGTAATTAAATTATTTTAGTTACTTTGTTGACTTTAGGATAAAATGTTTAATCAATTTAAAGAGCACGTAGAGAATAACTTCGCAGAGTTATTAGATCATCCATTGTTATTAGCTGTCAGTGGGGGAATAGATAGTATAGTCTTAGTACATTTATGTCATAGATTAGGACTAGATATAACTATTGCACATTGTAACTTTCATTTGAGAGGAGAAGATAGTAATGGCGATCAAAAGTTCGTAGAAGAGTTTGGAGCTCAATTAGGTGTTCCTGTTTTCGTAGCAGAGTTTGATACAGAACAGTATGCCGAAAAGCATAAAGTCTCTATACAGATAGCAGCACGTGAATTGCGTTATAACTGGTTTAAGGAGTTAGCTGAGCAGGAGAATAAATCCTATTTACTGACAGCGCATCACTTAGATGATTCGATGGAGACATTCTTAATCAACTTATCTAGGGGGACTGGAATAGAAGGGTTGTTAGGAATACCTGCAAGGAATGGGTATATCAGAAGACCGCTATTGCCATTTACGAGAGAGGATATTGTTAATTATGAAAGTGAACATCAGATAGGCTGGAGGGAAGATATTACCAATAGTCAAACTAAATATTTGCGCAACAAGATTCGCAAGAATATATTGCCTTTGCTTAAGGATACAAATGCACATTTTAACCAATCGTTTATGCAGACGATGGAGTATTTACAGCAGTCAGTAGATTTAAGCGAAGATGCGAGTAAATATTATTATAGTCAGGTAATCACAGAGAAGGGAGGTGGAGAGCTAAGTATAGACTTAGAGAAATTAAAAGCACTGTCTAATCCTAAAGCTTATTTATATAAGTGGTTATCACCATTGGGATTTACAGCATGGCAAGACATAGTAGAGTTGATAGAGGCTACCTCAGGGAAGATGATTTATTCACCTACGCATGTGTTGTTAAAGAACAGAGGAGAGTTTATAGTAAAACCTCGTTCTGTAGAAAAAGAGAATAAAGAACAAATATATTATTTAGAGAACAAACAAACATTAACCCAACCACTAACGATCAGTACGACACCTTATGAAGAGAAAGAGTTAATAACAGATACTTCGATTATTTATGTAGATGGAGATCTATTAGAATTTCCATTGATAATACGCAAATATAGAAGTGGTGATAAGTTTATCCCTTTTGGGATGCATGGCACGAAGAAAGTGAGTAAGTTCTTTAAAGACGAAAAGTTTAGTCAATTTGACAAAGAGAACACTTGGCTTTTGTGCACTAATGAGAATATTGTATGGGTTATCGGTAGTCGAATGGATGAACGATTTAAGGTAAAAGATACAACAACAAACATTATTAAAATTCAAATTAAACTATGAGAAAATTAGCTTATTTGCTACTTTTTTTATTGTCATTTATATCGGTTCAAGCGCAGTTAAATGCTGATCCAGTTAAATGGCAATCTAAAATAGAGAAAAAGTCTGACACAGAATATACGATCACATGGGATGCTGTGATAGAGAAAAACTGGCACTTATACTCACAGTATAATCCAGAAGGAGGATCTCTACCGTTAGAGTTTATCTATAATAACCTAGAAGGGAATTATACGTTAAATGGTAAAGCAAAGGAAAGTGAAACAAAGACTTCATTTAATGACGTATTTGGAGTAGATGAGATTTACTTTGTAGATACAGCAAGACTTGTTCAGAACGTTAAGATAACGAAGGGAACAACAGAGAATATCCAAGTAGAGGTTGCTTTTCAGGTGTGTGATGAGATGTGTATCAGTCAGAGCAACTTTTTTGTATATGACTTAAAAACACTTACTACAAAAGAAGTAAAGAACTTCGAGGATTTAGCAACTACAACAGTAGATACTAAGGCTACAGAGGATACTTCAGGAGAAGTAAAAGCAACAGCAACTCCTGTTAATAAAGAAGAGAAGAAAGGTTTATTCACAATATTCTTCTTGGCATTCTTATCTGGATTTGCAGCCTTACTTACACCATGTGTATTCCCTATGATTCCTATGACTGTAAGTTTCTTTACTAAACAGTCTAAGACTAGAGCTAAGGGAATTAAGAATGCCATTATATATGGACTTTCTATTATCCTTATCTATGTGATATTAGGAACGATAGTGACTGCCGTATTTGGTGCAGATTCATTAAATGCACTTTCTACGAATGTGTATTTTAATATTATCTTCTTCTTGTTATTAGTGATATTCGCTACTTCATTCCTAGGAGCATTTGAGATTATGTTACCTAACTCGTGGGCTAATAAAGTAGACTCACAGGCAGATAGAGGTGGTATGGTAGGTATATTATTTATGGCATTAGCACTAGCTATTGTGTCATTCTCATGTACAGGACCTATCGTAGGAACACTATTAGTAGAGGCAGCATCTAAGGGAGGAATAGCGCCTATCGTAGGAATGTTAGGATTCTCATTAGCATTAGCGTTGCCATTTATGTTATTCGCTATGTTCCCAGGGTGGTTAAATTCTATGCCACGTTCAGGAGGATGGTTAAATACAGTGAAGGTATCTTTAGGGTTTTTAGAGCTAGCTTTAGCATTCAAATTCTTATCTAATGCTGACCTTGTATTACAAGCGCATTGGTTAGAGAGAGAAGTGTTCTTAGCGATCTGGATAGTAATCTTCGGAGCATGGGCACTATATTTATTAGGTAAAATCAGATTACCACATGATAGCCCTACAGACAGTATATCAGTAGGTAGATTATTTATGGCGTTGTTTGTATCTATATTTACGGTTTATATGATTCCTGGTTTATGGGGAGCACCGCTTAAGATTATCTCAGGTTTCCCACCGCCAATGACTTATTCTGAAAGTCCGTATGGAGTAGGAGGAAAAGGAGGTAGTGGAGCATCTGTTGATCTAGGAGCGTTACCTGATGGAGCTAAATTAGGGGCACATGATATCATTGCTTTTACTGATTATGAAAAAGGGATGGCGTATGCGAAGTCAGTAAATAAACCTGTATTACTTGACTTTACTGGATATGCATGTGTGAACTGTCGTAAGATGGAAGATTATGTGTGGTCAGATCCTTCTGTATTATCAATCTTAAAGAATGATATTGTACTTATTTCTCTTTATGTAGATGATAAAAAAGAGTTGCCAGAGAATGAACAATACATCTCTGAGACTACAGGTAAGAAAGTAAAAACAGTAGGTAACAAATGGAGTGATTTCCAAATGAAGCATTACCACGCTAACGCTCAGCCTTACTATATCGTATTAGATAAAGAGGGTAACCGTCTTAACGAAGCAGTAGGATATACTCCTGATGTAGCTGAGTATAAGACTTGGTTAGAAAGCGGAATTAATAAAGTAAAATAATATTTACTAGTATATTTAAAGACAAGCCACGTGAACTTCACGTGGCTTTTTTTATTGTTTATAGAGATGACATTAAGTAGGTAAGATAAACCCAGATTCCGCACTCGCCCAATACTGCGAATAAATTCTACTTTACACCTCTTTCATTTCTTCTAAAACCATGCTATAGTATGCTTTTTTCATAAATTCAGAGCTGTTTTGTATAATTTACTCTTGTTAATAGGTCTATCGCGTATTCTAGGATAAAAAAACACAGTCCTTTTGAGAAAATTTTAAGAAGAAAGTTAATACATTTGATAACCTCCTTATGTAGGAAAATAAATTAGTATTAATCATCATATATAGTTGTCTAATTCAGCATATAGTTGCAAGCTATTATTAGATTAAAAATAAGCTAAGAAAAATGAAAAGAAGTTTAGTTGCATTATCATTTGCTATGTTTGCTCTTTGCACACAAGCACAAGTACATACCCCGCCGACTAGTACGAAGTCTGAGGTACATCAAGTAGTAGGTCTTACAGATATGAAGATTGATTACTCAAGACCTAATATGAGAGGTCGTTTAGTATTCGGTGATCTGGTTCCTTATGGAAGACTTTGGAGAACAGGAGCGAATATGAATACCATTGTTACTTTTGGTAATGATGTAGAGATTGGGGGTAAGAAATTAAAGAAAGGTTCTTATGCGTTATACTCAATTCCCAAAGTAGAGGAATGGGAGATTATCTTCTATGCAGATACGAATAACTGGGGATTACCAGAGAAGTGGGATGAGAGTAAAATAGCATTATCTACTAAAGTTAAGCCTGTTGGTTCAGACCGCAAGTTTGAAACACTTACTGTGGCGATCAATAATGTGAATATTGATTGTGCTGATTTAGAGATTATGTGGGAGAAGACTATTGTACCTATTCGCGTTACTGTTCCTACAGATCAATTAGCGATGCAGAGTATTGATGAGACTTTTGAAGGACCAACTATCGTTGATTATTATGGAGCAGCTGAATATTACTATTTAACGTCAAAAGATCTTGCAAAAGCTTTAAACTGGGTAAATAAAGCAATAGAGAAGTCTGCGGATAAAGTACCATATTATTTTGTACGCCTTAAATCTCAGATCCAAGCTAAAGCAGGAGATAAATTAGCAGCTGTAGATACTGCTAAATGGGCTTTAGACTTAGCTGAAAAAGCGAATAACCTTGACTATATCAAGATTAATAAAGATGCTATCAGAGAGTGGAGCAAGTAATTAATTAGGAATTAAGATTGTACTTAAAATACTGATTATTGGATGCTTATAGCTAAATATATAAAGAAAGATAGTCCTTATGGGCTATCTTTTTTTATTACGGTGGTGTCGTGGGTGACACACATAATAATGCGTCTGTACCTTATGCGGAGGTCTCGAGTCGTGAAGCTGTAAACTGTATATATCCCCAATTCTTGTTACCCTATGCCGAAGGCAAACAACAAAAAAAGAACTTCACACCATCACAAAAAAACAAAACCACTATCAACCATTTTTTTATTTAAGTTTTTCCGATTCTATTTTGAATACTTTATCTTTGTGCCTTAACAACACAATCTAAAATATGCTAACAGAATTAAATGCTATTTCGCCTATCGATGGACGTTATAGAGGTAAGACCAATGCACTAGCTAATTATTTCTCAGAAGAGGCATTAATTAAATACCGTGTACTAGTAGAAGTAGAATATTTTATCTCTCTATGTGAGCACAATGTACCTCAATTAGCTAATGTACCCGCTTCAGTTTTTCCTGAGTTGCGTAAGATTTACCAAGAGTTTTCTACAGAAGACGCCCTGTGGATTAAGGAAATGGAGAAAACTACGAATCACGATGTGAAAGCAGTGGAATACTTTCTGAAAAGCGCATTCGATATTTTAAAATTAGAAGAGTATAAGGAGTTTATCCACTTCGGACTTACTTCTCAAGATATTAATAATACTTCTATTCCTCTATTGACGAAAGAAGCTTATGATGATGTATATAAGCCATCTTTATTATCTGTTATAGATAGATTAAAAGAACTTAGCCAAGAGTGGAAAGATGTACCTATGTTAGCTCGTACACACGGACAACCTGCTTCTCCTACTCGTTTAGGAAAAGAGATATACGTATTCGTAGAGCGTCTAGAACAACAGTTAGCTTTATTAGAGCAAGTACCTTTCGCAGCTAAGTTTGGTGGAGCTACAGGGAACTTTAATGCACACCATGTAGCATATCCAAAACAAGACTGGAAACAGTTTGGTACTAATTTCGTAGAATTAACTTTAGGGTTAAAGCATTCATTCCCTACGACTCAGATCGAGCACTATGATCACTTCGCAGCTTTCTTTGACGGATTAAAACGCATCAATACTATTCTTATTGACCTAGACAGAGATATCTGGACGTATGTGTCAATGGATTACTTCAAGCAAAAGATTAAAGCAGGAGAGATAGGTTCTTCAGCTATGCCACATAAGGTTAACCCTATTGACTTTGAGAACTCAGAGGGGAACTTAGGTATCGCAAATGCAATCTTCGAGCACTTAGCCGCTAAGCTACCATTATCTCGTCTTCAACGTGACTTGACAGACAGTACAGTACTTCGTAATGTAGGAGTGCCATTTGGACATACACTTATCGCTTTTGAATCTACGTTAAAGGGATTAAGTAAGTTATTGCTTAATGCTGACAAGTTTGCTCAAGACCTTGAGAATAATTGGGCTGTAGTAGCTGAGGCTATCCAGACTATCTTAAGAAGAGAAGCATACCCTAACCCGTATGAAGCATTAAAAGATTTGACTAGAACGAATACTGTGATTAATAAAGAAGCAATGCACAACTTCATTGAAACATTAAATGTATCTGATGCAATTAAAGCAGAACTTAAAGCGATCACACCAGCTAATTACTTAGGAGTAGATATTCTGTAATTAGTATACAGTTGATAATATAATAAGAAAAGCCTCTCATTTGGGAGGCTTTTGTTATTTGACAAAGAGTTAATGAATTTCTCTTTTTATTAATTTATATGTTTTTAAAACTTCTGTATCTATAGACTCTCCAGAACCTGTAGATATAAAAATGTGTAGTGAATTTTTTAAAATCAGTTTGTTTTTTGTTAAAGAAATTATTTCATGCTCACTATCACTATCAATTAAGATCAACTTGTTTTTTTTTATTTTATACGTGTTAGAAAATCCTTTTCGAGGAATACATCCTGTGTTGTTATCCCACTCTTTAATGTCAGCTGATGAGAAGTCAAAAGTAACATTATCTGTTTTGAAGATTATTTTTTCTGGACATATAGCTGCTGGATTTTTACTTTCTTTATTTATCTCTATGTTTGTCAACTCCCACTCTGTGTTTTGTAGTTTTAAGTTGTATTGACTTTGAGAGATATCATCATTAGAAGAACAAGAGCTAAATATTGCTAAGCATAAAATAGAAATTAAAAATAGGTAAAGTTTTTTCATATGGTTATTATTAGTTTAAAAGTAGATTTGCTCTTAATCTGTATTAAATGTATAAAAAAAGGCTACCCTCGAGTAGCCTTTTTAGTATATTTAAATCTAGTGATTTCTTATAAGTGGATTACTTCACCATAAGCCATCGCTACAGCTTCCATCACAGCCTCACTCATAGTAGGGTGTGGATGAACAGCTTTAAGGATTTCGTATCCAGTAGTTTCTAACTTACGAGCTACAACTGCCTCAGCAATCATATCTGTAACACCAGCTCCGATCATATGGCATCCTAACCACTCACCGTATTTAGCGTCAAAGATAACTTTAACGAATCCATCAGGAGTACCAGCAGCTTTCGCTTTACCAGATGCAGAGAATGGGAATTTACCAACTTTGATTTCGTATCCAGCCTCGATTGCTTTTGCTTCAGTCATACCTACAGACGCGATCTCAGGAGTAGCATATGTACATCCAGGGATATTACCATAGTCTAATGGCTCTACATGGTGTCCAGCTATTTTCTCAACACATAAGATACCTTCAGCAGAAGCTACGTGTGCTAATGACTGTCCAGGTACTACATCTCCGATAGCGTAGTATCCAGGTACATTAGTTTGGTAGAAATCGTTTACTAAGATTTTATCTCTATCCGTAGCGATACCCACTTCTTCTAATCCGATGTTCTCGATATTAGTTTTGATACCTACAGCAGATAATAAAACATCAGCTTCTAATACTTCTTCACCTTTAGCAGTCTTAACATAAGCTTTTACTCCTTCACCTGTAGTGTCTATACGCTCTACAGAAGAGTTAGTCATAATGTTGATACCTGTTTTCTTTAAAGAACGCTCAAATTGTTTTGAGATATCCTCATCTTCCACAGGAACGATGTTAGGCATAAACTCTACGATAGTAACATCAGTACCCATAGATTTATAGAAGTAAGCGAACTCAACTCCAATAGCTCCAGAACCAACAACAATCATTTTCTTAGGTTGTTGAGGTAATGTTAATGCTTGTCTATATCCGATTACTTTTTTACCATCTTGTGGTAAGTTAGGTAATTCTCTAGAACGAGCACCTGTAGCGATAATAATATGATCAGCAGAAAGTTCAGTAACCTTACCATCTTTATCAGTAACGTCAACTTTCTTACCTGGTTTTACTTTTCCGAATCCGTCGATAACTTCGATTTTGTTCTTTTTCATTAAGAATTGAACACCTTTGCTCATTCCATCAGCTACGCTACGAGAACGTGCAATAACAGCATCAAAATCTTTATCTACTTCACCACTAATAGTCAATCCGTAGTCAGAAGCGTGTTTAAGGTACTCAAACACCTGTGCCGATTTAAGAAGTGCTTTCGTTGGGATACATCCCCAGTTTAAGCAGATACCTCCTAAATTTTCTTTTTCAACAACTGCAACTTTAAAACCTAGCTGAGAAGCTCTAATCGCAGTAACGTAACCTCCAGGGCCACTTCCTAAAACAATAATATCGAATTTCATATATGTATATATTTCTATATTTTATGCTACGAAAATAATCATTTATTTCTGTTATTGAAAGTTTCACTCTGAAAAGTTGATACCTTGTGAGTAAGGGATTTGTAAGGTAGGAAGCTTATTTGGCTAATGTATACTGACATTTACTATCAAATAGATATATTTATTGATAATCTTCTAAAAAAGTACGCGCTATATAGAAAGGAAAAAATATTGAGTATTTTAAAAATTGTGAAGTAATATAAAAGAAATATAAGGGAATAGACTATAATTACTTACAAGAAAGAGTACAAAAAAAAGCGATAGGTGAAATGCCTATCGCTTTAAGAGTTATCCTTTTGAAGGATTATATATTTTCAACTTCTTTGCCGAATTGAGAATCATACAGGTTTTTATAATAACCTCCTTCTAATTCTAACAAGTCTTTATGTGTTCCTTTTTCTACTATCTGACCTTTATCCATCACGATGATTTGATCTGCATTAACGATTGTTGCTAATCGGTGTGCGATGATGATAGACGTTCTATCCTTTGTTAGATATTCAGTAGCTTTTTGTAACAATTCTTCTGAGTGCGTATCGATAGACGAAGTAGCTTCATCTAAGATTAGGATACTCGGATTACTTACATACGCACGTAAGAAGGCGATAAGCTGACGTTGTCCTGAAGACAGCATCACACCACGCTCTTTTACGTTGTAGTCATATCCTCCTGGTAACTGTAAGATAAAGTCGTGAATACCTATCTTTTTAGCAGCTTCGATGACAGTCTCTCTTGATATAGCAGGATCGTGTAGTGTAATGTTGTTATAGATGGTATCACTAAATAAGAACACATCTTGAAGTACCACTGCTACTTGTTTGCGCAGTGTAGCTAGTTTATATTCATTGATGTCTGTTCCGTCTATACAGATAGATCCGCTGTCTATGTCATAGAATCTATTTAGTAGATTAATGATTGTAGATTTACCAGCACCAGAGCTACCGACGATAGCTATCGTACTACCAGATTCTATATTAAGGTTGATTCCCTTTAGTACTTCGTGATCTTCGATATAACTAAATCTCACATCCTTTAGTTCTATTTTTCCTTTGAACTGAGGCGCTTCTATTGTTCCGCTATCGTTGATCTGTTCTTCTGTTTCTAATACATCGAATACACGTTCTGCAGCGATTATTCCCATCTGCATCACGTTAAACTTATCTGCTATCTGTCTCAGTGGGTTGAATAACATCGTAATCAACATCGTATAAGCAAACAAATCTCCAAAAGAAGTTAGGTTATCTCCCTGTACGATAGACATTCCCCCATACCATATCACAAACCCCAATGTCAGTGATGACACGATATCTGCGATAGGGAAGAAGATAGAGTTATATAAGATATTCTTTAACCAAGCGACATTGTGCTTGTTGTTTATCTCTTTAAACTTCTCATATTCTATTTCTTCTCTAGAGAATAGCTGTACGATCTTCATTCCTGTCAAACGCTCTTGTACGAAGGTGTTTAAATTAGAAATCTGTGTACGCACTTCTTGGAACGCTGTTTTCATATGCATTTGGAATACACGTGTTGCATAAAGTAAGATAGGCATCGCTATTAATACAATACAACTCAGTTTCCAGTTCATATAGAACATAATACACAGTACCACGAACATCTTAAGCAAGTCACTGACAATCATAAATAACCCTTGACTAAAGATACTTGCTATAGATTCGATATCTGATACAGCACGAGTTACCAGTTTACCCACAGGTTCGTTATCGAAGTAACGCATTCTGAAGTTGATAATCTTATCGAATAGCTTCTCACGCATATCCTTTACGATATCTTGCCCAAGCCAGTTCGCCCAGTAGGTAAAGAAGAATTGAGATAACACTTCGAATAACAGGACTAATCCCATTAATCCGATATAGACTAACAGCCCTGTTTTATCTTGTTTCTGTACATACTCATCTACTGTTATTTTTAGCATATAAGGACGTATAGCCGCAAAGATAGAAAGGGATATAGCGAATGCGACTACCCAATTAAAGCGACTTTTATAAGGCTTTGCGTAGTCTAATATTTTTTGGAGTGATATAGATTTTAATGGTTTCATAAGTAAGGGTAACTAACTTGAGTTAAATAAAGGCCTTTTCCAGGAACAGAGAAGCCAGCTTGGCCTCTGTCTTTGCTCTCTATTATTGTTCTGAAGTCATCTAATGTTATTTTTTCTAAGCCTACACTGACTAAAGTACCGACGATAGCTCTAACCATGTTTCGCAAGAATCTGTTAGCAGAGACTGTGAAGACAAGTTTATTATCAGGTAGTACTGTCCAGTGGGCTTTATATATGGTACAGTTAAAAGTAAACACATCAGTATGCGTCTTAGAGAAACATTCGAAATCTTCGTACTCAAATAAGATTTGGGCAGCCTGATTCATCAGTTCTACATTAAGAGGTCTGAAGTGATAGTAGCTTCCGGCATTGCAGAAAGCATCTTTATACTGGTGTATGTGATAATCATAAGTACGTGCTGTAGCATCAAAACGTGCGTGTGCATCATCTGCCACAAGGTGTATATCAAAAACAGCAATGTCTTCAGGTAAATAAGAATTCATTCGCTTGATTAAAGAATCCTTGTCAAAGGGCATATCGTAATCGAAGTGTGCATACATCTGTCTAGCGTGTACTCCAGCATCAGTTCTACCTGCTCCTACAAGTTCTATAGGGGTGCGCAGTAGGGTGGAAATAGCCTTCGTAAGGACTTCCTGTACTGATATAGCATCTGGTTGTAACTGCCATCCGTGATAATGCGTTCCATTATATGCAAATTCTAAAAAATATCTCAATGTAATTCTCTTTGTTTTGTAAAAGGCAAATATACTTTAAAAACGCCATTAGGCAGATTATGTTATTATAAAATTAGGAATTAGTAATCGATAATGGGTGATGAGTTTTCGTTCATTGTAATTCTATTATGGGGTGTTTCAATTTTTAGGAAGTAAAAAATTATTACTACATTTAACTACATGACAAAACTACGCTTACAGAATTTCTTTTTTTGATAGGAAGGAACTTTTGGGCAAAAAAGACCGAAAAAGACCACTTTTTGCCTAAAAGGGCATTTAGTAATAATATAATGTGTTGATTTGTAGTATTTTGTTAATATTGGTGCACCCTTTTCTTCGGAAGGGCTGCGGAAGAATCCAACAATTGTTCGGAAAGAGGGGCTGTTTTCCGAAGAACTACAAAAGCCTTCTACAATCCCTCCCGAACAAACTCTTCAAAGTACCCTTCTCGCCCTTTTGTTTATAAGGGATTGACGGTTTTATGTAATTATGTACTGTTTAAGACAGCATAAGTAAAATTAGGCAAAAAATGGTAAAAAGTGGCGTTTTCTTCCCTTTGCTTAAAATTTCATTTTTACTCTTCTGATCTTTGCAAAAGATTTGAAAAGGGAGGAGGTACAGATTACAAATCTGCGCTAGCAAATTAGGTTTTATAATCCTTATCAAATTTAAGCAGAGGTTTATTTCCGTTATTTGGAATACTATTTTATTGGGCAATGCGTGAGGTATGTATGCGGTACGCTTGCTGAATCAGACCTCCTGAGCAGGAATTGGGCAGTGAAACTGCACTTTTTTAGCAACTATCAGCAAGAGGAGGTTATATTTTTATAATTACCCTAAAAATGTATTTACTCTTAAATCCTTCTCAAGAATACCTGTTTTATTGTGCTGTTTTGGGAAGGTGATTGGATTCGGAAGGGAAATTAGGAGAAAAAGGAGAGGAGTTGAAGCTAATTTAATAGAGATTTAAAAGATGCATTGTTTATCAGAGTAATTCAAAATGTCTATTTTTACGACTTTGTGATTATAAGCAAAGACTAACCAATAAACCTAACTATATTAAAAATGAAGAAATTACTAGTATTGCTAAGCTTGTGTGTGAGCACGTGGGTTCAGGCACAGGACTTTAATCAGTATTTTGAGAATAAGACGTTGCGTCTAGATTATGTGTTCGGAGGAACTAACGATAGACAATTTATTCTACTAGATGAGCTAGTCTCTTTACCTACTTGGGCTGGGCGTACGCATAACCTTGGGGAGAATGCCTTAAAGGGAAATGGACAAGTGAAAGTATATGATCAGCAAACAAATGTGCTGATTTACACGAATAGCTTTAGTACACTGTTCCAAGAGTGGCTGTCTACAGATGAGGCTAAGAATCATACGAAGAGTTTTGAGAATGTGTTCTTAGTGCCTTTCCCAAAAGAGAAAGTGCGTATAGAGCTAGTGTTATTTGACGAAAATGGAAAAGAGAAAGATAAATTAGTACACCAGGTAGATCCTAAAGATATCTTAATACATGCTAAGGGAACTAAGGATGTGACGAAACACTCGTATGTACATAAAGCTAAAGACAATGCTAAAGCAATTAATGTAGTGTTCGTAGCAGAGGGATTTAAAGAAGAAGAGATGGGTAAGTTTACAGATGCAGTTAAGGTGTCTATACAAGAGATATTAGCACATAAGCCATTTGATAAATTTGCTGATAACTTTAACTTCATCGCAGTGGAGAGTGCTTCTAAAGATTCTGGAGTGAGCGTTCCACGTACTGGAGAATGGAAGAAGACAGCTGTAGAGTCTAACTTCGATACGTTCTACTCAGAGCGCTATTTGACTACCAATAGAATTAAGAAACTACATGATGTATTAGCAGGTATTCCTTATGAGCATATTATTATCTTAGCCAATACAGATGTATATGGTGGAGGAGGTATTTATAACTCTTATACGTTAACGACTACAGGGCATAAAGATTTTAAACCAGTGGTGGTACACGAGTTTGGGCATAGTTTCGCAGGATTAGCAGATGAGTATTTTTATCCTAATGATGTGTTGAGTGACTTGATATCTAATCAGACTGAGCCGTGGGAACAGAATATCACTACGTTAGTAGATTTCGATAGCAAGTGGAAAAAGATGTTGAAAAAAGGAACTCCTATTCCAACGTTAGCAAAGGATAGTAAGAAATATCCTGTGGGAGCGTATGAAGGACTAGAAGGACGTAAGGTATATAAAGGAACATTAGATTGTAGAATGAAGACTAATCAATATCCTGAGTTCTGTCCAGTTTGTCAGAATGCAGTAGAAGAGTTAATTTTGTTCTATACAAAATAAAGTAAGTAGAGCCTTTCATTTTTGGGAGGCTCTTCTTTTTAAAGATAGAAAAAGAAATGAAGAAAATATTATTGTTATCAGATACACACAGTTGTATAGATGAGTCTATCTTGAAGTATGTGCGCCAAGCAGATGAAGTGTGGCATGCTGGAGATATCGGAGATTTAGTGGTGACAGATACCATTAAATCTTTAAAACCACTTAAAGCAGTATATGGCAATATAGATGGGAATGAGGCGAGGCTTGAATTTCCTGAAGAGATAGTATTTGAATGTGAAGGGATGAAGGTGTATATGATACATATCGGCGGATATCCAGGTAAGTATAGAACGATAGTTAGGGATAGAATTCGCAGAGAGAAACCTAATATTTATATCTGTGGGCACTCACATATCCTTAAAGTACAGTTTGATCAGGAGATGAATGTATTGCATATTAACCCAGGAGCAGCGGGTATCAGTGGATTTCATCAGGTGAGAACGATGATTCGCTTTACGATAGATAATGGAAATATAAAAGATATGGAAGTTATAGAATGGTCTAAAAACAAAAAAGCCGAACTATAAGTTCGGCTTTTTTAACGCACTAATAAACTAAGATGTTAGGTTTATCGCAATCGATCCACAGATTTTACAAGATCTTCATCCTTCTTAATGGCTCTGTTCGCTAATACAAGGAACAGGATAGAAATAATAGGGAGGAACATCCCAATACCTTTCTCAGAAACAGCTTCCGCAGTTTCTCCAGATACCGCTAGTGTACGATACACAAATAATCCTAAAAGTATAAAGTTTGATATTATATTCACTCTATTGAACACAAACTGTCTTTGTCTATTCTTGTATCCTAAGATAGTGATTACTGTCAATGCTGTCGATAGTCCAAAAAGGATCGTAGCAGGAGGGTTCATCATAAAAAAGACTTCTTCATTTAATCCGTTATGCCATAAAGGAAAGATGAAAGGTAGTACCCCCATCACTATAAAAACGATAATTAAATAAACTGTTTGAATTCGTTGTATCATAATTAGTAATAAATATGAACTACAAAAATAGCGTTTCTTTTTTGTAAAAACCTATTGTTTATTAAATTTTATTCGTAATATTGCATCAGTACTGCCGTAAGTTCTTCATAATACGGCAATTCTATTTTAAATTTCCATTCTTATTTAAAATATACACAACTCAATATTTATAATCTATAAACATTTATATGTTTGAAATTTCCGAACTAAAAAAAATGAAGGTCGCAGATCTTCAGGAGATTGCTAAAACGGCAAAAATTGCTAAGGTGGCTTCTTTGAAAAAAGATGAACTTATAGGGCAAATCTTAGAACATCAAAAAACGACTAATGCAGAGGATAGAAAAGCACCTGTAAAAGCTAAAGCTGTAGAGAAAGCACCTGTAGTGGAAAAGAAAGCTCCTATAGTAGTAGAAAAGAAAGTGGCTGTAGATAATTCTAAAAATGAAGTAAAGACACAGACACAAAATGCTAAACCGAATAATACTAAATCTTTAGAGAAATCTAAAAGACCTAGATTAGGACAAGGTGGTGATGAAGAAGGAAAAGTAGAAAGTAAAGTAGAGCAAGCATCTCGTGTGTTAGCAGATAAGCCTCAACGTCAATCTGTAGAGCAGAATAAAGAGAAAGCTAGAACTCAAGAGTCAAATAAAGAAGGAGCTAGCGAGCAAACTTCTGACGCAAGAGCAAACAATAATAACGAGAATAGAAGAGATTTTAAAAATAAAAATCAAGGCGATAACAATAATCGTCGCGATGGGCAAAAACGCGATTTTAAAACTCGTCAACCACAACAAGGGCAATCACAGCCACAACAACCACGTACAAATAATAACACAGCAGAATCAAATACACCTGTGTTAGATAATGTATCTGAGAAAGTAGAAGTAGTAAATAACAATGAAAATATAGCTGTACAACAATCTGAGGGAGATAACCCAAAGAGAAATAACAATCAGCAAAACAATAATAACAATCAACAGAACAAAAATAATAACAACAAAAAGAATAATTTCAGAGAACCTGATTATGAATTTGATG
Organism: Myroides sp. N17-2; assembly: GCF_002286775.1. Taxonomy (GTDB): domain Bacteria; phylum Bacteroidota; class Bacteroidia; order Flavobacteriales; family Flavobacteriaceae; genus Flavobacterium. Next base: position 59,085 of record NZ_NSGJ01000028.1, read on the forward strand.
GTATTATAGAGAGCGAAGGGGTATTAGAAATGATGCCTGATGGATATGGATTTTTGCGTTCTGCAGATTATCACTATTTATCATCACCAGATGATATTTATTTGTCACAATCTCAGGTTAGATTATTTGGATTAAAAACAGGAGATACTGTAAAGGGCGTAGTACGTCCTCCAAAAGAAGGAGAGAAGTTCTTCCCTTTAGTAAAGGTATTAAAGATTAATGGACACGATCCTCAAGCTGTTAGAGATAGAGTTTCGTTTGAGCATTTAACTCCATTGTTTCCTAATGAGAAGTTTAATTTAGACGGTAAGAGCAGTACAATCTCTACACGTTTAATGGATATGTTCGCACCTATCGGAAAAGGGCAACGTGGTATGATCGTAGCTCAGCCTAAGACAGGTAAGACAATGTTGTTAAAAGATGTGGCTAATGCTATCGCAGCTAATCACCCTGAGGCATACTTAATCGTGTTACTTATCGATGAGCGCCCAGAAGAGGTTACAGATATGCAGCGTAGTGTGAATGCGGAAGTTATCGCTTCTACATTTGATGAGCCAGCTGAAAGACACGTTAAAGTGGCTAATATCGTATTAGAAAAAGCGAAGCGTTTAGTAGAGTGTGGTCACGATGTAGTGATCTTATTAGATTCTATTACGCGTTTAGCTAGAGCATATAACACTGTTCAGCCTGCATCAGGTAAAGTATTAAGTGGAGGTGTGGATGCAAATGCATTGCAAAAACCTAAGAGATTCTTCGGTGCTGCACGTAATATAGAGAATGGTGGTTCTTTAAGTATAATCGCTACGGCTTTAGTAGATACTGGATCTAAAATGGATGAGGTAATCTTCGAAGAGTTTAAAGGAACAGGTAATATGGAATTACAGTTAGATCGTAAGTTGGCAAACAAGCGTATCTTCCCGGCAATTGATATTACTTCTTCAAGTACACGTAGAGATGATTTATTATTAAATGAATGGGAATTAAAGCGTTCATTAATGGTAAGACGTTATATAGACGATATGAACTCTGTAGAGGCAATGTCATCTATTATCGATAATGTGAAGAATACTGCGAATAATGACGAGGTATTAAAGAACTTAAGTAAATAGAATATTACCCTGTATGTATATTGAAAAGAGGACATTTATAATTTGTAAATGTTCTCTTTTTTTGTTTGTATTTAACTTTTTTCAATAAATGTTTTGCAAATAGTAGGAATGTTGTTTCTTTGATAAGATTATCTTTAGGTATGTTTTAGCAGAGTTTTACTTAGATATTAGAAGAAATATGTATGGAATAATAGTGTTTATAGTAGTGGCTGTGCTGGCTTATATAGTGGCAAGAAAGTTTCTTACTGTGAAGCGTTTTGATAGTGATGAAGAGTATTTAAAGTATAAACAGGAGCAAAAAGAATTATTAGAGCAAGAAGAGGAGGAGTGGGATGATGAGTTTATTGATAAGAAGAGCTTCGATTTTCTTTTTCTAGGAGCTGTTGCTACTATTCTTTTTTTGGTTTGTGGGCTATTTACGGGTAATTCCTTTTACTTTATCTTAATCCTTTTTGTTATTACTGCTATGTTATACTTGTATTTTTACCCTCCTAAAGGAAATTTCTAGTTGTCATATTGATTAGAAAAGATGGAGGATATGAGTAATATCAAGTGATGAGCAATAAATAGAGTAAAAATGATATGTTAAAATAGAAAAATGTTTTCCGTTTAAATGATTAGTATTAAGTGTTTTAATATTTAGGTTAAAAAAAAGAGGAATATTTTTCTTTGTTAGAGTTTGTATTTACGGAATAACGTTCTATATTTGCACTCGCAATAACGCATTAGGCTACGTGGCGCAACTGAATAGCGCATCTGATTACGGCTCAGAAGGTTGCAGGTTTGAATCCTGCCGTGGTCACTAAGTTTTATGAAAATAGAACTGTGATAATAAAGAATAAATAAGGTATTAAGGCCGAGTGGCGCAACTGAATAGCGCATCTGATTACGGCTCAGAAGGTTACAGGTTTGAATCCTGTCTCGGTCACAAAAAAGCTTCTCACTTGAGAAGCTTTTTTTATTTATACCTATTTTTGTGATTGATATAGAAGACAATGAAAGAAAGTTATTTTAAATTCTGGTGGAAGTCGGGTAATGAACATAGTGTTCATTCTCCATTTATATTTAATCTATTGACTAAAGGACTTTATCCTAAAGACAGTAGATGGAGTGGGCTAGCAAAGAAAGATGCTTTTATATCTCGTTTAGAAACTTATTATGCACCTAAGAGTATTGGGAGTGTGGGAGAGAATAAGTCTTTATTATCTAATGTAGTCGATTTAAAAACGATTACTGGTGTTGTTGACATGATCTTAGTGTCAAAGTATGATCAAGAAGTAAGTGTGGCTCTGTTGTCTAGTAAAATGCATAATGAGAGTGTTCTTATTGTGGATAGACGCAGTGATAATATGGAAGCTGAATTATTGTGGGCTGACATTATCAAGGATGAGAAATTTACTGCTACTATTGATTTTTATTATTTTGGGGTAGCCTATGTTCGTTCTGAACAATTAAAACAACATTTCGTACTTAGAATGTAGTTCCATTTTATCTAGTTATACATATTTTACTTATCTTAGAAGACTATTTGTTTATCGTATAAAGTGTCTACTAGAGGCTGTAATATTATCATTTAAGGCTGCTGTATTGACTTTGTGTTTATAAACAATTTGTGTTTTTTATTAAAATCAAGGTAGGTATGCCAAATAATATTATAGAAATAAAGGATATTAAGCGTGATTTTAAATTAGGTTCAGAAACCGTACACGTGCTGAAAGGAGTTAATTTAGAGATAGCTCAAGGAGATTATGTTGCGCTTATGGGGCCTTCTGGAAGTGGAAAGTCTACGTTAATGAATATCTTAGGATGTCTAGATACTCCTACTTCGGGTGAGTATGTGCTAGATGGAAAGGATGTGAGTGTGCTTAAAGATGATCAACTAGCAGAGATCCGAAATAAGAGTATTGGATTTGTTTTTCAAACGTTTAATTTACTTCCGCGTACAACAGCTTTAGATAATGTAGCATTACCTATGGTATATGCTGGAAATACGAAGTCTGAACGCGATGCTAGAGCAAAAGAAGTTTTAGGACAAGTGGGGTTAAGTGATCGTATGGATCACCATCCTAATCAACTGTCAGGAGGGCAGCGTCAGCGTGTAGCTGTTGCTAGAGCTTTAGTTAATAAACCTGCTATAATCTTAGCGGATGAACCTACTGGAAATTTAGATACAAAGACTTCAATAGAAATTATGCATCTATTCGATGAGATTCACGCTAATGGAAACACTGTGATTCTAGTGACACATGAGGAAGATATAGCTGCGCATGCACATCGTATTATCCGCTTGCGCGATGGTATAATAGAAAGTGATGAACGAATTAAGTAAAAGAGGTGTGTAGCTTCTTATTTTGTTGTATTTTGGATGCTTATTAAACCGAGAGATATAGATTTATGAAAGTATATACAAAAACAGGGGATAATGGAACTACGGCATTATTCGGAGGAACACGCGTACCTAAACATCATATCAGAATAGAAAGTTATGGTACAGTAGATGAATTAAATTCTTATATAGGATTGATTCGCGATCAAGAGATGAATCAGTTGTATAAGAATGTTTTGATAGAAATACAAGATAGATTATTTACTGTAGGAGCTATATTAGCAACTGATCCTGAGAAGGCAATTTTAAAAAATGGCAAGGAACGATTAAATATTCCTAAAATAAGCGCTGGAGATATTGAATTATTAGAGAATGAAATTGATAGAATGGAAGAATCATTGCCTCCAATGACTCATTTTGTTTTGCCAGGTGGACATACTACGGTGTCATATTGTCATATCGCAAGATGTGTTTGTCGTAGAGCAGAACGGTTGTCAGTAAGTTTAAATGAAACAGAGGCTGTAGATGAGTCAGTATTGAAGTATTTAAACCGACTTTCTGACTACTTATTTGTGTTGGCACGAAAGTTGACTTTTGATTTACAAGCTGAGGAAGTGAAATGGATTCCGAGAAAAGAAGGTTAAAAAATGTTATTTTCTCTATAATCGATACCTATCAAAATGCGACGTTCTTGAAAATATCAGAAATAAATAAAAAAAAGCTTGATAATTTCATAATTAAAATTATTTTTGCATTTAAAATTTAAAAACAATAGAGATGTATTGGACATTAGAATTAGCATCTTATCTAAGTGATGCTCCATGGCCTGCGACTAAGGATGAACTTATTGATTATGCTATTAGAACAGGAGCTCCTCTAGAGGTAGTAGAAAACCTTCAATCTATAGAAGATGAGGGAGAGATCTATGAATCAATGGAAGAGATTTGGCCAGATTATCCAACAGACGAAGATTATCTTTGGAACGAGGATGAGTATTAAGATATAAATTAGAAAAAAAGCCTCTAAACAGGCTTTTTTTTTATTTAACTTTACGATTTGACAGTAATAAAAAAATAAACCACATAAATTTATGAGTATCATAAACAGCATATTAAAGGTTTTTGTCGGAGATAAATCAGAAAGAGATATCAAAGCAATTAAGCCTTTAATTGAGAAAATAAAAACGTATGAAGGAGCTTTATCTAGCCTTTCTAACGATGAATTAAGAGCGAAGACAATTTACTTTAAAGAGAAAATTCAGCAGTCTAGAGCAGATCAAGATGCTAAAATCGCTTCTTACAAAGAAGAAATTGAGAAAACGCAAGATATCGATAAGAGAGAGTCAATGTATGCAAGCATTGATAACTTAGAGAAGGAAGCTTATACAAACTCAGAGAAATTGCTAATGGATATTTTACCAGAAGCATTCGCTGTAGTAAAAGAAACTGCTCGTCGATTTAAAGAAAATGAAACTGTTGTGGTAACTGCAACTGAGCAAGATAGAGTGTTCTCAGAAAGCAAAACTTATGTTACTATAGAAGGAGATAAGGCTCAATGGGCTAACTCATGGTCAGCAGCAGGTAAGCAAGTTACATGGGATATGATTCACTATGACGTACAGTTAATAGGGGGTATTGTATTACACCAAGGTAAAATCGCTGAGATGCATACAGGGGAAGGGAAAACATTAGTAGCTACTTCTGCTTTATACTTAAACGCTTTGACAGGAAATGGAGTTCACTTAGTAACAGTGAATGACTATTTGGCAAAACGTGATAGTCAGTGGAAAGCGCCATTGTTTGAGTTCCATGGTATGACAGTTGATTGTATTGATAATCACCAACCAAACTCTCCAGGAAGAAGAGCAGCTTACGCTTCAGATATTACATATGGTACGAATAACGAATTCGGTTTTGACTACCTACGTGATAATATGGCTCATACTCCAGAGGAATTAGTACAAAGAAAACACAACTTCGCAATCGTGGATGAGGTGGATTCAGTATTAATTGATGATGCTAGAACACCATTGATTATTTCTGGACCTGTTCCACAAGGAGATCGTCATGAGTTTAACGAACTTAAACCAGAAGTGGCTGAGTTAGTTGAAATGCAAAGAAAACTTGCGAATGGATTCTTAGCAGAGGCTAAAAAACTTATCCGAGAAGGAAATACTAAAGAAGGTGGATTCTTATTGTTTAGAGCATATAGAAGTTTACCTAAGAATAAAGCGTTAATCAAATTCTTAAGTGAAGAAGGAGTAAAACAATTACTTCAAAAAACTGAGAATTACTATATGCAGGATAACAATAGAGAGATGCATAAAGTAGATGAGGCGTTATATTTCGTTATTGAAGAGAAAAATAACCAAGTACAATTAACAGATCTTGGTATTCAATATTTATCAAAAGATACAGATCAAAGTTTCTTCGTACTTCCAGATATTGGAGTTGAGATAGCGAAGATAGAAGCTAAGAACTTGTCGATTGAAGAAGAAGCTGAGGCTAAGGAATTATTATTCCAAGATTTCGGTGTAAAAAGTGAGCGTATTCATACATTAAGTCAGTTATTAAAAGCATATACATTATTCGAAAAAGATACTGAATATGTGGTAATGGATAACAAGATTATGATCGTAGATGAGCAAACAGGACGTATCATGGATGGTCGTCGTTACTCAGATGGATTACACCAAGCTATTGAAGCAAAAGAGAATGTGAAAATTGAAGCAGCTACTCAAACGTTCGCTACAATTACACTTCAGAATTACTTCCGTATGTATAATAAACTTGGAGGTATGACTGGTACTGCTATTACAGAAGCAGGTGAGTTCTTACAGATTTACAAATTAGATGTAGTAGAAATTCCTACTAACAGAGGAATCGCACGTGATGATAAAGAAGATAAGATTTATCGTTCAGTACGTGAGAAATATAAAGCAGTAATCGAAGATGTAGTAGAGTTATCGAATGCAGGACGCCCTGTGTTGATTGGTACAACTTCAGTTGAGATTTCTGAGTTATTAAGTAGATCTTTAAAAATGCGTGGTATTAGACACAATGTGTTAAATGCTAAGTTACATAAACAAGAGGCTCAAATCGTAGAAGAGGCAGGTCAATCAGGTATTGTGACTATCGCAACGAATATGGCAGGTCGTGGTACGGATATTAAATTATCTCAAGAGGTTAAAGACTTAGGAGGTTTAGCAATTATCGGTACAGAACGTCATGATTCACGTCGTGTTGACCGTCAGTTAAGAGGTCGTGCAGGACGTCAAGGAGATCCAGGTAGTTCACAGTTTTATGTGTCTCTAGAAGATAACTTAATGCGTTTGTTCGGTTCTGATAGAGTAGCAAAATTAATGGATAGAATGGGATTAGAAGATGGAGAAGTTATCCAACATTCTATGATGACTAAATCTATTGAAAGAGCTCAGAAGAAAGTAGAAGAGAATAACTACGGTATTCGTAAACGTTTATTAGAATATGATGACGTAATGAATGCTCAACGTGAAGTAATCTATAAACGTAGAAAACACGCTTTATTCGGAGAACGTCTTAAGGTGGATATCGCAAATATGATGTTTGATTTATGTGAGCGTATTATTGATACAAATAAGATGGCTAATGATTATAAAAACTATGAGTTTGATATCATTCGCAATTTTGCTACTAATAAGGTAGTTAGTCAAGAGGAGTTCGCTAAAGATGATGTAGTAACTCTTGCTAATAAACAATATGATATCGTGTTTAGAGCGTATTCTGAAAAATGTGAGCGTAGTGCTACTGAAGCATTTAAAGTGATCAAGAATGTTTATGAGAACAATGCTGGACAGTTTGAGCGTATCGTAGTTCCTTTTACAGATGGTGTTAAGACAATTAATATCGTTACGAACTTAGAAGAAGCTTATGCTAGTAATGGTATGTCATTAATTAATGATTTTGAGAAAAACATTACACTGACTATCTTAGATGAGGCTTGGAAGAAACACTTAAGAAAAATGGATGAGTTGAAACAGTCAGTACAGTTAGCTGTTCATGAGCAAAAAGACCCATTATTGATCTATAAGTTTGAAGCATTTGAATTGTTTAGAAAAACAATTTTTGAAATAGATTCAGAAGTTATGACTTTCTTGACAAGAGCAGATTTGCCTCAACAACAAGAACAACAAGTAGAAGAGATTTCTGAAGCTTAGTAAGTATAAAAATATCAAATAGATATAAGGTAAAAAAGACGTGTTTTAAGCACGTCTTTTTTTTGTATGTATAGTTATGGTGTTTTATAAGAAGTGTTCTTAGAATAGCGATATGTGGTTTTTATTGGCGGCATATACTTTTAGTAAGCAATCATAGAATGTAATGTATGTACAGAGTAAGTATAAACTAATTGAGGTTGAATTTATCCCTGTAAATTGTATTTAAGTATTGTTGTCACTATTAAAGAATATAAGTAATAGGTACCTTAAATGCTTAGATGTAAGTAATAGATACCTTAGGTGCTTAGAGGTGAGTAATAGGCATAAAAAAAGGATTGATATTATGTATCAATCCTTTTTTATATTTTAAAGTTTTCAGGAAAAAGCTGTATCGATTGAATACTAAGCTTTTATAGAGATAATCAAAGAAGTCAGGTAACGATTTGGTAACGGTGCTTACTGCTTTGTTTTTCAACG